>NZ_JAJUXJ010000013.1:0-24308 GCF_021390415.1 Dyadobacter sp. CY327 | reverse complement strand
CCCCCCCACCGCCCCGGTGGGTTGCGCCCCGCCGCCCCGCCTGCCCCCCCCCCCCCCCCCCCCTCCGCTCAGGCTGACAGGGCTGCTTTAAGCTAACATATTACTTAAAAATCAGAATCAAACGAGATCTTATGTCCTGAATCTTTATCCTTTACACCGCTCATTACGCCAGCTTTCTGATATTCTCCAACGCGTTTTTCGAAGAAGTTTGTTTTTCCCGGAAGTGAGATCAACTCCATGAAATCGAATGGGTTAGCGGAACCGAATTGTTTTTCGCAGCCCAATCTTTCCAGCCAGAAATCCGCGATATATTCAATGTATTGATTCATCAGGTCTGCATTCATGCCGATCAGGGACACGGGCAATGCTTCGCTTACGAATTCTTTTTCAATCGTAACTGCATCCATCATAATTTCAATCACGCGTTCTTGCGGTAACTGATTCACAATGTGTCTTGTATAAAGCAAACATGCGAATTCACAGTGTAAGCCTTCGTCGCGGGAAATCAGCTCGTTCGAGAATGAAAGTCCAGGCATCAAGCCACGTTTTTTGAGCCAGAAAATAGAGCAGAACGATCCTGAGAAGAAAATTCCTTCCACGGCTGCGAATGCGATGATTCTTTCTGCGAAAACAGGACTATTGATCCATTTCAATGCCCATTCCGCCTTTTTCTGAACGCACGGAATTGTATCGATCGCTCTTAGCAAATGGTCTTTTTCAGACGGATCTTTAATGTATGTGTCGATAAGCAGCGAATAAGTTTCTGAGTGAATGTTCTCCATCGCGATCTGGAAGCCGTAAAAGCACTTCGCTTCTGCATATTGTACTTCGCTCAGAAAGTTGACCGCCAGGTTTTCGTTCACAATCCCGTCCGACGCCGCAAAAAATGCGAGCACGTGCGAGATAAAATGCCTTTCACCGTCGTTCAGGTTCTCCCAGTCTTTCATATCCTGAGAAAGATCGATCTCTTCGGCCGTCCAGAAAGACGCTTCATGGCGTTTGTACATTTCCCAGATATCGGAATGTTTGATCGGAAATAGCACAAACCGCAAAGGATCTTCTACTAACAGGGGTTCCTGTCTGGTAAGTTCTTGTGACATAAGTATTTAAAAATTTTTACGAGGACCTGATGTATAATTTCTTGAATTGCCCTGGCCGGATTTGCAGGGCTGGAGGAAACAAATCTACACGCTTTGCTTTGAAAATTCAAGGAGAAACGGATCAAATTGAATTCTTATTTTGGGGATATTCTTAGGACGAATAAGCTAACTTTGTCGCGCTCACATCACTTTAAATCCCGCTTACATTGAAGATTTCCGGCTTTACGATCATCAGGAATGCCATCATCAACGATTACCCGATTGTAGAAGCGATCATGTCCATATTGCCTGTTGTAGACGAAATGCTGGTGAGCGTCGGGTTAAGCGATGACGATACGTTGGCGCTGATCAAGGCGATTCCGTCAGACAAAATCAGGATCGTGGAATCGGAATGGGACATGTCGCTGCGGGCAGGCGGAAAAGTGCTGGCAGTGGAAACAGACAAGGCTTTGAAGCAAATTTCACCCGATTCGGACTGGGCATTTTACATTCAGGGCGACGAAGCGGTGCATGAGAAATATCACAAAACCATTATCGAAGCTTGCCGGGAACATTTGAATGATGAGCGGGTTGAAGCGTTGCTCTTTGATTATGTGCATTTTTATGGCACTTACGATTACATTGGCGACAGCAGAAAATGGTATCGCCGCGAAATCCGCATTATAAGGAATGAGAAGAATCCGAAAGGTCAGCCTATTTCGGCTTATCGTGATGCGCAGGGTTTTCGGAGAGGCAATCAGAAATTGAATGTGAAGCATTCGGGCGCGGCGGTTTATCATTATGGCTGGGTGAAAAGTCCGGCACAGATGAAAACCAAGATGAAAAATGTAAGCCGTTTTTGGAATGAGGGTGAGGCTTGGGAGAAGATTCTGGAATCGGACGATGTTTTCAATTATGAAGAATTTGATTCTTTAAAACGTTTTGAAGAAACGCACCCGGCTGTGATGCAAGAACGCATTAGCCGCCAAAACTGGAAGGTAGAACTCGACGCTTCGAAGAAGCGGTTCAAGTTCAAAGATGCAATGCTTTACTGGTATGAAAAGCGGACGGGCAAGCGGCTGTTTGAGTTCAGAAATTACAGGTTATTGTGAATACAGCGTTTAAATGACTATAAATGGATAACATAATTTCGCGTTTTAATACTTAATATTGTAATTTCAGAAACTCACGAAATTCCTACGTTACATGTTTGAGTATTTTAAAAATTCACTGGCCAGGAAAAAAGCACGCCGCCAATTTCAGGAATATCCTCACAAAACAGACACATTTGTGTTGGCCGAGGAAGGTGAAATATCATTTGCAAACTGGAAAAACCCCTTGGTAAACCCAAAGGTGATAACGCAGGAAGAAGTCAATTTTTTCAAGAAATTCATTCCAAAAGGAAGCCTTTGCATTGACATTGGCACCAACATCGGCGACACGACTGTCCCTATGGCACTCGCTACCGGGAAAACCGGCACAACGATCGGCTTTGATCCTAACCCGCACGTTTTTAAGATTTTAGAAAAAAATGTAGCGCTTAATGTTGATAAAACAAACATTATCCCGCTGCCTTACGCCATAACGAAAGAGGACGGCGAGTTTTTTTACAGTTCATCGGAGGCATCATTCGGCAATGGCGGCATTTCCAATGAAATTGTGGAAGACCAGGGTGCGTTTCAGCTTCCTGAAAAAATCAAGGGCATTAACCTTGAAAAGTTTCTGAAATCCAATTATGCTTCTTTATTAAATAAGCTTTCCTTCATTAAAGTGGATGTGGAAGGCGCTGATATGGAGGTGATTCGCTCGATCAGTGAGCTTATCCGGCAATTTAAACCTGTGCTTGTAGCTGAATGTTTTCCAAAAGCAACCACCGAAGAGCGCGCCGAACTTTACCACATCGTTTCTGAATTTGGCTACACATTACATTATTTCTCCGACTTCGACGAGAACGCGAAAATTATCAAAATTGAAGGCCCACGCGATATGAATAAGTGGAAAACCTTCAACTTTTACGCGGTTCCGAACGAAGCTTAAATCCAGCGTTTTCGGCGGAAAAACCAAAGCACAATCAGCGAGGAGAACACCATCAGGAATAGCGAAAGCCCAAAACCCCAGGGCTCTGCGGTGGTGGGAATATGGTTATAATTCATGCCAAAAATCCCTGCGATAAGCGTTGGCGGCATGAAAATGATCGTTACCACGGTGAAAATCTTGATTACCTGGCTTTGCTCAATGTTGATCAAACCCATGAATGTATTTTGCAGATATTCAAGGCGTTCGAAGTTGAATGTGGTGTATTCCAGCAGCGAACTGACGTCTTTCAGAATGATCCGCAAATGCTCTTTCCTGTCTTCTGGAAAATACTGACTTCTTAAAATCCCGGAGAGCACGCGTTGTTTGTCAATACTCGTTTCGCGCAGCATCATGGTAATTTCCTGCAAACCACTAATGCGGATCAGAACTTCCTGACGGGCTTTTTGTTCGTGTGTAAGGTCCTTACTAATAGCCGAAATGTCACGCGAAATGCCTTCCAGCGAATCTGCATCGGCTTCAATGCGCGTTTCCAACAGCAGCAACATGAAATCCACACCACTCTGAATGCTTTCCGTGCTCACTTTCATTTTCTTGACCGTATCCGCAAATGTTTTAGAATCGCCGCGACGATAAGTGAAGAGCACATTTTGATATAAAATAAAGGAAACGGGATACATTTCGTATCCGTCCCGGTCGATTCTCAGGAAATTGGAGTTGGCATTAATCGTGTCATTTTGTTCAAAAAACCGTGAACTGCTCTCAATTTCAACGATTTCCTGCGGCGTCTGGAAGCTGATGTTGCATTTATTCTCGACCCATTCCTCTTCCTCCGCACTCGGCGACTGCAAATCCACCCAAACCAGATTTTTAACTTTCCCAAGCTCGCGAATATCATTCTCGCGCTTGATCAACCGACCTTCTTTATAAAATATGCGTACCATTTTTTAAAGTTGGGAAAAAACCAGGAACCACCAAAAACCGATTTTCGAAATTGCTGATTTAACTTAACTTGCAGTCTGATTTAATCACATACTATTGAAACATAATTATTACCCCTACCTGGCTTCGGAGGATTATCGGTCTTTCACTTTTAGCAGTATATCTCAAAAGCGTATCGTTCGTAAAAAAGCTGAATTTTTATTGATTTCCGACGATGTATGCAATTTCGCGTTTGGCGATTTGACTGAGAACAATGAGATTGATGATCGTGCGGTGACTGACAATAAAGATACAAATATGGTTTTAGCTACGGTTATTCGAATTCTGCTTGAGTTCCTTGACACCCATAAAAATAAAGCTGTATACTTTCAGGGAAGCACTCCATCGCGAACGAGGATGTATCAAATCATTTTAAGAAAGGAAAAGCCGAATTGGGAGACCAGGTTAATTGTTTACGGTATATTTGATGGTGAGATAATGCCCTATGAAACAGATTTTAAGTTTGATGCGTTTATAGTAAAACAAAAAGATGCCTAGTATTATGGAAACAAAGAAGAACCGCTTAATTGATGGCCCTAAGGCGACAATCGATCCAAATTTGAAGAGTGGAATGCACAACGATTCACCTTTCATCAAACGGAAGATGGAGCAGGCTAGAAAGACCCTTGCCGGCGTAGACCTGAGCATCCTCGGGATCAAGGGCAAATTTTAAGTAGTTACCGAACGTTCCTCATTTTTTAGATCAAATCCGTACTTTTGTGTAATGCAAAGTACAAGTTCTCCAAGTATCTTCACAACGCAATTCTGGTTACTTGGCCTCAGTTCGTTTCTTTTTTCTTCCAGCTTCAACATGCTCATTCCCGAGCTTCCGGGATATCTTTCGGAGATGGGCGGTGCCGAATATAAGGGCGCTATCATTGGTTTATTCACATTAACAGCGGGACTTTCCCGTCCATTCAGTGGTCGCTTAACCGACCGCATAGGCCGCGTTCCTGTCATGGCATTCGGCTCGATTGTCTGCTTTGTCTGCGGATTTTTGTATCCAATATTTACAACAGTAATGCCATTCCTGCTTCTCAGGCTGGTTCACGGCTTTTCAACCGGCTTCAAACCAACTGGAACATCCGCATATGTTGCTGACATTGTTCCTGCCGACAGGCGCGGGGAGGCGATGGGTGCGCATGGCATGTGTATGGGCGTGGGTTCTGCGTTCGGGCCGGCGGTGGGAAGCATGATTAGTGAGGCTTTTTCACTGAATGCGTTGTTTTACACGTCATCATTGTTTGCGTTTTTGTCCATTGCAATTCTGTTGAATATGAAGGAAACGCTTGTTAAAAAAGAGCGACTTTCGTGGAATGCATTTCAAATTACCAGACGCGATATTTTTGAGCCAGCTGTTTTTAGTCCGGCGCTTGTGACATTCCTTTGCTATTTCGGTTACGGCGCTGTTGCGACGGTTACGCCGGATTTTAGTGGTTATCTGGGCTTGCACAACCGCGGTTTTTACTTCATGTTTTTTACAATCTTCTCGATTCTGATCAGGCTTTTTGCTGGAAAAATATCAGACAGACATGGCCGAATTCCTGTGACCATTGCTGGTTGCATTGTGCTCATTATTGCGATGATTTTAACTGGTTATGCTAATTCCGTCCCAATGTTTTTTGCCGGTGCGGCGTTTTTTGGCATGTCAATGGGGATTTTGTCGCCGGTGCTTTCGGCGTGGACGGTGGATTTGAGCCAGGATGATAACCGCGGGCGGTCCATTGCAACCATGTTCATTTCTTTAGAAGCGGGCATTGGGTTAGGGGCATTTCTGTCCGCTGAGCTTTTCGCAAATGATCGGGGGAATTTGCCGTTGGTTTTCTTCGTCATGGCTGGTTTTGCATTGGCTGCATTGATTTACACAGTTTTGATTTACCAATTTAAAAAACGCCGCGCCCGTGTTATTTGACGATAGTTACCAAACCGTCACTGGTCCAGTGGAAGGTTTTTTCAAAGACAAAGGCAGCAAGTTTCTGGCTTACAGCTTTCCAATAGAAGGTGAAACGGATGCGAAAACACATCTGGCAACATTGCGGGAGCTGCATCCCAAAGCTGTGCATCATTGCTATGCTTACCGGCTCGGAGCAGATCGGATGAGTTACCGGATGAGCGATGATGGCGAACCCTCTGGAACTGCGGGCAGACCTATTTTGAACACATTGTATTCGAAAAATGTGACGAACATTCTGGTCGTGGTTGTGCGCTATTTTGGAGGCACATTGCTGGGTGTTCCGGGACTGATTAATGCGTATAAACTGGCAACCGAGGATGCTTTAAACCAGTCTGAGATTGTTACAAGGCACTTTTATAATTTATATCACCTTAAATTTTCCTATCCGCAAATGAATGATGTCATGCGGATTGTGAAGGAAATGGAACTGCCTGTGCGAGAGCAAGTTTTTGAAATGGAATGTCGGTTAATCGCAGAAGTTCGTGTAGCGAGCACGGAAAGGTTTATCGCCCGTTGCGAGCAGATCGAGGGGCTTAGTCATTCTCTTTTAACATCCGGATAAAATCATCTTCATAATCTTTGATCGCTTTCAGCAGCTCTTTCAACTCCTGTTCTTCCGGCGAGCCTTTTTTCGCACCAAAAATTTCATCCGCCCGTTCAGAGGCTTTTTCGTATTCGCTTTCGTTGTTGATTTTCATGATCTTCAAATTTGACAGTAAGAATTTGACGCACCTTTGGCAGCAAATTTTTGCTAAAATAATAAAGAACACGCAGGCAACATTACTTAGTATCTATTTTAGCGGTCGGTGATTTGTACGGCGCATGCAAGCCGGAATGTTGTCAGGAAAGTTTGCAACTCTGAGCCGATTTTTTTGGTTATCCAATAACCAGTTTTACTGAACTTTATCGCAAACGGAAATATCATTTTGGAACATTTGAATGCAACTGAGCTCGAAGGCCAGGATTTAATTGAAGTAGAAGGCGCACGCGAGCATAATTTAAAGAACATAGACGTCAATATCCCGCGGAACAAGCTTGTGGTGGTCACCGGCATCAGCGGCAGCGGGAAATCTTCCTTAGCTTTTGATACGATTTATGCAGAAGGTCAGCGCCGTTATATGGAGAGTTTTTCTTCCTATGCGCGTGGTTTTATCGGTGAAATGGAGCGGCCGGATGTCGATAAGATCAGCGGTTTGTCGCCCGTTATCAGCATTGAACAAAAAACCACTTCCCGCAATCCCCGCTCGACGGTTGGGACGGTTACTGAAATCTATGACTTCCTGAGGTTGCTTTATGCGCGCGCTGGCGAAGCGTTCTCGTACGTTACGGGCCGTAAAATGGTCAAGCAATCGCAAGATCAGATCATTAATCAATTATTTACACAGTTTTTAGGGAAAAAAATCAGCTTGCTTGCTCCTGCGGTGAAAGGCCGGAAGGGACATTATAGAGAGCTTTTTGTTCAAATTGCGCGGCTTGGTTATAACAAAGTGCGGGTGGATGGCGAAGTGCAGGAGATCACGCCAAAAATGCAGCTCGACCGCTATAAAGTGCATGACATTGAGATCGTTATCGATCGTGTTGTTCCTAAGAAAGAATCCGAAGATCCGCAATCGCGCTATCGGTTGAGCCAGTCTGTGGCGACGGCGATTAAGCAAGGAAAAGGCGCATTAATGGTTTTGGATGAAAAAGGAGAAACCTTCTATTTTTCTCAAAACCTGATGGACCCAGAATCGGGCATAAGTTATGATGATCCTGCCCCTAATGCATTCTCTTTCAACTCGCCTTACGGCTGGTGTCCGACTTGTCAGGGACTGGGAATGATTGAGGAGATCACGGAAGAGTCCATCATGCCGGACAAATCTTTAAGCATTACCAAAGGCGGAATTGCGCCGATGGGTGAATATCGGGAAGCGTGGATTTTCAAGCAGTTGGAAGTTTTGTTGAAGCCGTTTAAAGTGACATTAGCAACACCATTGGACAAATTTCCGGAAGAAGCGATGAAGCTCGTCCTTTACGGAAGCGAAGATGCAGTGCCCGTTCCTTCCAAAAAATATCCGGGAACAGAGTGGGACACTAAATTTGACGGCATTATCAACTTCCTGAAACGCCAGCAGGAAAGCGGAAATGACAAAATCCAGGATTGGTTAAAGGATTTCATGACCGTCCAAACTTGTCCGGAATGTAATGGCAAACGCCTGAGAAAGGAATCTTTGCATTTCCGGGTGGATGGCAAAGACATTGCAGAACTTGCGGATAGCGACATTCGGGTGTTGGCAGAATGGCTGGTAGGTTTGGAAGATAGATTGGAGGAAAAGCAGCGCGTCATCGGTCATGAAGTTTTAAAAGAAATCAGAAAAAGAGTTGGTTTCCTGCTTGATGTAGGACTTGATTATCTGACATTGAACAGGGCATTAAGGACACTTTCGGGTGGAGAAGCGCAGCGGATCAGGCTTGCAACGCAGATTGGAACGCAGCTTACGGGCGTGCTATACATTATGGATGAGCCAAGCATTGGATTGCATCAGCGTGATAATGTGCGGCTTATCAATTCGTTGAAAAGCTTGCGCGACCTTGGAAACACTGTTTTGGTTGTGGAACATGATAAGGATATGATGCTGGCTTCTGACTACATTCTGGACATTGGACCAGGTGCAGGGCGTCACGGCGGCAATGTTGTAGGAGCCGGAACACCAGAAGTTTTTCTTCAAAATGGCTCGTTAACTGCTGAATATCTAAGTGGAAGAACTGCCATTGATGTGCCTAAAAAACGCCGGAAAGGAAGTGGCAAGACCATTTCTATCAAAGGCTGCACGGGACATAATTTGAAAAATGTAAACATGTCGTTTCCGCTGGGGACGATGGTTTGCGTGACGGGTGTGAGTGGAAGCGGAAAGTCGTCGCTGATCCATGAAACGCTTTTTCCGTTACTGAATCAGTTCTTTTATAAATCAAGAAGAGAGCCGCTGCCTTACAAATCAGTGGAAGGATTGGAGAATATTGACAAGGTTATTGAAGTGGATCAATCGCCGATCGGACGTACACCGCGCTCGAACCCAGCGACTTACACGAACTTGTTTACAGACATTCGGACGCTTTTTGCCGAATTGCCCGAAGCGAAAATCCGTGGTTATAAGCCAGGTCGTTTTTCGTTTAATGTTAAAGGTGGCCGCTGTGAAGATTGCGAAGGTGCCGGAATGAAAAAAATTGAAATGGACTTCCTCCCGGACGTTCATATCAATTGCGAAACCTGCAAAGGAAAACGCTTCAACAGGGAAACATTGGAAGTGCGCTTCAAAGGAAAATCCGTTGCCGACATTCTCGATATGACTGTGGAATCCGCGTTGGAATTCTTTGAAAATCAGCCAAGAATTTTGCGTAAAGTCCAGACATTGAATGATGTTGGCTTGGGTTACATTACGTTAGGCCAGCACGCAACAACATTGTCCGGCGGAGAAGCACAGCGCGTTAAGATGTCCGAAGAGCTTTCAAAACGCGATACTGGAAAAACACTTTACATTCTCGATGAACCAACAACGGGTTTACATTTCCAGGATATCAGACATTTGCTGAATGTTTTGAACAAACTGGTTGAAAAGGGAAATACAGTGCTCATCATTGAGCATAATCTTGACGTAATAAAAGTTGCAGATCACGTGATCGACGTTGGCCCAGAAGGTGGTGCAAAAGGCGGGCGCATCATTGCAGAAGGAACGCCTGAAAAAGTGTCGAAAGTGAAGGGAAGTTACACCGGATATTTTTTAAAGGAAGAGCTTAAATAAGCCTTCCTTTTACATCCATTTGCTCAAAAATTGATTAAAACCATCCTTATGCTGGTCGCTGACGGGAATTGTCATGCTGCCGATTTGGATGGTATTTTTTGTTACAGCGCTGATTTTATCCAGATTTACGATAAATGAGCGGTGTACACGCATAAACTTGGACACAGGAAGTTTTTCTTCCAATGCTTTCAAGCTGGTTAAAGAAAGGATCGGTTTTGAGTCGGATTTTAAATGAACCTTCACATAATCCTTCAAACCTTCCATATAAAGAATGTCTTCGTAAGCAATCCTAACCAGTTGATATTCAACTTTTAAAAACAAGTAAGCATCCTTTGGATCAGGTAGGCTTGCAGAAGAAGCTTTGTTTAATAACTCGCTGTAAGCCTGCGCTTTGGAAGCTGCTCGCAGGAATTCTTCGTAATTAAAGGGTTTCAGGAGATAGTCAAGCGCATCCACGCGAAATCCGTCGAGCGCGTATTGGTTGAATGCTGTCGTAAATATGATTCTCGGCGCCCTTCCATCCCCTTTATCAATGACTCTCGCGAGTTCGATGCCGGTGAGATCAGGCATTTGAATGTCCAAAAAAATGACATCAATATGCTTGGAATGAATGGCTTGTAATGCTTCAACCGCACTGGAATATCGCCCGGCAAGTGCCAGGAAAGGTGTTTTTTCAATAAAAGAGCAAACTAGTCCGAGCGCTAATGGCTCGTCATCGACTGCTATGCATTGGAGTACGCTCATGCAGTTTCTAATTCCAAATGAACTTCAAATTCTTTTTCTTCTTTGTTCTCATTCACTTCCAGCTGATATTTACCCGGATACAAAAGGTCGAGCCGACGCTGCGTATTAACGAGCCCAATGCCGTTGCTTTCGTCCAAAACGGCTCTTTTGTCTGTAAATAATGTGTTTCTGACCTCTACAAAAATCTTGTGCTTGTCCTGCCGGATCTGGATGTCGATCCTGCTGGGCTGAACAGCGCTAACGCCGTGTTTAAACGCATTTTCAATGAATGGCAAAAACAGCATTGGAGCAATAGAAACATCGTGCATCGGGCTCGGCGGATCTAGGTGGACTGTCACTTTATCGGTCAATCGCAGCTGCATTAATTGAATATAATCCTGCGCAAAAGCAATTTCCTGGCTCAGCAGCACCGTCCCGTGCTGGGTTTCGTAAAGCACATACCGCATCATCCGTGACAGCTTATGCAACGCTTCCCGCGCCGCCTCCACGTCGATGACCGTTAAGGCATATATGTTGTTTAATGTGTTGAAAAAGAAATGCGGATTGATCTGTGCTTTCAGGAAAGACAGTTCGGAGTTAATCTTCTCTTTTTCAAGGTTTTCCCTAAATTGTTTATCCCGCTGCGTTTCCCTCACAGCCGCCACACTGGTGCTGATTCCGATTATCAGCAGGGCGGTCAGCAATGCAAAATAGTCGAGCCGATCCTGACGCTTTTTATCGCCATTGGTTTCCCGCGCCGTTTTGAATGCCTGATCCATCTGCTCGCCGTGGTGGATTGAAATTTTTACCTGCTCAATGATCACAGCTAACATTACGACCGACACCAGGTTCAGTACAATAAAGCGGCCGTAACGGTTTTTAGCCAGAAATTTGGGAAACCATATATAGTAATTGAGATAAAAAATCGTAATCAACAGCGTAAACTGAACGGCCTGCTTGATCCAGAATGTCATAGGAAATTGGATCTGCCAGCTCAGCGGTTGCCACATTAAGAATAGGGCCAGGAAACTCCATCCCAGTATATGCAGGAAAAACGGAGGATATTTTCGGGCGGCATTTGCATCCATCTTTGTGTCTGTTAGGTTATTGCAGGAAACGTAGCTTGCAATTACAATCTTACGTGTAATAAATCAAAGTGCCTAGCCCAATCGATTAACGCCCTGCAAATACCGACTGATCAGCACCATCACTCTATAAAGCAACTTCGCGTCACAAATACTCAATTCTGCATTATTCTAAGAATAGAATTGGCGGACTTATCGGCTGAAAGCGCGGTTTGATCGGTGGAAGTGTCCTTTCCATCTATTGACCGATTTATTGTCAGATTAAGGTATTTACTTTGAAATTGAATCGAACAATTATTGCAATACAACCATGGACATGATAAGAAAAGTTACTCCTATTATACTTATGACGTTGCTGAGCTTCGCAGCCTTGGCGCAATTTCCGGGAGGCGGCGGTGGATTTGGCGGAAACCGCGGAGGTGGAAATGACAGGCCGCAGCGCCAGACAGTGATCCCGGGAACGGCCGAGGACACGCCAAAAGGAAATGGTAAAATTAAAGGAATCCTGATTGACTCGGTGAGCAAAAAACCAGTCGAATTTGCAGCGCTTTCTTTGGTTGACATTAAAACAAACAACCCGATCGACGGAACGACAACGGATGAAAAAGGCGCTTTCGAGCTTACCAAAGTGGCTTCTGGAAACTTCAAAATCCTTATTTCTTTTATTGGTTATAAAACCAAAGTCATCAATGACATTAAGATTGACCGCAAAACAGAACTTAACCTGGGCAATGTAAGCCTGGGGCCGGATGTGGTTCAGCTGAATGAGGTTGAAGTTGTGGGCATGGCGCAATTGATTGAGGAGAAAGTGGACAGGCTTGTTTATAACAACGAAAAGGACATTACCAGCAAAGGTGGCGACGCTTCGGATGTGATGAAGAAAGTGCCGATGTTGACCGTCGATCTGGATGGAAATGTCTCATTAAGAGGAAGTTCTAATGTTCGGGTTTTGATCAATAACAAACCTTCGACCATTATCGCAACCAGTGTTGCGGACGCATTGAAGCAGATTCCTGCCGATATGATCAAATCTGTTGAAGTAATCACTTCGCCATCAGCTAAATATGATGCGGAAGGCTCTGCGGGGATCATTAACATTGTTACCAAGAAAAGCACGATTCAAGGTGGAACATTGAATTTGGATACAGGAATTGGAAACAGGGGTTCTAACCTGGGATTGAGAGGAAATTATAGAGTTGGTAAAATGGGTTTCAGTTTGGGAGGTTTTGGCCGTTTTAACTACAATATGCCGGGCAAATCTGAAAACCTGCAAGTTGGTAAAATCGACAAATTCTCTATCCGCCAGATGAGCGAGTCGGATAATAAGATGGCTTTCGGTTCTTACAACTTTGGATGGGATTATGAGATCGATTCCAAAACTTCACTTTCTGCCGGCGTGCGTTATGGGATGCGTAACATGCGTAATCAGCAGGATTTGTCAACATTTAACACGCAAAGCGACGGCACAACGCGCAATAGCTTCCGGGATGTGAATACAAAAGACTTGTCCGGCACGTGGGATGTGAATGTGGATTATATCAAAACATTGGCCAAGCCACAGCAGGAATTGAGCATTTCGACGCAATTCAGCCGTAACAACCGGACGAATGATTTTGATGCTGACATTTATTCATTGAATAACAATCAATTGCGCGAGTTGCTGGGAAGTCAGGGTAACAACAACGCCAGCCATAATCAGGAAAGCACCATTCAAGTGGATTATCAGACGCCGGTGAAAGACAATCAGCTGGTTGAATTTGGTGGAAAAGGCATCTTCCGTCAGGTGGTAAGTAATTTTGATTATTACAATACAGTGGATACGCCGCAAGCTGCGAGCAGTCTGAATTACGACCAAAATGTGGCAGCAGGATATTTTTCATACACTTATACAACAAAAAGCAAGTTTACCGTGAAGGCGGGCTCGCGTTACGAGTATACCAGCATTGATGCGACGCAGGGTGAGCGGGGTGACCTGGGCATTCCGGCTTACAGCAATCTGGTGCCGAGTCTGAACTTGTCCCAAACATTTGGCAAAGGACAAACTGTTAAGCTGGGTTATAACCGCCGTCTTCAACGTCCAGGCATTCAATTCCTAAATCCTAATCAAAATGCGGCGAACCCACAGAACATCACTGTGGGTAACCCGCAACTCCGTCCTGAATTGACGGATCAGGTGGAATTGGGAACAAGCTTTTTCAAGAATTCGCTTTATGTGAACGTCTCCACATTTGCACGTTTTACCAACAGTTCAATCGAAAGCATTCGTACGACCAACGAACAGGGGGTTATCACGACAACTTATGGTAACATTGGTTCGAAGAAAAATTATGGGGTGAATGTTTTCGGAAATATGACATTCTTCAAAAGATGGCAGGTAGGAGGAGGTTTTGATGCTTACTACGCAGATCTTACTAATAATAATCCAGATCCTTTATTGGCAGCTTCCAACACAGGTTTCGTATTGAGTGGCCGTTTCAGAACCAGCCTGAACATTAAAAATGGCTGGGGATTGCAAGCGGGTGGTTTCATGAGGGGACGCGATGTTCAGCTGCAAGGAACGCAAGCAGGATTCAGAATGTATGATTTGGGAATCAAGAAAGATTTTACCAACAAGCGCGGAAGCATTGGATTCGGAATGGAAAACTTCCTGGCTCCATCATTCAAAATGAAGACGCAGCTTGAAACGCCATCATTCACCCAGAATAACACAAACTATCTGTTCAACAGAGGTTTCCGGATAAACTTCTCGTATCGCTTAGGTAAGATGACCTTTACCGAGCAGAAATCACGCAGAAGAAAATCAGTTAACAATGACGACCAGAAAAGCGAAGGTGGTGGAATGGATGCAGGCTCAGGAGCCGGTGCCGTTCAAGGAGCGCCAGCAGTAATAGTGCCAACCATGCGCCCATCTGCTCCAAATGCCTCCCGTCCGGAAGGCGCAGGCCGCCCGGCAGGTATCGACAGCACAGCCAGACCAGCTGGTCAAGGCATGCCCATGCAGCCAGGCACTCGCCCGGATTCAACGGCTCGTCCTATGACATCCCCAACCGGCTCGGCGACAAGCCCAGCTGTAATGCCAGCAGATTCAATGTTGAGGCCAGTTATGCCAGCGGATTCAACTGCGAAGCCGGTTATGCCAGCTGACTCAACTGCTAGGCCAATGATTCCAGCAGATTCATCAGCTATCCCTGCAAAACCAGCAGTGCCAGCAGATACAACTAAGAAGCCATAATTTTTAGATAATATGGAAAAAGGCGAAGCCCGAACATTTGTTCGGGCTTCGCCTTTTTTATGCGCAATCCAATTTTACAATGTCGGCGTCTGACTTTTAATTTCTCTCAAAATCCGATCCGCTCCCGCTTCAAGCAATTCATCGGCTAATGCAGTTCCCAACTCTTCCGGAAATGATATTGAGCCAGTTTCAGTTCTCCGGATCAATTCTTGCCCGTCCAAACTAATTATACCGCCCGTAATGTTGATCTGATCCTCTTGCAATGTTGCCATGCCGAAAACCGGGATGCTGCATCCGCCTTGTAGGCGTTTCAGGAATGCTCTTTCTGTTAAGAGGCAGGTTTCCGTTTGGGGATGATTGATCAGTTTTTTAATAATGGCTTTCTTTTCCTCCGCCAAATTCGCAGCACATTCAATAGCGACGCTGCCTTGGCCAACTGCTGGTGTGAATTCGTCTAAAAGCAAATGCTCTGCGATTTTATCATCGTATTCCATTCTGTGGACGCCGGCATAGGCGAGGAGCAATGCGTCACAATGGCCTTCATTCAGTTTTCTGAGGCGTGTTTGTAGGTTACCGCGCATGTCCACGGTTTGGATATGCGGATAGAAATGCCTTAAAACAGCCACCCGCCGCGTGGAAGAGGTTCCTATGACGAAGGCTTCGCCGCTCTTGAGCGAAAGTTCGGTGTTGTGACTTACCAAAACATCATTGGCCTTTTCGCGTTCAGTAAAGGCAATAAGTTCGAAAGCATCATCCAGTTGCGATTGCAGATCTTTGGCGCTGTGTACGGCAATGTCTATGCTGCCGTCCAGCAATTGATCTTCCAATTCCTGCGTAAAAACGCCTTTACTGGCTATTTTCGATAATGAACGGGTCAGGATTTTATCGCCTTTGGTCTCAATAATGACAATTTCCGTATCAATGCCGCCTTCATTCAAAAGCCCCTCCACATAATACGCCTGCCAAAGCGCCAACTTACTTCCCCGCGTTCCTATTTTTATATGCATGATTACTAATTTTTCTTAATTCAAACCCCAACCGTATCCCCTTCATCCATCACAATCTTATCCTCAATATAGGCAACAATTAAAGCGGCGATATCAATCCCGCTTACTTCTTCAATTCCGCGGAGGCCGGGGGAAGAGTTTACTTCCATGACCAGCGGACCTCTCTCAGATTGCAGCAGATCGACACCGGCGATCCGGACGCCTAGTGCTTTGGCGGCTGCAATAGCCGTTTGTTCTTCTTCTTCTGTTAGTTCGATCAAATGTCCTTCGCCGCCGCGGTGCAGGTTCGAGCGGAAATCGCTTTCGTGGCCCTGGCGTTTCATGGCGGCTATGACTTTGTTGCCGATTACAAAAGCACGGATATCGGCACCTTTGGACTCTGCAATGTATTCCTGAATGAGAAAATTGGCTTTTAAGCCGTAAAATGCTTCAATAGTTGATTTTGCAGCCTTAATGGTCTCTGCTAAAACGACGCCGACACCCTGTGTTCCTTCGAGCAGCTTAATGATCACCGGCGGCCCGCCTACCATGTGGATCAGCTCGTTGACCTGCGCAGGATTTTTAGCGAAAACCGTCTTTGGGATGTCTACGCCAGATTTTGCAAGCACTTGCATGCTGCGCAACTTATCCCGGGAACGCAGAATAGCCTGTGATTTGACGGTAGTGAAAACCTTCATTAACTCTAATTGCCGCACCACGGCGCAGCCAAATGCATTCACAGACGTGCCGATCCGGGGAATGACCGCGTCGATTTCGGTGATGGGTTTTCCTTTGTAAATGATGGTCGGTTTTCCTCCTTCAATCATGACGAAGCACTTCACATGGTCGATAACCACTGCCTGATGACCACTTTGTTTAATTGCCTCCACCAGACGCCTCGTTGAATAAAGGTCGGGATTGGTGGATAATACGGCGATTTTCATATAAATAACTAAATAAAATGGGGTAAATTCAGGATTGATGTCTGGCGTGAGAACGATGAGATGCCTTTGAACGCTTTGCAGCGGATAAATCTTTTTGCGAGACATCCACCAGAAACCGCTTATTCAGCAATTTGCGCCCTAACAGGATGGGATATCTCATTTTACGCCGGTTGGCAAGTGAAAACTCTGTCCGGATTTTTTTGCCAAAGATGGTGATCTTCGTTTTGATCACATAACGTTTTTCTTCTTTTCCGGACGAATTTCGCACAATGGTTTCTTTAAAATCCGAAACCGTGTAGGATTGCTGTGGTGCGCCTTTTTTTGCATCCAGATAAAAACACAATTGCGGCTGTTCGCCATCTTTGATCAGCCTTACGCGCGAGCAATGAATGGAGGATGTGGTCGCACCCGAATCAATGCGGACGGGCACATCAAACCAGCCCAGATCGGGCAGATCCACAATGTCGGTTGCGCCGATAATGTCTAGCGTTGGCTTCATCGGCGTTGGAAAAAATGGGCGACGGTCAGTGAAAGATCCAGAAAAACCATTTTTGCGCGCACATTCCGTTCCATATGATAGTAAGCAAGATTCACCTCTCCGATCATTTTTTCGAGCGAATCAAAGTTAACCGTTTTTGAAAAGTTTTGTACAAATGTAAGCTCTTCTTCGGGCACACGCAGAAGCTCGCCTGCGCCGTGGCTCCAAACCAGCATATCGCGAAAAAGCCTCAATGCGTATTCTAAAAGGCCTTTTTGCTTTTCTTTATTCATCACATCAAAATTGTCAGCCAACTTCACCAAATGCGAAATATCGTATTTATAGCAGGAGCGCATCCACGCCGCAAACCAGCCGGAACGATCATCCTCCGCATCCTGAACCAATTTTAACGCTTCGGACAAATTTCCGTCACACAAGTAAGCGATTTGATTGGCAGCTATATCGCTAACCTGTTGCAGTTTCAGGAAATAACGCACCTCTTCATCTGAAAATGCTGGAATGTTAATGCGTTGCGTGCGGGAAATAATGGTGGTTAACAGCTTGTCGGACTGATCGCTAACCAACAAAAACAACGTTTTTTCAGGCGGTTCTTCGAGTATTTTTAAGATTGCATTGGATGAAGCCGCATTCATAATGTCTGGTTTCCAGATTAGCAGAATTTTGTATTCGCCTTCATAAGCCTTCACCGACAGTTTTCGCAAAATCCCACGCGCTTCTTCCACGGAAATATTGCCCTGCTTGTTTTCTGCACTAATGTGATCGAGCCATTCAGGAAGGATGCGATAAGGATTTTCCAGCAAAAATGAGCGCCACAGGCCTAGAAACGCCTCGCTGGTTTTCCCGTCGATCTTTTTTGAAGTGGCGATGGGAAATATGAAGTGAAAATCGGGATGGATCAGCTTGGCCATTTTCGCGCACGAAGCACAAACGCCGCAAGCGTCCTCATCACTTTTGTTTTCACAATTAATGTATGTTGCAAATGCTAAGGCAAGGGCGAGGCCACCGCCGCCAGCAGGAGAATCAAACAGCTGTGCGTGAGCCAGATGGCTATTCTTCACCGAGCGCCTTAACGTTGCTTTGATATGTTCAAGTCCCGGTATTTCTCTGAAAAGCACGGTGGATGATTTTTTAAACTAATGTAAAATTGGTCTTAACATTCAAAGTTGCGCTGTTCGCGCGTCTGCTCAAAAACAGATTTTAAAATCTCCTCATCTGTTTCGCCAAATGTAACATTTCGACGGCTAACCGTGTCCTGCGCAACGTGAAGGGCTTTTTGAAAACGATATTCCGAGAATCCTTCTGCGTTACCGCCCCACGAAAAGGAAGGCGTGTGTTTAGCCTGAAAGCCAGCCCCAAACACATTCACACTTACGCCAACAACGGAGCCCGTGTTGAACATTGTCGAAATTCCCGCTTTGGAATAATCACCCATCATTAACCCACAAAACCTTAAACCTGTATCAGCCAGATCATTGGTGACATAGCTATGTAGTTTCACATTGCTATGGTCATTTTTCAAATTTGAATTATTGGTGTTGGCACCCAGGTTACACCATTCGCCCAACACCGAATTTCCCAAATATCCGTCATGCCCTTTGTTACTATAACCAAATATAACACAGTTACTTACCTCGCCGCCGAGCTTGCTGAATGGCCCCACGGTTGTATTCGGACGAATTTTCGTTCCCTGCGCCAGCACGCTGCTTTCTCCAATTGAAAACGGTCCCTGGACCATTGAGCCTTCCTGAATCAGCGCATTCTTACCTATATAAATAGACCCATTCTCGGCATTTAAAATAGAAGCTTTAACGACAGCGCCCTTCTCGATGAAGATGTTTTCAGGTTTGTAGCAATGAGTAAAAGGATCAGTCAACGGTTCGGAAGTTCTGTTCTCCGTTATCTTTTTAAAATCCGTTTCGATCTGCTCACCATTAAAAGCAAATATGTCCCAAACGTTTCGGATCAGTGTATATGAGCCAGCATAATGATGAGATTCATAATTTGTAATATTTATATCCGGATTCCAGGCCTCGGCACTTCTGATGGCAAGAACGTCGTCGCCCGCAATTAATGCTGATTCCAAAGGAAGCTTATTGATTGCGTCAACCAGCCCAGTATCCGGGCACAGGCTACCATTGATATACATATTATCAGCCGAACTCGTAGCTGGAAATGCCAATGACAGGTAATCTGCAGTTTGATAGGAAACGGCTGAATCCAGCCATAAGCTCCATTTTTCTGAAATCTTGTTAATGCCGCAGCGAATTGCTGAAACGGGACGGGTATATGTAAATGGTAAAAGTTGAGCGCGGATTGCGGGGTCGTCAAACAGAATGATTGTAGGCATATTTTGTGCTAGTATGTGGGGCCAAAGTTCGCCCATTTTTTTGGTTAGGGCAAAAAAAGAAGCAGTCTCTTGTACATTTTACAAGAGACTGCTTCTTTTAATTTCGGTAAAGAAAGCGCTGATTAAGCTTCTTTCTGTGCGCCGTAACGTTTTCTGAATTTGTCTACGCGGCCCGCAGTATCAACAAGTACATTTTTACCTGTGTAGAAAGGGTGCGACTGAGAAGAAACCTCAACTTTATAAACCGGATAAGATTTACCATCTTCCCAAGTAATATTTTCGGTAGTTTCTATTGTAGAGCGCGTAATGAACTTAAAATCGCTTGATAGATCCCAGAAAACTACGTCTCTATAATTGGGATGAATATCTTTTTTCATTGGTATATGGTATTATGTGTTTCGATACAATTCTCAAAAAGGATTGCAAAAGTAAAAATTCTAATTTAGGAAACCAAGAAATCAACGCCTATCTTTTTGAGAAAACTTAACTATACGCAACGGTAAGTGATTAAACTTCACTCAATTGCTGTTTAAGCACCTCTACGCCCCGTCTAGCTTCCTTATCGAAATCCGTGTAAACGAAGCATTCAATTGATAATCCGCCTTTGTAGCCGATCTTTTTCAGTGAACTCAGATAAGGTCTGAAATCGTCGCCCTTAACCCCGGGAGGCGTCCGGTTTTCCTTTTCGGCAATATGGCAATGGACAATGTGTTTGCCGAACTTCACTATTTCGTCTGGCGATTCATCTTCTTTCAGCATGTGAAAAATGTCGCATAACAACTTCACTCTCGGGCTCTTAACTGCATCAATGATCTCGACGCCTTCTGCCAGGCTGTTAATGAAATTGGTTTCCCCACGGTTCAAGGGCTCCACAGCAATGGTAACCCCATATTTTTCTGCCAACGGTGCCATTTTTTTGGTTAATTCAATGTGCTGGGCCTTTGCCTTCTCTCTATCAAATCCTTCGGGGATAATGCGCGAAGCACCGCTCCCGAAAACCACATATTGAGAACCGCATTCTTTTGCACGTTTCAAAACCAGGTCTGTCCTCTCCAATATGGCCTGATGATTTGCGTCCGGCCCCAATGTTTTCAGACTTCCCGGAAGCAAGATCACATACGATTTAATTGGAAACTTCTCTTCGTGCAGCTGTTTGAGGTTTTTAGCATACTGCGCATCCCCATCTTTAGGGATGAGAAAATTCCCGACCGACTCCTCTATATATGTACATCCTGATTCTCTTAAATAGTCAGCCTTATCATATGCTGCAAAAACACCAAGTTGAAGGGCGTAACCGGGCCCGGTATTTTTAGCAAGCACGATTTCTGGAACAGCAAGTCCTGCCGCCAGGCCCGTAATGATCCCGGTGGATGTTTTAAGGAAATTCCGCCGGGATGGAGAATTGATGAGCTTAGTCATAATGTACTAGTTTTGATCAGTATAAAAATCATTTTAAATAGTCGTTTATATTTAATCGCCAGGTTCGCAGTTTTAAATGTTTGCTTGTTTAGAATATTTACAAATAATTTAATTGCTGTAACAAGCTGATATTTAAGTTTTTGTTGGATTAACTTGTTTTAATATGCAAATGTTGCCTTTTAAAAAGTTTACAAATTTTTATCATTAAATTTTCGTAAACTTTTTTTCGGTTGCATTTTAATGTTGATAAACCGTAAACCGCTAGCATTTAGAATATTACAAAATCTATGATTTGGATTATCCCTATAAACCCAAAATGCACCCCTTATTACTGGTTGCGAATGCGATTAATTTAATGTTATTTCAAGGACTGTTAAGCTCCTCCGAAGAACGATTTCAACTTTAAGATACATCACTAACTTCCTAAAAAACAATTCATTAACATGTCAATGTATGTAATAAAACGCGACGGGCGCCGTGAATCGGTTAAATTCGATAAGGTAACCGCGCGAATTGAAAAATTGAGCTACGGGCTTGATACAAACTATATTCAGCCCATAGAAGTCGCTAAAAAAGTGGTCTCCGGGATTTACGACGGAGTGACTACGGCGGAACTGGATAACCTGGCTGCGGAAACTGCGGCGTCCATGACCACCAAGCACCCGGATTATGCGATTTTAGCAGCCCGCGTAGCGATCTCAAATCTTCATAAAAATACATTGAAGTCGTTCTCCGCAACAATGAAACGACTTTATACCTATGTTGATGGCAAAACCGGCGAAAATGCGTCGTTGATTGCGAAAGATGTTTATGATGTCATTCGCCAGAACGCTTCGCTTCTTGATTCTACTATTATATATGACCGCGATTACGCCTATGATTATTTCGGTTACAAAACGCTTGAAAAGTCATATCTATTAAAGGTTGACGGTAAAATCGTTGAAAGACCCCAACACATGCTGATGCGTGTTGCCGTTGGGATTCACCAGGAAGATGTGCAGGCAGCGATTGAGACGTATCATTTACTTTCTGAAAAATGGTTTACGCATGCAACGCCAACATTGTTTAATGCCGGAACGCCGAAACCCCAAATGTCGTCTTGCTTTCTGTTGACGATGAAAGAGGATAGTATCAATGGGATTTATGATACGCTGAAAAATTGCGCATTGATTTCGCAATCGGCCGGCGGGATCGGTTTGAGCATTCATGATGTGCGTGCAACGGGTACATATATTAAAGGAACCAATGGCCAGTCGAACGGGATTGTGCCGATGCTCCGCGTCTTTAATGATACGGCAAGATATGTGGATCAGGGAGGCGGAAAGCGCAAAGGTTCTTTTGCTATATATATGGAACCATGGCATTCGGATATTTTTGATTTCCTGGATTTGAAGAAAAACCACGGGAAAGAAGAGCAGCGTGCGCGTGATCTTTTCTACGCATTGTGGATTCCGGATCTTTTCATGAAGCGTGTGGAAGCCAATGATACGTGGTCATTATTCTGTCCGCACGAATGTCCAGGACTTTCGGATACGCACAGCGAGGATTTCGTAAAGCTTTACGAGCGATATGAAATGGAAGGCAAAGCGCGTAAAACCATTAAAGCGCAGGATCTGTGGTTTGCCATTATGGAATCGCAGATTGAAACAGGCACTCCTTATATGTTGTATAAGGACCATGCGAACAGCAAGTCGAACCAGAAGAACCTGGGAACGATCAAGTCTTCGAACCTTTGCACCGAGATTATTGAGTATACAGCGCCGGACGAAGTGGCGGTTTGTAACCTCGCTTCGATCGCATTGCCGAAGTTCATCGAGCAAGGCCCGGACGGCTTCATGCATTTTGATCACCAGAAATTGTATGAGATTACGAAAGTCATCACCCGCAACCTGAACAAGATCATCGATCTTAATTACTATCCTGTTCCGGAAGCTGAGAAAAGCAACAAGAGACACCGCCCGATCGGGATTGGCGTGCAGGGATTGGCAGATGCATTCTGTCTGATGCGCATGCCATTTGATTCCGATGAAGCACGTCAGTTGAATAAGGACATTTTTGAAACTATCTATTACGGCGCGATGGAATCGTCCATGGAGCTGGCTGAAAAGCTGGGACCATACGAAACATGGGCAGGCAGTCCGGTTTCACAAGGCATTTTCCAATTCGACATGTGGAATGTAACACCCGACAGCAATCGCTGGGATTGGGAGAAGTTGAGAAAAGGCGTTATCCAGCATGGTGTGCGCAATTCGCTGCTCCTTGCCCCGATGCCGACAGCTTCTACAAGCCAGATCTTGGGTAATAATGAATGCTTCGAGCCATTCACTTCTAATATATATGTAAGAAGGGTTCTTTCAGGTGAATTTGTTGTAGTGAATAAATATCTGCTCAAAGATCTTGTAAGACTTGGTCTTTGGAATGAGGAAATGAAAAACAACCTTGTTCGTGCCAGCGGATCTGTTCAGGCCATTCCAAACATTCCTCAGAACATTAAAGACCTTTATAAAACGGCATGGGAAATTAAGCAGCGCAGCTTGCTGGATATGTCCGCCGACCGCGGCGCATTCATCTGCCAGTCGCAATCGCTTAATATCTTTATGGAAGAAGCGAATTTTGGCAAACTGACTTCCATGCACTTCTACGCCTGGAAGAAAGGACTGAAAACAGGCATGTACTATTTAAGGACCCGCGCAGCTTCTGATCCGGTTCAGTTCACATTAAGCAAGCAAGCAGAGCCGCAGATCGAGCCTGCAACAGCTGTGGTTGCTGAGAAGGAGCTGAATTACGTGCAGTATGCAGAAGAACATGCTAGGCCCATTGTTCCAAGGGACAACAAAGCGGATATGCAATGCTCATTGGATGATCCTGAAAGCTGTGAGGCTTGTGGATCTTAATTAGATAAATGTTTAGAAGGACGGGCTCTTGCTTTTATAGCAGGAGCCCGTTTTGTTTTGTGGTATTTAAGAAAGAATTTCTATAAACTGTTAAAAAAGGCATTCTGAGCAGATGAGCGGTATATTATGATGGTTGAAAAAAAGTTTAAAATATTTTCCGTTAAATAAAATTGATTATCAGACGGTTAGAAAGTTTCGCAAAAAAAGTTGATAAATATTTGTGATTAGTGCTTGCGTATTAAAAATAAAGCCTGCACTTTTGCACTCCCAATCGGGAACAACGGTAGCGCAGACGGCGAAACCACTAGTTCTGAAAGATTCAGAGCAACGTTCTTTGACATGATGAAGAGAG
>NZ_JAJUXJ010000012.1:0-32925 GCF_021390415.1 Dyadobacter sp. CY327 | reverse complement strand
TCGCAAGCACTTCGGCTGCGGCCATTAGCATAGCCGTATGTGCGTCGTGCCCACAGGCATGCATCAGGTATTCAGTCTTTCCGTTTATTTGGGCTGTGGCCTTTGAAGCGAATGGTAATCCGGCGGGCTCCTTAACGGCCAAGGCATCCATATCTGCCCGCAGGGCAACCAACTTCCCTGGCTTCCCGCCCTTCAATATGCCTATGACCCCTGTGCCGCCCACTCCTGTTTGCACTTCAATTCCCAGAGTGCGGAGGTGTTCTGCAACCAGTTTTGAAGTGCGTTCTTCCTGATCCCCCAGTTCTGGATTTTGGTGTATATCCCGGCGCCAGCCGATCAACTTGGACTCGGTGGCCATCGTTTTGTCGCGGATCTTGCTTTCAATTGCAGTTAGCGCTGATAAATTTGCCTTGGCTGGCTTACTAGTTTGCCCGCTGGCCGTCAGTGATACGTAAATAAGTATCAGAAGGGGGATGAGCTTAACGAGGCCCTTGCTGTTTCCGTTTGCTAATTTGCAAATAATCGTTTGCAGCTTTACACTGAACTTGTTAAACATTGCCATAACTGTTTGACTGCCCCCCATCAATAGCAAGAATCTGCCCATTTACATAGGAACATTCGTCGCTTAAAAGAAACGCCACTACCTTCGCCACTTCTTCGGGCAGGCCAAGCCGTTTTGTAGGATTGGCCTTAGCATATTCTGATTCAGCAGCTTTCGGATCCTCAGGATTTACCTGTTTAAAAGCTTCCGCAACCATAGGTGTAAGTATGGCTCCCGGAGCAATCGCATTTGTATTGATGCCGTCTTTCGCATATTCTAGCGCTGCATTTTTTGTCATGCCTGACACTGCATGTTTTGTTGCTACATACGGACTTTGATTTAAAACACCCCTGATGCCTCCTACGGACGCAACATTTACGATCCTACCGTACTTTTGGTTTTGCATGAAAGGAATAACATAGCGCATAGCGTAGTATACTCCCATAAGATTTATATCAATTACTTTTTTAAAGATGTCTAGGTCATATTCTGTAATACTGGCTTGCTTGCCTTCAATTCCGGCATTGTTGTACAGCCCATCAATACGGCCAAACTGATTAATTGTTTCATCAACGTAACCTTTTACGGCAGCTTCCTGGGAAACATCCGCCACAACAGTAATAATTTTGTTAGCCGGAAATTCTCGGCTGATCTCATCCTTAGCCTGGAAAAGACTTTGCTGATTATAGTCAACAAGTGTAAGATTAGCTCCTCTCAAAGCCAGTTCCTTTGCGACTGCTAGACCAAGCCCCATTGCGGCACCGGTAATGATAATAGTCTTGTTTTCGAAATTTTTCATTTTTTACCTTTTTAGAAGATTAAAATTGAAATTATGTTCAAATCGCTATTAAAAGAAGATCTAGGTGAAGTTACTGCTGGAGTGAATTCTTAGGATCCGCTCGGAGAACCTGATAAATTTTTAGCAGTTTTATTTAGCAATCCTGACTATCGCTTTAACTGTCACACCTTTGAAGTACAATTAGTAATAAATGCTTCTTCTAAAGTACAATGTTGTTCCGACATTTCCGCAAGGCGCACATCATCGCATAGCATGTTTAAGTTACTGGTCGAAAGCTTTCATTCCAGCTTAAAATCGGAAGTAAGGCAACGCTGTGTTACTTAAAGCATGAAAGGATTGCGATTGAAGGCGGGATCACTAGTCCAAACTAAAGATTCATTTTTTCTCCTTCCGCATTTTCAACATAACTGACGGTCGAAATATTCGTATCTATATTATGGCAATTTAACTCTGAAATTTTGGGAAAAGAGTCCTGAAGTTTACACTAAGATATGTTTGATAGCAGATAGAGGCGCATAGTTGTTGTACTCGAAAGCAAATTACATTATATTTAAAAAGTTGAGTAACGTGTACAACAGTATGAAATTCGGATATGGAAGGGTAACTGTCTAGGAACAGAACCTGGCTCCACAAATGGACGCTTTTTCAAAAGCTGGAATACAGTAAAGCAAACAAAGTGTAGGACATTAGGTTGACCAAGAGACTTATAAGTAAATATGATGCAATCAAGTATCCAGTAAAAGATCACACGAAAAGAAAAATTGAAGCATTGAGGAAATAATGAAGGCTCATGAAATTTCGTCAAAAGCGACATTTAATAATTATTGAAAGCAGCTGAGATGGTTGTATAGAATATGTCTCCTTCAATGATTAGATAGTTGAGTCATAGGTAACATAAATAAGTATGGCAAAAAATAATATTGAAACGGAGGATATTTTGAAAGCATCTTATAGAGTTGAACTGTTTATTAGGAAATTGGAGAAGCAGATCTAAACAGCTTTAATTTATGAGCCTAGTGGTAGTATTAAACAGGATATACAAGTGCTGAATGAATTTGTTAAGAATCAAAAGATGCTTATTGAGGATGCCAGGAAATCTCTTTCGGGGAACTACGATTATAAAGGCAATTACTTAGATACAGAAATTGTCTCAACCCCACTTTCAACGCGGACTTCCTTATGTTTGAAAAGTGCTAATATAAAAACAGTGAAAGACTTGATAGAAGCAAAGAATAAATACGGACTAAGTCATTTTAAGAATTTTAGAAATTTTGGGAAAACCGCGTATGATGAAGTTGTTCGATTTATAAATATCGTTGAAACCCTCTAACATCGCATGTGATGCTGTACTGGCGCAGTTGGAATACATTCAATTTCGGCACAAACAGGCGTACTGCAATATAATATCCCGGAATGAAATCGGCTGCATCCTCTATCAAAAGGATATAGGTAGAAGGAAGTAACCTCCTGCGACTCCTGCACTTTTTGTTTGACCACAAAAGCCCGCCAGCTACTCTATCCAACCGCTACACAAATCCGCTTCTGCAATCGACATGATCGTTGCGAGTCGCTGGTATACGACCAGCCATGCGTCAATAAGTCCGGGGGTGAAGCCTTGCCGAGCACTTATCACCAGCTATTCATTGCTGATAGTTGGATTTGCACAATTGCCAATGCAAAGAACATTACAGCAAAAGCAAGAGCTGCTAAGATTTGCAAGGAATTTGATTTTGCCACATAAAAGGGCAGATTAGCCCTTCTCAATTTCATCTTCGGTTGTCGGGAATACTACATGTAAGGGTGTGAGCGCAATAATATAACTCTAAGCGAATTCCGGCCATATAAGTGGAAGGCAATCAGGCTTTAATGCTAAAAATTTCCCTCAGATTTGCATGGCCATGCTCTATTGTGTGTTCATTTAGATTTTTTTCTGTATTTGCCAATAGTGTCCGAAAGGGTCTTTAAACATTCCTTGTCGATAGCCATAATCATGATCTGTTGTAGGATTAACCTCTGTTGCTCCCGCCTGAATAGCTTTATTCATTACTTCGTCTACATTAGGGACAAACAATCCGATAATCGTTGTCACTCCTTTGGCACTTATAGGTTCGAGAGCGTCACGCATTGTTTCGTGCACATGAAAAATTGCCCCGTTACTTTCTAATTCAGCTACGTGAATGCTTCCGTCATCGTTACGAAGACAAAAATTTTCAGTTGCTCCGAATTCCTTGTAAAAATCAATTTCAATAGTCCCATTGGGAATATGCAGTTCTGGAGCAAAATGAGTTGGGTGATCTGTCATTCTAATAATTTTTTTCTATAAAAGGCAACAATGGAATGTCAACCTAAACTTTAATATCTGCCACGAAAGTGTACTCGTTTAACATTCCTGACAAGCTATAATATAGGTGCACCCCATATGCATTTGCACCCTTTATCTGAGGTAATGTAGCACTTATTTCGTTTTTTCAGAAATTTTCAATCTGCATTTCCGAGTTGTGCTGACTTAAGCAGTTAAGGCATGCCCACCGCATATTGTATCCGTTGAATCTAGGCCGATAATTGTTCTGCCGCAAAACATCTGGCAATGATATCCAAGACTTAGCCAAATCTGTTTGTACAAAACAGAAAGCCTCTCTTTTAGGGGTAAATGTTTCTTCGGATTGCAAAGCCAGCAGTGAGCTAGGTCCATGGTTCTTTCTCCCATTTGTCGTTTGTTAGCGTACATTAAAAGCAGTCGCTAAAGCATAATTGGAAGATAAGCTGAATCTTAGCTTTTCAAGTGAATAGACGGTATATTTAATAATTACTTTTCTACTGCACTAATATATAGAAGTCCTGAAACAGTGCCCCACATGTGGTCAATACATTGGATTATTACCGGATCCCAAACAAACTTTGTTTTGTAACGATTAGGAGGTTTTAAAATTCGGTGGTTGAAACGAAATGTCCCATCCTTGCATTTTGCACCTTATCGTGGTCTTAAGGTCTTTTTAGGCAGTTCAATAACATCAGGAACATGGTAAATTTCACTTTCGATAACCTATTGTGTGAATCGCTTCGGATCCAGATCCTGCTGTCACAAAAACTGTTTGAGCGTTCATTTTCAAGTTCAATGGTTGATGAGAGTAAAAATCAGGAGTAATTTGTCTGGCTGCTTTGTGTCGGGTCCAACTTTGTCTAGATGTCAAGTTCAATTGGATTGAATGCAAATAAACGTGAGCGAAGCAAGTTTCACAGAGATTGATCTTGCCAGATATCCTAGTACTTATAGCAAGTGATTCGTATTTTTACATGGCAAGTCTCACCAAATACATGCGTCATGATAAGTATTCCAAATGCATCACTTGAAAATGAGATCAAGGATTCGTTCTCGATTAATTTGCTGAACGGTCGCATGCACGTTGAAAAATGCAGGCTCGCATACCATCGGATTATCATGGTCCAATCGGGCAGCGGTAGCATTAGTGTGGATGAACAAGCTTACGAGCTCAATTCGCCGCAGTTGCTGTTGGTTGCCAAAGGGCAAATCCTGACAGGCGCGGACCTACGGATTACGGGCTATGAGCTTTCATTTGGTGACTGTTTTTGGGAGCGCGCCCCTCAAAGTGCCAATAACTGCAAAGCGGTTCTCTTTAATAACGCGTCTGCAAATCAGTTTATACCTCTAAATGAAATGACGTCCGCTGAGCTCAGCCCACTTTTTGAGGCCATTTACCAAGAGCATCGCCGGGTAGATTATATCAACAAGCTTGACGCGATGGCAGCCTACTTAAAGATCATTATGATCAAGATTGCCAACATCAATGCCGCACTTTTGCATGGGTATGATGATTACGACAAGCAGCTTTACCGTAGATTTGTCGAGCAAGTCAGCCAGCACTACCAGGGCTTGCATGATGTAAATTACTATGCAGCATTGCTCAATGTTACGCCCCGTCGGCTTTCAGACGTTTGCAAGAACAGTTGCGGAAAGGGGGCAAAACAAATTATCAATGGACAGTTGGTTGCAGAAGCAAAAAGGCGCTTACAATTTTCGACGCTTCCCGTAAAAGAAATCGCCTATCAGCTAAGCTTTTCCACCCCGGAACAGTTTAGTTCCTTTTTCAAAAAGAATGTCAGTGCTTCCCCGACTGACTACCGGGCCTACTTCGTCAATATTGGAAGGTGAAACGGATATTTTGACATTCCTTTGAGCCGCATCCCGCCATAATTTTGGGTCAATCTAAAACACCTTAATTATGTCGGTAAACAGAATCAAATCATTGGCAGGGATCACCATTCCCGACAGCGCGATTGCCACTCAGGCAACAGAACTTTTGCTGGAACATGGTACTGAATTCATCTACAATCACTCGTTAAGGGTCTTTTTGTTCTCATCATTGAATGGGAAAAGAGTCAATTTGCAATACGATGCGGAGCTGCTCTACGTCAGTTCAGTCTTCCACGATCTTGGGCTTACGCCGCATTACAGCAGCCCCGATAAACGCTTTGAGGTCGATGGGGCGAATGCCGCCAGAGATTTCCTAAAAAGCCACGGCCTGCCTGGTGAATCTTTGCAATTGGTATGGGACACCATTGCGCTTCACACCACTATTGGGATAGCTGAACACAAAGAAGCTGAAGTTGCTTTGATGTACTCCGGGGTCGGCCTGGATGTCATGGGGGAGGGCTATGAGCATTTAAGCCCGGAAAATAGGGAGGAGATCATTGCAGCTTTTCCAAGAAGTGGTTTTAAGCAAAGTATCATCCCAACATTCTTCTCTGGTTTTGAACATAAAACCGACACGACATTCGGTAACATTAAAGCCGATGTGTGCGCCTACATGCTTCCTGATTTCAAAAGAAAGAATTTCTGTGACTGCATTTTGCACTCACCATGGAGTGAATAATTCCAACTATCAAAAAACCAAATGAAAACGCAAAAAACGTGGCTGATCACGGGCGGGGCCAGGGGCCTTGGATTTGAACTAACCAAGGCAGTGCTCGCTTCGGGCGACAACGTAGTAGCAACCGTCCGCAGTAAGCCCCAGGAATTAGCAGAAACATTAGGTAACGATGGGAATCTTCATGTAGCCATCCTAGACGTGACCAGCGAAGAGCAGGCAAAAGCAGCGGTTGATGCGGTACAAAAAAGGTTGCAGCTTTTGAAAAGGACATTTAAGCCTGGCATGATGTAATTATAGAGACGGCGCATGCTCATGAAAATGATGAACAAGTCAATGATAAGGCCATTGTGCAATCCTCTTCACTGAACTCACAGAAAAAAAAAAGAACAATTATGAAAAATCTAATAGACAAAGTAATACTGGTTACAGGTGCTTCAAGAGGGATCGGCGCTGCCATCGCGCGCGCATTGGCAGCAGCAGGCGCAAAGGTCATCGTCAATTATGCCGGTTCGCAGCAGGCGGCCGATCAAACGGTGAGTGAAATTACTGATCATGGTGGTGAAGCGATTGCGATCCGGGCGGATGTGAGCAGTGCCGCCGACGTGAAAACGCTATTTGATACCGCAATCGCGCTTTATGGAAAGATCGATGTGCTGGTCAATAATGCAGGTATTATGATTACCAAACTCCTGAAAGATACGACTGATGAGGACTTCACCCGGCAGTTTGATATTAATGTGCGCGGTACGTTTAACACCATGCGTGAGGCGGCAACACGCCTGTCCGACAAAGGCAGTATCATCAATTTTTCAAGTTCAGTGAACCGGATTATGCTGCCAACTTACAGCACGTATGTAGCCACAAAAGCAGCGGTTGAGCAGCTTACCCGCGTTTTTTCCAAAGAAGTCGGCGCCAGGGGCATCAATGTTAATTCCATATCACCGGGACCAACCAACACCGAGCTTTTTACCAAAGGCAAACCACAGGAAGTAATCGACAAGTTGTCTTCCCTTTCCGCTTTTAACCGCATTGGTGAGCCGGATGACATCGCAAAAATCGTGGTTTTTCTGGCCAGTGACGAAGCTAAATGGATTAATGCACAAAATATCGGGGCTAACGGCGGCATGGCCTGAGCGACTGCTGTTAAATTTTCGGCAAACATTAAATCAGAAATCATGAACAGTTTGAAAAATAAAGTGGCGCTGATCACCGGATCAGCGCGGGGGTTGGGAAAAGCAATCGCTGAACGTTATGCAGCATTGGGTGCAAACATTGTCATAAATTACTCGCGGGATAAGGCTTCTGCTGATCAGGTGGTGAGCAATATCAAGGCAATGGGCATAGAAGTCATTGCCGTGCAGGCAGATGTGAGCAAGGTTTCAATACAAAAGGCACTTACTTCACCATGCAGCAGGCAGCCAGAAATGTGGAGGACAACGGGCGCATCATTTACATTGCTTCCAGCACCACTTCATTTCCTGTTCCCGGAATGGCGGTTTACGGCGGAAGCAAAACCACGCCGAGATATTTGGTTGATATTTTGTCCAAAGAAATCGGTCACAGGGGCGTGACTGTTAACACCATTATTCCCTTTGCAGTAGACCACTCCGGCATCTTTGCCGAGCCCGGCAGTTATCCGGAATTGCGGAAGCAACTGCTCGAGAGCTGCCCTATGGAAAGGCTGGCCGAAGTAGAAGATGTTGCCAATGTGGCTGAGTTTTTCGCCAGCGACCTTTCTCCTTTTGTAAATGGGCAGCATTTGCTCGTCAACGGCGGAGCGACCAACTGATGTCAGGAAGTTATGTATGGCAAGGCGAGTATAATGTTTAGCGTTCAAATGTAGCTTCTTGAATGTGGTTACGGAACTTCACAATTTCTCAAAGAGGACTTCTTGGAGCATTATCTAAAAACATATCCTGGATTTTCCCAGCGCGTCCCGCAATGTCCGATGACTTCTTTCTAGGCTTTACACTTGAATGCCTAAGTGAGTGAAGCAAAAAGTTTCTTTCTTAAACCAGTTTAAGGAACCGGGGCGCCGTGATTTTCAACCTTTGTATAACAAAACATGATTATTATGAACAAAGTCATCAAACACCGTCTCGATGTGTGGGAAGAGGAGCCAGTATACTGGGAATTGGTATCGGCAATAGACAAACGTCTATATCAATCCACGCTTCCTAAAAGCCTGATAGAACTTATCAAAATCAGGGTTTCACAGATTAACAAATGCGCTTACTGCATCGATTACCACACGCAGGACGCATTGCGACATGGCGAAACACCGCGGCGCATCTTCGCCTTGAGTGCCTGGCAGGAAAGTCCGCTGTTTTCGGAAAGTGAACGTTCAGCACTGCAAGTGGCAGAAGAAATGACCTTTATCTTCCAGCATGGCATTTCAGACCAAGCTTATGAGAAGCTCCGGTCATACTTTACAAAAAAGGAAATAGCAGACATTATGATCTGTATATCACACATGAATTTCCTAAACCGGATTGGTATTTCCACAAAAACACAAGCATTATGAGTTCAATTTCAGGTAAAACGATCGCCGGCGTACGGATCCCCGATAGCGCCATGTCGGCTCAGGCCACGGAATTGTTGCGCGAACATGGCAGTGATTTATTATACAACCATTCACTGCGTACTTTTTTGTTTGCAGCACTTAACGGGCAGCAAAACAAGCTCCGCTTTGACGCAGAGTTGTTGTACGTGAGTACGATGTTTCATGACCTAGGACTGACCGCGCATTACCGAAGCGACGACAAGCGGTTCGAAGTTGACGGTGCAAATGCGGCTCGCGATTTCTTGCAAGGTTACGGTCTGCCGCCCCAGTCACTGCAACTTGCCTGGGATACGATCGCATTACATACATCACCCGGTATCGCCGAATACAAGGAGCCCGAAGTAGCCTTACTCAATTATGGTGCGGCCCTTGATGTCGTGGGCAAAGGCTATGACCAGTTAGCCGCGCACGACCGGGAAGCAATACTAAGGAACTTTCCCCGCAATGGACTGAAGAAAAATATGGTCGCCACATTTTATGAAGGCTTTAAGCATAAGCCACAGACCACCTACGGCAGCATGAATGCGGACATTTGCGCCTGTATGCTGCCAGGTTACGTTAGACCGGACTTTTGCGAGGCAATTGTGCAATCGCCCTGGTCTGAGTAGTTCGTACTGAAATGGCCTCGATCATCAAAGCTCATAGTCATTCCGTTTGTTACCCATTAAGAAACTTGGACGCCTTGAATGGATCTTAGTTTACAATAAGAGTACTATCCGGCACCTTAAAATGTACTATGGTTGACAAGCTAATGCTTTTCTGACGGGATATGGGCCGAAATGAGTTGGTTTGCAAGTGTGAGTTGTGCAGCAGTTATTTTCCATCCAATTCGGGCAGCGAATTTGGTCTGATCAATTAACTATTAAACTTAGTATTGTTAGTTCCGGAAGCGGACTCAGAAGAGTCTGTTGTATGTTTCGCAGATGTGATGTCAGTAGAGCAGTCGTCATTCTATAATGCCGTTGAAATATGGGGATGGCATCGGCAGTACAACCTGAAATTATCTTGCTTCCATCCAGATTATAGATATTATTGATAAGTTCCGGCTGGATAATAATTCGGTGGTTTTTCTGCGCGCAGTAGATCATGAGCGAACCTTAATGTACTAGAGGGTAGGCCAACGAATCTTTGAAGAAGAGCAATTAGGGAAGGACCGTGCAGAATATGGACAATGCCTTACCCAACTAATTGCGAATCAGCTTGAACCAGAATTTGGTAGCGGCTTTTCTAAAAGGCAAATTGAGCTTTTTAGGCAGTTTTATCGTCAATTTCCAATTGCGAATACACTGTATTCGCAATTAAGTTGGAGTCAATATAAGTTGCTTATCCGATTAGAAACGCAGGATAAGCGAGATTTTTATATTGCTGAAACCGTTAAAAACAATTGGACGGTCCGTCAGCTTGAAAGGCAAATCAACAGTAGCTTATGGGAGCGCCTGCTATTAAGTAATGATCGTAAAAATGTTCTGGCTGTTGCCCGAAGCGAACAGAACCCATCTGACGCGAAAGAAATTATCAAAGATCCAATGTACCTAGAGTTTTCGGACCTGAAAAGGGAATCCTCTTATTACGAGAAGGACTTAGAACAAGCTATCATCACTCATCTTCATGACTTCCTATTGGAATTGGGCAATGGTTTTGCTTTCGTCGCTAGGCAAAAAAGACTTCATAATGAAGGAGATGAGTTTTTCGTCGATCTAGTTTTTTATAATAGGCTCTTACAGTGTTTTGTCATCATCGAGATCAAAATGACAAAGCTTAGCCATCAGGACATCGGGCAACTTCAAATGTATGTGAATTACTATGACCGTTTTGAAAAGAGAGATTTTGAGAACCCAACTATCGGAATACTTCTCTGTGCAGACAAGAACAATGCAGTGGTCAAGATCTCACTGCCTGAAAATAACAAAACAATTATTGCCAGTGAGTACAAATTGTATCTACCGAGTGAGAAACAATTGATTGATGAGATGAACAAGGAGATTGAAAAATTACAGAAAGAAGAATAACGGCACAATAGGCTCATTTTATTATTTATGTTTCAAGGTGTTTATAATCAATCAATTAGCTCATATATAAACTCCTTGGTGCCGACTTCTAACCAAATAATATTTTGTTATATAACAGGCGTTATGTTCAGTGAGATATTCCCGGCCGGGGATAACCTTTGAACTTAATTTGAGAAAAGTAGCAGGGGAGTAAGATTCCAGCATTAGATTAGCAGCGGATTGGATCTTTGATGTAGTATTTGCGACAACCGCTTTCAGTAGTGTACAAGCCACTTATGGCAAAAGACTAACTACTTTCAATTGTGCAACAGCCGTTGCACAATTGAAAGTAGACATAAGACAGTAAGCTAAATATTAGCAGTTTTATATCAGTCTATGTCCAAGTTATACCATCTGTTGTCCAACATGCATCATCTCATGGTAGCTAACTTGCGGCAAAAGTCAAACATAGCGTTTCATCGCTCTTGCCATCTGAAGGGACAAGGCATCTTCCTTCCGCAGTAAGTCTTCAACTATTCTTTCTCTGTCCTGTTGAGAGTGGTCCTGGCTCATTTTGAAGACATGGAAAATGTCAGAAACCATAATTTCAAAACCGGTGATGGCTTTCAGATTTTTGCGGATATATTCCTGATCCATTTTGTGGAATGCCGAGGGGCTGCTGTGTGGATCTTCGTATTTATCAGTAATATCTTTTATGATTTCATAGGTCTGCTCTTGCGAGAGCAGCCTTATTATCCCTTTGGCTTGTACTGTTTTGTAGTTCCAGGTGGAAGCAGCAGCAGGCTTTTCATAGACCGACGCACTAATATAGCTGTGTGTACCGCTAAAAACTGCCATCACATTCGGATGCATTTCAAAGGCCTTGCAATGATCGGTCTTTTTCATCACATGGCCTATCGCTTTAAGGCATTTCCCTCATTGATAATATTTACCGGAACCTGGGTTGCTACCGGGTACATCCCGTCATATCCAATAAGGGTAATAAATGGATTTGCTTGCATAAAAGCAACAACTTCTTCCGGATTTGCAGAAGAATAATAGGGCATTGTATACATAGGTGCCTTTGTTAAGGAGGGTTCTTTACAAACTATTACTGCATGCGTGGTAAGGCTTGAATTGTGTAAGTTCGGCTACCAACTGCTCATTTTTGCCAGTAACTATTAGCTGCTGCAATTGTGGCAAATTCGGTGGCAACAGTTTGTCCAATCAAAACGAGCATTGTTGCATCCTGAGCGTATATAGACCTAAGTTTTTCCCGGACGGCTGCATCTGGCTGGGTGGCTTTAATGATCAGTCTTGCCATTTTGATTGCAAGCTGTCTGCCTTCTTCCGGAGTAGGGGTAATGAGTGAATTACCGGGCACTAGTTGAATTGGATCTGCCATTTTTCTATTTGTTTAAAGTAATTTCAATTGAAGAATTGCCTGTCGATTAAACGGTATAAATATTCATCTTAAGTATAAGTCAAGTGTTTGGCTAAGAGCACTATTCCTTCTTTTAAGTCCTTTTCGGAAAGTGATCCGTAGCCCAACCTGATGCCGTTGACCGACGGGTCGTTGCTATAATGTTCTGGCGGAAGTATTTTAACCCCACTTGCGGCCATCATTTCTTTGACTTTCTGCCAATTTTGCGCTTGCTTTGGTTGTATCCAAATCGCCAGACCGCCTTCCGGAACTATATAGTCAGCCTTTTCTTTTAGATAAGTATTCAGCAACGAAACCGTGTAGTCGCGCTTTGCTTTGTAGTAGCTTGTTGCCTTTTTAATGTGGCGTTTTATCGTTCCGTCCTGGATCAACTGCAAAACGGCCTGTTCCATAATACTATCACCCTGAACATCAATAATTTTGCGCAGCTCACCCACTTTTGAAATCAGCGAAGCATCGTGACTAACCAGATAGCCAATGCGCAAGGCAGGCGCAACAACTTTGCTCATCGTGCCGATGTACACAAAATTTTGTAGCTGGGCGAAGCTCGAAACTGGAAGCACCGGACGGTACCCGAAATGAAATTCGTTGTCGTAATCGTCCTCAATGATGGTAAATCCATGAGCGTTGGACAAGCGGATCAGTTCAAGCCTTCGTTGCAGACTTAATGTTACCGTGGTCGGATATTGGTGATGTGGTGTTGTGTAAATAGCCTTTATGTTCGGGTGGGTCTTCAAATGATCAATCACATCGCTGGTAACCAGACCGTCCTTATCGACCCGTACAGGCAGCAAGGTGGCACCAGCCATTTCAAATGCTTTCCAGGCAGGCTGGTAACCCGGATTTTCGACCAGGACAAAATCGCCTTTTGAACAAATACAATGGGCAGCGAGATACATCGCCATCTGGCTGCCACGCGTCACGCAAACGGAACTGCTGCTGACTTGCATACCACGTTGATGGTTCAGCATTTGTACAATGGCTTCGATGAAATCCGCATGACCGAATTCGCAGCCGTAACCCATCATTTGCCATCGTGCACTCCGGTTGAAAATCTGCCGGTATCCACGCGCCAGCTCGGTCACGGGCGCGATTTTGCTATCTGGATAACCATCATCAAAAATGATCCTGTAATGTTGCTTCGGTAGGCCTTGATCCGGTGTGGTGATTTCTGTCTTACGCTGCCTGCTGAACACCGGCAGTGTGCCGGCAACAAATGTCCCCTTCCGTTCTTTGGATACAATCCATTCTTCGTTAAGCAGCACATGCAATGCTTCTACAATCGTATTCCGGTTCACATGTAACATTTCGGCCAGGTTGCGGCTTCCCGGCAAAGCATCACCGCTACTAAGTCTTCCAGATTGAATATCTGAAATGACAGCATCCGCGATTTGCAGATAAACGGGCTTTTGTGACTTGTGATCAATCCGGATTTCCAATTTCCAGGGTCTAAGCATTGGACTAGCTGGTTTTATTTAAATGTCTCATTTTAACAGGCCAAAGTAAAATGTGCATGCATTCTACCAACTGTTAAGGTTCGGGTGATTATTATGATTTTACAAAGTTGGATAAGTCGAAGCTGAGCCAGATAGTCCAGTATTATTAATTCAAAATGGTCCAGCAAGTATCGTTAGGGCTCCTCACTAAGTTTGGATCGGCAATGGTGCCACAACTATCAAATATTACAAAAATGAGCAAGTCAATTTTCTATCACGCAGGTTGTCCGGTATGCGTCAGTGCAGAGCACGACATTCTTAATCTAATCGGTGCAGATCAGGTTGAAGTTGTAAATATTGGGGAAGACCGCAGCCGTCTCAGCGAAGCAGAAAGTGCAGGGATTAAATCGGTTCCCGCGCTGGTTACGCCAAATGGCAATGTACTGCATATCAATTTCGGCGCATCGCTGGAAGATGTTAAAGGTTGAAAAATAGACCGGCAGGACCCTGCCGGTAACGTTAATTTATCTTGACTAATCAAAACATGAAAACGACAATATTCACGCTCGCTGCAATCCTGTACTTCACGGCCGCCATGGCATGCGAACATTGCAAAAAATACGAAGACTCAAAGGATTTTAAGATCAAATCAGCGCAGGTAATCCATAACAAAAAATACGGATCACTCGAATTTGAGATCATCGTGGAAGGAACGGCCGGAAAGACTGTCCCCACTGCCGTGGGGAAAATGGATATGGCCCCTGTCTTAGGATACGTTTTTCCTACAACATTGAAGCCGGAAGATATTGGTTTTAATCCAACCGAAGGCATTGTGGCCCTTGCCCTTACTTCGCATCCTGATTTTGACGACAGCCCGCTTTGGGATGAGAATGCCGACGGCAAGTTTGATAATGACGGAATTGTTTGGCATCCGCATTGGGTGGTGCTTGTAAAAGACGAGCGTGTAAAAGGCGGACTCTCGGTAAAGGAATATAAAAAGGCAGATAAAATCACAAAGCCTACAACAGCCCCCGACATGCCTATGTATATGGATTCGCCAGGTTATCAGGTCGTTACCCAGCAAAGCGCAATCCGCGTTTCAGTACCTACATACAGGGTCAATAATAAGGTGGATTTCAATTACGATGCCGTCAGTTGCTATATGCAGGTGTCCGCTCCGGCAGATGTCATGTCCATGGATAAGCCGATGCTGGGTGTTGTTAATGTTTATAGCGTGCTTTCTGGCAAACTGACCTTGCCTTACAAGGTAAAATAACCCGGACTATGGCTGAAATTGATGGAAAGATCGTTGATGCATTGGCAAGGGTCTCGCAAGCGTTTCGCGTATTGCTTCGCAATGAACTGGCCCTTAAAAGTGCCGGTTTTGCGTGGGCCATTACTGCAAGTTGTTAAAAAGCGGCTTGGCAGACAAGGAGTTGAAACTCGACTGTGCTGATCATCAGCTAAGCCTTTAAACAGGCTGGATTTTACCTTACCATAATCTGAACACTATGGACAACAACCAATTGACCAATCGGACCGGTGCGCCCGTGCCGGACAACCAAAACATCATGACCGCCGGCAAGCGCGGGCCGGCACTTCTGCAAGACACATGGTTTTTAGAGAAAATGGCGCACTTCGACCGGGAAGTAATTCCTGAGCGCCGTATGCACGCAAAGGGCTCGGGCGCATACGGCGTCTTCAAAGTGACGCATGATATTACGAAGTTTACCAAAGCGGATCTTTTCTCTGAGCTTGGGAAAGAGACGGAAGTTTTTGTGCGGTTTTCTACTGTCGCCGGCGAGCGTGGCGCGGCTGATGCAGAAAGGGACATTCGTGGTTTTGCGATGAAATTTTATACCAATCAAGGCATCTGGGACTTGGTAGGAAACAATACGCCGGTTTTCTTTCTTCGTGACCCACTGAAATTTCCGGATCTGAACCACGCTGTGAAACGCGATCCGAGGACTAATCTGCGTAGCGCCGATAATAACTGGGATTTCTGGACACTTTTGCCGGAAGCATTACATCAGGTAACGGTCGTGATGAGCGACCGCGGTTTGCCAAAAAGTTACCGGCATATGGACGGTTTTGGCAGTCATACATTCAGTTTTATCAGTGGTGACCAAAAGCGTTACTGGGTCAAATTTCATTTGAAAACACAACAGGGCATTCAAAACCTGACGAACCGTGAAGCAACTGATTTGGTTGGAAATGACAGAGAAAGCCATCAGCGTGATCTTTTTGACAACATTGAAGCGGGTAACTTCCCGAAATGGACCCTGTATGTGCAAATCATGGAAGAAGCCGATGCTTACAGCTACCACATCAATCCTTTCGATTTGACCAAGGTGTGGCCACATGCTGACTATCCACTTATTCCAGTTGGCGAGCTGACATTGAATCGAAATCCATCCAACTATTTTGCAGAAGTCGAACAAGCTGCGTTTAATCCCGCTTCTGTCGTTCCTGGGATCGGTTTTTCGCCGGATCGAATGTTGCAGGGGCGGCTTTTTTCATACGGCGACGCGCAGCGTTATAGGTTAAGCGTTAACCACCACCAGATCCCTGTGAATGCGCCTAAATGCCCTTGCCATTCTTACCATCGCGACGGTGCGATGCGCACAGATGGAAATTATGGCGGTACCACATCTTATGAGCCCAACAGTTTCAGCCAGTGGCAACAGCAGCCTGATTTTAGTGAGCCGCCGCTTAAAATTACTGGGGAAGCGGCACATTGGGACCACCGGGAAGACAATGATTATTTTACCCAGCCGGGAAATCTGTTCCGTTTGATGAATGAACAGCAAAGGACGGCGCTTTTTAATAACACAGCAGAAGCAGTTGGCGGCGCGCAGCATTTCATTCAAATCCGCCACATTCGTAACTGCTATCAGGCCGATCCGGAATACGGACGGGGCGTGGCAAAGGCGCTTGGCTTATCTATTGAGGTGGTCCGCGATTACCAGGGCTATGAAATGAAGCCGCTTTCGGAAATGTAGATCGTATAGCAAAGACAAATCATCCCTAATTAAAGCAGGGATGATTTTTGTTGTTTGAACATTTCAGTCAAAAGCCACTTTGGTGGTTTCCAGAATATGCCCGAGTTCTGTGGTTTCAATTTTCGTAAGCGGTTGCAACGGCGCTCGCAAATGTCCTGCGTTTTCTCCAAGAATCGTAAGCCCTGCCTGAATCGCCCGGGGTAAGCCTTTGGCGACGATGAACCTGAGCAGATTCAACTGTTCGAGAAAAAGAATTTGAGCAGATGCCAGATCATTGTTTTGAATTGCGTCGTATAGACTCAGGTTGAGCTCGGGGATCAAATTGGGTGCGGCGGTGCACCATCCTTCGGCGCCTGCGGCAAAAGCGGCGAGCGCCAGCGGGTTGGAGCCATTGTAAAATGCCACATCATCGCCCAGTTCTCTTTTTAGCAAATGCATACGCTGCACATCACCCGTGCTTTCTTTGATCATGGTTACATTGGGAATTTCCAGCAACCGTTTCAAAAGGGTAGGCGACATATCGACGCCGCCCGTTGCCGGGTTGTTGTATGCCATGATGGGAATAGAGATTTTGGACGCGACGGCATCATAATGCTTGACGATCTCATCATCGGTCAGTTTCCAGTAACTCATTGGAATGATCATGACCGCAGTTGCGCCTGCTTTTTCGGCAAACTTGGCATGATGAATCGTCCGCTCGGTGGTAAGGTTGGACACACCGACCAAAGTCGGCACGCGCCCCGCAACTTGCTGGATCGTAGCCTCGGTAATGGCCTCTTTTTCCTGATCTGTAAGGTATGGCAGCACGCCAGTGCTTCCCAGTGGCGCTATGCCGTGCGAACCGGATGCAACGAGGCGTTCAACCAGTGTCTTGAACAGGGGCAGATCTACGCTTTCATTTTCGTCAAATGGCGTAATAGGGTATGCGATGATCCCCTTGAATGGAACATTTTTCATTTTTATCAATGGTAAAAAAAGTGAAATGAAGTCTCCGGAATGAAGACTTCATTTGAATGGTTTTAAAGATCTCTTCCTTCTTCTTCGCGAAGCGCAACGCCCAGATTTTGAAGCTGGGGCGCGTTTTCGCAGGCAATGTATTTTGCCGGCTGTGCATCACTCAGGTTTTGATGTCTGTGCCATGCCCAGGAAGGAATGTAAACGGCATCTCCCTTTTCCCATTCCACTTTTTCACCCTCGATTTCAGTGAATCCGTTGCCTTCCAGAACATATAGCACCGTTTCGTAAGTATGACGGTGCCTGTTGGTCAGCTGGCCTGGTAACAAGCCGCCGATGGTCATGCTCACATTTTTGCTGGGCAGATCCACGAAGAAGACAGGATGCTTGCGCTCTGTTGAGAACTGGTTGTGCTCTCCGGCGTTTTCCACATTCTTATGGATCAGATAGGCCGGTTTTTGAAACTGTGGCCGTGCAAATGTCTGATGAAAATCTTTTGAACTGAACATATTCATGATTGAAAACTTTTATGTTTCATGCATTATCGCATCACAAAAGTATCGCAGCCATGGACGGCCGGAATGGTACAGAATCAAGATAAATGCCTGGGCCAGCTTCTCGGCCATTATTCCACAGCCAATGTGGTTGGACCAAATTCCTCAAAATGGATAGCCTCGCGTGCAACACCCTGCGCACTCAGATAGTCAAAATGTTTCTTGATAAAAGCGCCCGGTCCGCAGATGTAATATTGGGCATCGGGTTGCATGGCTTGCTGCACCTTACTGAGATCCACAAAACCTTCATAATAACCATCTTCAATTTGTTGTTCAATCTTGTCATAAAAAGTGTGGACAGACATTGTGCCATGTTTTTCCCCCAACTCACGCACAAGATCTTTAAATGCATGCACCCGGTAACCGCGGCATCCATGTATCCAGGTAACCGGTCTTTTGTTTCCGACAGAGATCAAATAATCCAGCATACTTATATGTTCGAGTGTCAAGGGCTTTCGAAGCAACGGGTTGCTATACAGGTAAATCTGCCCGACAGACAAATAATTGGCAGCTTGCCAGTAAGCGTTCATTTTCCTTAACAGATCGGCAGATAAAGTTTTCACTCCAACATCTTCCATTTCCATATAATCTTTATCGTTTAATGAATTGCTAGTACTATTTCCATCACAACAGGCTCTTATCACTCGTTAACGTTCAATTTCAAAAAAGGCCCGAAATGGACTTGTCAGAAAACGTCACTTTCTTCGATGATATGTGTTGCCTGGCACCTTATCACGCCAATGGAGCCACAGAAGACAGTAAATTGAGCCAGATTATCTGGCTACGCTTGTAAGCGCTTCACCTCAGGACAAAGTCGCCAACAAAATAGCGGGCCAAAATCATCCTTGATATGACCCGCTTTAAGCTAACTATTGAGTAAATTAAAGACTGGCTGGTGCAACTAACTCTCGTTCAAAATAGGCAAGTAACTTCTGATCTTCATCATTGACATCTACACAGTAGTAAATTCGGCTTATGTATTTCTTGATTACTAACTGCTTGCTGGGATCAATGAGCAAGGAGACTTTGTCTCCGGCCACATATAAGTTTTCCATGTTTTTTTGATTTTCACATTAAAAGTTGTTCGGAGAGGCGCACCGTTTCCAGTACTCAACGATGGATTTTAAAGTATCCTTTGTTTCATCGAAATCTGAGGGCTTTACAAAAAATCCTTGCGCTGATGTGCTGTATGCTTCAATGACTACATCTTGATTAAGTGCGGTCGTAAAATACAAATAAGGAATGCACTTCAAGTTTAGTGATGCATTCTCTTTTAACCTTCTTCGTAGTTCCATCCCGTAAAGCTTGGGGATGTTGGTGTCAGATAAGATAACGAATGGAAGTGGTGTTTGGCAATCTAAATAGGTTGCCGCACCAAAGCCATCGGGAGTATGAGCAGAATCTGCGCTATGATCCCTGGGACTTTGTGTCCCTTTTTTCCTTTTTATCTGCCCTTTTTTCTTTTAAATTTTTATCTGCCTTTTTTTTTGTCACCTTTCTGCGCACCCTTTTCTTTTGACATGATATATTTTCGGTTTCATGTAAGGTAACCCTTAATAGTGGACATTCAACATCATCTTTCTAAGGATGGCATTCTACGTCTGAGAGATCTTAACCCGCTGAAAAACAAATAGATAATGTGGCATAATTGGGTACAATGCACTGGAAAGGGAACCTGTTGAAATCGATGAACTGCTCGATAATATTTGAATGGAGCCGCACCTAAGAAGCGAATGAGCCGATTGGTACTTTCCCATTTTGCTCAAAGGACGTAATGATGACACCAGTAGGCGAGACTAGATGTTTGACAAGTTTGAAGTTAGCTGGGACGGTCCCATCCCCAAAAAGTCTTTTCCCTTTTCCGATAACAAGAGGATAGATCCAGATATTCATTTGATCAATAAGTCCGTGGTGCAGCAAAGATTGAATCAGGTTGCCGCTGCCATGTACTTGTAAGTCAATGCCATCGGTTAACTTAATGCTTTTTATCTGCTCAATTGTATCTTGATTGAGTAGCACCGTATTTTCCCAAGCAGCATCGGTCAGTGAATTGGTCGCAACATATTTGTTGATCCGGTTAAACAAGTCAGCTGTGGGGTCATCTTTTAGCGCCGGCCAGTGAGCCGCAAAAATTTCGTAGGTGATACGGCCTAATAAAAGATCATACGGGTCCTTCATGGCTTCAATCATTGCCTCGTTCATGAGCTGATCCCACTGTGTTACCGACCAGCCACCATATTCAAATCCACTATCGGTATCTTCATCCGGGCCGCCCGGAGCCTGCATGACACCGTCCAAGGTCATGAAGGTGTTTGTAATGATTTTTCTCATTTGATTCTTTAGAGTATTTGACGGAGCAATAGTACAACAATAGCCCAAATAACGTTGAGTGCAAAAACGACTATTCAGAGGGGGTAATACGACAATGTCAGTGAACAACCTTGTTATTACAAAAAGGCCCACAGGGAAAATAATGCTAGCCCAGCACCCGGTAATGAGGAACTGGCCTTTGAATAGCATTGACAATGCAATCAAAAGTTGTGCGAGTGCAATGAGCAGGATCATCGGCGTAATGATGGCTTCAAAGGCGCCCAAAATAAATTGTTTGTAAAGAGGAACAGCGGTATCGGCATAATCCTGATAGGCCCAAGGGGAGTCAATGGCCATGTAGGTATTCTTAAAAAGCGAGCTAAACCTGACGAATATCATAATGGATTGCCACGCAAGTCAATTAATCTAGCTAAGTGTCTCAATACCTTCGTCGCATCTTTTTACATAATATAAAGGCATCATGCAGTTACTTAATAAAGTTGCAATAGTTACCGGAGCTGGTTCCGGAATTGGCAGAAGCGTAGCATTAGCCTATGCCGCTGAGGGGGCCAAGGTGGTCGTTTCAGATATTCAGGAGAGGGAAGGGCTGGAAACCTTGGACATGATAAACCGGACAGGAGGAGAATCTTTCTTTTTCAAGGCAGATGTGTCTTCTCCGAATGACAATGCGGCACTTGTCGATGCGGCAGTTGCGACTTACGGCGCCTTACATATCGCTTGCAACAATGCCGGAATCGGTGGTGCTTCGGCACCAGTGGGAGAATACCCGATCGAGGCATGGGACAAAGTGATAGGTATCAATCTCTCCGGTGTCTTTTATGGAATGCATTATCAAATTCCAGCAATGCTGAATGCTGGTGGGGGCACGATTGTTAATATGGCTTCGATCCTGGGAAATGTGGGATTTGCAAACAGTCCGGCTTACGTCGCTGCCAAGCACGGGGTTGTTGGATTAACAAAAAATATAGCATTAGAATATGGCGTAAAAGGTATCAGGGCCAATGCAGTAGGGCCTGCCTTTATTAAAACGCCGCTGCTCAAAGACATGGATGCTGGTACGCTCGACTGGCTGGTGACCAAGCACCCTATTGGCAGGCTGGGAGAACCTGAGGAAGTTGCTGAATTAGTGTTATGGTTAAGCAGCTCAAAATCGTCATTTGTTACAGGTTCGTATTATCTGGTTGATGGCGGTTATCTCGCTGGTTGAGCAGTCCCTGTCAACCACTAAACATACAATTTCATGATATCTATTGGCAGGATCAAATATCTGGACGAAGAGAAACGCAGTAAGATTATCAAGGATATAGCCGCAGACTAGCCCTTTTAAAACATATGACCAAAACCTTTCAGGAAGTCAGTCCGCAGCAATTGGCCCAAACCCTTCAAACTGACATTGCAAAGGGTCTTTCGAGTTCCGAAGCCGAATCCAGGAATCAGTGTTTGGGACTCAATGAGCTGAGCCGCGAGAAGCCTGAGAGCCTCTGGGCAATACTGCTCCGGCAAATCAACAGCCTTATTGTATGGATACTGGCAGCAGCATCGGTAGTCTCATTTTTAATGGGGGACACAGTCGAAGGCTTTGCCGTCCTGGCTGTTATTGTCATCAATGCGGCAACCGGATTCCTACTTGAATACAACGCGCGCGAATCCATGGAAGCGCTTCGCAAGCTGGATACGACGCCGGCCCGGGTTCAAAGGGACGGGCTAATCATGGAGATACATTCTGAAAACGTCACCGAAGGGGATATACTGGTGCTGGAAGCCGGGGATCTGGTACCAGCGGACGCCAACATTGTGCAGTCCAACCAACTTGAAGTAGATGAATCTGCCTTAACGGGCGAATCGCTCCCATCGGCAAAACGTGTTGAACCCTCCGCTTCTAATGCGTCACTTGGCGACCAGCACAACCGGTTGTTTAAAGGTACAGCTGTAACTAGCGGGAATGCCAAAGCCATCGTTACCGGCATTGGTCAGGCGACGGAATTGGGCAAAATCGCGACCATGGTGCACCAGGCCAAACGCACTGCGACACCGCTTGAAGCTAAACTCGATTCGCTGGCAAAAGTACTGATCTGGATCACTATTGGTTTGGCGATTCTGTTTTTGGTAGTAGGCTTGCTGCGAGGAGAGCAGACAAAGCAGCTAATAGAAACTGCGGTTGCGCTGGCCATTGCAGCGATACCCGAAGGAATGTCGGTGGTGGCAACCGTCGCACTTGCATACGGAATGCTCAGACTTGCTGAAAAGAAAGTGATCGTAAAACGACTTTCGGCGGTGGAAACGCTCGGCGGGACTAATGTGATTTTTACAGATAAAACCGGCACACTGACCCAGAACAAGATCGAAGTACGTCAGTTACAACAAGTACTTTCCCTGCAGGCGTTGGATATGCAATCTTTCGGATTGATATTGGTAGGAGGCATTTTGCCGCTTGGGATTATTCAGACTGTACGGGTTGAAAAGTTATTTTAAACCACGGAAGCAGGCTGAGAAGCGTTGATATGCGCCTTATCTTTCTCCGTGATCCTTGCTCTTAACCTGCTTAAAGATTCGGGTGTGATACCTAAATAGCTCGCTAATTGATGCTGTGGCACACGCTGAATAAGGTCTGGTCGCGATTGCAGTAAATTCAGGTATCGTTGTTCAGGGGAAGAGGTCTTAAACTCGTCAAATTTGGTTTGCTGTTTAACTAGAAGCTCTTCTGATAGAATTCTGCAAAGCGATTCAAATTTTGGGAATTTGCTAAAAGCCTCGACGTCCATTTCAGGAGTCGAAACGTTAAGTATCGAGTCTTCAATACAAGATACATAATATTGGGAAGGTGCTTTATTAAAAACGGCAGGCGGTGTCAAGCCTTCCATTTCGAAAAAACCGGTATTTCACTTATCGCCTTGAAACTTCATCCGGGCTAAAATGGTACAACGTTCGCTTTTCATTTCTTAACCAAAGTCAATGGATGCCGGTTGACTTCGGTTCAACTTTGCGGAATATCAACTATTAGCAAAGTAACATGAAGTACCTGTATTTAACATTCTTCTCGCTATTAGGCATAGCCGGGAGCGCTCAGACCCTCACTCAAAACATCCGCGGGACATTGTCCGACGCCGACAGCAAGCAGCCATTAGTCGGTGCGACGGTTTTCGTTGCCGGATCAGTGCCGGTAAAAGGAACAGTAACGGACCAGTCGGGCCGATTTTTGTTAGAACAAATTCCATTGGGCCGTATCAGACTGGAACTTCGCCTTGTTGGGTACGAGCAGCGTCAGGTTTCTAACATTGTTGTCGATGCGGGCCGGGAGGTGGTTTTGGATCTGGTTATGCAGGAAGCAACCACTCAGTTGAATGAAGTGGTCGTGACTGCAACCGAAAACAAAGGCGAGGCGCAAAATGATATGGCTCTATTGAGCGGCAGGTCTATTTCACTCGATGAAACAAAGCGATATGCCGGAGGTTTCAATGACCCGGCTATGATTCTGTCGAACTTTGCGGGGGTTACCAACAATTCTACGGGCAGCAATGAAGTGATCGTTCGGGGCAATTCGCCAAAATATGTCCAGTGGCGGCTCGAAGGTGTGGAGATTACCAACCCCAATCATTTTGCCGACCAGAATTCAGTGGGCGGCGGTGTCAGCGCATTGAACAACAATCTGCTCGCTACGTCGGATTTTTACACAGGCGCATTTTCGGCGGAATACGGTGATGTGCTTTCGGGTGTGTATGACGTGAAGCTTCGGAGTGGGAATAATCAGCAATTTCAGTCTATTCTTGGATTAGGGATTCTGGGTGCCGATGTGACTTTGGAAGGCCCATTTCGAAAAGACTATCAGGGATCGTTTTTGGCCAATTACCGGTATTCCACCATTGGTCTTTTAAGTGACATAGGATTGGTGGACATAGAAGGCGGCGCTCCGACATTTCAGGATGGCGCATTCAAATTATCCTTACCAACCAAAAAAGCGGGTTCATTCTCCTTGTTTGGCCTGGGCGGGTTAAGTAAGGTATATCTTGCTGACTTTAATCCCGGAACAGCCCCGATTCCGGGAAATCAGTCGGCTCGGGAAACAATCAGAAAAGACTATGATAAACGTTCATTTCTGATAAATGCAGGCCTTTCGCATCGCTTGCAAATCAGTAGCAACGGATCATTATCGACGCTGCTTTCCTTTTCAGGGAATGGGATCAATGAGGATATCGATCAGTCCGATGTCATCAAAATCCGTGATGACGCGGGCCAGTGGCTGAGGGACTCGTTGGCAAACAAAAGGCCCAACTACAAAAGCCGATTGAACAATACCAACTATCGCGCGTCAATCACTTATAATAATAAGTTGAATGCACGCAACCGGATTGAGGTCGGGGCCAAGTTTGCGTATAATAACTTTTCTTATGCGCAAAGCTTTCTGGACGATAGCACTGGCGCGCCTCAGGTCCTGTCTGACTTCGAGGAGGGGATTGCTACGCTTCGCAACTTTATAAGCTGGAAATACAGGGCCGGAAACACGGTAACCATTGTAGTAGGACTCCACAATATGAATGTACTTTACAACAAAAAAAGCACGCTCGAACCACGACTGGCGATGCGCTGGAATGCGGGTAGCCGGGGAACAGTCAATGCTGGATATGGTCTGCATAGCACCATGGACCGGGTACACAATTATTTTGCAAAAGTAAAACAACCTAATGGAAGCTACACAGAGCCTAACCGGAATCTGGGCTTGCTCAAAGCGCACCATTTTGTGGCAGGTTATGAATACCGGTTAACGGAGAATCTTAGAATCAAAGCGGAAGGTTACTACCAGCATTTGTACAATCTGCCCGTCGAAAACTCCGATACCAGCTCTTATGCGACCATTAATGAAGGCCAGGACTTTCGCTACGTTGAGCTTGTCAATAAAGGAAAGGGCCGGAATTATGGAATTGAGCTGACGATTGAAAGGTTTTTTGACAAGAATTACTATTTTCTTATAAATTCCTCTTTGTACCAGTCCAAATACACGCCGCTTGACGGCAAAGAAAGAAACACGGCCTATGCTGACAATTACCTTGTGAATGTGTTGGCTGGCAAGGAGTTTAGTAACCTGGGCCGCAAGCATAACAAGACCATCTCACTGAATGCAAAAGTGTTTTTCGGCGGGGGAAAAAAGTACATTCCACTACTGCGCAACAGTGCAGGACAGGTTACTTCCGAGCCGGAAAGTGGTACGATCTGGGATTACGACAAAGCTTACGAAAACAAGATCGACGACATTTACCAGCTCACTTTCTCGGCTAGTTATAAAGTCAATAAACGTAAAACAACCCGCGAGCTTTTTCTCAATATTGACAACATTACCAATCGCAGGAGCCGGATTTCGGAATATTACGATGACAGTAAATCTGGTTCTGTGGGTTATTTCACGCAGTTTGGCATCTTCCCAAACCTGATGTACCGGATCTATTTATAGCAAGTCGCAAAGGAAGCGGGAGCTTTTGTGGGCATTCGCTTCCTGAGCCTAAATGGTGCTGCCGGTTGCAAGGTAGCGCCTCCGCCGAAACGGACGCTATCCACATCGTTGGAAGTTGCATTAAACCCATAACCGCCTTCCAGAAAGTAGAATGGAATCTTCTTGGAGCCTTTGCTCGTGAAATCACCCCTGACGCTTAAAACTACAGGCACAAACGTTTGCACGGCATACAAGTCCGCACCGATCCCCATGTGCAATGGATGTCCAGCCGGCGGTGAAAAAGATAAATAGGGTAGTGAGTAATTTCATAATGTGAAGGTTGGGTAGGTAAAAATTGGAATCTCTAGTTGTCGAGCCAGTTCTTAAATTCATGGCTTTTGTATTTGCTCACAAATACATCCTGGTTAAATACCGGCTTTAAGAATACTTGCAACCGGCTGCTGAGCAATGACTTAACTTTTTGAATGGCTTCGATCCGCGCTATTACCTTCCGGTTGATCCTGAAAAACAAAGCGGGGTCAAGCATTTCTTCCAGGCTTTCGAGATTGCTGTCCATCAGGTATTTTTTTCCTTCGTTCGTCACCATGAACACCACCTTGTCGTCCGCGTAGAAGTAGGCAACTTCTTCAATGTTCTTGAAATGAATGGTGTCACCATACCGGACCAAAAACCGTGTCTTGTATTTTTTGGTCAGCGCCTGAATAGTCATTCTGAGATTTTCTATATCCAGGGTGGAAACGCCTTTTCGGTCGTGTTTTAAGAGATGGTATTTATCCAATGCCCGCGTGAGGTCGCCCTTGTCCAGTGGCTTGAGCAAATAATCGATGCTGTTCATTTTGAATGCCTGCAATGCGTACTGATCGTAAGCTGTGGTGAATATAACCGGGCTCTTCACGGTCACTTTGTCAAACAGCCCAAAACAGAGCCCGTCGGACAAATGTATATCCAGCAGCATCAGGTCGGGCTCGGGGTTTTGATTCAGCCAGATGGCTGCCTCTTCTATCGAATCCAGGACTTGTTGCACTTCAATGTCCGCATCGTATTCGGTCAGTAACTGGGAAGCTCTTCTGGCCGAAAGGGCTTCGTCTTCTAAAATAAGTACTTTCATGGAAGGTAAATCTGAATGTTAATCAGTATCAATCGTAATACGCCAGGTTATTATGCGGAGCATTGAGTCGGATCAGCGGGATTGTTACGCTGAAAAACTGGTCCGTTTGCGATACAGTCACGCCGTGATGTCCCAGGAAATCATATCTTTTAGCAATGTTAGTCAGCCCCAGCCGGGTCGACCGGTCATCTTCTATTATCTTTTTCTGCAAGTTGTTCCTGACGGTAATGGACTCATTATCAAGACAAAATATTTCAATCCGCAATGGTTTGCCTTTGGAAATAATATTGTGTTTTACCGCATTTTCAACGAGCATCTGAATGGATACCGGCAGGATATATGCCGACAGGCAGCCTTCGGAAATATCGACCTCGATACTCAGCCCGGCCTCGAAACGGGTTTTGAGCAGATATAAATAAGAGTCTATAAATTTCAGTTCTTCCCGCAGCTCGATCAATTCCTTCTCATCACTTTTAAGAATATAGCGGTAAACGTTTGAGAACTGCCTCACAAATTCCACGGAAGCAGCTGTGTCCTGCGCGATGAGCGCAGTCAAAACGCTGAGGTTGTTGAATAAAAAATGCGGGTTAACCTGATTTCGGAGCGATTGGAGCTGGGCCTGGCTGGTGGTTCTTTTGTAAGTTTCCAGTTGCTTGTGGCTTTCTTCAAGCTTTTTCATGTATAAAAAAATGACATGAATGGTATTCAAAAACAGGTTCACCCGGAAACAGAACATCAGCAGGAGCTTCAAAGGAAGTTTCCATTCGCTCCAATCGGTGGATAGGCTGTAATAAGCCGTTGGAATGCCTAACATAAATGTTACCAGCGCTGTGATGATGACGCTTCCGGCAAGATGATAGCCAATCCGTTTCCAAAATGGCTCAATGTCCCTGGTTGATAGCCAATTGTCCCAGATCCTGTTTCCTTCCCAAATCCCGGCCGTAACTCCCAGAAAAAGCAGAAAAATCACAAATTGGTCAGCGCCAAAGTGATAATAGGCAAAAGTCTCGAGCAGCAATGTGTTCAGGAAGGAGTAAGCCCCCAGCAAAAACATAAACCCGAACCGATACCTGATATGGAACATGACTGCGGCGAGTTAGTCAGATAAAACAGATTGGCAACACGATTGAATGCAACCGTCAGCCAATCTGCCGTTCATTTTAGTTTAGGGCATTAGAACCTTGTCAATCACGTGAACAACACCATTGGTTGCCAGGATATTAGCTGCTGTAATGTCGGATGCACCGCTTGTCGTACTCACCACTTTCGCTCCGCCAGCCAAGTCGAAGGTTACAGATTTACCTGTATTAGCGGTGGCAACAGGCCCAGAAACATTTGGCAGATCTGTGGAGAAAACGCGGCCAGGCACTACGTGGTAAAGCAGAACACTGGTAAGCAATGCGCGGTTGGCAGGTGCAAGCAATGTGGCTTTTGGCGTCGTTTTATACAATTCCCGGAATGCTGCATTGTTAGGGGCAAACACGGTCAGGCCGTTAACAGCCGAGGTAAGTGCCGTGGCAACCGCCGGATCAGCCGCCAGCACAAGCGATACCAACTCGGTAAAACTAGTGTCTGCCTGCGCAATCTCCACCAGCGATCGGGTAGGAGGCACGATCACATTATCAATCACGTGGATCACACCGTTGGAAGCCGCAACATCGGTTGCGATCACCTTAATCTTGCCATTGATGAACACGCCATCCGCGTTTTTGGACAGATAAATATCGTTGTTGGTATTAACCGTTTCTACGGTACCACTTTTCACATCGGCGGCTTTCACAGTGCCGCTCACCACGTGTGAAGTCAGGATCGGGGTTAATGCATCTTTGGTCAGCGGGTCCAGGCTGGTGATGCCTGCTGCTGTGAAGGCTGCATTGTTTGGTGCGAAAACGGTAAAAGGACCAGCACCTTGGAGGGTGGTAACGAGCTCAGCTTTCGTTAAAGCCGCAACAAGTGTTGAAAATTGAGGGTCCGCGGATGCAACGGCGGGAATGTTGCCAGCTCCCGGATCTGCTGTCGGGTCGTCGTCATCGTCGTTGCAGGATGAAAGTGTAAAGGCCAACATTGCTGCAAACAGGCATGTTTTTAGGCTTGTCATTGTTGTGAACGTTTTCATAATCTGAATTGGTAAGGTGTTTTAAAATTGTACTTACAATCATTTTAACAACCTTGGGTTCTGCCGGATCCGTTCTGCGTCTGGTGTCAATGGCCTTTGAAAACGGATGAGCAGCCCGTTGCAACGGATGGACAGCTGGAATTGAGGGAATGATTATGCTTATTTTTGGTCAATAAGCGCTTCCGTTACCCGTTTCAGATCCGCTTTACTGGAAATCGTCTTTTGTTGATGATGCTGCTGATGAAAATCCTCTAACTTTTGAAGTAAATACCGAAGTGTCAGTTTTTCGGAAACGGTAAGATTTCCCGAGATCATTTTGCCCACATGGTTCATGTCTTCGAACACCGTATAAAGCAACTGTTTGCCCTGGTCCGTGATGGCGATTTGCCGGCTTCTTTTGTCTTTTTCGTCATCCCATTGCTCGATCAGTCCGGCCGCCAGAAGCCGTCTGATCACTTCCGTACCCGAGGTTTTTTCCTGCAAATTGTATTGGATCAGCTCGCTTTTAGACAGGTTGTCATGCGTGAGCAGAATCGCCAGCGCTGTAAAATCCTCAGCAGTCAGTAACGCCGTATCGTCCAGCGCTTTTTTAATGTACGATTTCGCATACCGGCTCATGTAAACAAACAATTGGCCGATGTTATTATCAAGCTGGAATGCTTGTTCCTGTGCGGCTATCTCATTGTTACCAAACCGGACATCGTGGCTAATACGGGCGGCAGACGCAACGTTCTGCGCAGAGCTGCCGACGGTGTGAACCATAAATCCGGCAAAATCCTGCATGGTCACCTCTCTTTCCGGATTCTGCTGTTCGAGCTGTTCAACCAGTGAGATTAGTTCATGAATAAGCTGGTATGATTTCATTTAGTAGTTTATTTCTGTCGGGATATGATTGCCTCTGCGGCTAACCGCCCACTTTTCATATTTATAGCCATACTATGCTGTTTTTAATTTTCCCAGGCCCCCGTCAATACCGATGATCTGGCCGGTTACCCAGCTGCTGTCATCCGATAACAAAAACGCAATGGACTTGCTGATATCTTCCGGTTGCCCATATTTTGCAAGCGGATGCCTTTTTGCAGATGCATCGCGTTTTTCGGGTGAGCTCAGCAGGTTTTGCGCCATGGGCGTATCCGTAAGTGACGGCGCCACTACATTAACCCTGATCTTCTGACCAGCCAGTTCAGCAGCCAGCGATATGGCCAGTCCCTGAACGGCACCTTTGGCTGCCGAAATACTTGCGTGATAAGGTAGGCCGGTATTGGCCGCGACAGAACTTATCAAAACAACAGAAGCTCCCGCCGCATTCTTCAATGGCTTCATTGCATGCTGAATAATCCGGGCAGCTCCCAAGACATTAATGTGATAATCATTTAGAAAATCGTCGGAAGTGAGGCGGTTGAATGGTTTCAGGTTAATGCTGCCAACCGAATAAACCAAACCGTGCAATTGGTCGGGCAGAAACCCGCTGACTGCTTCAAGGTCGCCTGTTACGTCAGCTTGCAGGTGAGATATGCTTTCGGGGAGATCGGCTGGCTTTGTCCGCGAAATCACATAGACCGATGCGTTGTGTTCTAGTAGGATTTTCACCAGTGACAAACCGATCCCAGAGCTTCCGCCCACAACCAGGATATTTTTTCCATTTAAATTCATTGCCATTTATTTCAAATATTCAGGCGATCTCTACATCCGAAAAGTTGGAAGTATAGTTCGGCGGTGCGAACGATATAACACTGGATTAAAATCTTATTCAAATATAATACTATATCGTACTAATTATTCATATCAAGTATGATATGGTACAAATAATAATAGCAGAAAAACTGATGATAATGCAACGTTTCGATGCGTGTGCTGCTCAGCGATCTTGGAGACTGATACGCAGAGTTTGTATTTGGTTGAGATAACGCATTTTATAATCCATTTTCCCCGAGCTCTCAGGCAGTTCTTGGGTCAGTAGTGTTTGGAAAACAACGCCGCCAACTTCCTCAAATCCTCTAACAAAAAGTTCGAGTTTTGTACTGTTGGGTGCACCAGATAACTTATCAAAAACAATCAAAACCCTGAAAATCAATGATTTACGGTTTTTTTTTGAGAAAGTGTTGAAATATGCAACTATTAACAAAATTCTGGCGAGTAATTCGAGAGTCAGCTTCGAAAGTTGAAATGACTCACCAGCAAAGGCATAATGCATTGTCTAACACGTGCTGCTTGGTATTGATGATCGGCCTAAAATGGGGATAAGTTGGATTACAGTCTAATCTCAGCCTATGCATTTTACTTGAAGGGTAAAAGAAACATCTCTCACAATATGACGATGAAATACCTTGCCTATTTCAAGAAAATAGTTTTACTCTGCGTAAAAAATGGATGGATAATCCGAGACCCATTTTTGCATTTAGCATGGCAAAACAGGAGGTGGATCGGCGGCCATTGGTTACCCTGACTACAGTGGTTTCCACTATCAGGAATAATTTTTTTACTTCGCTCCGGCTTTGAATAATTTTTAATAGAATGTGACCAAACATAGCCGGATTTGATAAACCTAATTTGGGAAAACTTGAATTTAGAAGTATTGAAGAGTTAAAAGCCTATGAACAAATCCTTAATGGGAATAGGTTGAAATGGCAGCTTCAAATTGATCCCGGATCATTACTTACACTTGCTGTTTACTTATTACAAATGGACAAAACAACCAATTCAACATGGCCGCAGGCCGATATCAAGTTGACAATACGAGAATTTTTGAAAGTTTATCAAAAAAATCCGTTGGCAATGGCGAAACTGCAGTCGCTTATTGAATCGCAACCAGCTCTTAAAGAAGGGTCACATCACTGGCGGCCCACCTCTGAGGACGGAAGGGAATTTACTTTACAAAGGCCCCACACAGACAATCTTCCATACATTCTGGCCTGGTCGCAAATATTAGATGATCGCGAAGTCTTATGTGCGATAAATTTGGACCAGCGTAAGCAAGCCGCATTGTATGTGACAATAGATCAAGCCCTGTATGCCGCAGATGAAAAACTGTACCGCTTGTTAGGACCTGGACAAATCCCAGCGGAATTAAATATAGAGGATAGGAATGGAAAATCGGTCCGGCTTACCCTACCGCCGAATACACTGGTCATTTATGGGAAGCGATCAATGGTTTTGTAGTTTTTCAGGGAAAGTAAATGCTCACGGATGGATCGATAATTGCTAGGGCACCGCTTCGCAGAATATTGGACATTAAAAAACTTTATGGCATTTATTGATAGAGTATTACAAACCCCATCATATGGGTGGTCTGATCAGGCAGGTGAGCTGATCAAACCAAAGGCAGGGCAGATTTTAACGGAATTTTTTACCAGGTTGAATGTCTTTGCAGACCGCAGGAACTGGCTTCCCTTAATGAGCTGGGTCAAGGTGCTGTGCACAATACCGTTACTGATGCTATTTCTTTTTAAGTTTATTAGCTTACCCTTATTTGCCGCAGCCTTTGTATATAGTATGATTATTATGGGCACACACGGCACGATTTGGCATCACCGGTATTGTACCCATGGCGCGTATAAATTCCGCAACAAATTCTGGCGGATTGTGACGCAAAATCTGACTGTCAGCATGATTCCGGAAGAGATCTATGCGATTTCCCATCATGTCCATCATGCCAAATCTGACCAGCCAGGCGATCCCTATAATGCACGGGCTGGTTTCCTTTACTGCTTTCTGGCCGATGTCAACCATCAGCCCATTGCAAAAGAGCTGAGTGAAG
>NZ_JAJUXJ010000011.1:0-38511 GCF_021390415.1 Dyadobacter sp. CY327 | reverse complement strand
GGTTGACTTAGCATGGTACTATATCAAATTTATGTATATGATTGGCGCAGTTACCAGCTACAAGGATTCAAAGCAGGATTTTTTAAAGCGATACCATACGCCATATTTGCAAAATCAAAAGGTTTAATTTGTTCCCATAGCATTTAATGCGTTGCTTATATGCATCTGACGTCAGTTCAACTGAATTTATGGTAGGATTAGAACAGTAAGACTATCAGTTCACATTTCAAACAACAGTTTGGTAATGTGAATCAGCAAATCTGTTCCTAGTATTACATTGAATAATTTGATTTATAATATCGGGGAAACGATTGCCGATATCGGGGAAGTGAAAAATTTAAATTTATCCATATTTTTTTCTTTCCAGGATACTTGGGATACGTATAAGTGTTAGGTAATCGAAAATAGGCACGGTTTTTATGTATGGCGTTGACTTTCAAAAACTTATCGTACACTAAATTCCGCTGTTTATGATTTTAAAAATGGACAGGCTGCCCATCGAGCTGCCGCTCTTCAGGAATTGCTAGGAGGCAAGTTTGGAGAAATGTCTACTTTGATGAACTACACTTTTCAGTCGTTCAATTTCAGGGGCAAGAAACGTTTAAAGCCTTTTTACGACGTTACAGCCAGTATTGCAGGTGAAGAGTATAGCCACATTGAAGTCGTTTCCTATGCAATCAATCTGCTTCTGACGGGAACAACCAAAAGAGGTTTTGACCCGGAGCCTGGCCCATTAAATGAGAGCGTCAATGCGCGCATTTCCCGCCATTTCTTATCCAGCGGACAAGCGTCGCTGCCAATGGACTCTATGGGCGACTGGTGGACCGGACAAAATGTGTTTAGTAGTGGTAACCTCAAGCTGGATTTACTTCACAATTTCTTCCTGGAATGTGGTGCCCGTGCCAACAAAATGCGCGTTTACGAAATGGTCACCGATCCTACGGCACGAGAGATGGTCGGTTTCTTACTGGTTCGCGGCGGGCTGCACGTAGTTGCATACGCCAGGGCACTGGAAGTGCTTACGGGTGTAGCCGTAACCAAACTTGTTCCTGTTCCTGATTTAAGCAACAAGGCATTTAAAGAAACCAGAAAATACGAAGAGAATGGTGTACACCGCAAACTATATACGTTTAGCAAAGAAGACTATCAGACTGCTGGCTTAATTTTTAACGGGCCGCATCCGGAAGATGGTCAGCCATTAGAGGTGATTTTTGGTTCCCCCGAAGGATACCCAATGCCAGACCTAGAGGAGGAGCCACAACTTAATTCACCTGGTGAAGACGGCATTGATCCTGAAATGTTTGCCGATATTGCCAAAAAGCTAGGTATAAAAATCTAAATGGTGCCAGATCCGAGAATAAATAAAAGGGGTATTAGTTATAACGAGGTTGCAAAAAGTAACCTCGTTATATTTTATAAAATACAAAGCTCTTCTACTAATGAATATTTATAAAGAAGTCTAAGTCTACTTTGTTAAAACTTCGGTTTTTAAGACGGCCAAGTCATCAAGACGTGCGCTACCGCTATCTTTGTTAAATGCTTAAGCGGGTTATCTTACAAAAGAGTTGCTGTATAGCAAAGCCGGGTATTTGGGTGTTGCAACTAAAAATTATTTGGCGCTGCGCATCTTTTCCAATAGTCGATCATTACTTTAATTGTTGCTTTGACCTCGTCGAATTCACCCGGTTTAACAAAAAAACCTTGTGCAGATGTGCTATATGCGTCAACCACAACCTGTTGATTGATCGCTGTGGTAAAGTAAACGTAGGGAATGCACTTAAGGCTAAGTTCTGCATCGGTCTGTACCTTTCTTCTAAGCTCCAATCCATTTAACTGTGGCAGGTTGATATCTGAAATAATAATAAAAGGCAGGTCTTTGCTGGTATAAAGATAATCCAATGCCGATTGGCCATCCGTAAAATACATTCGTTGATTAGGGTATCCTAATTCACCGAAAACTTCCTCCAATACGAATTTGTCGTCAGGGTCATCTTCTATAATGACAATTGGGCCATTTTTATTCATTTGATAATAAGTTTAGTGTAGATTAAATACACACTTACGCAGCTTGTCTTTTTAAGTCAATTACACATAAGATTACCTTCAAACAGGTAGGTGATTAGTTAACTCCTGGTTGCTTGATTGGGAAAAACATTGTGCCACCTCCAATAACTTTCTGTACCTTAAAGCAATATTTATCTAGTGATGTGGTCTTCACAATCAGCATCCTGCACCTTACCTTAACTTCTTAATGAATCCAATTGAACCAAATCACATCGTTGCCATCGGCGCATCAGCCGGAGGACTGGATGAGCTGATTTCTTTTTTTGAGAATACACCCCTTGATGGTGTTGCCTACATTGTAGTCCAGCATTTATCCGCTGATTACGAAAGCAGGTTGGCAGAGGTCTTGTCCCGGTACAGCAAGCTGACCATGGTTCAGGCAGTAGAAGGGACGGGCATTGTGTCTAACTTTGTTTACGTGATCCCCGGAGATAAGTTTATGACCATTAAAAGGGGACACTTACATTTAAGTGATAAAACCAACGTGCGTGGCCCGCACATGACCATTAATACCTTCTTATCTTCCCTTGCCGCTGACTACGGCTCCAAGGCGATTGGCGTCATCCTGTCGGGCCTGGGCTCTGATGGCAGCGATGGCGTGAAAGCAATTAAGAAGGCAGGCGGGATGATAATTGCCCGAAATCCCGAAACCACAGAATTTAATAGCATGCCATCCAATGCCATTGCAACGGGAATGGTGGATTTCATTGTGGAGCCCGAGGCGATGCCGGGCGCCATTGAAGAATATGTCAAGCGGGAAATTGATTTACTGGCCGCTAGCATCTCTGATGGGGAGAACATGGCCGGTTTGATCGAGCTCATCAGCCAGCAGCTTCCACTGGATTTCTCAGATTACAAGCAGTCTACTATTCTGCGCCGGATCAAAAGAAGGGCGGCTTATAACAACTTTGAAAATCTGGAAAATTACCTGGAGTTTGCCAAAGCTTCCCCTGATGAAATTGAAGCGCTTGCCAAAGATTTCCTGATCAGCGTAACCGCTTTTTTCAGGGACACGGAAGCATTTGATTCGCTGGGAAAACGGGTGCTCCCTTCCATTATAAAAGGTCTTTCCACTGGTCAGGAGATCAGGATATGGGTTACTGGCTGCGCAACTGGCGAAGAAGCATACTCGATGGCTATCCTGATGCGTGAGCTTTTGGGAGAAAAGATTCAAAACCATGATGTAAAAATCTTTGCTACCGATATTGACACTGCTGCTCTGGCCCATGCCGGCAAAGGCATTTACGCTGCTTCCGTGGTATCGAAAATGCCACAATCCTACCTGGAAAAGTACTTTGTACAGGAAGGGGAAGATTACAAGGTTACCGCTGCATTACGGAAAATGGTTATTTTTTCCAGACATGATCTGGTGAAAAACCCGCCCTACTGCAATATGCATTTGATCAGCTGCCGCAACCTGCTGATTTACATGACCCCGACCTTGCAGCAGAAAATTTATCACATGCTCCTTTTCGGGCTTAAACCGGAGGGTTACCTGTTTTTAGGGTCTAGCGAGAACCCGTCGCCCATATTGAAGAGCCTGAAAGTCATTGATAAAAATGCAAAGATCTACAAGAAACTGGACGCTATCCCCTCTGTAAACTTTGAAACCTTTACCCTGCCTGAATATACCTACCATAAGCCCGCCAGCTTGGGGGTTTCTCAACCGGAAACAAATAAAATCCCTGACCGCACCCTGGATGGGGCAATCCATGAAACGGTCCTTAATGAAGACCAACGCCTGCTGATTTGTGTTGATGAAAACTACAAGGTGCTTAAATCTTATGGTGCCACCGGCAGGTTCCTTACTCAAAAGATTCTGACATCTGATCTGACCGAGCTTTTACCCGGCCCCTTAAACATTGCCTTCAAAACAGCCTGTAAAAAGGTCAGCGAAACCCTTAAAAAATCAGTGGTCACAGGGGTGCTTATCCAGCAAGGACAGCAGACAATCAAAGTAAACCTGTCAGTTAGCCCGATGGTCTTCAAAGGCCGGCCTATTGGGTTCTTAGTCGTACAGTTCACCGAAGATGAAGGTCCCGACCTGCCAGCAGGCGCAATGCAGTTTGACGAGAAGCTTTATCTGGATGATTATACCAGGTTTTTGGAGCAAGAAAACAAAGACCTGAAAGAGCAACTGGCTGCTGGAAGCGAAAAGCTGTTTGCACTCAACGAGAATATGCAGTCCTTTAATGAAGAGCTGCTCTCGGCCAATGAGGAGATGCAGAGTACCAATGAGGAAATGCAGTCGATCAATGAAGAGCTGCACACGATCAATGCCGACTATCAGTTAAAGAACCGGGAGCTGTTAGAACTTAACGATGATCTGAACAATTATTTCAAAAGCAATATCAATGGCCAGCTCTTTGTCAGCGCAGAGTTTCGCTTGATGCGGTTTTCGCCGGGGACCGTCCGGCATATCAATTTGCTTGAAAGCGACATCGGACGCCCAATCAGTAATATTTCAACCAATTTCAGGTTTGAAACTCTTTCTGATGATATAACACACGTCCTGGAAAACGGTTATCCTATTACCCGGGAAGTACAATCCAATGATGGAAAATGGTACCAGGTTATGACGATGCCCTATGTCCAGCAGCTTGGTAATAAAAGGACTGGCGCTATCATTACTTTCAATGATATTAGCAGCCTGAAAGAAATACAACACCAGCTGGACAAAAAGAATGAAATCCTGACCCGCATAAACGGCGACCTGGACAATTTTGTACATACGGCATCTCATGACCTGCTTGGACCGCTGAGTAATATAGGTGTTAGTATAGGGTTATTGAGTGAAATGCGGGCAGACGACCAGGAGCTAAGGCCGATTCTAAACATTATTGGCAATTCAGTGAAAAAGTTTGGGGCACTGATCAAGGACATTGGCACAGTAGCCAGAATTGAAGACGAAGCCATTTTGACTGAAATGGTTGATATGAATGAAATTTTGGAAAGCATCCTTTGGAGCCTGGGCGATAAGATCAAGCAGACCGGCGCGGTAATCACGAGCGATTTGAAAGTCAGCCAAATCCTTTTTTCTAAAAAGAACCTGAGAAGCATCTTGTTCAACCTGGTGTCAAATGCGATCAAGTACCGATCAGAGGATACGCCTGTTGTCACCATCCATACTTCGAGTGTAGGTGAATTCACTGCCCTGACAGTCCAGGATAATGGGACTGGCATGGCCGAAGGCGACGTTGATAAAATCTTTCATAAGTACCACAGGCTCCAAACGGATCATGAAGGACAAGGCATAGGGCTTTACCTGGCTAAAAAGATAATCGATGCTGCCGGTGGCAGTATCCGCGTTGAAAGCATGCCGGGTACAGGTAGCAAATTTGTGATCTATTTTCCAGTATCTGGGCTGCAATATTAGATAGCCCATGAGGGCTAACATAGCCATTGGTTTGCCCAGATCACCTACGCTCTATAATCAAATTACTATGGCAAAAAACAAACAGGAGCTGTCTGGAAAAGTTGTCGTTATTGGCACGTCTGCCGGTGGCCTCAATGCACTGAAAACGTTAATCAACCAGCTGCAAGAAAATTTTCCAGCGCCAATACTGGTTGTACAGCATATTTCAGCTGACGCAACAGGTAGCGTTCTTTTAGACGTGCTTAACAAGCAAACCAATATTCACTGTGCGCATGCTGTAAATGGTGAAAACCTTAAAAACGGACATCTATACCTGGCACCTTCTGATCATCATTTGATGATCGGTGATGACCAAAAGATCCTGGTTACCAAGGGCGCGCAGGAAAACCGCTCCCGGCCGGCGATTGACCCATTGTTTCGTTCAGCTGCAGTTGTTTACGGCAGCAATGTGATTGGGATCTTGTTAACAGGTTATCTGGACGATGGCACAGCCGGGATGATCGCGATCAAGCGGTGCGGTGGAACCTGCATAGTTCAAGACCCGACAGATGCAGAATATCCTGATATGCCTGCCAATGCCATCAAACAGGTCGATGTTGATTTTTGTTTACCCCTTCTGGAAATGGGCGGATTACTATACCAGCTCCTGGCAGCAAAACCGGAAAAAAGTAGGCCCGTCCCTAAGGATATATTGATCGAAGCAAAAATTGCCAAACGCGTCCTTAGTGATCTGCCTGCTGTCAATTCGCTGGGAGATCAGGTGCCCTTTAATTGCCCGGGCTGTGGTGGTGTTTTATGGAAAGTGGATAAAGGCCCCTTGACACGCTACCGTTGTCATACCGGCCATGCCTATACCGCGCAGGCTTTGATCGCCGAGCAAACTTTAAAGATCGAAGAGACGATGTGGACAGCACTCCGGATGTTTGAAGAAAGAAGGAACCTTTTGACCACGTTTGCCAAAGAACAGAGTGGGGCAACCAAAAAATCAGCCCTCGAAAGGGCAGAGCTTTCCCAGGTGCACATTGACCGGATTAAAGCAATTCTGCTTGCTGATGACAAAGGGACTGCTCAGGATACACCCAGTTAATGCACACTTTTTTCAGAACTTTATTAACATCAGAACAGTAACATCTATGAACAAAAAAGGACCTATTGTAATTATAGAAGATGACATGGACGATCAGGATATCCTGTCTGAAATCTTTAAAGAACTTGATTATAAGAATGATCTTGTTTTCTTTGGGGACGGTGTACAAGCTTTGGAGTACCTGACAAATATAGACATTGAACCTTTTCTTGTCCTTTCTGACATAAACATGCCAAAATTAAATGGGATGGAACTATATGAAAAAATTCATAATAACGAAGATTTGAGATTAAAATCCATCCCATATCTTTTCTTTTCGACAAGTGCCGAACAAAAGCATGTGATCAATGCTTATTCAAAGTCTATTCAAGGATTCTTTATCAAGCCAAGTAATTACGATAAATTGAAAAAGATGATCGTAAAAATTGTAGAGTACTGGCAAGAATGTGAATCACCTAACTACATCAAAAATGCTCAGTAGCAAATTTTCGATATACTGTAACTTTGAGTGGGTCAGTAAGATTTGTTAAAGAAAATTGCAGTCAACGATCCCTACGATGGACTTTAAATCCATTGTAGATAGGAGAGGCGTAGAGACATAATATTCATTCTGTTTGTGCATGTGAAGGTTGACTAGCCAGGATTTTTAGTTAGCCGGTCTGCTTCACAAGATTTGTACCTGCGCTATCTCATTTATTCTTGTAGCAATTGTTAACCAGATTGGGATTTCCAGCATTTTAATGCAGCAATATCTTACAAAATGAATGTACCAGCATGCATCACCGTCATTTAAAACATAGAATTGGAGAAAAAATGGTAGATCTGTTATAGCAGTGTTCAAGGAACATTTTGAAAAACACATAGACAAGTGTCCAACCTTTGAACTGTGAATTACCGGGCGAGATCGCCGAAATCCAGATCGACCTCGTGGAGGGTGGAATTAATCAGAAATTAGAAGTAATCATCAGTTGAATAACGTTACTGGATACATCACCTTCGTTTTCCCGCTGGTACCACCACATATAGCCAACTTCTGTGTCAATTTTATCGCTCCATCGGTAACCAAGCGATCCCAAAATTCTATTTTGATCGAAAAATGAGTTGTTTACTCGATTCTTGTGGAAGACGTTTAGAAAAATCTCATCTTGAAAATTAAGATATGTACCCTTTTTGAAGTCTTTTTTTGCAAACACAGGGATCTGACAAGCAACAAATGCGCGGGAGCGCTGTGAGAATAAAAATTCATCTTCGGATCGGATATACCGTTGCTCGTAGCGTGCGCGTCCTGTGAATTGAAGCCTTCCAAATTCTGTCTTGAAAAGATATTGCTGATAAACCCGGTGTTCGGGATGAAAACGAGTTCCATTGTCTTCTTGCTCCCAGTCGTTTTTTGAAGCATAGCCCAGGGCAAAAGAACTGTTTCCATTCAAATTATAATTAATCGCTGAGCGCAACAACAAGGTGTTAATATCTTTGAACTTGTAAACTGACCGCACCTGCGCATCTAAAAACAAATCCCACTTGGAATGGAGCTTCTGGGTATGAGAAATAAAAATCCACCCAGTGATTGGATTTTGAGTAAAGGCCCGAAATGGGGTGCAGCACATGATTAATGCAGCAATAACAAACTTAAAGATTGCAACATTGTGTTTGAACATTATTCGACGTGATAGGCTAACGATTCGTATTCTCTCTTAACAAAAGTGTTCCTGGGGAAAGTGTATGATGGCATGTAGCAGTTAGAAAAAGAACTTGGAAAAAATAAGGCTTATTTTAGCAATAGTTTCCTTTTATTTCCAATTCTGCAACGCCTGTTGCAGAATTGGAAATAGGAACCAGAAAAGAACTTGCTAATTGTAAAACGGTATAGAATTTGACTGGGAAAAATAAAAAATTTTACAATTTAGACGTTTTGCAAAAAGGCTTCCTTGTTGTTTGTTGCTTGCTATTTGACTTTACTGCTACCGCGCAAACAGCTCCTGTACTGCTCACCGGAAGCGCCCAATTTAAGCCCTTGTCCTTAACCACATCGCCCTGGAAATTCCGTTCCGGAGATGACACCAGATGGGGTACTCCTAATTTCCCAGACAGTAGTTGGCAGACGCTTGCCGGGACGAACTTTGGAGCAGGAAAATATACCAGATCCCCAGCGCCCAAGACTTGGACGGGTTTTGGCTGGTTTCGCTTATGGGTTAAAAAGGAAAGTCCGAATTTGACAAACAGCTGGGGTTTAAATTTGAACCACGACGCAGCTTCGGAAACTTATCTGGATGGCAAAAAGATCATGTCTTTTGGTCGGCTAGGAAATTCAAAGCAGACCATGCAAGCCGTACGGGCGCCGAATGTGGCGATTCCGCTGGCTATTACGGACACGCTGCCGCACTTGATCGCTATCCGGTTCAGTAACTACAATGCATTTTATCCAAACTTTATCGGCTTTGATGCACAAATTCAGGATCTGCATCAGATGAACAGCCGGCTGGCGGCAGATCAACATTTTATGGACCTGCTTCTGATGAGCGTAGCTGCTGCTTGTACGCTGGTGCTGGTGCATTTACTGTTGTTTGCATTCTATCCCAAACAGCGGATTCATCTATGCTATGTATTCTATGTTTTCATGATTGCGCTGGGACTTTATGCACGGTATGAGACCATTGTCACGACCGATCCTGCGATGCAGGTGTTCTTTACCAAAGTTTTTTTATGCTTTGTTACCATGAACCTTGCGTTTGGCGCATTGCTGCTTTATTCGGCAGGTTACAGCACATTGCCACGCAGAAAGATCATCGCAGTTTTTGGCATCTCCATTCCTGTTACTTTCTTGACCGTCTGGAATTGGTATGACGTTTGGTATGACGAAATCATAACTAACCTTCATAATTTATATCTGCTGCTATTTATCCTGGTCTTTTACACAGATGCCTTTCTGTCCGTTCTCAGGGAAATCCGAAAAGGTAAAAAGTCGTTGTGGTTGATCGCTGCAGGAGTCATTTTTCATTTTGTATCCGGAATATTGATTGGTGCCAATGTCTTTAACTGGTTTACATTGCCGGAAGTAATGCTAGCATTTGCTTGGGGGAATCTGGTCGTGCCCGCGCTGTTCACGATTTACCTGGCTTTGGAAGTGGCTGGGACGAATCGCTTTCTGGCAAAGCAACTCATTGAAACCCGCGATCTGGCCGCAGTCAATCTAGCCCAGGAGCAGGAAAAACAACGGCTGATTCTTGCACATACAACGGAGCTGGAAGAAACCGTTTTGAAAAGAACCGCCCAGGTAAGAGAACAGGCCCAGCGGTTACAGGAGATGGACGCTGCGAAATCGCGCTTTTTTGTCAATCTTACACATGAGTTCAAAACGCCGCTTTCCCTGATTATGAACCCTGCCAGGGAATTGTTGCGTAACCCTGATCCAAAAATTGCTGAGCAATATGCCGGTTATATCCTGCAAAACAGCAATCGGTTGTTACAGCTGATCAATCAGTTACTTGACCTTGGCCGGTTAGAATCAGGGCAAACTGCTCTGGACGTGAATCCGGTTGATATTATTGCTATGCTGCGCATTCATGTCGCACAGTTTGATTCTCTGGCAAACAATCGGAACATTCAACTGGATTTCTATACGGATTCGGAATCCCTGATTATTGATGAAGATGCTGATAAGCTCGAAAAGATTATTCAGAACCTGATCAGCAATGCCATTAAATTCAGTCAGAAGGATGGGCAAGTGAAGGTTTTCTTTGAGATGCTGGCTGAAGCGCAGTACGAGATTAGGGTCGAGGATCAGGGAATTGGCATTCCTGAAAATAAGCTGCCATTCATTTTCGACCGGTTTTACCAGGCCGATAGCAGTGACACCCGCACCAGGGAAGGGGCGGGGATAGGACTGGCGCTGGTCAAGGAATTGGTAACATTGCTTGGCGGGGAGATTATGGTAGACAGTTCCGAGGCGAAGGGAAGCACCTTTAAAGTCCGGTTGCCATATAAATTGAGTGCAGAAAATGCTAAACCAATGCCTTATCCCGAAACACCTGTTTACCAATCTAACAGCAATGAACAAATCGCTGACGAGCAACAAGGAAATTCTCTACCGGTAATCCTGCTTATCGAAGACAATCAGCAACTGAACGCCTTTATCCGAACGACTTTGTCCGAAAAATTTGTGGTCCTGACCGCAGAAGACGGCCAGGCAGGAATTGATCTTGCATTTGCAGAAATCCCTGCGTTGATCATCACCGATTTAATGATGCCCGTCAAAAACGGATACGAAGTTTGCGCTGAATTGAAAGCAGACGAGCGCAGCAGCCACATTCCCATTATCATGCTTACGGCCAAGGCGGATCAGGACAGCAGGATTCATGGTCTTGAAACGGGTTCAGATGCCTATCTGGGCAAACCGTTCGATAACCGGGAGTTGGAGGCGGTGATCGAGAACCTGCTACGGCAACGCAAGGCTTTGCAGGAAAAATACAGTCGGAATTACCGTTGGCTCACCCATACAGAAGAAATGCCTTCTGTGGAGAAGGCATTTCTTGATAAAATCAGGACGGTAATTGAGCAAAATCTGGATGATGAGCAGATCAGCACGGATTGGGTTGGCAGGCAGCTTGGCCTGAGCCGGGCGCAGCTGCACCGCAAATTAAAAGCTTTGATCAACCAAAGTCCGGGTGAGTTTGTACGTAGTATCCGCATGCAGAAAGCTCATGAACTTCTGAAAAACAAAGCCGGTACGATCGCCGAAATCTCCTACATGGTCGGTTACAGCAACCCGGCCAATTTCTCAACCAGCTTTTCAAAGCACTTCGGCTATCCGCCCAGTGCTGTTAGTTTTGAAAAACATTCATGATCAGTTTTTCAGGGTAACGATCAATTTTTCGTAAAAAGCTTCCGTTACGCTGCCTACATAGTTGTAAGGAACGGTCGTGCGGGGCAGTTTTAAAGTTGTCACATCATTGTCCACAAAGAAAGACGAAGAGGCAAAGACCGTGACAGGCACAACCACTAATCCTGCTTTTTCCATCCGGTACGGAAAGAACATTTCGTACGTAACATCCATATTTTCACCAATAGCCATGTTTAAAGCCACAGGCGGGCCAAATTTATCTCTTTCTCCATATGTGCCGCCACCAGTGCTGGTGTGGAGGATTTTTCCACCCGAAGTGTTGTGCGTATATCCGATCAGGTAACCCTCATTTACCGGAAAGGAAGGTGAAGCGATTCTTTTCAGAGTGATTTGTACGTCGAATGTCGCCACGCCAATTTTTCCTTCTTCATTTCTTGTGTAACTGTCTGCCTTAGCGAGTGATCGCGGCAATGCGAGCACCTGATTCGAGCCGGTCACAGTTCCGGCCGCGGCGCCATCTGCGCCCAGAAAGGTGATCTTTTCAATTGAAAATTCGCAGGGATACAGGCGGTCGCCGCCGTTTACATCCTTGCATTTTGATTCGGGCAGGTTGCTGGCTGGCACATCGTGGTCTGTACAGGATACGGCCAACGCAAGTACACCGTATGCAAGCGCTAGACAAAATGAGGTGATGCTGAGTTTAAACATAGTATTAAGGATAAGTGATGAAAGGTTGTGTAATATTTATTTCAAAAACCGCCTGTCAGTAAGGGCGATCAGGAAGTTTTCAATGTCTAGTTTTTCTGCTTCGGTAAGTTGTAAGGATCCGGTCAATATCGTATCACGGTTGACGGCATTCGGAACGATTGCCTCGGGATTATTATAGTAGTTGATGACTTCTTTTAATGTTTTGAACATACCATTGTGCATGTAAGGCGCTGTGATGGCAATGTTTCTTAAAGAGCCGATTTTGAATTTACCAAGATCGGATGCCTGATGGGTAATGGCTGACCGGCCGCTATCCAAGTGCATTTTGCCATCAAATAAGCCAATGTTCCTGAATTCAACATTATTAAAATCAGGGCCGAAATGACATTGAATGCATTTGGCTTTTGTATTGAACAATTTGAATCCTCTCTTCGCGGAAGCGCTGACTGCGTCTTCGTTGTCGTTGACACGCCAGTCGTCAAAAGGACTGTCGCCCGTTTCGAGGGAACGTTCAAAATCAGAAAGGGCTTTTGCCAAATTGCTTTTGGACGGCAGCTCTTTAAATATGCGCAGAAACGATTGCCGGTAAAATGCATCGCTGTTTAAGCGGGCGATCGCCGAATCCACCGGCAAATCCATTTCAACCGGATTCTCTATGGGCATCAACACTTGTTGTTCCAAAGTGGCCGCCCTACCATCCCAGAAAAAACTTTCCTGAAAACGCATGTTCATAGCCGAAGGCGTATTTCTTGTCCCCACCCGACCATCCACGCCCGGACTTACCTGCACAGAATCCGCAAAGGCCAAATTTTCTTTATGACAAGATCCGCAGCTAATGGTCCGGTTCCCGGACAGGATAGGGTCAAAAAACAGTCGTTTTCCCAATTCCAGGGAAGTCGGCTGCTCAGGTTCATGCATCACGCTGCGGATGAAAAGCAGCGGAACGGCGCAGATCAGTATGACTATTTTTGCTTTCACGGGGAGATATTGCAGTTACTTTTTGGGTAACTTCTTGCAAGCCAAACCATTCGCGCCTTGATAGCGCTCCTGGCAGGTGTCGGAAATGGCAGTAAACAGTAGTGAATCCTGAGCATAATATTTCAGCTTGTAAGTCCCGTAGTAAGCGAGGTTACAACCGTTGTCAGAAACACTTATCGTATCATCTTTTATAAAATAACGCCCGGTAGTAAATGCTTTCCCATTCACAATGCCATCATAAGTGCTGTCGGCCCGAAAGACAAATAGCAGGGTAATGTCGCCGTTTGGAGATTTTTGTATCCGCTGCCAGCGTCCGACAATGGGATCCGGGGCACCTATAAAAGAGACTATGGTCAAAAGAACAGCCAGGCAACCCAGCCATTTAATTGCGTTTTTCATCAGTTTCGAGCTTTGGGATTAAGATTCTCACAAAGCTCGATGATCACACTAAAACGGCGTTTTGAATTTGTTGCAGATACATTTGAAAACGTGTCAATTTGCAGAGAAACGTTGCTATAAGAGCAGGTAGCGTACTTTAAAGGGGCATATGTTGAGTGCAACTAGCTGTATCCGGATCCACAGGTATCATGTAACCTTTAATTGCAACTTTCTTTCCTTCAAGATCTTATTAGAGCCGTTCCGGACAGAGCAGCAAGTGCTGGCACAACAGCAGTTTGAATTATTTCGGACCCACCGGCAGATTCAGTTGTCTATTTCAGGTAAATACAAATGCTTTACTGATTTGAGCTCAACCATTTGTTCAGGACGGAAGTCTTTAAATAGTCGCACACCACCGGGTTTTGCAATGTATCCGTCCAGAGAGCATGAGATATAAAGCATGGGTTTCCGGAAATTGGGCTGACCAAACCTTTTATATTGATTATTGAAGGCTGCCCGCCCCGAAGCATGCTTACACGGCACGGGCAACCTACAAATCTGGATAGTATTAATCAAAAAGCTCGCTCAAAAACGACTTTTTCTTTTTGTGCGGGTACTTATGGCCGTAGTCCGAGCCGTACTCATTATATCCGTACTTCTTGTAATCTGAATCGTAGTTTTCCTTTTTGGCGTAATGGTCAGCCGAGCGCTCCATTATTTTTTCCAGTTCTCCCCGGTCAAGCCATATCCCCCGGCATTTTGGGCAATAATCGATTTCGATTCCGTTTTTATCACTCATTAGGAGCGTTTCATTGCAAGATGGACACTTCATATGCTATTGAATTTGTTTAGTTAATTGCCTGGCTGGCCTTGACTTTTTCAGACCGCCGGGCTTCATTTTATACCTTTACTCTTATAATTAACGCAACCTTTCCAGATTTAGTGAGGTAAGCGGCAAATTTGCACTTAGGCAGCTAACCGACAGTTTCCCATGTTCAATTGCTGATCGGTCTTTATCTCATGGCTGCTCTTTACGTTCTTTGTGTTTACTACGCTTAGTGTAGGGGTAACCTACCGCTGGAAGTATCTGGAAATGTCCTGGAAAGTACTGCTGGCATGTATAATTCCTTTGGGCACATTTTACATTGACAAGCATAATTCAAACCCTGGAATTACTTTGAGGGTTGCCAGCGTCATCATACTTCTTTGAAAATGCCTTCATCGGTTCAGTATCGTAAAATACGATAGAGATTGGTAGATAAAAAAATATTAATCGTAATATTGCAATTGGTCAAATGCTATCTATATTTGCAGCATGGGAGTAACTAAAACCGAAATATTCACCGAGCAGCAGAACCGTATCGCGGATCTGGCAAAGGCGTTTTCGCATCCGGCCAGGGTTGCGATCCTGCAACTGCTGATTTCCAGAAAAGCCTGCGTTTGTGGTGATTTGGTAGATGAGCTCGAACTTGCCCAGGCAACTGTTTCCCAGCATTTGAAGGAGCTCAAAAGGATTGGGATCATCCAGGGCGAAATCAATCCGCCAAGGGTATGCTATTGCATTAACCCGGTCGTGTGGTCAGAAGCGCAGAAGACATTTGGTTCGTTGCTAGATACATTTGCTCTTAGTGAATCCTGCTGCAATTAGGCAGGGCTTTGTTTGAAAATATCAATCGTAATAATACATTTAACCAATAGAAACTATGAGCCAATTAAATCCAATGACCGAAGGGCCGCTGACCCGGGGGCCGCTGACCTGGGGTGATTTTAAAAATACCCTTCAACAAAATCCTGATCTGCACCTGCAATTCCAATATGAAGAAGGCAAATTTGTAGACAGCTCTTACCACATTACCGAAATCAAGCAAGCACCCATCGTTTCGGTTGATTGCGGCGGGGTAATGAATAGCTGGACAGAAGTGATCGTGCAGCTATGGGAACCCTCAGAGAAAGAAGTAGACCGTTCAATGAAAGTTGACAAAGCGCTGAAAATTGTCGACCTGGTTGAAAAATCGCTTCCACTGAACCCTAATGCAATCGTTAAAATTGAGTTCGGCAATTCCAAGTTTGATACACGCCAAATGTACCCCGGAGAGTTTGCTTCCGATGCTGAAACATTCACTGTTAACCTGGTCCCGGATTTCACCCAATGCAAGGCACTTACCCGAAACCAAAGCTGCGGCACACCGTCAGCAGAAGCATCCTGCTGCGCGCCCACGCCCGTCAAACAGGAACTTGAATTGGTCACCTCCGATGGAGACAACTGCAAGCCTGGCTCTGGGTGCTGCTGAGCAGGTACCAGATGCAATTCAGCAAACCAGGCAGTTTAGCGGGCACTGCCCGTCATCAGCTGTCGTTATGAAAAGAGATTTAAAGTATCAAACTGAATGAATAACCCACGTCTTTCTTTTCTGGACCGCTACCTGACCCTGTGGATCTTCTTAGCCATGCTGATCGGCGTTTCAATAGGCTATTTCTTGCCCGGCACACCTGATTTCATCAACCAGTTTAATTCAGGGTCAGGTGTGAATGTTCCACTGGCCATTGGCCTAGTGCTGATGATGTACCCGCCACTGGCTAAGGTGCGTTATGCAGAGCTGCCGAAAGTGTTTAATAACACGAAAATCCTGGGGCTCTCCCTGCTTCAAAACTGGATTATAGGCCCGTTACTGATGTTTGGATTGGCCGTTATCTTCCTTCCCGATAAGCCCGAGTACATGACTGGCCTGATCATGATCGGCATTGCCCGCTGCATTGCCATGGTTATTGTCTGGAATGACCTGGCCAATGGTGACCGCCTGTATGCGGCAGGGCTGGTAGCTTTCAACAGCATTTTTCAGGTCTTGTTTTATTCGGTGTATGCATATGTTTTCGTAACCGTATTACCGCCACTTTTTGGCTTGAAGGGATTTGAGCAGGGCCGCCTGGCGGTAAACATTACCATTGGCCAGGTTGCCCAAAGCGTATTTATTTATCTGGGCATCCCGTTCCTGGCCGGCATTATTTCACGGATCGTACTAACAAAGCTGTTTAGTCAGCATTGGTATGAGCAAAAATTCCTTCCGGCCATTAGCCCGATCACCTTAATTGCCTTGCTCTTTACGATTGTGGTCATGTTTAGTTTGAAGGGCCAGCTGATTGTCAGTATCCCCTTTGACGTGCTGCGCATTGCGCTCCCGCTTACAATTTATTTTGCAATCATGTTTTTCTCTGCTTTCTACCTGTCCAAACGCGCAGGCGCAGATTACGCCAAATCAACATCGTTGGCCTTCACGGCTGCAGGTAACAACTTCGAGCTTGGGATTGCGGTCGCTATCGCTGTATTCGGGATTGATTCGGGGGCTGCATTCGCTGCTGTGATCGGCCCACTAATCGAAGTGCCGGTATTGATCCTGATGGTCAATTTTGCACTCAAACAACAGCACAAGTTTTCCAATTAACTCCCTATTATATGAGAATTGCCTTTTTTTCAGACATTCATGCCAACCTTCCGGCTTTGGATGCGTTTTTCAAAGATGTTGAAACCAGAGACATTGATGCTATTTATTGCCTGGGCGATCTGGTCGGTTACAACATATGGCCTAATGAAGTTATTGACGAAATCAGAAAGCGTGGTATTCCTACCATTGCCGGTAATTACGACTTTGGCATCGGAAGGAGCAGCGACGATTGCGGATGTGCCTATAAGACAGACGATGAAAAGGAAAACGGTAAAGTATCGATTGCTTACACGAACGAAATTGTCAAAGACGAGCAGCGCGCTTATTTAAGAACCTTGCCGGCACACATCCGTCTGGAATTTCAACTTAATGAGAAAGCGTTATCAGTTCTTCTGGTGCATGGGAGCCCGCGGCGGATCAATGAATACTTGTTTGAGGACCGTGATGAAAAAAGCATGCTGCGGATCATGGAGCAGGCAGGCGCTGATGTCATGCTTTTCGGCCATACTCACAAACCTTACCATAGGGTATTGGGCTCAATGCAGCCAGACGGCACAGATCATTTCCGGCATGCGATCAACATCGGTTCGGTCGGTAAGCCAAAAGATGGTGACCCAAGGGGCGGCTATGTAATCCTGCACATTAATTCGGATGCATCCACAGCAAGTAAGGAAAGCATTACAGTAGATTTTATACGTTTTGAATACGATGTCGAAACAGCAGCCAAGGCTGTAGAAGCGAGCATCCTTCCCAATGCATATGCAGAATCATTACGTCTGGGAAAATGAAAATAGCACTGCCGGTTTTCAAACCCACATTTCATAATTCGACTGCATTGAAGAAATCTCTGAGTTTTTCTGGGTCCAGTTTTCCATCTGTACGAACGCTGCTGCAAAGGTCCAGTCCAAAAGGTTGAACCACTTCAATGGCTTGTCTGACATTGTCTTTATTTATCCCGCCAGCAAGAAATAAAGGTATTTTTATTGATTGCCTGATTTGTCTGCTTATTTCCCAATTATGGATTCGCCCGGTTCCGCCTAACTCTTTAACCGTTAAGTTCGGGTTGCCGCTGTCGAGCAAAATTGCGTCTACATATTTTGAAATTTCAACTGCTTCCTTGATCGCGCTTTCATCCGTAACATGGATGACCTGTACGAGTTTAACATTTGGCAACTCTTTGCGAAGTGTTTGATATTCCCGTTTTTCCAGCTCGTCAACAATTTGAATAGTTGTTGTGTTTGCTTTTTTATAATGGGCAATAATATCTTTCGGCTTCGTCTCACTGGTTAACAGGAAAGTAGCAATAGGAGGGGGAACTTTTTCAGCAATTTGTTTGATGAGCTCATCACTAATTATACCCGGTCCGCTTGGCATATGCCCCACCAGACCCAATGCAGCCGCACCATATTCAATAGCGAGCATTGCTTCGGCAACACTGCTTATGCAACAAATCTTTACTCTCGGTCTTTTCATAATATGAATACAAATATAATTACCTACATAACAGACGCTGAGATCTCATATCGAATCGCACTTAGCTTCTTTGCAGGTGGATCAGGTTGCAAAACGTGCAAAGCAGCAAATTTATAGTAGGTAATAACAATTGATACTAATTCAGTATTGAGTAAACAATACTTGGAGGTGCAAAATTGTTAATCCAGCACTCAACTTAGAAGGCATAAGCTGCCGGATTGTATTTTATTGAAGCCAAACATCCGCTTTTTTTGTGTAAATTGTATCGAACAATGATTCAAATAGTTCCTTATCAGCCGGATTGGTCAATACAGTTTCAGCAGATTGCAACTTTGTTGAAAGATGCAATGAAAGGCCGGCAGACCAGCATATATCATATAGGATCAACGGCTGTCCCGGGTCTTGCTGCAAAAGATATCATTGACATCCAGGTGTCAGTAAGTTGCTTTGATCCGCAAATCGAAACACCGCACAACGTATGGAACAGAATGATGACAAGCCTCTAAAAGCTTTTTCAGAAGTCAATGGGCTAAAAATGTACTATGAAATTCATGGAAAAGGTAAGCCGCTAGTCTTGATACATGGAGGCGGATCAACCATTTACACTACTTTCGGTCGGGTTATAGACGAGTTATCTGTAAACCACAAAGTGATCGCTGTTGAATTGCAGGCCCATGGACATACGGGTGACAGGGGTACTCCACTGAGTTTCGAGCAGGATGCAGACGATGTGGCTGCATTACTTAGAAATCTGAATATTTCAAAAGCAGACATATTTGGTTTCAGTAATGGAGCTACAACTGCTCTCCAAATAGCAATACGGCATCCCGCGGTTGTCGACAAAGTGATTGCAGCATCGGCTATTTTTAAACTAGAAGGGGCACCACAAATGCTTTGGGACTATATCAGGAACGGTAATCTTGAGACTATGCCACCACAATTGAAGGAGGCTTTCAGGGCGGTTAATCCTGATGAAAGGGCGCTTCAAACCATGTTCGTCCGGGACCAAGAGCGCATGAATACATTTAAAGACATCCCCGATCAAACCTTGGCCAGCATTACAGCAAAAAATTGATCTTGACTGGTGACAAGGATGTCGCAACACTGGAACATACATTGAAGATGCATCAGCTGATTGAAGGCTCAGACCTAATGATCATTCCGGGCGGCCATGGCGATTACCTTGGTGAAATTACGACACTGAAAGCTGGCCCTGAACCGTATCGCCAGGTTACTATATTAATAGAAAGATTTTTGCTGCCATAATGCTTGAAAATCAGCTTATCCCATGCTTGTTTTGGCCTTATTGGGAATAGCAATAATGATAAGGTCTTCTGCTCTTGCTGCTGCTTCCGTTGTTACAGCGGTTGCACCTGTTTTGGCAGCAATCTCACCCAGTGATTCTGGTCCGCGCGAATTTGCAATCATGACCTGATGGCCAAGCGCTGATTGCTGATTCAATATTTCATTTCTTCGTCAGCTTGTACCTTATATGCGTGGTGAGTTCGGACGGTATCAATTCAATGATCTGCATCTCGAACATCCGTTTTCTCATAATGTACGAGCCTGTCCGGGCAAACACATCTTCGATCAATGTCCCATCTGCGCCATCCTCCTGGCCGCCTTCCATTTTGATGTGTTTCCAGAATGCCTTTTGTTTGAACATCCATTGATGAAGTTTGCTCGACGCGCCGCCCATGGGGTTTTGCGGACTTCTGTTGTCACCGGCGAAATAGCCGTCAAGGGAAATCCCGCTGTCAAAGATTATTTTGCTCATGCTGATGCTGAATTATGGTTTGGAATGCTTTGTAATTGAAGTTCCAGTTTGTCAAACATCTCTAACCAACCGCGATACGCCCCGGTTTTACGGGCTTTCTCCTCTGATACGGCTTCGTAGATCACTGCTTTTGTCTGGTCACCGAGAGATTCGAATGTTACTTTGATCAATATCTCGCCCGGCCAACCTGCTGATTTTAAATCGTCTGGTGATAGTATGTCGCCGTTTTCATTTGAAAGCCGTATAGTATACACCAATTTCTCAGGTCGCAGTATTTCCAGGTATTTGCCAACAACCCATCCACTGCCGTGGGTCGGATGAGTGATGCGGTAATGAAAGCGTCCACCTTCCTCAACCTCAATATGCTTATAGTTGATCGTGCAGCCATCGGGCGCATACCAGCGTTTAAGTTTTTCAGGGTCGGTCCATGCGTCAAAAACCCTATCGATGGGCGCATGGAATATGCGTGTGATTAAGAGTTCCTTATCCTGTGATTTCATTTTTGCTGTCTTTTGTATCTGCTAAAAATTTGTCCAACTTTTCGAATCGCTGATTCCAGCGTTTGCGAGACTCATTCACCCAGTCGGCCACTTCATCCAACTGATCCAGCCGCGCCTCACACATTTGCTCGCGCCCTCTCTGGGTTAGCGTGACCATGCCGCATTCATGCAGCACTTTCAGGTGTTTGGCAATGCCCTGGCGGGTAATGCCAAAGTCGTCCACAATCTGACCAATATTCAATGCGCCACCCGATAACCGCTGAATGATCATTCGTCGCGTAGGGTCGGCAATAGCTTGGAAAACATCCCTTCTTTCTACCATATACAACCATTTGGTTGCTAATTTAAGCACAACTATTTGGTTGTGCAAATTTTTTTCAATACACACGCTTATAGATTGCGTTTTTTGCTTTCAATCGCTATGAATTCCGGCAGATAGTTCGGAGTGCAGCCTTTTGATACCATTTCCCCCTTATAGAGACCAGTGTTCTGGCCGATGGCAATGCACCGATCCCGGTATTGTTTTTCATAGACACCAATCCAGCCGGCGGTTAAATTCATCGCCCACTGAACTTCCGGTTCTTCTTTGGCAATATTGGTTTCTATTTTGGCCAGCAATTCCGCCGTGTTTTCAGGAGGAGTTTGTCCCATCCATCTCAAACGCGCCTGATGATACCAGAATACTCTTCTTTGGAGAGCAGACGGGCTATTTTCCCAAGATTCAATTAACGCTGTGGTCTTCTTGTCTTTATGGATTTGGTTGGCCATTAACCAGTCTATCAATTGATTCCGCTCGATTGATGGATGGGTTTGCATATCACGATCAAGTTCATTGATAAGCTCTTGTGAAATGCGCTTATTGTCCATAATTAAAATGGCCAGTTGCCTGGGCAAAAATCGCCCTGTCGACCATAGTTCAAGAGCCAGCTCATGATCTTTTTTAATATCCTTTGCAATTTTCCGTAAGTCTCCCAGTTTGGTTTTACTATTGATCTGTTCCAGGATGTTATCCGCTTTTGAAGAAAGTTTCATTGCTGTGTTCTGATTACTTGTCTTTAACTGCCGACAGCTCCCACGTTTTTCATTGGTTCAACCGCGTTCCACCCCTAGGGAATAATTCCCATTATCTTGGTAACTACTATCATTGCGGCATTTAATACCTTTCCAGTTTTCGGATCAAATGGTTAAAGATCTCGTTAAAAACTCTATGCCTCTACGCCAGCAATTATATAGTTTGATTTCCTAAGATCTATAAAAACCGTAAATGATAAAGGCTACCAGTATTGATTCAGTGATCCAGATTGTGCGCGTGTTGGAACGCGAGATACGGCTAATTAGCCAATGGCCTCCTAAGCAGACAGCCATGATCAGCAGTCCAAGAACAATTTCGAGTGGATAGTCTCGCTTCTGGTCCGGTGTTCCATAAATCACATAAAACAGGCCATGCAGAATTTCGTAAAGACCCAATAATGCTCCCAGCATCAGCGGAGTAATCCAGGTCAGCAAGTTTTTAATACTCATACCTTTCATGATAACTTCTTAATTGCAGCCACAATCTTTTGCTCCTGCCTGCTTTCATTCGGTTGCGACAAAATCGTATTGATTGTTTCTTCCTGCTCGTTAATTTTGGATCAGCCCAATTTGCTTTTCCAATCCTTCTTCATTTGCGCATACTGCTCGTTACTTTCTGCCTGATTCCATTTTGCATAAAATACAGCAGCGGCTTCCGCTTTCTCTTGTTCCCCGGTGCCTTTTTCAAGAAGTGCGTAATCGTTGTCTTTATCGTATTCTTTCCTCCCTTAATGCTCGTTTGTCTTTTAAAGAATCTAACACCGCTTTAAATACTTTGGCCTTTTTTATTGCAAGGTGACCATTAGGTGCCCAAAATGTCCCATGAAGATTCTCGCCCAGAACTACTGGCGCTATCTCACCAATCCTATTCAAATTACGCATCAACTTATCGACACTTAATTCATCAAGGTCATCGCAAAGATCATCTACTAGTTCAATGCCATTTCGATTACTGTTAAAGCTAACCATGTACGGTGTTAAGCCAACATCGACTAATCGTTTGTACCGGTCCGTTTTGAGTTTATTTGTGGATTTCAAAACCGGCCTGAGCCCAACACCGCCCTCCACAAATGTATTCACGCGTTTGACCAAATTCAGAGCACAACCGAAATCAGAAAATGCAGCTGCTGGTTCGTCTTCCCTTTTAGCGAATGCGGCAATCACCCATACAAATGTTGGATCGTCAATCTTGGTAATGTCAGAAGTTGAAAGTCCCACGCTATGATAAAGTTCTCGCGTAGTCATTGGGAATTTGGTAGTCATGGCGAAAGGTCAGTTTGTTGATGAGTGAACAGTTGAGATATTTTAAGTATCAAACTAATGATCTCAAAAATATCTAAACGGCGGCTCAAATTCAAGTGGATGTGCGAAATTATGCAGATCTAAATTTTGGATCGGGATGTTATCCGCTGACAGCGTAGCCATTACGACCCAAAAATTTCTTACAACTTTGCGAGCCGGTCGTTCAAGTCCACCAGACCGTTAGGTATTCTTCAACAGGCGGGTGGCCGGTAACCGGGAGACGTTTCGCAGTGGACAGCAGATAGCGTCCGCGTTTGATGGGGGTATACTTAGGGGGAAGGTGAAATTATGGCCGGTGTAGAAGGCCGCTTTGTATTTGTGACCAAAACCAATGAACAAAAAGGCGCTCCTGACGTGACACGCCTTCATGTGCCTTCGTTACACGGCTTAGGATAGACAAAAACCGGTTTTTTGCCGACTGGTTGATTTTGACTGGTGTATTGACCAGCGTCTGCTGATCGTGTACAGCACCTGTACCACCAAGCACAATTGCATTCTCATTCAGGAAATTGGCATATACATCAAAATCAGCTTGCTGCCTGGTAGCAGGCATACCATCTATTTCATGAGCCTCTCTCTTTTGGAAGATATCTTCCATTTCTGCGAGTACCATCGCTACCGAAGCAGCGCCAATTTTTGAATAAGATAAATGCATAATTTTGAAAATTCCATTATAAGTGTTTCTATTTGATGTTTGCCATCAATATGCAAACGGCGATATAGATAAACATGATTGTAAATGCGTAAAATATTGCCGTAGACATTTCATTATCCGGTCTGATTTTTTCGTTTTCCATGATCATTTCAGTTTAGTCTATTAAGTTGCAAAACAGCACCCTCGACGACGATGGCCGTGTTATATTAAGGAACTGGCTGCGAGCTGATGGAAAACCTTTTCATCAAGCTTGTAGCGGTCATTTAATGTAAGACTGCTCCGCGCATTGAAAAGGACATGATTAACAGCATTGTACATCAGCCAGTAAGACGAATCCTGGTCGAGGAGCCGCTGCTCCAGTTTGAGTCGCTCATAAGCTTGCTTGGCCAGTTGAACAGGAATCGGCAGTGTTTTTAGCAGTTTTTCATCCGCTCTGCCAAAGGATTTTTGCTGAAAATGTTCATATACAGTGGTCGTCAGGGTAGGGCTTTTGTAATCCTGCCCAGCCAGCAATTCATACAGCTGCTCCTGAAACAGTTCAGGTGCTTGCCGCCTGCTCTGGTGGATTTTTCGGCCGGCTGCATCTTTTTTTGCGATGGCACTGCTGTTGGTTCCTTGTTTTTTTTCTTTCCCCTGCCCGCGTTCCTCCAACCACGATCGATATTTTGGGAGTTCGGAAAAGGAGTCCGCCCATCCCATTAGCCCATTCTGGCAAACTGCCCGGTACATGCTCGTGCCCGGAAGTCCGGAACCATCCAGCATGGCCGTCAATGTTTTGCCTTGTACGCTAAATGGGGTTTTTCCATTATAACTATTCGTCAAGATCATGCTCCGCTGCAACTGCTCACCGCCAATGGAGAGCTGCTCAGGAAAAATTATATTAATGCTGAATTCACCCGTAGACGTATATTTAATTTCCAGTTTATAGTCTGAAAATAGCTTGTCGACAACTTCTCTGATTATTATGTTAGGTATGATGGCATAGTCAGCGCTTTGAATGCCGAAAATCGTTTTAGTCCCTCGAAAAGGCTGACCAACGATAAGTTGCTGCTTATCAGTGGCCATGATTTCATAGTCCGGCAATAGGTCGGCCAGCCACACTGAATTTACAGGGTAGCAGATTTCATCCCATAAAGTAGTGAATTGCGGCTGAGCACTGAGGTAAGTCATTTTCTTGTTTTTGTATTTTTACAGTTGTAAATTTACTGAATATAGTTTTGCAAAGAAAATAAAACTGAAAAAATGTTTTGGCATGCTTAAATCAAATCCGTATATAACAGGAAGTTACAGCATGCCAGTCCTCATCTTGAAATTCTAATCAACAAATACTCATGGAATTCGAAGTCATCGTTTCACTCTTGTCGCTGGTCGCTTTGGAGGCGGTTCTTGGCATTGACAATGTCATTTTTATATCAATCATCGCGGCAAAACTTCCTGAAAACCAGCAGAAGAAAGCGCGGCAATATGGCCTGGTACTCGCAGGTGTGATGCGGATCGGGCTTTTGCTTTTGATTTCCCTCATTATGAAGCTGGACAAAGATCTGTTTGTGATTTTTGGTGAAGGGTTCTCAGGAAAGGAGCTTGTTCTGCTCGCAGGAGGATTATTTCTGCTCTACAAGAGTTCGACTGAGATTTATCACAAAATGGAAGGGGAGGAGGGAGACCAGAGCAAACAGATCAAAGCTTCGTCTTTCGGGCAGGTCCTCACGCAAATACTGATCATGGATATGGTTTTTTCCATCGATTCAATCATCACCGCTATTGGTATGGTAAAGGAAGTTTGGGTAATGTATGTAGCAGTTATTGCAACGGTAATATTAATGCTGGTAGCAGCTGAAACGATCAGTAATTTTGTAAACCGGCACCCTGCATTCAAAATGCTGGCTTTGTCATTTTTATTACTGATTGGCTTCTCATTGGTCAGTGAGGGCTTTGGGCTTGAAATTCCGAAGGGCTACATTTACTTCTCTATGGCATTTTCACTGCTGGTGGATGTATTCCAGATGCGCATGAACAAATCTAAAAGCGCGCCTGTGAAAACCCATGAACATTATCAGCCAGGTGAAGATCGGCTTCTACCATAGTTTTTTTAGAAAATATAAAAAGCACAAGCTTTTATCCTTAACCTTTTCGTATGAAAAAAATATTTCAGTGGAGTTATATTGCACCTATTATTGCCTGGATTTTTTACCTGATGCTGCCTATTGGCTCAGGCTTTCTGGTCAACTCGTTAGCCGTAGTTGCTTTGATCGCAGGTGTATTTTCAGCCGTGCACCATGCTGAGGTAGTCGCACATAAAGTGGGCGAACCTTATGGAACAATTATACTTGCAGTAGCGGTAACGCTTTTGGAAGCTTCGATCATCGTATCACTCATGTTGACAGGAGGAGCCGGTGCAGATACTTATGCGCGTGACACCCTGTTTGCAGCCGTTATGCTCATATTAAATGGCATTCTGGGTATTAGTATGTTTTTGGGTGCATTGAAATATAAGGAACAGAGTTTTGAGACGAAAAGCGTTACAATTGCCTTGGTCAGCCTGGTGTCTATTTTAGTACTTACCCTGGTACTGCCTAATTTTACCACCAGTATCGCCGGACCTTCCTACAGCACGCCACAGCTAATCGCCATTGGCGTTTGCTGCCTGGTCATTTACGGGTCTTTTATTTTTACGCAAACCGTCCGGCACCGTAAGTATTTTCTAACAGAAGTTTCAGGCCAGGAAAAAGATGTTTCCAGAAGCGAAGCCCTGATAAGCCTGGCTTTTTTACTCATATGTCTGGGCGTAGTTATTTTCCTGGCCAAAAACCTTTCTCCGGTAATTGAAAGCGGAATTGTAGCAGCCGGTTTGCCCACAGCATTAGTAGGGGTGGCTATTGCAGCTGTTATCTTACTACCAGAAGGCATAGCTGCTATCCGTGCGGCAAGACGTGGCCAATATCAGACGAGCATCAATCTCGCATTAGGCTCAGCGTTAGCAAGTATAGGGCTAAGTATTCCTACTGTGGTCATTGTTTGTACAATAATGGATTTGCCACTTATCCTCGGTCTGACCATGAAATCCATGGTTCTGCTGGTTCTTTCAATTTTTACGGTAATGCTTTCGCTTAATAAGGGACAAACCAACAGCTTATATGCTATCGTGCTTTTGGTCAATCTCATGATGTATATCTTTACACTCGTATTTCCTTAAAGCCATTTATAGTTACCCTTAGTCACTATTAAAAATACTTTGACTCACTTTTTTCTGACAGCCAGAGGTGTCGTCATACCAAACATGGTCCATTCGAAAATTAACCTAGTGCCTTTTTTGCAAAAATGGAAATGATCATACCAGGAATTGCTAAAATGATTGCAAAATATGTCAAGCTCATGGGAGAATAACTTCCGAGCAATACACCTGCTGCGGAAGTTGCGATCATAATAGATAAGTTAAATGCAGAAGATTGAACCGAAGTGGCAACGTCTTTTCCACTTTCTACCTGTCTGCTTACGGCTGCCTGCAGTAAGGTCACTAATGGGCCAAAAGAAATTCCCCATAAAAAGAAAGCAACATGAGCTACTATTGTCTTTTTACCAAATAGCAATAGAACAAGCATAGAAATAATTACGAGTGCAAACATCGCTGTGGTAAGCAGCCTCAGATGTTTGTCGGTGTATTTTATGGCCAGCAATACTGAAATCAAAGACCCTGATCCAAAAAGTAGTAAGGCACTTTCTATTCCACCTAGCAATTCAATTTCATCAACAAGCCTGGTATTGGAAGCAGCAAATCCGGCGAGCAAAATCAATATCAGGATTTTACGGTTAAATTTCAGGGTTACCGAAACAAGTGGGATGGCAAAGATAGCAGACGCAATTGCGTAGTAGCCTACCAGATTACCTCCTTGTAGCTCACTGATATTTAAATCGGAATTTATCTGCGGCATCACACCGGATGGCATTAACTCAGAAAGAATCCCGACAAATGTTACAGACGACATCAAAATCATGATCAGCCAGGGAAACGCATTTGTACTTCCGGCTATCGTTTGTTGATTGCTCAATGTAGATTCTTTTTGTAGTTATTTAAAATTATGGTTTTTACGTCATTCTTTCTATCTGGCATATTCAGATTCTGATAATTACTGATATTGTTGGTGCATGAATGAGGAGAATTTAGCTTTGTAAAGATTATATCCTTGCATATTAACTAATTGTTTGTCCGAATCTTATAGCTTATGTATGAGGTGTTTTTCAGAAAATTCAACGAGAAGATACAGCTGAGCGAATCAGAAGAGTATGCCGTGAAACAATTTCTGACGCCGAAAAAACTGCGGAAGCGTCAATACCTGCTACAGGAAGGAGATATCTGCAAAACTGTAGCATTTATCGAAAAGGGAGCTATGCGCAGTTACATTGTGGATTCTGATGGACAAGAGCACATTTTTTCGTTTGCGCTGGAAGGTTGGGCGATCGGCGATCTATCCAGTTTTTTGGCGGAGCAGATCTCAACACAGAATATAGATGCCCTGGAAGACTGCGAGCTAGTTTTGATCAGTAAGTATGCACATGATCAGATGCTAATTTCGGTGCCCAAGTACGCAACATTTTTCAGGATATTGATGACCGAGGCCTACATTGCACTCCAGAAAAGAACGCTGAGCATTATCAGTATGTCTCTGGATGATCGATATAAATCTTTTATTGACCAATATCCTGACATTGTCCAGCGTGTCCCCCAGCATATGATTGCCTCTCACATGGGACTTTCCCCCGAAACATTGAGTAGGATCCGCAGCAGGATCGGCAAAAGTCAATAGCTTCCCTTTGCTTTCCCCTGATGGTTTATCTTGACCAAAATCAATGGAATTTCTTGATCAGACTCATCGTCCCATGCAGGCTCATTGAGGTAATTTGTGTATCGAAATGACACAAGTGAGCTTGTCGATACTGCTCGTTTCGACCCTGTTGTAGCAGGCAAGCTAGGCGTAAGCTTTTCATAAAAACTGCCGTTACAGGCGCAATTGGTATGACTACATTAACAGCATTCAAACATTTTACAAATGAGCTTCCAGACCAGCAGCGACCGATGCCGGTCCTGTTTATAGGCCACGGCTCACCGATGAACGGCATTGAAGACACTGCGTTTAGCAGAAGGTGGGCACAAATGGCCAAAGAAATTCCTACGCCAGCTGCCGTGCTCGTGGTATCTGCGCACTGGTTTACTAACGGCACCAAGATCACAGCAATGGATTTTCCTGAAACAATCCATGATTTTGGTGGATTTCCGCCGGCACTTTTTGCTGTACAATATCCTGCGCCGGGCAATCCAGCACTAGCCAAAGAAGCTACGGGGCTCATTCGTTCCGCAAAAGTGGAGCTTAATCATGACTGGGGACTTGACCATGGCACGTGGACGGTGGTAAGACATATGTATCCGGAAGCTAAAATTCCAATGCTTCAACTGAGCATTGATTACACCAAAGGGCCTCAATACCATTACGATCTGGCAAGGGAACTAATGGCGCTGCGAAAAAAAGGAGTGCTGATCATTGGCAGCGGAAATATGGTGCACAATTTGAGAATGGTAGCCTGGGACAAGCTTAGCGTGCAGGGTTATGGATATGACTGGGCGTTGCAAATCAATGAGCAGTTCAAAGCCCTGATCCAGGAAAATGATCATAAGCCTCTGATCAATTACAGTCAGTTGGGAAGGGAGGCTGCACTGGCCATCCCGACACCGGAGCATTACCTTCCTCTGATGTATACATTGGGCTTAAAGGTGGGAAAGGAACCTGTTTCCTTTTTCAACGACCAGGCCGTTGGCGGTTCAATAACAATGACGTCTGTAAAAATTGGCTAATAGCTTAATAAACAACGAGAAATTGGGGGGTATACTTTTATTAATAACTTTTGATCCTTACTTAAAAGAAAATTATATCATGGAAAAACATAATAGTGTTAATACCAGGCTTAGCTCGAAGGTAGACATTCAATATCCTGAATTTACAAAATTGCCAGAGCTAGTAAGGCAAAAGTTTGAGGGATTGCCTACGAAAGTGAATTTCTTCCGGATGCTTGGTTATAGCCCTGGTGCGTTCGTGGAAGTGATCGATCTAACCAATGCCATTTTTAAGAATCTGACCATATCAGATTACCATAAGGAATTGCTTGTTTTGCTGGTTGGTGCCCGTACAGACTGTGACTACGAGTGGGAGCAGCACGTTTCCATTGCACAGGCAGCGGGTGTAAGTGAGGATCAATTTATTGCTATTGCTGCAAACCGGATTGATGCCGGCGAGGTATTTAAAGAGCCCGAACGCGTGCTGCTGCATTTTGGGAACTGCATAATCGAACAAGGCAAAGCGCCTGGCGTTATTTTCAACCATACGCTTGAACACTTTTCAGTGGAAGAGTTGTCGGATGCCATGATTGTCATTGGTTTTTACCGGATGTTATCGGGCTATATTCAAACTTTTAACCTTCCAGCTGATCCGCAAGAGGATGGAAATTGGGTAAAAGCATAAAGAAGATTAATAATCAACTAAAAGAGAAAGTCATGAAGAAGAAAATTGGATTTATAGGTTTAGGCACGATGGGCTTTCCTATGGCTGTTAATTTGAAAAAAGCAGGTTTTGAAGTTATCGGTTATGATGCTTTCAGAGGAGTTTATCAAAAAGGTGAATCTGCCGGAATCACAATGGTTGGAACCTTGAATGAGGTTGCCCAACAGGCAGATGAAGCGATCATTTCGATGGTTCGTGACTACGATCAGAATGTAGCCGTTATTTTTGGTGAGGCTCGATTGTTGACTGCACATACCAAAGGTAAAACCATCATTGTCATGAGTACGCTTGATCCCGATTCCATGAACGAATTGGGAAAGAAGGTGGAAGAAGAAAGTGAGCTGCAATTAATCAGTGCAGCAGTAAGTGGTGGCGCTTCGGGCGCAGAAGCTGGGACATTGTCTATTATGACATCTGGCCCGGCAGAAATCGTGAAATCTTTCCAGTACTACTTTGATGCGATCGGGTCTAATACATTCTATACGGTGACAAACCAGGTAACAGCCAGGTGGCTAAATTGGTCAATAACATGATCCTGGGCATTAACATGAATGCGGTTGCCGAGGGGCTTAAACTGGGTAACCATTACAATTTACCCCAGACAGAAATTCTGAATCTGCTGAAAGTGAGCACAGGCGATAGCTGGGTGGTCCGTAATTGGGATGACGTTTCGCAGTGGACGGCAGATACAGCTCTGGCTGTACTGCTAAAAGGCCTGAAATCAACTTTTGGAGAAGGGTTAAAACATAATATTGCTCTACCATTCAATGCATTGTCATCGACACAGTTGTTTGATGCTATGGGAAAAGAAAAACCTCAAGCTTAATCATCATTTTAGTTTATTCTCGCTTTCTTCATAATGTTCGTGTGTAGCAACAGGTGTTCCGGTTTTATTCATTTTCATCTGGAAAACATCTACCAAAAATGAGAATGCCATCGAGAAGTAAATGTATCCTTTTGGTATTTCAATCCCGAAGCCTTCGGTAATCAGTGAGAACCCAATCAACAAGAGAAACGAAAGTGCAAGCATTTTAAATGCTGATGCTTGTTTACAAAATTACAGATCGGTTCTGCCGCTACCAGCATGATGATTACTGTGACAATAACGGCAACATACATCACCCATACTTCTTTGACCATTCCAATGGCAGTAATAATGGAATCAACGGAAAAAACCATATCTATAATCAGGATTTGGATAATGACCTCGCGGAAAGAAGATACTTTAATAGCCTTGGTCTGGTCCCCGGATTCTCCTTCCATTTTATGGTAAATTTCGGTCGAGCTTTGTGGAGCAGGAATAAACCTCCCGCCAGCAATACAAGGTCGTTTCCGGAAAATCCATTGCCAAAAATTGTAAACAGGTCCTGATCGAGTTTCAGGATAAAAGAAATAAGCAGCAGTAGAACCAGCCTTAAAACACCTGCGAGGATTAAACCATATTGCCGTGCCTTCTTCTGCTGATCTTGTGGAAGCCGTGCGGCTATAATGGAAATAAAAATGACATTATCAATCCCTAGAACGGCTTCCAGGGCCAGAAGGGTACCAGCGAAATAATGATCTCAAAATCCATAATTGTAAACGATTTAATCAGGCATGATTATTAAAGAAATACAATCTATCTGGTTTTATACCGTCAGGATATATTAAGATTTTAATTTATTCTGGCTTGTATTGAAGTATGTATTTTTTATATACATTGGAAAAACATTCACTTAAATCTATGAATGGTTATGAACAATCTTCAATCCGTTTCCATGCAGCAGACTCCTCAATTCGTCGCTGCAATTAATTGGGACTAGCTGAATTTAGAAAGCCTGCGATCACCCTTGCGTGATCAATTTTTCACCTTTCCCCATTACTGGTATGCACAAAAAGGTACAGCGCTCACTGACAGTTTTGTCGTTAACATCTTTTCTTCTTTTCTCCTGTCAGGAAAAAAAGAAGGAAAATGGAAATGCTACGGAACAAATTAAGGACTATCCCGTTCTGACGATTGCACAAAGGTCGATCACACTAAACAGTGAATTCCCGGCAACCATCGAAGGGCAGCAGGATATTGAGATCCGTCCGAAAATTGATGGATTTATAGAAAAGATTTTCGTTGATGAAGGTGCTACTGTGAAAAAAGGGCAAGCGCTGTTTAAAATCAATGCCCCTCAATATGAACAGGAAGTAAGGACTGCACAGGCGAATATTAAAATCGCAGAAGCAGACGTCAATGCCGCGCAAATGGGTGTCAATAAGGTGAAGCCATTGGTCGAAAAGAACATTATCAGTAAATATGAGCTTGAATCTGCGCAGTTTACCTTGCAAGCAAAACAAGCGGCGCTCGCACAGGCTTTCGCTGCGCTTTCCAATGCGCGAACCAATTTGGGCTACACCACCATTGCAAGTCCTGCAAATGGCATTGTGGGCTTAATTCCTTATAAAATCGGCAGCCTTGTTAATAGTAATACACCCGAACCATTAACCACAGTTTCAAACATTGGGAACATTTACGCCTATTTCTCGATCAATGAAAAACAGGTTTTGGCATTCTCCAAAAACACGAAGGGCAATACAACGAAAGCCCGGATCGCGACAATGCCATCTGTCTCCCTGGTTTTAGCCAATGGAACCGTTTTTTCTGAAAAAGGCCGGATAACTACGACCAGCGGTTCTATCAATACAGAGACAGGCTCGATTAGGGTGCGGGCAACTTTTCCTAATCCTGGAAGCATTATACGCAGCGGAAGCAGTGCGACTGTCCGCATTCCTTCCCGGCTTGATTCGGCCATTGTCATCCCGCAAAAGTCGACCTACGAAATACAGGGGAAAAAGTTTGTCTACCGTGTTTCGGCAGACGGCATCGTTAAGAGTGCGGAAGTTGGCGTACTGGACAATAATGATGGGCAGTTCTTTGTTGCCCAAACCGGCCTTGCCGTAGGGGACAAGATTATCTTGGAAGGGGTAGCGTCGTTAAGGGAAGGGGCAAAGGTTATTTCCAGACCAGTAAAAGCGGACAGTGTTTACGCCAAAAACTTGTAGGTTATGTTCAATCGATTCATTGATCAGCCCGTACTGTCGACAGTCATTTCCGTACTTATTGTCATCCTTGGTGTGTTGGGGCTAATTTCCCTGCCTATTGCGCAATATCCTGAGATCGCTCCGCCTACTGTCGTTGTCTCCACTTCATATCAGGGTGCCAATGCCGATGTGGTGCTCAATAGTGTGATTGTGCCATTGGAAGAACAGATCAACGGCGTGGAGGACATGACTTACATGACATCCTCGGCTGGGAACGATGGCACAGCGCGGATTACAATCAACTTTAAGCTAGGCACAAACCCTGACCTTGCGTCTGTAAATGTGCAGAACCGTGTCGCGCGCGCAACTGCGCTCTTGCCGCAGGAAGTTACGCGCTCCGGTGTAACGACGGCCAAAAGCCAAAGCAGTAACCTTGTGATTTTTTCCTTATACAGCGAGAATCCCGCCTATGATCAGACATTTTTGCAAAACTATGCGGAGATAAACCTGGTGCCCTTAATTAAGCGGGTATCAGGGGTTGGAGAGGCGAATGCGTTCGGACGTATGGATTATTCCATGCGGATCTGGTTGAAACCGGATGTGATGGCAACTTATGGCCTTGTCCCTTCGGATGTCAGCACTGCACTGGCAGAGCAAAATATAGAGGCTGCCCCCGGTCAGTTCGGTGAACAGGGCTTGCAATCCTTTCAGTATGTGATCAAGTATTCGGGCAGGCTCAAAGATGCAGGCGAGTTTGAAGAGGTGGTCATCAAGGCCACGCCAAATGGTCAGGTATTACGGCTCAAAGACATTGCCCGCGTGGAGCTGGGCGCGATGAGCTATGCCAGCAGTACGACAACCAATGGCAACCCCTCGGTAGGTGTGTCCATCAGCCAAACAGCAGGCTCCAATGCCAAGGAAGTGATTGAAGGAAGTTTGCAGGTATTGGATAACGCCGCCAAATCGTTCCCTTCCGGTATCAAGTACGTCACGCTGATCAATGCAAACGATTTTCTCGATGCATCTATTGAAAAGGTGATCCATACGCTCATTGAAGCATTCATTCTGGTGTTTTTAGTGGTTTTTATTTTCCTGCAAGATTTTCGATCCACGCTTATTCCCGCTATTGCTGTTCCGGTGGCTATTCTGGGCACGTTTTTCTTTCTGCTGCTTTTTGGGTTCACGATTAACCTTTTGACATTGTTTGCATTGGTTCTGGCCATTGGGATTGTCGTTGATGATGCCATAGTCGTGGTGGAAGCCGTTCACGCTAAACTGGACGAAGGATATACATCCGCACTCAAAGCCACAAAAGACGCCATGAGTGAAATTTCAGGGGCCATCATCTCAATCACCCTGGTGATGGCAGCTGTATTTCTGCCGGTAAGCTTTATCGAAGGCTCATCCGGGGTGTTTTACAAGCAGTTCGGACTTACCCTTGCTATTGCCATTATGCTCTCGGCTGTTAATGCACTTACGCTCAGTCCAGCATTGTGCGCTATATTTTTAAAACCGCATAAAGTGGATGCAAGTCATAAAAAGAACATTTTACACCGTTTTTATGGCTGGTTCAACCGCGTATTCGACAGAACGATTTACCGCTACAAACAAGCCGTTTCATTCCTGATCGCTAAAAAGTGGGCTGCGGGATTGATCATTGCCGTATTTGCCGGCCTTTTTTATTATCTGATGCAGACCACGCCTTCTGCATTTGTACCCAATGAAGATACGGGTTCAATCATGGCCGATATTGCACTGCCGCCTTCGGCATCCACGGAAAGAACAGAGGCTATCATGAAGCAGGTCGAGGCCATTGCGCGTTCGATCCCGGAAGTACAGAATATCTTAAAGATTACAGGTAGAGGCATGATCAGCGGAGTTGGAAGCAACTATGGGATGGTTGTAATGCGGTTGAAACCCTGGGCCGAGCGGGGAGGGGAAGGGCAGGATGTTCAGGCTTTGATCGGAAAGTTGTTTGCAAAAACAAGCGGGATCAGGGATGCCAAGATCATCTTTTTTGCACCTCCGACCATTTCAGGGTTTGGCTCATCGGGCGGGTTTGAGTTTCAGCTGCAAGACAAAAGTGGAAGTGACATTGCCCTATTCTCAAAAATTGGCAATGATTTTCTGGCCGCATTAAGTAAACGGCCTGAAATCCAGTACGCGTCCACTGCATTCAATGTGAATTTTCCGCAGTATCAGATCGATGTGAATGTGGCCAAGGCGAAAGTGGCTGGCATCACTGTCAATGACATCATGAGTACGATGCAGGGCTATTACGGCGGCGTGTATGCATCTAATTTCAATCAGTTTGGAAAACAATTCCGGGTCATGTACCAGGCCGAAGCTGCTTCGCGGGCTAATCCCGAAGGGCTCAGCAACATTTATGTCCGCAATGCAAACGGCCAGATGGCGCCTATTACGGGCTTCATTACCATGAAAAGGGTGTATGGGCCTCAGTCAATTTCCAGGTTTAATTTATTTACTGCTATTGGTGTTACCGGTTCGCCAAATCCTGGGTTCAGCTCAGGCGATGCCATTGCCGCTATCCAGCAAGTGGCCGCCGAGGTGCTTCCACAAGGATATGGATATGAGTTTTCAGGGATGACCAGGGAAGAGATTTCTGCTGGCGGGCAGACCGTTTTCGTTTTCATGCTGGTTATCGTTTTTGTCTATTTGCTGCTTAGCGCACAGTATGGAAGCTACATCTTGCCTTTCGCGGTGCTTCTGTCCCTTCCGATCGGATTGGCAGGAACCTTCCTATTCGCAAGCTTATTTGGTATCACCAATAATATTTATCTGCAAATCACACTGGTAATGCTGATTGGGCTTTTGGCAAAAAATGCAATTCTGATTGTCGAATTCGCAGTGGAACGTAGGCGGCATGGGATGTCGCTGGTGGAAGCAGCTGTCGAAGGCGCACAGGCACGGTTGCGTCCGATCCTGATGACCTCTTTTGCTTTTATTCTGGGTTTGGTTCCACTCATGCTTTCAACCGGCGCAGGTGCAATTGGAAACCGGTCCATTGGTACTGGTGCCGTAGGAGGAATGCTGATAGGAACGCTCATTGGGGTTTTTGTGATACCGGTGCTTTATATCGTATTCCAGTCTTTACAAGAAATGATCAGCGGTCCGCCCAAGCCAATTACAGAACAAGTTCAGGATGATCATTGAAGCGTTTTAATAGCAAGATTATGTATAAAAAACATTTAAAGCGACTAGTTCTGTTTTGTCTGCTGGGTTTGCTGCTTTGCTGTTGTAACATGGTCAGACCCTACCAGAAACCGCTAACAGCACCCGGTAACCTTTACCGAGATGTGGTCACGGCCGACACAAGCGGGCTCGGCCAGCTTCCCTGGAACCGGCTCTTTACCGATACGACTTTGCAAAGCCTGATAAGTCAGGGAATTAAAAACAACCTGAACCTGCAAATTGCTTATACGCGTATTGAGCAGTCCAGGGCCTACTATGAGCAGAGTAGAGCGGCATTTTTTCCAACCGTTATCGGAGATCTTGGCGTGACGCGTTCTAAGCTTTCGGAAGCTCAGGGCTTTGGTATTAGAAACAGTGCAACCCAATATCAGCTGGGCTTATCTTCTGGCTGGGAGGCGGACATTTGGGGAAAACTACGAAGCACTAAACGCGCTAACCTAGCACTTCTATTGCAATCGGAAGCAGGTGCGAAAGCTGTACAAACAAGCCTGGTGGCCGATATTGCCAACTATTATTATGCCCTGTTGGCTTTGGATCAGCAGCTAGCCATTACAAGGCAGACTGTGTCCAATTGGGATACGACGGTGCAGACCATGCGTGAACTGAAAATAGCCGCTGTCGTTACCGAGGCGGCTGTGGTGCAAAGTGAAGCGCAGCGTTATGTAGCAGAAGTGACAATTCCTGACCTGATCCAGAGTACAAGGGAAACAGAAAACGCGCTAAGTATTCTGCTTGCGGTTCCAGCCACGTCCGTCAGACGCGGCACGCTTTGGGATCAGGATACGCTTGATGTATTGCAAACGGGTGTTCCCGCGCTGCTGCTGGCAAATCGCCCGGATGTGCAACAGGCAGAACTTAATCTGAGATATTATTTTGAGTTGACTAATGTGGCCAGGACTTTTTTCTATCCAGCTTTGACGATATCTGGCTCGGTAGGTTATTCGGCTCTGCAACTGGAAAACTTTCTTAAACCAATCTCCCTTGCGGCAAGCATCGGCGCGGGACTAACCCAGCCTATATTCAACAGAAGGGCCAACATCACCCGCCTGGAAGTTGCCAGGGCCCAGCAGAAGGAGGCTCTGCTCAATTTTCAGAATGTGCTGCTTACAGCCGGACAACAAGTGTCGGATGCGATGTCGCTACACAACACTGCCCTTGATAAAATAGCAATCCGCAGCTATCAGTTGGAAGCATTGCAGAAATCGGTAAGCTATTCAGGCGAGCTGCTTCAAAACGGTTTTGCCAATTACAACGAGGTCATTACGGCCCGCCAAAGCTTGTTGCAAGCGGAGCTTGGAAGCATTAATGACCAATTGCAACGGTTGCAATCAGTGGTTAACTTATACAGGTCGTTGGGAGGAGGTTGGGCTAGTCCCTGATATTGTCAGAGTAACCAGTTATATATTATTAAGTTTGAAACAATGATAGACAAACTAATTTCCTACGCCACCGGGTTACAAACCGCCGCTCATTAAAAAGTTAACGGCCATTGCCGCCATTGCCCTTGTGCCTACTACCAATGCTTTTTCATCGACAAAGAATTTGGGATTATGGTTTGGGGCAGCTTTGGCAGGTTCCTCACCATCGGGCGTAACACCAAGAAAAATATATAGACCCGGCACTTCTTTGGCGAAGTAGGAAAAATCTTCCGAAGCCCCCTGCAATGACCCGGGTACCACGCCCGCTTCGGCAGCGCGTTTCAGCACGGGCAGCATTTGGTTAGCCAGGGCATCATTGTTATCTGTGACATCATACATAGGCAAAATGTCCACCTGCGCCTTCGCATAGGTTCCTTCTGCAATGTGCTCAGCAGCCTGCTTAATATCAGCATGAAGTTGCTTGCGTGCCTCAGGGTCATATGAACGGATGGTGCCAACCATTTTAACGGTGTCCGGGATCACATTCTGGCTGGACCCGCCATGGATCATCCCCACTGAAACAACGGCTGGTGACTTTGTCAGGTCGGCGCGTCGACTAACAACGGATTGTAAGCCGGCTATTACGTATGCCGAGGCAACTACCGGGTCAACTGTATTCCATGGCATACCACCATGGCCCTGCTGCCCGCTGACAGTAATGTTCAGCACGTCGC
>NZ_JAJUXJ010000010.1:0-39784 GCF_021390415.1 Dyadobacter sp. CY327 | reverse complement strand
TGTTGCCCAGATGGTTGGGGTTATCCTGCTGTCATTCTTCATAGAGATAGTGTTGGTGTAAAAACAAAGGTTCACCGCATTATGATGGCAGCTTTCGTTGCGCCTTCAAAGTTACAGGTAAACCATATTAATGGCATTAAGAATGATAACAGATTAGAAAACCTAGAATATGTAACAAACCGTGAGAACGGCAACCATTGCTCAAAGGGTAAATACTTTATGAAGGGCGTTCAGAGATTTAGCAAAAACAGCAAGTTTGTTGCTTTCACTACATTCAAACGGAAACGTTTTATCATTGGGCGATATGACACAGAATTAGAAGCACATAACGCTTATAAGGAATTTGTTACAAAATTAGGAGAAGGTAAATATGTCTGAATTAGCCGAAACCCTGCTGCCTTGCCCGTTCTGTGGTGAGCAAGCCGAGATATTCAAGAAAAAATCATCAGAAGGTCAGAAGATGGTTGGTTATGGATTGTACAGATATGGTGTTCGTTGTACAGCGAACCTACAATGTGGCGGATCAAATGAAAATGCAACTTCAAAAAGAAATGCTATAGAAGGATGGAACACCCGCGCCCCTGTCGCAGCGCCTGTTGTGAGCCGGGAGGATGCGATCAACGCGCATACCGAGATGATTTTCATGGATCACACCAGTGAAGTCATTGGATGGTTTAACAAGCACCGAAAAACCATCCGCATCCTACTCGAAGCAGCCGCAAAGGAGACGACGACATGAAATGGATTTTAGCTATTTATCTTGCTTGTAACGGCTGGGGATGCGGTCAAACAATTAAAACAGAATATGCGTCTCGTGAAGAATGTTATGAAGCTCTGGAAAATTCAAAAATTGGTCCAGATGTCAAAGTCGAGAACAATGCCAACCAACATGCTGCAATTTGCGCACCATCTAATTAAGGAGACGACATGACCATTGATCTGAAACAGCTTGAAGATATTTGCTCTGAAAACAGTGGCAATATGTATGATGAACATCTTGATCTTTTGAAGCGTGTTGGTCGGCTTTATCTCGCCCAGGCGAAAGCGCCAGAGCAGGATGTGCCTGACGTGATTAAATATTTACTAGGTGAGGGTTCATTAGATGGATGTTATTACCCTGATTTCCCCGATAAAGGCGAACGATACCCAAAGCGTTATTGGTGGCGTAATGCTCTGCGCCATTACCTCACCCAACGCCCACCCGCCCCGACCGTCGCAGCACAGGTTGATTTGGATGCTTTGAAGCTGGAATGCATGGATGTGGTTTCGCAAACCATGCTGAAAGGCACTGTCAGCCGCGCATTAAAACGCCAAGCAGCCACACAGATAATCGACCACCTCGCGTCCAAAGGGATCATACAGGGTGCGCCGATGGGGGATGTGATGGAGCTGCTTGCTGATATCGATGCTTACCTTAAATGGTGTGGCGCAAATCTATCCAGACCGTTTCAAGAGCGTATCGCTGAAATCCAAGCGGCAGCACAGAGACAGGGCGGGGCGTGATGGAAAAGATAATTCAAATCATCTCTGCTAATCGACAAACAACATGGCGAGGTGAGCGAGGAGCTGACGCGATATACGGACTGTCCGATAAGGGTATCATGTACCAATGGGTGAAAGATAACAAGGGAAAGTGGGGATGGAAATCAGCGCATTCAGAGTATTTAGATCGAGAACCTTTTTTACAGATTGAGGAACAATCATGACCCACCACTCCGACACGCAGGCTTTGCAGGATGATATTCTAAAAGGTGAATTTGAAATTATCATACGTCAGAAGCTATTCGACAATTCACAAACATTAGTGGCATTGAACACCATGAATATGATAATCGACCACCTCTATTCCACCAACAGACTTGCCCTGCCAGTCACCGACACGGATCGGGCGGCGGCTTTGGAACTCGCTGAACGCATCCTTAAAACAACGTCTAACGATAATAACGATAATTGGTTTTTTACCTGCATCCGTAAATTGCGATCCGTTGTGTTGTCACAGCCCGCCGTGCCACAAACTTGGATACAAATTAACAGCACGGACGATCTTCCAAAAAAGCCGGGCTTGTTAAATTATGAGCAGATTGACTGTTACGTATTTCATGACGGGCAAGTCAAAGAATTGTGCTGGAACTGTGAACATGAATGCTGGGATGATCGTGATGGTGACGATCATGAACTAGATGCTATGGCACCAAGCCATTGGATGAAACGACCGGGCTATCCAGATAAACCCTACCTGCGCAAATCCTTCAAACCAGACACCGACGATCTTTACGCGCCAAAACACACAGGAGAATGATTAATGTCCCGCGACTTACACACCGAGATTACCAACAAAATTATTGCCCAGATGGAACAGGGTACAGCGCCGTGGCATAAGCCTTGGCAAGAGGGTGAACACACAGCCTCATACGAGCTACCTGTCAACATCGACAGTGGTAAACGTTATAAAGGGATTAACATAGCCCTCCTTTGGCTCGGCGAATTTCCAACCAACGAGTTTGGCACATTCAAACAATGGTCGGATCGTAAAGAGACTATCCGCAAAGGATCAAAGGGAACGACGGTTGTTTATTATGACTTCATTGAAAAGCAGAAGGAAGGCAAAGAGGAAATCGACAAGATCCCGTTCCTGAAAACCTACACTGTCTTTAACCGTTCTCAGCTTCAATCCTACAAAGAAACTGAACCACAACCCCGCCCTGTTCTCAATTATGAGCGAATCCATCATATTGATCAGTTTGTCGCCAAAACTGGTGCTGTTGTTTATTACCAAGGCGACAGGGCATTTTACAGCCACCGCACCGACGAGATCACGATGCCGGAACGCCGACTGTTTACCGGAACGCCGACGCAGACCGTCACAGAGTCCATCTACGCCGTATTAGCGCATGAGCTGACACACTGGACAGGTCCGAAACACCGACTTAATCGTGACATGGGCAAAAAGTATGGCGATAAAAATTACGCATTGGAGGAAGTCGTTGCTGAAATGGGATCAGCCTTCTTGTGCGCTGACTGGGGAATTGCCGATGCCCCACGTCCGGATCACGCTCAGTATATCAGCCACTGGTTGAAGGCTTTTTCAGATAACACCAAACTGGTTATCCCGATGGCAAGCCAGGCCAGCAAGGCGTTCGAGTATCTGCACAGCTTGCAGGAGATCACGAAGCCTGCGAACGATAACTGTACACCGTGCCAGATTGAAAAAGTACAATTCAAGATGGTCGGATAGTTTATAGTCAAATAGGATTTATCCAGCAGGTTTTAAAATCTGTTGGATAAGTATTTTTATGATAAAGACGAAAATACGACGCAACAGCAAAGCGATAAATATTTTTATCAAGGAAAAATGCAATGCAGATGTTATATTTAATGTAAAAAATCAGCAGCACCCATGGTAACGTCAGAAAGATATATCAACCACGAGTTCGACCGGCTTGAAATTATAATAAGGCAATGCGCGCAGTCCGGCAAACTCGATCTGGCCGATGAAATCGTTGGCGATCTTAATATGATTATGCTGGATCGCAAGGCCACCGGCGAAAGGTTAATCCAGCGATCAGTCCGGATTTTAGAAAGCCGCGAGGTTCCCGTGGAAATAATTAATATGATCAATCTACAGGAAGCCTATAAGCTGTTGCAAAAACGTATCGGCTGATCTATAGTCTGGATATGTCCAGACTTATCCCCGATGACCTCAAAGCCCAGATGATCCGTAACCATTATGATGTTACGCAGGAAAAGGCCGAAGATCACCCGCCTGTCGTTATGCTGTCATCTCTCGATGATACGATGATCTGGCTCCTATCTGAATACGACCCATTTTATGACGATATCGCCTTTGGCCTGTGTGACCTCGGTATGGGTTCGCCAGAGCTGGGCGACGTTTCAATCACCGAACTGGAAAGCGTAAAATGGCCGCGATCCGGCATCCCGTTTATTGTTCAGGATAAAGATTTCGTCCCTTCCTACCCTATGAGTGTTTATGCCGAAGCTGCCCGAATGTGCCAGCAGATAACGATTGATCCGGATCAGTTGGCTATGGCAGCAGCTGCATTAAAACATCGTCCAAGCTAGACTATTTCTTACGAGCTGGCTTCTTCTTAGACTTCTGCCAAGCTGCATTTGAGAGCAACACATTAACCGTCCCGATCTCACCACGGACAACAAGTATCTTGTCATCCTGGCACTTCTCGCAGATCATGTATTCCTCAATGGACGGCTTGACCGGTGTGGCTTTCCATTCCACATGAATACAGGACAGGCAGACGTGAAGCGTTTCCTCAAACTCGCGGTACTCGTCAGCAAATACTACCTTTGATCTAGGCGTACTTGCGTTTGAGCTTTTCGAGCGAGACGTAGGTGGTGTCTTTGATCGCGCCATTCTGTACCTCTATTTCAATGATGCCGTGCCAGTAGCCAGTCGATCCAGCCTGTGCGTATTTCGGGATATAGCCAATCGGCATAGAACAGCCGCCGTTAATCGCTGTGACCTGTCTATCGGGTCCAAATTTCTTAACGCTAAACTCGGCCTTCATGTGGGTATGTCCATAGACGCAATCTGCAATCGAGTTGGATGCTACGTTGTTAACCGACAGCTTCCCTCCTACTGGCTTGCCACTCATAGCCATTGGCGCATGGGTGAAGTCCACCCCGCCTACCGTGTGGTAAACGCCATACTTAGAATACGTCCAACCGTGCTTCTCATAGATGCTGTCAAACTTCTCGATCAGCAAACCAGAAATTTCAGGATTGTTATTCTCAAACGCCCAGATACGCGCCTCATGATTACCTAGGGTTACATGAAAGTCACTACGGCCAGCAGCTTCATTGAGGATACCCATAGCTTCATCCATAGCACCCATATCTACCAGCAGAACAGGCTTAGACTTGCCTTCCAGTGTCTCATTGCGCACATGGGAACACAGGCTCTCAGCGTCCGCAAAATCGCCCCCATTGATGATATAATCGGGGTTGGTATCCTTGATATGCTTACCGATCCAAACAAGATGGTCGGTTTCAAGTTTTGGCTGGACGTGGGTATCTGTGAAATAAAGGATGCGCTGGGGCTTGGTAGCCAGTTCCTTTTCCTCATAAGCAAGCTTTGTCGCTATTGAGGTAGCTGGAATATTCAAAAGGCGGCCAGTTGATCTGATGCCGCCCGTCTTGTTAACCAGTTGTGAGAGGTTTCTAACCCCGTGTTTACGATAGATGGTTGTCCAGTCGATTTTCATTAGTAGCCCTCAAATTCTGTTACACCAAGGTGAACGAGCAAGGCTTCAATCGCTTCATCTGGCATCTAAATATCCTGGGTAAGAACCTGTTTCAATCATCTCAATCATTTTATCAAGATAATGACGTGCTTTTTTCAGGTCAGCAATGCCGTTCTTGTCCTTGAAACGGCAGGAATATTTCACAACATTTCCCTGAAAGTAGTCTAACTCATTGGCCGCAATGAAATCCCAAACCTGAATGGATTTGCGGTAGTGTTGTCCATCAACCTGATTGTCGTTTGCTTTCATGAGTGCCACTATATCAGCCACTTTGAACGGGTGTCAAGCACTAGATTTAGTGTTTTATTTAACGTCAAAAATAATGCTTGTATTAACTTTGAAAATAGCGTTATAATCCAGATAGGGCGGGTAAGCCGCAAAGTGAAAACCTTATAAGAAGGAGTGCCATCCTCGCTTATAAACTCAACACTGGTATATATTGGTTAAGGCACCACCTATTATATAGCCCGTCCTACATATTTTAACGTCAAATTTAGCGTTAATTAGAACATAATTTTAAACATATTTTATATATCAGATTAAAACGCTTATTTTAGCGTCAAATTCACCGTTTAAACAAACGTCTCATGGCAGTATATACAACCGCTGGTGAAAAAGGTGGCTCTGGCCGTAGCACAATTGCCGAGCATTTTACCGTCTGGCTATCAAAGCAAGGGTTTGACGTGTTATTTGTCGATGCCGACGAGCAGGGGACGGCCAGCGACTTCACAGCGTGGCGAGAGCAGACCTTAGAGGGTAATGTAGGCTATACACTCGTGCAGCTCGTGGGAGCGAACTTACGCAAGCAAGTGGAGACATTAAAGCCAAAGTACGACCACATTGTGATCGACACCGGAGGTAGGGATACAACAAGCCAGCGTTCTGCGCTATTCGTGTCAGACGTGGCTATCATACCGATCCAGCCGCGAAGTCATGATATCTGGACACTCGCCAAGTTTAGCGCGATCCTAGACGAAATACAGGCCACCCGTGCTACACCGCTCACAGCCTACACGTTCCTGAACCGCGCAGACATTACAAGCGCAGATAATCGGGAGAGTGCTGACGCATTGGCATCCATCGAGCAAATGACCTTCCTTGATTGTCCGGTCAAGAACCGCAAGGCGTATCCTAACGCCGGATCAGCCGGGTTAACCGTGTTTGAAATGGGGGAGAAGTCAGACCCCAAAGCCATTAACGAGATCACAGAACTATTTAAACGTATCAGCCATGTCAATATCCCTGTCACCGCCTAAGAAAGTGGTATCCGAGAAACAGATTGAGGCCATCATTAACAAGGGTGGGAGGGCAACGGTCGAAAGCGCGCCATCCGATCCAGGCGCTACCAAGAGTATCAAGCTGATTATGACTGCCGAAGAAATGGAGGCTATCAAGAAGCTACGCGATAAACGGCCACCAGTGAGCCGCAGTCGTAAAATCACGATATCTGTCCATGATTGGGTAGTGGAAGCTATTCAGGAGAAAATCGAGCGTGAACGCCGTAAGTATAGTGTGTGATGGTGCGGTATACAGGATTTGAACCCGTACTTTCAGCTTGGAAGGCTATTGTGCTAATCCGTTGACACTAATACCGCATTGGGGTGCCCGACCAGAATTGAACTGGCATTAAACGAGCCACATTCGTTTGTCTTGACCATTAGACCACAGGCAACACGCTAATTATAACACCAATTTTAACGTTAAAACAAGCGCTAAATGAGTGACAAAAAGAAAGCCCCAAAACCCAAGCCGGATGGTACGTCAAAAGTGGCTGTTCGTAGGTCTAAGCTTATCTATGAAGCATACATGGAGGAACCGGACGACCGGGAACTGCTATTTCAAAGCTCTGTTATGGCGCATTGTTACTTTCCGAGGCGTGAGCCGGATATAGCCCCTGATAAGGTTTGGGTGACGGAATCCGGCAAGATGAACCTGTACGTCATGCCTATGCCAGTATTTGACCCGATAACACACGATTTACGCTATTTAGGGCTTCCGTATGGTGCCAAGGCAAGGATTATCCTAGCAACGCTCAATACAATCGCTTTAAAGACGCAAAATCGCACGATAGAGATGCCAACGGACAACTTGACCGACTTCACTACCTTTATGGGGTTTAGCGAGGGCGGGAGCCAAATAGCGACTATCCGTGACCAGATCAGCCGCATGGCGTCCTGTGTTATCCGTATGACCTATGACAGCGCAGCAGGACAGGAGAACGTCAATATGCCCCTTGTGACGGGTTTTACCCTATTCCCTGACCAGCACCCCGGCCAACTCATGCTATGGCCGTCCCGTATCGTGTTATCAGAGGAATACTTTCATAACCTGATGGATCACGCCGTGCCCCTGGCTAAGAGCCACTTGCTTGCCTTATCTGGCAACGTTACAGGGCTGGATATTTATACCTTTCTGGCACACAGATTGCATAGGATACCAGCTAACAAGCCGCAGTTCCTGGGCTGGCAGACGTTGTATGAGCAGTTTGGTAAGGATTATGGCCGGATCGCTGATTTCCGGATAAACTTCACCAGGACGCTCAAATTGGTCAAAAGTCTATACACAGACGCTCGAATAGAGGAAAAAGCGGGTAGGGGATTGATGCTTCACCATAGCGCACCGCCCATACCTAAGAAGCTGATAATCACAGGTTTAACCCTCGATAAACGAGAAGTTGACAGTAAACCGGAAAAATATGTTGATAAGTCGTTGAAAAAGAGGCGATTAAATGAGTTATGAACAGTCAACTACTCACTTAATTAACAGTCAACTACTCACTTTTACTACTGTCAACTACTCAACCAACCCTTTATTTAATACACCTATAAAAAATAAAACCTTTATTAGCTTTTCAAGCTGTGGATAACTGTTGAGAAGGAAGTTCCGCCGGAATTGCACTTTTTAAAGAAATGATATAATTAAAAATTGACACCCTCATAGATAATATCTATAATAGGTCTACTGGTGCCAGGCATGGCCGAAAGTAGATTGCTGCCGATACAGCATGAAGGCCAGTTTAACCCTCGCTTATCGGAGCCTATGAATGCCAAAACAAATCCCCTTGACCCGTGGTCAGTTTGTAACTGTTGATAATGAAGATTTTGACTTCCTAAATCAATGGAAATGGTATGTAACCGCTTGCGGTTACGCTGCGAGGCATGATTATTCAAACAAGCAAAAAAAGCAGATTATGATGCATCATTTACTGGTCGCTCGGGAGCCGGGAATGCACACTGACCACATCAACCGTGACCGACTTGATAATCGCCGTGAGAATTTAAGGGTTTGTTCAGCAAAGAATAATTTGCAAAATAAAAAGGCACCTAACGGTAAGAAGTTTAAAGGTGTTTACGAATGCAAGGGTAAAACAAAAACCACATGGAAGGCTTTAATGCGCCCTGGTGGAAAGTTTATCCATTTAGGTGTTTATAATAGCGAGATTGAAGCAGCCCGCGCTTATAATACAGCAGCTGTTAAACAATACGGTGAATATGCTTATCTTAACCCTGTATGAAAATTTCTGAGGCTAAGCAGATACCGCTAGATGAATTCCTGGAAAATCTGGGACACGTATGCGTAAGGGAAACCAGCAATACCAAATGGTATAATTCGCCCTTCCGAAACGAGCTAACCGCATCCTTCAAACTCTCACCAGATAAAACCGCGTGGTATGACCACGGGGTAGGGGAGGGTGGAAACATCTTTAACCTGATATTCAAGATGAATGGCGATATCAGTGTACCGGATGCCCTCAAATTCATTGAAAAGACCGTAGGCTCAGGCTACACTATCCCGACAATCAAGCAGGAGATAAAGCGCGTGACCGAACCAGCATACATCCTAACAGCCGTCAATCCGTTCCAGTTATACAAGGGACGCAGCCCGTCACCAGCAGCTCAATACCTGAGCAGCCGGGGTATTGATCCGGTTATCATGCAGCCGTACCTAAGGGATATCAGCTTTTATCACAAGGATTATCCCAAGCAAAAAATCACTGCCTTTGGCATTGAAAACACTGCCGGAGGATATGAGGTTAGAACCCAGCGCCATGGTGCGTGGCTTAAAACCTGTGTCGGCCATAAGGGCTTTACTCACTTCCTGGCAGAGCGTCCGGAAGCGCCTTATTTTGTGTTCGAGGGTATGCCTGATTTTGGTACTTTTCTCAGTGTGGACAAGCCCCCAAAGGGCACATATCACTATATCATCCTGAACAGCACCAGCATGACTGATCAGGCTATTGATTACCTGAAACAGCAACCAAGAAGCACCCTTATCCAGTGCCCCCAGAAGGGTGAAGCTGGCGACATCGCCAAAGAAAAATTATTCAAATTCGCCAATGAAAATAGCTGGGGTGGGGGAGATATTGAATATAAGTTTGAGGGGTATGGGGACTATAACGAGTTCCACATGGCTCAGCTCAACTTAGGTAAGACTGTGGCTACGCCACAGAATGTGCCCAACTTTAAGCCAAGGTTAGGGTAGGAGTGCCGTCTTTCCGAGCTGTCATCGGTTTGCTTAGTATTTTTCAATCCCCAAGCCACAAGCTTTCATAGCTCACGGTGTTTTTTTCAACACCTATGGGGCATCACCGAAACCCGCGCTTTTAAGACAGTAACCTGTCCATAAGTGCCTTGCTGCTAATCTTGGCCTGAGCCACTTGCCCACAAGACACATAAAGAAAGGTTATCGTCTCTCCGACTGTCAAGCCTATATCTTGGATCTAACACATGGCTTTCAGTGTCCCCTAGCTCTGCCGTAGGGTCAGCACCTATAACGCTCTCACTAACGCTTCTAGGCAGACTTTGCATTATTGCAAGTGAGTAAGTCGGCCAGGTACTAGTATTCTCACAGTCGCCACTACGTGTCAACTAAAATCGTGTGTTGCTATTTTGTTCTAAGAGTGGTAGCTTTGTGTTACATTAAGCAAGACATGCGCTGTGATCACAATTTAGCTAAAAAGCTATATTCCGACCCCACCACAATCTTGCAATGGGTATCCCCTTGACCCCGTTTAACAGGATAAGACATGGCTAATATTAACATACGTGTGAGTGATGAAACCAAGGCGCTAATCCATAGCAACGCTAAGGCCGCTGGGTTGACCGCTACGAGCTGGATTGAGTTAAAGTGTGCTGGTGAGCCACCTAAGCGCAAAGCCCCTACAAAGGAACGTGCGACCCTTATACAGGCATTATCAAATCTTGGTCACATCCGGCGGTTGTTGGAGGCACAGCCAGAGGACACAAGTGCCGCCCAGGCGCAGATTACGTTTATAGCTAACAAGATACACGACGAGTTCGATTATGATAGTTAAGGGTAAATCGAGAGGTGATGCTGTCCAGTTGGCTAACTACCTTCTGGACAAGCGGGACAATGAGGAAATCCGTGTCTTGGGTATCCACGGGACAGCTACGCCTAACGACCTGAAACGGTCACTGATCGAGATGGAGCTGACTGTTGAGCTGACAGACGGAACCAAAGGATTGCACCACGGCCAGATAGCCCCACGTCCCCATGAGGCGGTCGCCATGACCGATAAAGACTGGCACTACTGTATTGAGACGTATGCCAAATTCAACGAGCTGGAAGGCCAGAAATGGGCTGCTGTGCTGCATACCAAAAACGGCTCTACCCATGCCCACCTTGTCTTTGAACGGTACGACCATGACACAGGAACATTGCGCCGAGATAACTTTAATTACTACAAGAACAACAAGGCTCGTCATGAGATTGAGGCAGCGTTAGGCCATGCCCCCACCCCTTGGCGGCGGGACAAAACGCAGGAGGTTGACCATAAGAAAACTCTCACTGAAATATGGGATTTTTCCAAGGATGGGGTTGAGTTCATTGAACACGCCGAAGCCATTGGTTACCAAGTGGCAAAAGGGTTGGATCGTCGGCCATACAAGGTTATTACACAGGACGGTAAGAGCCTTGATTTAGTTCGTCAGTTGGATGGGATTAAGACCGCCGAAGTCAAGAAGCAGCTCGACCAGATCAGGCTACAAACAGAAGCCGAAGCACTACATAAAATTACTGTTGAAAAGAGACAATCTGTCAAAGAGACACGGGTTGTTTTTGAGGAAAATAAAACCGATATTCAACCTACAATCCCGGAACCAGAGCCAGAAATGGAACCTGATAAATGGGAGCGTCAGCGCCGCCTATACGAAATGCGGAAGAACCTGGATCAGGGGCATTCATACTAAACAACATGGGATATGGAAACTATCAATGACATGTATAAACGTCATCAACAGGAAGAAAGCCAGATCAGGGATAGGCTATTTACTGATTGGGGTAATTTGAACAGGATTAATAATGGACACATTTCACCCGAGACTGCCGTAGAATTTAACCAGCGCCAAAAGGGTGAGATTAACGACATGATACGTCGGCATTACGCTGAAATGGAGAAAAATCAGGAATATGCAGAGATGAAAAGAAAGGAATTGCAAACGCAAATGGCTGAACAATCACTGCACCACGAAATCGACGAGAAGTCTGACAGGTTCACGAAGGCGCGTCAGCAATACGATAATCATAAAAAACAGGATCAGGAACACAGCTATTAGCGGAACGGATTTGGATCAGCACCGCCACGATATATACTTCTTTCCCAATAAGGTGTTTTGTACATAAATACCGGTTTTTTAACCCCGCTGATAAAGGCGATAATGTTTTCGTTGGTCATGACTTCATCTGCACGCAATATAGGCTCGTAACGTGGCTTATCTTCTGATCCTGTGTTAACTACAGGAAGCCTTTTTGATACATAGTCTGCTGTGAAATTGTCTCCAATACCTGTAAAGTGCCTTATAACCGCATTGTTGATGAACGTCTCCCATGTTTTAGGGTACAGACCCTTTAGTTGTGTCAAATCCTGCATGATTGGCCATAACGTTACGTTATATCCCGCCATAAAACCGCTCATGATTTCAAATTCTTTGAAATAACCCATTGTCGGAAATTCATCCATAATCATGACGACCTTACGGGTTTTGCTGTAGTGCTTGGTCAATGTACGGATCATGGATCCGAATAATATCCTGAGCCATGCTTGATTATCGTTCAGATCAGATGGATTCATACACACAAAAATGGCAGTTTTCTCTTTTGCAATAGAGGTCATATCGAAGTCAGACCGGGATATTGAATCACGCAAAGGCATGCTTTTGAAACAGTCTGTTGCTGCACGGATTGTAGAATATGTGCTTTCCACTTCCTTACCAGCTCCCGACGAAATCTGGCTAAATATGCTGAACGCCTCATTTGACACATCGCCATCGAATGAATTGTTTCTGCCTATTTTATTTTGCAGGAAGTCCATCCGCTCGTCACCTGCCAGCCTTAACCACCTGTAAAGGGTTGTGAAGTTTTTGGGTTCCTCATTCTGCGTCATGAGGTGTCTGATATACAGGCTTATATATGATCTAGCTGTCTTGTCGAAGTGCGGATGGCTCCCGGGTACGGATACAACAATGCTATTTGCAATCATGTCCGCAAACTTGTCGAAATCAAAATCGTTCGCCGAAAATGTGTCAAAGACATTAAACCCTGAATTGCCAAATTTGACTATTTCCGGTATCTGGAAAGGATTAATGCAAATTACATTGTAACCAGCTTCTTTCAGGAATCTTCCTGATACAGCTATATTTTCCCCTTTTGGATCAAGGCATACAAAAGAAGTTGCGCCCGGAAAGAAGTTCGTTGGGCTTAAGAGGGCTGGCAATATAAGGCAAGATCCTTTTCCACCAACTCTGGCACCGCCGACCGTTATCATGTGACCTTGACCATCCCAGAAAATTGATCCGCCAATGGGGGTATGGCCATCGAAACGATAAACTTCCTGTGCTGTTTTAAAGAAGTCGAAATCTTGCACCGATGGATCTGGCAGCTTGATAGGATATTTCGACCCCAACCCTTGAACAACCTCATTTGTGGTTGCTGTGTTCTTTGCCATCATTCCTTTTTCAACCTCCCATTTTACAATATCTATCCCTTTGTCACCCTCTTTTTCCCGGTGTTCCTGATATTCTGTTTTTAACGTAGCATTAAGCTGATCTTCTGATAAATGTTCATCAAAATTTCTTTTTCTACCGCTGAAAAAAAACCTGAAACCGCCAAATACCAAACCAATAATTATGCTCCAGAAAATGCTTGAATTACCTAAAATGACAAAAAACACGAAATGAAAAGCCAGTGCAACACCCCCTATAAATAAGGCCCTTTTTTGCGATTCCGATTTTTCTCTTTGTGCTGTATACCAGGCGGTGCGACGTTCTTGTTGTTTTGAGGAGATAGACATGAATATTATTTTTTTAGGGATGTCCGTTCCCCGCAAGATAAAAATTAGAAACCTGAAATCATATACAGTGAGTTACATATAATCTGCTATATTTCATATTAGTAGTGGTTACTCAACCACCAGGGCGAACCAATCTTTTAAAGCTTGTTCGGTACACGGCCCCGATACCTTGGCTTCCAGCTCGTCAGCAACGCACAAAAGAAAAGCACTATCATAATCAATCAGGGTTGTTCTTATTGGCGGCTTTGGCGCGCAACTGATTAACAAGGTCAGCCCGATCAACAGGGCGATTAGCAAGACGGTTTGCAATATAAGCGGCAGCTTCTTTTTCTTCATCAGCACGATCCAGTTCTGATTTTTTCTGACCCAAAAGAAAGGCCATCACCATAGGTGACAGCCACTCTAAAAAGGCAATAATGACCTTAGCCATTACTTCTTGACAACGGATTCCGGCGCTACAGGTGGGGTTTTGTCCTTGAAGAACACACCTATTAAACCAATCAAACCGAGACCAGCAGCCACGATCTTGTCAGCGTCCATTGTATCAAGGTGGACACCAAGACCAGTTGCCAGAGCAACCAGACCGCGCCATGTAGAAGCCTCGCTAAGACGGGCAATAAGGTATTTCAGAACATCTTTCATATTCACTCCTTTGGGTTAATTCAGTATATCATCTTTGATAGTTAAGGTAAACGACTTCTCGCCAATGGTCTTGCGTAAGTATTCAATCGCCTTGACGCTATCAGTAATCCCGGCATTCCAGATGCCAAACCCCACAAGGATACACCCCATGGTATCGGTGTGGTCGTTTCCGGCATGCAGGAGGATAGCATTACGTCCCTTTACGCCCACGACCTGCCAGACCCGTTTAAACGTGTATTTGTTATGATCTTCCCACCCATGAGGGTCACAGCGATAGGTTCCGGCTGGAATACTGGACACGTTCTTCTCATTATCACGCCATAAATCTTCACACGTCCAGATGGTCGGATGGTCTTTATGGTCGATTTTAAGGACACCAATGGTGTTTTGTCCGTGTTCAGCCACACGATGCAGGGTAACAGAAATGGTCAATTGCGTTTCCGATCTTCTTTGTTAGCGAGTTTTTCAACGATCTGGTCAAGTTTCTCGGTCTGATCTTTCAGAGTCTCTTTAATATCTTTGAAATTTGACCTTACGTCATCTTTGGTAGGATAAGTATTCGCAACGTGTATTTCATGCTTATTAAAGCGATCTGTCAAGCCGTCAATTCGACCATTTATAGTTTTCCAGAGATATCCCACCAACCCCGCCAAGGCCGTTACGATCCAGTCAATGAAGTTGTTTGGGATTTCCATTGATTTACTCGTATAAGATGTTAATGAAGCCAGCATCATATGCGTCAGCTCCTGATACAGTTGTGATACGGATGCGGTCAAGTGTTGCTGAAAGCTGCTTGCTACCACCCATTACACCTACCCCGGCAGCGTTTGAGGTTGCCAACCATCCACCAGCAGACCATACAGAACCTGATGCAGAGAGAAGTGTTAGGACAATAACGCCATGTAGTGCATTGGCAGCAAGGTTAAAATTAAAACCAAAACCAGTTGTATAGTTAGCGGCTGCACCACCTGAACCAGAGCAAGCATATCCTGTGTTTTCAATGCCACCACTATCCCCCAGTTGAATCAACGGGTTAGATGTTCCATTGGTTGAAACGCCACTCAGGCTTATTGTAATTCGCCTTGTGCCAGCCGGGATGTTTAAAAAGTCAATAGATGCGCCACTAGCAGCGACTTCCGTAGCGGCTCTCGGCTGTGGAACTCCCCACCCTCCCGATGCCTTAAGAACTTTTTCGGCGGCAGCATCCCCCGCAGCGGGAGATGGAACCAGGCCTTTTGATCCGCCAGCGCCACTATCACCTGTAAATGCCGGGACTGCTGTGGTGTCCACTGTCCATACACTGCCACCCCCGGAAACAATAACATCACCTTTATCACCATCACTAATAGCGGGACCAGCTACGCCACGTTCGCCAGATAATGCGATTGTCCAGTTTGCTTGCGTCCCTGATCCACCAATAGCGGTCACATTGACACTCAAATCACCAGTTAAGGAGTTGTAAGCTGTCACCTGACCCCACATGTAATTTGCTGGTGCAGACGTGTAAGCAATGGTCAGAAACTCACCAACAAGGAAGTTTTTACCAGCCTGAGTAACGAACGCCTTAGCACCCGTACCAATGGTTACACTTGTGACCGATGTTCCAACGAAGCTTGTCGCCTGACTTGAGGCGACAATGGCGGCGTTTTCAGCGGCAACCTCACTTGCGGCAGCGTTAACGGCGCTTAAATTTGCGGCATCCGCAAAACCTTCGGCAGCAGCAGCAGACGCGGCGGCAGCGTTTACCAGGGTTGATGGGGCAAAAACCATCACGTTATTAGTACCCGTGGCCGGAGGTGTTATAAACGATAACGATGTTCCGCTCAATGTGTATGTGTTTGGGTTCTGAATTTCAAAGCCCTTACCGACAGAGGATGACAGAACAGGATTTTTAAAGATATACACAGAGTCGGCACCCGTTACTGTTGGCGCAGTAACTAGCGTCAAGCTTGTACCATTAACGGTGTATTGAGTTGGTTTAAGGACTTCGTAACCCTTAGTAGTCGTGTTAACAAACACCATGACTGCGTATTCGTCGGTTCCAAAATCGCCCACAAGCGTATAGTTTGTCTGTGCGGCGGCAGCGGTCAGATTATTGAAAATGGGCGTATTAGTGACAGTGCCAGCCCCTCCAGCGTCGACGAAAACCATGATCGAATTTTCATCCGTCCCCAAATCCTCAGACAAGGTAAACACTGTCTGCGAGCCATTACCCGAAAACGATTGGAAATATGAGTTACTGGCAGCGGCGGTCGCATTAAAGCTTGTGACGTTATCAACTGTTCTAATGATGTTATTCAGGGCATCTGTGATAACAAACTTATACGATCCAGAAATCCAAATAACCGCACGGCCAGCAGCATCCAGGATGATAGGATTAGGAAGTTGAACGCTTTCGCTACTATCTGAAAAGGCTGCTTTGGGATCAGATGTACCAGAGGCATAGGTAAACACCTTACCGCCAGTTAGCGGTTGACCGTCGGCATCTTGAAATTCCAGATATGGAGGGGTCATTAAAACGGCCATTATTTTCCTCTTTTCAATAGTTTTTGAGCTTCGGCGGGTGGAAGCTTCATGATATCGTCAATCGTAATTCCAGCGTCATCAGCCACCATTCGAGCAACTTTTGCAGCCTTACCGACTTGCATTTTTGTAGCAGCCCCACGGGATGCCATAGAACCAGCTTGCGCCAGCGCGGTTGCACCTAAACCACCACCAGACGCACCAGCAATAATAGGCGTTAAACGGCTTCCTAATGTTCTGAGGGTATCACTGATAATGCCACTCTCGGCAGCCTTGTTAATGGCTTTGCGCTGTTCAGGGGAGAAGCCACGCAGACGCTTTTCATTCAGAGCAAGGTTTCTAAAACCTGTTTTAATGGCCGTTGCTGGGTTGTCTGTCATTTCAGCGCGGGCAATAATCTTTTCAATATCGCGTAGCTTGGCCTGAGCAGACCACAAGCGCCGACCCTCTTTAAGGCTCTCAAAACCTTCTTTGCCACCAGCAATCATCGTATCGTCAGCACTGTCAACCAGGTTTCTAAGCGTATCCTGAATGTCGAGAACCTTGCGGCCTTCTTTGGTTAATCGGCCAGCGTCCATCAGATCGTCAACCTTGTTACCAAGGAACTCGTCAATGGCTTGTAGGTTTTGCAGGGTTAAAGGCTTGTTCTGAATTATCTCATTCAGCTCACCAACAATCTTGGTTGATGGATTATTTTTAGACAGAGCAATACCAATCTCGTCTTTCGGCAAGATATCGGCCATACTTTGAGCGAATTTGTTTGAGAAGTTAGGTGTAAGAACACCGCCAGCTTCGTCAGCCAACTTGTAAGCCTCGGACGACTTGGCCTTAATCATATCAGAGGTAATGGAGGGTTTAGACTTTAATGCACCAGCCGCAGCCCCAACAACAGGAATAGCGGCACCAGCCACACCGCCAAGAAGGCCACCGCGTTGTGCGCCCTCGATGCGTTCACCGTCATTAGCTGACCCAGCGCCATAGGCACCACCGGAAGCGGCACCAGCAAGTGCGCCTTTACCAATACGCGCTGCTGTGTTACCAGAGCGAATAAAATTCCCAACCGATTGTCCGGCTTTTGTCGTTGCACCTGCACCACCTGTTACCAAGCCACCAACAATATTGGCGGCAATAGACGTACCTGGATTTTGCTCAAATTCAGCGTTTAACTGTTCTTTTGAGGATTGTCTTGCCTGATTATACAGATCACTAAAACTCTCGTCAACAAAAGGTGATACCACACCAGCGGCCAAGGCGTCAGTCGCTTCGTCAGCAAATCCAAAGGTCGCCCCCTGTAAAGCTTGATCGAAGGCAGTACGACCAACACCAACCTCTTTTGTAGGCTCCTTGTTTGCAGCAAATTGCTCCCAGGGTTTTGAAACTGGTGTTTGAGGCTGGAACTGTTCCCAAGGCTTCATTATTGAACCTTTTTCCAGTTAGCTTGCTGGGCTGGGTCACCACCCGTAAACATATAATCACCCAAACGCGAACCTGGCTTAGGGGCTGATGAAGGGATAGGTTTTGCGGCTTGCTGATTAGTGCCTGGTAATAGTGGCATATCTGGTAAAACAGCTTTATTGGTGTATTTCTCATTAAGTGACCGGATTGCCGCAATAGCAGCGCGTTTATCACCCGCTGGGACTGTGGGGTCAGCGATACGTCCAGCTTGCTCCCGATAAAGGGACACATCCTTATCGGATTGAGGCCCTTCCATTCGGGGGATATTAGACACCAGACGACCGCCCAAAACCTTCAATGCTGCATTGGCTTGCGTGGCATCATCACTACGGCCAAAGAACTGTTTACCAGTAGCCACCCCTGCCCCAATCATGCTGCCCGTGGCATTGTCAAGAAGTGGATCAGCTTCATCCAGGATACCCATAACATCATTAGCCTGGACACCCTTTTTATCAACAACTGCACCAGCTTCGGCGCTCAGTTTAGCGGACGTTTCAGCCCCTTTAATCTGTGGCAGCATGGTCAGGTCAACAGCTTTACGAGCAGCTTGCTCACTACCAGCTTTCATCCCTTCCCCTTGCGCAGCAGTTTCTTGATAACCAGGAATAGCTTGCGCCTGACCCTGATTGAACATGACCCCCTGACCTAGACCAGATTTAGCAATCGAATACGCTGTCCCAAAGTCCAAACTTGGATCACTTGCCATGAGCTGTTGTGTGGCCATGAGGGTTGCACCACCAGCCCCACGGATACCAAGAGCCTGACGTTTCAGGGCATGTTCTTCCGCTTCACGGTTAAAATCCGCTACCGTCTTGGCTTTGTGGAATACGTTGAAATCTACCGGCATGTTTTATCCAAACATTGATTGTTGACGTTTATAGATCGGCTGGCCGTTGGCATCGTAACCGATAATATCGGAGGCACCAGCACCAGACAGACCGGATAACATACCATTTAAGACATTAGATTGAGCCACGCCAGCATTAGCCTGTGCATTACCTACATTATCGTAGACACCAGTCATAGCACCAGCCGCAGCTTGTCCGGAATTACCCAAACTACCCATTTGGCCGTTTTCCTGCAACCAGCGTGTAAAGGCATCACCGTAGTACTGGCTTGCTAAGCCCTGACCATAGTCCTGAGAGGCTTTTAGAGCTTCACCTGAGAACATCTTGCCCTTAGCGCCAAGGGAACGGTCGATAGCGTTCTGACCTTGATCCAATTGGAATTGATAGGATGGGTCAGACTGATAATCACCAATATCAAAACCCGCTTTTAATCGGTCTGATAAGCTTTGTTGAGATTGCAATCCAATCTGCTGATAAGGAGCAAGAGCAGCTTCTGAACGGGCTTGCTGTGCCAGGATATCATCTTCCGCTTGCTCTTGTGCCATGTAACTGTTAGCGGCACCACCCACGGCAGCAATTTTGCCCAACGAGCTTCCGCCACTACCCGATCCCGTCAAAGCATTAGCAATGGAATTTCCACCCTTGAGGAACGTTTGGCCCACACCGCTTTCAAGAAATCTACCAGTCAACCCGCCCGCTTCAATAGCGCCATACGGATCAGAAATCAGGCTACTTCCATATCCACCCAAACCACCAGCCACACCACCTAACAGAGCGCCCTTTAATCCACCTGAGCCAGCCCCGGAGATAGCGCCGCCAAGACCTTTGGATGCGGCATTTAATCCAGCGCCTGACAATCCTGTTGCATTACCAATTAACCCCTTACCAGCTCCTGCACCAATGGCACCACCCACACCACCAAGGATCGCACCTTTCAGGCCGCCACCCGATAACAGGCCACCGCCCGCGCCAATGGCCGCAGCACCAAGGGGGCCAATACCGGGGATAAAACCAGCGGCAATAGGGGCTACCGATCCAACGAATTTTTTAATGCTTTTACTCATACTGCGATACTCCATACCGTGTGATCTGGCGCATATCCCATACGGCCAAGAAGTTTACCAATGCGTTCATCCTTAATCATGTAGTGGATTTCTTTCACTCCCATGCCAGAAAGGCGTTTTTGGGCATAAAGAAACATCTCGCGCCCGATCTTCCCCCGATACCCCTTATCCAGAAAAATAGCAGCGTTTGACGCTTCTATTGTGTGCTTGTGATTAGGATTGTTATCAATGGTGAATACTGAATAACCGACCAGATAACCGTTGTCGCGGACGGTGACAGCATGACACTGCCCAGCCATTCCAGCCGCCATATAATAATTCCAATCCACGTTAACCGGCCCATAATACATCACCTCTGACTCATGCTCCGGAAGCAACTCGGCAATATCAATCATAACATCATGGAAAGGGGTAAAATTGAATTCGATCATAAGGCTTCTACCAATCCAACGATTGTTAATGGAACGGTTACAGCAGACCATCCGGTTGGATAAATACGGTTGGTTTGAGCCTCGAACATTCCCGGCTGACCACCCAATAAGCCGGATACAATCAGGTTTGCACCATCTGCCTGAGCTTTCAGGGGGAAGTTATCGACGTAGGTTGTACCAGCCGATGCAGACGTGGAATTGCCCGGTGTGGGTGTGATTGTTATAGCGTAGTAAGCAATCGTTCGGGATAGCTGATAGAAGCGCCCTGTAATTTTAGGCGGCGCTGTTTGTGTCAGATTGATAAAGTTCGGTGTCCATGTTTGACCCGTGTCGCCTGTATAGATGTTATTGAAAAACAGAATCCACGGCAAAGAAGGTAATTGACCCTCAGTATCTTCTAGGATTGGCTGTGTGATTGGTGGGGCGGATAGCTTCGTCATTCGAGCCAGCTCCCCGTAATGGTCACTTTTACAGGATCAGTAATGCGGATTTTAAAGGTCATTTGCTGGGCAATACCAAGTCGGCGGAACGATACCTTTGTCAGATATTGGCCTACTTTCCCAAGGGACGCTGTAAACCAGTTCGACCACGTTCTTGCGCCATCACGACTTAGCTGCAACATAATCACCGGATCAACGCCCTGACCACTTTGGAGGCCAACGCCTGTCTCACAGCCGATTACAAGGGTATTATACCTTATTCTTTTCAATTCATCAAGCTGATGTGTGTATGTCCGTTCACGGCATAATGGCATTCCATCATCACTGTAAAAATCAAGGGATTGCTCATACAGCTTACCATCGACACGACTACCAACCAGATGTTTATTGAAGGCAAATGTGTAGCAACAGCCTAAATGCTGCTCAAATAACCCCATCTCATTCAGGTAAGCCCGTTCATGCCATAGCTGGGTTGTCAGGTCAAACACAAGCGAAGTTTCAAGGCTACCGCCCGTAATCACATAGAAGAAATGACCATCTTCCTGATAGGTGTATGCCCGTAATTGTGTGTAATCAGTGACAGCTTGCAGCTTGATCTCAATCGGTGTGGTCGAGATGCGCTTAGGCGTAAAGCCATTAGCACGATAGACGATACCAACCCCGTTACGATCCTGACCTACCCATACCAGAGAGTTATCAATAGAAACCGCCGTGTGTGGCGACATGATACCCACTTCCATCTTAGCACCTGAAATACGCTCAAATGGGAAGCTAGAAGCCCCTGTATTCGTGTAAACCTCTGAGGTGTACTTACCCAGCAACCAGAGCTGTCCAAGGGCGTTGTAGACCCTTAAAAGGTCGTCCGGAGAGCTTTCAGCTGTGGCAAAGTCAAGGGCATTCCAGCTCAAACCGTCATAAAGGGCAGAGATATAAAACTGACCACTATTGGACTTGTTACCAATGAAGTAACCATCCAAGAACGTAATCGTTGAAATCTTAGGTAGGTCGGGATCAGTAACCTTGGCAAAGGCATTAGTGGCATAGGTCAGGATGTAAATTGACTGCCCGTCACAGATAGCCAGTTGAAAGCCGTTTTCCTCAATCGACACAATGCCTGTGTTGAAATCAAACGTTCCACGATCTGTACCTGTACCATCCCCATTTAACTCATAAAGCTTAGCACCGCTAACAGCGAAGGCACGGCCATTGGCAGCAGTAAACTCACCCCGAATTGGTCCCGTACCAACGGTTCCAAACAGCTTTAAGCCAGGGGCGCTATACAGGGAAACCTTGTCAGAGCCGTAATCGTCCGGCACCGGAAAAAGGTTGACGGAACGTTGCGCGTCAAATGGTAGAGATCGTTGCTGGTAGGAGGGCCCGGCTAACTGGATTTTCATTGATACTGACCGCTCCAAATGTTGAAACCTTTACCAACATTAAAAGGACTATCCATGTTACGGGCTTTTGTGACTGAACGGGCTACCAGAGCTTTCGCATCACGCGCCAGTTCCAGCAATTCAGGTGTAACAGCCTGACCGTAGTCGGGGGACAATTCAATAGCCAGATTGTAGATAATCATGCGTTCCCAGCCAGGCGGTAAATCAACTTCGTCGTCAAGCCCGAATTGCGTCAAAGGCGCTTCCATGAGCAGTGTCAGTTGATCGGCTGATGAAGGGATGGGCCACAAGCGGATCGTGCCAGTGGGATAGTTGTTATCGTAGTTGAGCATCGAGGCAATGCCCTGCTGGTTAGGCATGGTCTGGCCCTCAATGAATATCTCGTCTGATACGATAGCAATCGGGGAGAATACATCACCCGTTGACGACATGGCATCAAGGATTTGAATAGGCCGTGGTGTGTTGAAGTTCTGACCTGTGCCAATTGTATAAGCCCCTTGTCCACCCACTAGATTGAAGGTCTGACGGTTCCGGACGTAAATCATTAGGCTTTCATTTGACCATGACAGCAACAGTGCATTCAACTGATCGAGCGCATCATTAGTTTCATCAGCTTCCGGCTCTTGGTTGCGGGTGATAATCCCAACCTTTTGCATGGATTTCTTGATTATATTACGCGCAGTAGCCACACTTCACCTCAAACAAAATAGTTAATAATGTCTTTACCATTTGAACCAATAAGCGCATAACCAGTATCCGTTAAATGAACCTGATCAGCTTGATAATATGTGGTATTACTCTGAGAGCCTGGTGTTCCTATTGTGCCAATACCAGAAACATCAAACACAAAATCAATATTATCCGAACCCTTGGTATAAAAATTAGAAATACCACCCACTACTGATGTCCCAGCCATTACGAGGTTATTTGCGACAATTCGGGCTGTCTCAACGGCTGCGACCGCCCCACGAGGCAACATCGTCATAACGATGATTTTTGTGTTTGGTGCATCGTTCTTGATGTTCTGACATAGGGTTGTCAGGTTTGAATAAGCCGTTGTTCCATTCTGTGAAATATTGATATCGTTGCTAAGTTCCCATACAAAGACGTATGAATTAGACCCATTACCCATATATCTGGTCAAGATAGGATTAATCGCGCCAGTGAGCTGTACGGTTGTTGCGCCGGCATAACCACGAACCAGGAAATTTTCCCTAGCTGAAACATTTAAATTGCTGCCATACATCGAAAGCTCAGTCCAACGCTTGTCCCGCGCTGTATTTCCACGGCCCTCTGTGAGTGAATTGCCAAGGAAGTAAAAGCGCTTAATGTCAGTGCTGAGTGTTTTAACAGGGACTAATGCTCTTATTCTATTTTCATTAGCGGCGCGGGCGGTGGCATCCAAGGCTGTATTGTAAATTTCAAAATATGATATATCGCACCCAATAAGGGATTGAACAAGGCTTTCCGCCCGACCAAGACGGACGTTTGTAAAGTTTGGCGTAGCCGAGAAAGCAGGGCTATTAAACAACTCAACACCATTGCAGCGGGCAATAACATTTGTGGCGTTACCGATAATCGTAATAATGTTGAATGTGCCCGTGTTATAGGTTCCACCATACCCGATCAGTGTTGATACATCAAACGCAGCAACGGATGCGTTGTTATAAAAGATACTGCGTGTGGCACCGCCACCTAGACCAGCAAGAACCCCCTGACCATTACCAGACCCGCCAGCGAAATTGCTTAAATCAGTCACGAATACCATGGTGAAATTGCGTGGATCAATGTTTGTGCTTGCGGTATTAAGCTCCATGCTTCCGTTAAAACGAATAACATTACGTCCATCAATCGGAGATTGTACCAGCATTGGACGTTGTGCGCCTGATGCCGTTGCCTGGATTGTTCCACTGACCATATCAGTGATACTAGAAATAAGACCGCCAGACTGTGAGATTTGGCTCTTTTGGGGGTCATATATCAGATTAGCACTACTCCCCTGAGAAAGAGGCTGTGATCCTGTCTGGTTTGTCTGCCAAAAACCTAATTTTGATTTGTGAAGCATTAAGCCGCCAGAATGTTAACAGAATTAGAAAAGATTTCAGTTGATCCGACTGAATTATTTGCTGTGATCTTCGCAGAAATTGTTTGGCCTAGGTTAAGAACTGTCAATAAACCAAATAAAAACCCCGTTTTACCTACTGCCGGAGTACCGTTTACATACCACTGAATATCAAATGAAGAAGGGGGGAGTGCCCACGTTCCGGTATTTACTGATAAGTTAATTCCCAATATTGGAGACCCAACAACCATAGGTGGCGCTGTGTTAATAGGAGGCATAACGGCCATTTGATTATCGGGTTTCCAAAAGTTGAGCTTGCTTCTTTGTAGCATATCAGACCCAAAATACCGTAGCACTTAAAGTGCCTGTTACAGATACATAACAACCGTTTTTCAGTAATGCCGGGAAGGCGTAATTAACTCCAGCAACAGGCGTGAATGAAGCTATAGCAATAGCGCCGGAAGCGGCTGCATTATCATAGATCGTGATAGTTGCCCCGCTGGCACTAGATACAAACAAACCACCTAAACGGGTTAAGGAATCATTAATAAGGGCGCTGGCGCTAATCGCAGTATATTTAAAAAGTTCATTGTCATTACTCGACATGATAATACTCCAAAGTGAGAAGAAAGGGCGGGGTTAGCCGCCCTCTCAATAGTTTACGAGAAGATACGTGTAGCCCATTCAGGACGTACAGCGGTGAAGCCATACAGAACATCCAAACGCATAACCATCTTATCGGTCAATGGCAGGTAGTCACGGATCACACGGACGGTAATACCATCGACTGTTTCCTGAGCAATCATATCCAGACCATCAGGCTTAACCAGCGGCACAGAGGCGAAGCGGAAAGCTGACTTGTGGAATGTTACGTTGTTGGTGTAGCCAGTAGAAGCGGCACCAACCAGGGTTACAGCAGCCGTTGCAGCAGGCAGAGCATTGATGTTCTGCAAGCTGAGTGAAGCAGCCGAGTAGAACGCAGGGCTAACCTGAACGGCAGTATAAGCACCAGCAGCAGCGGTGTTGTTTGCACGAACAACGAACTGTTGGAGTTGGTTAGTCACAACCTTAGTGATCGGGTGTACCTGGAATACACCAGCGATGGTGAACACGTCACCAACGACCAGTGTCTGGGTACCAGTACCAGTCAAGTTGATTGTGCTTGCACCTTCGGCTGGCTGAGCCGTTACTGTAATAGCACCAGTTGCAGTACCACGGGTGTGGACTGGCAGCAGGTTGTTTTCAAGGAACGTATAGCCATCGGATTCACCCATGTAGCCACGCTTGTATTGCTTGCTGATTTCTTCCGAGGATTGGAACAGACCCTTACGAGCATTAACGGCAGAACGCATGGCGCTGGATTCCAGCAATGCTTTCAGTTCGTTATCGCTTGGCACCAGGTTTTTCATCAGCTTCTCACGGTTGGAGAGCATCAGATCGGTGTCATACAGGGTTGAACCAGGCGTACCAGTTGTGTTAAATACACTGTTTTTAACATCAACCAGGACTTCGGCTTCGATACCCTGCGCCAAACCAGACATAGCCGGTTCGAGGATACGCTTAGCCCATGACTTCAAACCAAGATCAGTGGCGATCTCAGCAGACGTCAGGTTGACAGCAACGTTACGCTGACGGTTCAGTACCAAAGGTACTTTTTCTTCAACAACATCCTGGATTTGAGCAGTGATATCAGCGCCTGAGTTCATTTTGAAACGAGCGGGTTTGCTGATGTTGATCGTGTCACCAGTGTTGTAACCATTGGTTTGACCAAAGCTTTCTTCCGGCTCTTTATCAATGGATTTGATGAATTGCATGTTATCTGCAAGCATCTTTGCGGCCATCTTCGAGATGATGGTACCAGCGGCTTTTACGTTGTTAATATTATTAGGCATTCGTAATTACTCCTTACGAGTTTACCCATTTGACCAGATCGGTTGCGGACATTTGGGCTAGGTTTTTGGAACCAGGAGCCGCGCCTCTGGCGGGTGCCAATGGTGCTGGTGCCTGGGTTGTTTTGCGAATTGGTGGAGCAATCGACTGAGCGCGGGTAATTTCAGCAGCGGCCATGTGTGGGGACATATGAGCAAGAGCTTCAAGCTTCCCTTCTTTGGCGAGGTTGTAGAAAGCCAGCGGGGCGTTGGTTGCTTCCAAAAACAGGCGTTGGATTACAGGCGGGAAATCATCGGCTAAATCTGCATTTTCCATGACAACTGCTTCGAGGTCAGGAATTTCGGTTTTAAGCTTGGCGGTTTGTTCCGCAATAGCTTGTTCCCGTTGTCCTTCCCATTGTGCATATTTCTGCTGGTCAGTGCTTTGCTGAGTTTCCTGCTGTTTGGATTGCGCTTGTTGGGCTTGTTTTTGCTCTAACTGATAGAGAACCTTTGCTTCCAGATATTCACCGTAATTCTCAAAATCATCCTGATTAGGCGCTTTTGGTGCATCGGCTTTACCTTCGAGTTTAGCCACGGCTTCACGTAAGGAAGCTAATTCAGTGGCATAGTTCTCATTGATTGCTTTGAGCTTCCCAATTTGTCTGTCGCGCCGGGATAGCGCGTTTACTGCCTTTTTAGGAAAGTCGTCACTGGATGGCTTTTTATCACCTTCCGGCTGTTTACTCTCGCCTTCATCAGCAGCTTCATCATTTAAGGCATCGGTTTCTTTAACCTCAGTGTCAGCAACTTGCTCGGCAGCTAAGGTTTCGTCGATAATGCTATCAATGTGATCGTTTGTCATAGGTTTTTAGTCCTTGGTATTATCGTTGCCTTGATTGGCTAACGAATGCTGTAACTGTGCAGTGTCAAGGTGAACCCGCTGTTGGGCTTCCTTTTCACGCACGTCAATGTCTCTGGCTTTCAGGTGAAGCTCGGCTTCCTTAATTTGAAGATCTTTCATCTTAACCTGATATTCAAGCATCATCTTCTCACGCTCGAATTGCTGTTTTTGTGACTCTGTTTGGGCTTTCAGCTGCATCTCAGTGGTCTTGTCGGCCAACTGTTGTTGGAGTGACTGCAACTCTTGCTGACCTTCCTGGATAAGCTGCTTCATCTGCTCTTTTTCAGGATCAACCGCATCAACCTGGACTTCTTCACGGTCTTTCCGGTCCAGCAGCTCAGGATTGGTCTTGGCAATCATTTTCTTCATACGATCAGCCATAGCCTGTGCGCCTTGGAAGTCAGAGTTCTTGAAGAACAGATCACCCATAATTGTCATCAGCTCAGGGGCGCGGGTAAACACTTCCTGCATGAATGTGACAGTCTCTTGGCGCTTGGTCGTGAAGGATGCACCCGTGACCACACGCACATCATAGGAGCCTTGCGTAAGATCGAAGTGGCGTTCCTGATCCTGTGAAACCTGCCCATTGATACCAACCATCTTAGGCTCGTCTTCTTCACCAATGATCCGGATCAGGCGGGAGCCATCATAGATTTCAGGCAGGGCAGCAACAACGACACGGCCAACATGCGTAATCGAGCGCACGAGGTTATCAGCAAAGTGATATGTCGCTACATCACCCTCTTTTTGCTGAGCGAGTTCTTGCTTGCCGGAAGTTGCATTACCACGGACACCAAGAGAGGCATTATAGATACCCATCGTGGCCTTGATATCGTCCACACTCTCACGGGCAGCATTGATAACACCAGCCGGGATAGATGGCGGCATAAGGCGTTGTGGTGCAGGGATTGGGTTGCCACGGGCATCTGTTGACTTATAGCGCAGCACAGCGGCTTTGGACGGGTTCAGCCAGTCATCACGGTAGTCATCGACCTGACCTTCAGCAGCCGCGAACGGTGCGATAGGCTGTTTCATCAGGACTTCGGTTTCAATCGACTTCCATAGATTGAACATACGCTGTGCGGACTTGGATTTGCGGATGAGAGAGAAAAGGTGACGCTCGCCGTTATTCCACGCTTCTTCACCGTAAACAGGGATCAGAGGGATGTATTTACCGGGGAATGTGGTTTGTTCGAGGATATCAGCGCCGGATAGCTTGTAGCGAAGTACAGTGCGATCCTTGACCGTCCGGATCATGCTGACGGGCATACCTTCAACATAATCAGTGATGTTACCCATCTCATCATAGGTAATCTGGCGGTCTTTTTCCTCGATAACGAAATACTCACAGATCGTTATCAGATCATCGTCCTTGGCGTTCTTGCTCCTGGCGTCATCAAAGCAAACAGGCTCTTTGCCTGGATACTTGGTCTTGAACTCACGGACGCTTATTGGCTCAACGATAGCGCCGCGCATAGCGTCACGGCCATCACATTCAATCGAATTGCTGTCTATCCAGCAGGACAGAGGGTTGACCACACGCTTAATGCGCAGTTCCTGATCAAAGCTTTTCTCGTCAATGTAGCCGTGATCGACACGGATAAAGCCAATGGAAGACTTGATAGCGTTCAGGGAGGCCGTGTCATAGGCATCATCGGCATTTGAGGCGTATTCAATGTTCCGGATTAAGCCTTGGATAATCTCGGCTGTCTCAGCGTCACCGTCATCACCAGGGATAACCCTGATTGAAGGCGTGTTCATTCGGATATCGTTGGCAACCTGATGGATAAACTGACCAAGCTGGTCAATGGTTAATGCTGGACGGTTTGAGCTAATGCGGCTTTCATAGTCCTTGCGATCCCATTGTGCGTAGGCATCGTCAGAGAGAAAGTCTAAATCTTCTTTTGCACGTTCATAGATACGTGACCAGTAATCCTGGTCTGCCTTAACATCGTTTTTGACTTTGGTGATAAATTCTAAGTCGTCTGTCACGTTTTTTCAAGGAATAAGAGGTTAGAGCATAAAGCGATATTGCTTTTGCACCCCGCATTTCCTTAACGTGGCTCGTTGCTTGAACGGCCTAATAGAAACTGTTTTGAATTTTAGCACTTATGCCCCATATCGTCAAGCACTCATGAATGAGCCGCTACCGCTGATCTGGAACGATGGCGCGTAGGCTGTGTTACCAGCCTTGACCTGTTTGGCAGCTATGGCAGCATAACGCGCAGCATCAGAGGCGTGGCTAGTCCAGTTGTGGACAGGCTTAGGTTTGAACACAGATCGCTCGTCATCCCATTCATAACCGTACTGTTCAAGTGCATGAATACCATCACGGCACTTGTTCTGGTCAAATACTGAGTAAGCAATGGTTTGCCGCAATAACTCCATACCTGGTGTAATGTCTGTCTCACGGGTTAACACTTGGTTCTTGACCCCTAAATCCCAAAGCTGATTAGACACGCTGTCACCACGGATATTACCATGACCACCATCATGAGGCAGGAAATGCCCTTCTTTCAGGTAGTTATATTCTCTTTTCTTGATAATTTCAGCGTAATGACCAATCTGCTCACCGCTGTTCTCGTAATAGTCGAGCCACCGGAGTTCACGGCCAACCCATTGCAACCACCAAATAGCGGTGCTGTCACCAAAGCCTAAATCCCAAGCGGTGAACACTTCACAGCCCGGATCGTAAGGAACCAAGGTAATCCGGCCTTCTTCACGCGCCTTGGCTAACTGCTTGGCATATACAGCCCCTGATCGGCGGGTATCAAACTCACCCTCATAGACATAAGCATAGCCATCTGGATCGTCAGCTTGCAGCTTTAAACGCTCGTCGTTTAGCTCGTCGGGGAAGAATGGGTTATCACGCCACGAAACCTTACGGACGATGTAGCGGTCATCTGCACCAGCCACATGACGCTCATAGGTGGGGTCTGTCCTGTTCTTGGGGTTGAAACTGATCCATATCTCTGATCCAGGCTTACGGACAGTTGGGATAACAACCTCATAGGTGTTGTGGCTGACGTTCTCGGCTTCCTCAATCCAGAGCCTGTCACAGCCCTCTAATGACTTGGTATCTGATGTGTTGTGCTTTAAGCCAATGAAGATGATAACAGTGCCATTGATGCCACGTATCTCGTTTTCAAGGATGCGGTAGAAGTCGGTCAGTTTGTGCTTACGGATGATATCGGCCAGCAGCTTATGGACTGAGTTCTTGATGGATTTCTGTATCTCACGGCCACAAACAATGAACAGCGGCTCTTGCATACCTTGGATCAGTAAGGCGCGGGCTATGTTATGTGACTTGGCACCACCACGACCACCGTAATAGACCTTGTATCGCTTAGGCGTGAATAGGTCTTGAAAGGCTTCTGGTATCTGTATATTGGTCAACTAATGACCCTTACATCCCACTCTGGTCGCGCTTTTGTATTACACAGGCAGTAGATAAGGAAACCTTCATCCAACCATTCTTTACGTTGCTTCTCAGGTGGTTTTTGGGTTAACCAATAATCCAGCCATTCGTGCATGGGTTCTTTTGTCATCACTCATCCTTTGGCTTAATAAACGTGACCGTGACAACTGGTGTCAGGTTACCATCCGGATTATTCATATCAACCTTATCGGTGATCTTGCCAAATGCGCTATCTAGCAGTTCTTTCAGATGTGGAGCAGAGCCATCCATAGCCTCTCTAATGGCCGCCAGCACCAGGTCGTCAGCAACAGTCTCACCCTCCTGCCCTTTGGCTTCAAGCCATCTACGGACGATTGTGGAGCGATTGAGCGTACCTTTGGGCTTGCCCTTGGGATTACCGCTCTCGCCTGGCTGGAATTGGGTATCTGGATTGGGGAATGTCACCTGAAACTCACCTGATTTAGATCAAATTGTATCTTGTTTTGGTGGTGATGGCAAGGGCATCCAGTGGGTGGGTTCTTGGTATATCTGCATACCAGCCATGAACAGATTTTTATCAATCCTGAAACCAGATGTAATGCCAGGATTACCTTTATCCCGACCCAAAATAACTTCCTTACCGTATGGACAAGTTTTAATTGGTTTCCAATCACTCATATCCCATACCTCTGTAAAATAGTTAACACCTGTGACCAACCGTCAGCCGGGGTCTTAGCCTTCACCACATATACCGGAAAGCCCATCTCTTGCATAGCGGCGTGCTTCTTTTTCTGCTCACCAGACACTACCCCACCCTTGCGCTTCAATTCAATACAGACGAGCCTATGACCGGGGAACATGAGGAACAGGTCAGGGATACCCTGCTCTAAACCTAATGCCTTAGCCTTTGATGCTGTGCGTACTGTGGTTTTCATGCCACCCATGTCACCCCAGAAGATGTAAGAGCCTGGTTCATCCTGTAACAGATCACGCAGCTTCAAGACGATGAATGACTGGATATCGCTTTCCAGCCACCGTATACTTTCCAAGTGGGCGGGATACTTATGCCATGCGAACTTGACGGGTGATGGTTTGCGCTTGAAGATCACGGCTTGATTATCTCGCCATAGATAAACGATCCATCCTCATTCATACCCACTATTTCCAGCGGTTTTTCGATTTTCTTTGGCTTATCGTGTATACCAGCCTGTTCGGATGGATAATCTTTACGCCATGCACTATTGGGGATCGCCATTACACTCTCCAAACTGTTCCAGCCAGTAGCTATCGTCTACCCATGTAGTATAGAACGACAGCTCAGGCACTTCAATGATTAATTCGTGGATCGGGATGGTCGGGTGCATTAGAAAAAGCCACCTTTATACAGTACGAATGCAGTCACTCCCACACCAAATATTGCCGCACCAATACTATACTCACCTGTACGTTTCTGACCGTGTAAATGTCCCACTGCACAAAGTCTGATAAACCAAATTATGATTACTGTCCATTGTGGCCATTCCATCACGCATCTCCCAACGATACCAGGTATACGTCAGCTATTTCCAGCTCGTTACGGTCTTCCGGTTTCATCTTGCGAAAGCGAATAACCTCACGCAGAGCCTTGACACTATACCCGGCTGATTTAGCCTCTTGATAAACATCACGAATATCTGCTGACAGTCCCTTGCGGGTGTCGTCCAGGTTCTCAATTCGTGTGATATACATGCCTAAACGGCTATCGGCTTCGCTCATTGGTTCTCTCCTTGTGTTGCGTTGGTTTTATAATCATGTGGTTTGATAATCTTGTCAATCATATTCTTGTAATCCGGATCAAAAAGTATTGGCTGTTCGGTCAGTATTTCGATTGACGGGGTAATCTGATCAAACTCGCATACGCCGATCTGGATAGAGCCTACTGTATTCTCCAGCATGGCAATGTCGTCGTCGCTTTCAAGGTCAATAGCCCAGACGGGATGGGAACCCAGGCAGCGCACCATGCGCCCATTCTCAACCGTGTGGCGGCTTCCGATCTTGTACCATAGCTCGTCGGGATACGGCCAGTAATCGGGCTTGAAGTGGATAACCAGGGCGCGGGTATCGTAGACACCGTGGCAAGGCATGATATCGTTCGGCCATCCGGCTCGGTGAATATGGTATTTCATGATCCAAACTTCCTTTTCAGGTCTGCAACGGTGGATAAGAACCAACCGTCATCCCTACCCTCTCTGGCTAACCAGTTGTCCCGTTCATCGAGATACTTGTACAGGTCAACCCGTGGATACAGGGCTGTCCACTTATCCCAATCGCTATCCGATAATTTAATAACATGACCGTTGAAGGCGTAGTCCTTCTCTATATCTTTAGATATAGTATGGTTATGGTTGCTTGAAGGAGTCTTTGAAGCTCTCCTTGAAGGAGTCCTTGAAGGTGTGCTTGATTTTCCCTTCAATTTAGCAGCCGCATTTGTCGCTCTTGTCTTACCACCCTTGCGACCACCTTCTACCTTTTTCTGGTATTCGGCCTCTGACTTAACCATGATTTCTGTAATCTTTTCATGGTGCCAATAGCCATCCTCTAAAAAAAAGAACTCTTTCAATATGGCATCAACGTCATGCTGCTGGTCGGTGTTAAAGGCCATACCAACCTGATAACGCGAATTGTCCGGTATAGGCTTTCCGGAAGAATATATTGAGCGCATGAGAAGGAAATATACCCCATGCTGGTTGCTCGTCAGGTGAGTGGTCTTTTTACCGTAATCACCCCAAAAAAACGGATAATATTCTAAGGTCATGATAAATCCTCAATGGCTGAAAAGTCGCCTTGTTCTGTAAAGGTTTGATGGTGTCCAATGAATTTGGTCAGGACAGTGCCACCGTTACCATGCCTGTTTTTGGCAATTATAATCTCGGCTACATCCTTATATATCTCTTTGAGATAAGCCCAATTACTAATCATGCTGGCATAAGCTTTGTCGCTCATTTTGACACCCTGGACAGGCTTATTATTTTTCAGGTAATAATCTTCCCGGTGTATCATCATCACCACGTCAGCATCTTGCTCAATGGCACCACTATCCCGTAAATCAGACAGCATTGGCCGTTTCTGATCCTGTTTCGTGGATTCGCGGTTTAATTGAGCCAGTCCCAGAACAACAACATTCAACTCTTTTGCAGTTGCTTTCAATATATTAGTTATCTCTTCGACTTGATGCACCTTACCAAGGCGCTGGGCGTTCTTGCTGGCTTGTACCAGACCAATATGGTCAACCACCACCATCGAGGTTTTATGCTTACGCTTGTGGGCGCGGCAAAGCTGGGCAATCCGTTCTATGCTCATGCGACCAACATCTACAATGTCAATCTGCATATCCTTCATGGCTTCACGGATGGCGTTAAACGAATTAGCGGGGATGCCCTTGCCATCTTGCAGGGCTTGCATATCAATGCCGGCACTCATCGAGGCCATGCGACCAACCAGGTCCTGTCTGCTCATTTCGTGAGAGAAGAACAGAACCCGACCTTGCTTGCTGACTGCATTAGCCAGATTTAGCGCAAAGGCCGTTTTACCCATGCCAGTACGTCCAGCAAGGATATACAGACGACCGGGGACAAACCCGACCAGCTTATTATCCAGACCCTCAAAACCTGTGCGGTAAGATTGAAACTCACCTCTTATTTTCAGGTCGAGATCGTGAAGGAAGTCATTGATTGAAGTCGGCAGGTCGAATTGCACAGCGTCATTCTCGCGCAGACGCAAGCCTGTCACATCGGTTTCGATTGTATCCAGCAAGCTATCAACATTCTGATCGTCCGGAGACTGTGCTAACTCCTGCCATTCTGCTGACTTTTCGAGAATAACCCGCTTTAAATACAGGCGTTTAATTGAATTGGCAAAGCCTTTTAAGTGGTCAATTGGACGAAAGCCATAAACCTTAACTAACTCATTCAGGTATTCGGGATTTTCTTTATACCAGGCATCGTCTTTATGACGGGACGCAATGACCGTGGTATTAACTGTCTCACCACTTAACAGACCAGCCAAGATCGAGTTGTAAATATCCTGATGGTGTTTAACTGACAACCATTCAGACTGAAACCAGCTGATTTCATCATAGAAGTGGTTACGTTGTAAGAGGATACCAAGTAGACCCTGCTCAATAGCAAAATCGCTCGGAGGTGCCTTTTCAGGCAGAAAGGGATTGTTCACTATAACTCCACAGTTCCACAGATTAAAGTTAATTGCGGCCCTGCTGTGGTCAGGTTCGGGTGATCAAGCCCTACCGCATAGCTATAAGATCACAATCATTTCGGATTGTCAAGCATGTATTTCTCACCCTCTTTACGATGCTGAAAGCAGTACCAAAGTATCGGCATCAGGAGAGGCTTAAAGCCCCATCCAGCCGATTTAGCCCCACAGATAGTGCATACGTGACCAAGGTCACCTGTGGGTAGTGGTTTGGCGTGTGGAGTAGGTTTTTTCATGGGGGAAAGTGACGGCCTATGGGCAACAACAGACCAGCGAACATATGGGGAGAGAGCTGGCAGGAGTATCAGGGCGACCGTCAGACCCTCGATAACTCATTGTGCCATAATTGGGGATGGTAATCAAGGATTATATTATTTTCATTTAATGCGAATTTATTGCTTGACAGGTTATGGGGAGTGTGCTTATATAATGGTAGGCAAACAACCAAGGAGATATCATGTATTCCAACGATAACTATGATCCAGTCCTAACCCAAGTACGCCGATACTTTGCAGCCAGAGCGCACCGCAAGCTATCGAAACAGTTGAAGGCTTTCTTACAGGAAAGATTTAAATGAGTAACATTTATGCTTACAGCGAGTTAACTAAAATCATTGCTAGAATGGTCAACATGGTAAATGACGCAGATTGCGAGATTAGTTATTGTGTTCGGGTCGCTGTGCGTGATTTAGTTAAAGACCTTCATAATCTAGCCGAAAGCCTTTTACCACAGGAGAATGATTAAATGGAAACGACCAAAGGATTAATGGAAGCCCTTTTAAAGGCGCAGTTAGCATTGTCTAACCCGATTAAGAGTGCAACCAATCCACACTTTAAGAGCAAGTATGCCACCCTGCCTGATATTCGGGATATGGTTACGCCTATCCTGGCTGAGTTTGGCCTGTTTATAACCCAACCAGTACAGGTAACAGATTTAGGGGCGGCGTTACAGACACTGATTGTCCACCCTGAAAGCGAGGGTTATTTACAAAGCATGATGCCCCTGATGCTCGAAAAGCAGACACCGCAGGGCATGGGTTCAGCTATCACGTACGCTCGTCGATATGCGTTGTGTTCAATCCTGAATATTGCAGCTGATGAAGATGATGATGGCAATAGCGCCAGCGCGGGAAAGCCTAGCAAGCCTGAAAAGGCGATTGACCTATCTGGCCGCATGGCTGACAACCCTGACATTCAGGACGATCTCAAAGCCAATGGTTACGATGCCAAAGCTGTATACGATACCGTTATTTTCGAGTTGAATGCTTGTCAAGATAGCGATATGCTGGCCGAATGGGTGAAGGTCAATAAAGAAACCCGCCGTATGCAAGGTCTACCGTCTGGATTAAAGCAAGATGTAACAAATCGCTTTAATGCTATGAGAGATCACTTTTCAACAAAACCACCACAAGGATTATAAATCAATGGCTTACGAGCAAAAACCAAATACCGCATCTATGTTCAAGAACGACCGCAAGGAAGCTGATACACATGCTGACTTTCGTGGTAGCGCACTGATCGAAGGGCAGGAATACTATGTCGATTGCTGGCTGAACACAGGTGCCAAGGGCGAGTATTACAGCATGAAATTCAAGCCGAAAGCAGCTAAGTCAAACGATAACGACGATACAGCGCCATTCTAGGGGGGGACATGAAGAAGATATTTGTATTTCTGTTGATAGTATTAGGACAGTTTTTTTGCTGGTTAATGCTCCCGTTGGCTTTAATTATTTGGAGTATTTGCACTATCTATGATATATCCCAAGGTGAAAGCGCTGATTTTGCTTTTGGGGTTTGGAAAGACTGCGTATCTGATTTTCTTCTCGTTCCTGGTTTGCGCCGTAAAACATGGAAATTAGTTAAATAGTGATCCAGCACTACACCATCACGGGTAAGCAAGGCGTAGGTCGGTTTATGGCTGACCTCGCCAAGCTTTTGAACGGCTGGAACGGTGAAACACCCTTGCGTATACAGATATCCGAACGCAAGGAAAAGCGTAGCCTGGATCAGAATGCGCTACTGTGGACGTGGTACCAGATTATTGCTGATGAAACGGGACATGACAAAGAGGATATCCACAACTATTGTAAGTCGATGTTTCTCGGAACAAAGCTTATGCAGTTTGGTCATACACTTGGCGGTATAGTGCCACTTTCAACGAAGAACCAGTCAAAAGGTGTAATGGCTGAATACATGAACAAAATACAGGCATGGGCTAGCATAGATTTGGGTATAACACTCCCTTCGCCTGATGAAGCCCGTTTAGCAAGTTTATAGGAGAGAATGAATGAAAATCAGATTTTGGTATAACGGCGCAACTATCGGAAGCGATCAAGAGGATACCTTATCACTTGATGATCTTGGTTACACGATGGATCAGTGGAACAAAATGACTGATGAAGAAAAATATCGTGTTGCTCTAGAATGGGCGGCAGACAACGGGTTTGAATGTGGGTTTGAGGAGATTGACAATGAAAAAGCGTAAGCCTGGCCGTCCCCTTGGGACACTGAAATATCCATTTGACAAGATTAAGCTCGGCGGGTGGAAAGTTTTTAATCCTGAAAAGGAAATTAGTTTTCGCTCGGCGGCGTACCGTTACGCCAGAACTAGGGGTTTGTCATTCCAGATCAAGGCTTTACCAGATGGATTGCGTGTCTATAACCTGAGATAATTATTTTCTTCTTTTGTGCTTTTTATGCTTGACATGGGTTGCGAACAGGTATACATTGATACTCAGGCAACAACCAAGGAGTACACAATGAAATTACCATTACCAACCTTCACGATCACCACACCACACGATGCTTTTGTCTGCCAGACAGGCGTTGAAGAAATAATTGGGACGTTGAATGAAGCTTTGCAGGGTAATAACTATGAAGCAACAATCTTTGAGCTGAAACGCCACATGACGACCGTACAGTGGTGGATTGAAAATCTGGAAGACGACAGACCTGTTACAAAATGCCATAAGAACGATCCTGCTTTTCATGAAAACCGGGGGAGCTAATGAGAAACGATATTGAAATGCTCTACCGCCTGTTTCAGTTTTACAAGAAAAAGGCCGAGAGATTGGAAAAACAGCTTTTTAAGCGAAATGCTAATGGAACATTCAGAAAGGTTCAAAAATGACACACACACCACTGCCTTGGGAATTAAAAGAACTTGAAGTAAAGGAGGAGCCATTGACACTTCACGCTATTGATCCAAAAAACAATCGGCGTTTTTGTATTGCCACTATTTGGGGCGAAGACTGTGATACAGAAGTAACCTCCATGTCACAAGCAAATGCCGAATTTATTCACCGTGCCTGCAATGCGCATTACGATCTCGTTTCTGCTCTATATTTAGCAAAAGAAAAGCTAGCATCCTTTATAGATGTTCCTGTTGATGAATGTGTTGGGGATTATTTTAAAACAATTAACAACGCTCTCAATCAAGGTAAAGGAGATTGATAATGAAACACCGCACCAAAGCCCTGATAGGCACCCTCCTGCTCACCCAGGCCGCTTACAACTGGTATTCGGCTGATGTGACCATCCTCAAAGCTATGGCGTATGTGCATGAACGTTACGAGGCTAAAATGGCTGAACGTGTTGACGAGCCTAGACAGATGCAAGTGGCCGCATTGGAAGAAGTGCTGAACATGGCACCGACTGACGTGTGTAAGCACAACGGCGCTTGTAACAAGACCCTTTTGCAGATGCAACGCTAATGATTGACGCAATATACCACACCGCGCAGATCGTACTCGCTGTCTGCATCATACTCTGGCTTTATATCAAGCTGGATGAAGTGATTAACGAGGGGTTCAAGTAATGCGTGACGATTTAGGACGGTTCTTTAATCCCAACGTTGGTAGCCGGAAAAAGAAGATTGTCAAGCGTTTCGAGAATGCTAACACCCTTTCCGATATGCTTAAAGTTTCGATCACCCCCGCCCAAGCTAACATTCTGGACAGCTTGATCGAGGAATACGAGAGCATTATTAAACATACTCAGTTACAGCGTATTGCTCTAAAAAGCTACTATGTGAATAACTACATGCCCAAGCCAGGCACCAAGGATTACAAACTTGAAAAGCCGCGATCAACATGCTGGCCGTTTAAGGAGGGTACAGATGCCAAATGATAATCACATTGTATGGACTGATGAAATGACAGAGCTTTTGCTATGGATGCGGTCAGAGAACATGATGTTTAAATTCTGTGCCGAAGTGATAGGCCGGGAGATTGGAAAGCCATTAACGAAAATGGCCTGTGAAATGAAAATGCGTAGAATGAGAGGGTCACGATGACCACGACCGCAAAAAAGCCGTTCGATGCTGATAGCCATAGGTTCGGGATGGCTTATGACCGTGGAGATGGTCAGATTGTACATGTCGTAAATTACAGTCCATCTTTGAAACAGGCAGCTTTTAATCATCCGTCTGGCACATTGATATGGGGCGACTGTTCGCTATTTACCCGCGCCCCAAAACACGACCTTATCCCACGCGCCGATGTTGCGAAGCTGGTGGATGCGGTCAGAACAGTCGTTGAAGACGGTGTTCAAGAGACAAGCGGCCAATTCTCATCTCACAAAAACAACAAGTGCCGTCATGGTAATTTCGGATACGAAGGTTGTGGCAATTGCACTGATGAATATCTGGCAAAAGCCCTCGCCGATTTCAACGCTTTGCACGGGGTGGTGAAAAGTGACTGAAGAGATTTGGAAACCTGTTGTTGGTTATGAAGAATTTTATCTTGTTTCAAACACAGGTAAAATAAAATCACTGAGAAAAGATAGATTATTAGCGTGTTGCCCAGATGGTTGGGGTTATCCTGCTGTCATTCTTCATAGAGATAGTGTTGGTGTAAAAACAAAGGTTCACCGCATTATGATGGCAGCTTTCGTTGCGCCTTCAAAGTTACAGGTAAACCATA
>NZ_JAJUXJ010000009.1:0-60212 GCF_021390415.1 Dyadobacter sp. CY327 | reverse complement strand
AGGTTGCATACGCGTTACGCACCCGTACGACGGTGACATTGCTGCCCCCTCGCCTTGCATGTATTAAGCCTGCCGCTAGCGTTCATCCTGAGCCAGGATCAAACTCTCCATTGTAAATTTTGTTGTGATCTCTCTTCCGAAAAAGAGGATCGAATCTTCTTAAACGAACTTTCTTTTTGCTCTCTTCATCATGTCAAAGAACGTTGCTCTGAATCTTTCAGAACTAGTGGTTTCGCCGTCTGCGCTACCGTTGTTCCCGATTGGGAGTGCAAAAGTGCAGGCTTTATTTTTAATACGCAAGCACTAGGCACAAATATTTATCAACTTTTTTTGCGAATTCTTCTAACCGCTTCATAATCAGAACTGACCGCTTAAAAGTTTTTTTAAATATTTTTGAAATACTCAATAACATGCATTTTCAAAAGCGCTTCCTGCTTCAGAATATCACCCACAGGCAGCGCGCGCTCCAACTTGTAATGCGGCCAGCCTTCCTTATCTATATGCTCTAATGTGTAGTAGGACGATAAGCTTAGCACTTTACATATTCCTATATGCATCAGATCCTGCTTTTGTTCTTTCGTAAACCTTTTTGCACCCATTCCCAATTCCTGAACCCCTATCAAAAACAAAACGCCATTGAGATCCCCCGGCTTCTTTCCTATTAATTGTTCAAGCTGGTCCAGCAAATGTTCCCATTGCATTTCCAGAGGCTGATCTTCGATATTCATATATAATGTTACAATTGTCTGTCAGAAATAAACCGTCAAATCTACTTTGACGTTCTCAGTATACAATACAATTTTAGAAAGCCCTTTTTCGGGCGTCCGAAACAAACATTGGAAGAATGCTTTTGATGGTTTTTCCTAACTTTGGTTTTTGCTGTAATTAGATTGATAAATTGGATAAGCATAATATTTTGAATCATAACGAATATTTGTCAACGCTTAACGAACCTCAACGCGAGGCCGTTTTGCATGGTGATGGACCTTTAATGATCATAGCGGGTGCGGGTTCGGGGAAAACGAGGGTCCTTACTTATCGTATTGCGCATCTGATCGAAAACGGCGTTGATCCATTCCGCATTCTTTCCCTGACCTTTACCAATAAGGCTTCGGGAGAAATGCGTCACCGGATCGAAGGTGCAGTTGGAACAGAGGCAAGAAACATCTGGATGGGCACATTTCACTCTGTTTTTGCAAAAATACTCCGGATAGAGGCGCGTTACCTGGGTTATACAAGTGACTTTTCCATCTACGACACAGATGATTCCAAGTCGCTTTTGCGGAGCATTATAAAGGAATACAACCTCGACGATAAAGTGTATAAGGCCAATGTTGTCTTTAACCGGATTTCCGGAGCTAAAAACAGACTGGTTTCTGCGGATGATTATCTGGCCAATCCGGCTATTCAGGCGGACGATGACGCTGCGAAGATGAAGGAGATCGGCAGGTTGTATAAAACATATGTCATGCGCTGTTTTCAGGCGAATGCGATGGACTTTGATGATCTGCTTTTTAATACCAATGTTCTTTTTCGCGATTTTCCCGATGTACTATATAAGTACCAGCACAAATTCCAGCACGTGATGGTGGATGAGTTCCAGGATACGAACGTTTCGCAGTATCTAATTACCCGGAAACTTTCGGCTGTTCACAGGAACATCGTGGTGGTAGGTGACGATGCGCAAAGCATTTATGCATTCCGCGGCGCCAATATTGAGAACATTCTGAATTTTGAAAAGGACTTTCCGGACGTAAGGGTCATCAAGCTGGAACAGAATTACCGCTCAACGAGCACGATCGTGAATGCTGCCAACTCTGTTATTGCCCGCAACAAAGCGCAGCTGGAAAAAAGGACATTTACGGATAATGAGGAAGGTTCATTAATAGATGTCATCAAAGCTGGATCTGATAATGAAGAGGGACGCCTGGTGGCTACGGCGATCTTTGAGGAAAAAATGTCGAAGGCGCTGCGAAATGAGAATTTTGCTATCCTATATAGGACCAATGCGCAATCCAGGTCTTTTGAAGAAGCGCTCCGTAAGCTTGGAATAAAATACCGGATTATTGGCGGACAATCTTTTTATCAAAGAAAAGAGATCAAGGACTTGCTTGCTTACCTGCGTTTTACTGTGAACCAGCGCGATGAAGAAGCATTTAAACGCATCATTAACCTTCCTAAAAGAGGCATAGGCGATGGCACAGTGGCAAAAATCGCGGTTGCAGCCTCCGAAAACGGTATTCCGATCTGGGAAGTGGTTGCTAACATCGGCAAATATGCCAGTGGAAGGACCATAACGCCGATCGAGCAGTTTGCTACTTTGATCAAAAGCTTTAAAATTATGGTCGAAGAAGGCAAAGATGCTTACGAGGTGTCGGCGCACATTGCCAAGGTTTCGGGGATCTTGCGGGAATTATATGAAGACAAAACGGTAGAAGGGCTTTCGCGCTACGAAAACGTTCAGGAGTTGTTGAACGGGATCAAGGAATTTGTAGATAATGAAGAAACAGAAGACAAAACATTAAGTGCATTCCTTCAATCCGTTTCTCTATTGACGAACGCCGACGAACCGGATGATAATAATGATAACGACCGGGTTACGATGATGACCATTCACTCTGCGAAAGGCCTGGAATTCCGGAATGTATTTATTGTGGGCTTGGAAGAAGACCTTTTCCCAAGCCAGATGATGCTGGAAAGCCGTCAGGACCTGGAAGAAGAACGAAGATTGTTTTATGTGGCCATTACCCGCGCCGAAAAAAAGCTTTCCTTCTCTTACGCCGAAAGCCGTTACCAATGGGGAAGATTGAAAATGTGCGAACCAAGCCGTTTCCTACTGGAAGTCGATCCGCATTTCCTGAATGTTTCCAACATGCTTCACGGAGCGCCTACGCGGGATAGCGTGAGTCCTGTAACGTCCTTTGCAAGGAATTTAACCCAAAGGAAACCTGCTCCGACTCCATCCAGCACGACAGTTTCACATACGCCGTCCGAAGATTTCGTGCCCACCGACACATTTGATCTCAAAGAAGGAGACAAAGTGGAACATTTGAAGTTTGGTTTCGGAGAAGTAACGAGGATGGACGTGAATGGCACCGACCGCAAGGCAACCGTTAATTTTAAACTTGTCGGAGAGAAAACTTTGCTGCTGAGCTTCGCCAAGCTCCGTATTCTGAAATAATTCGCTTAGCATGATTATAGTACGTTTGTCGGCAGCTTTAATGTTTTAACGGTCCCTGCTACACTTCTTTAAACTTAAACACCCTAAAACTTCACCATTAAACAACATGAATATGTTTATTGAAAAAGACATTATACAAATACAAGAACGCGGAAGCGATATTGCCACAGTAGAAGAACAAGTCAATTATTTTGTAAACGGATTCCCCTTCCTCCAACTTTCAAAAGCTGCCACCGTCGGCGATGGCATCATTCGCCTCACCGACGACCAAATTGCGACCGTAATCAGTGAATTTGATAAAAGTGCTTCTGAGGGCGAAATTGCACTCTTGAAGTTTGTTCCTGCCTCCGGTGCTGCTACGAGAATGTTCAAATCCCTTTTCGGGTTTTTGCAGGATGATAAAAAAGACAAATCTGTTGAAGAGTTTTTTGGCAAACTAAAAGACTTTGCATTCTATGAGGATCTGAAAACCTCCCTCGCTGCCGACGGAAACGACATTGAGACGGCGGATGAAAAAACGATTGCATCTTACTTCCTGACTAACAAGGGATTAGGTTATGGTGAGCTGCCAAAAGGTTTGCTGAAATTCCATAATTACGAAGAGCGTTCCAGGACACCATTGGAAGAACATTTGGTAGAAGGTGCGAAATACGCCAACGCCGGAAGCAATGTCCAGATCCATTTTACGGTTTCGCCGGAACACCGTGACAAGTTTGAAAAACTGGTGGTAGAAGTATTGCCAACTTACCAGAGTGAGTTTGGCGTACGTTACATTGTTTCGTTCTCCGAACAGCAAAGCTCAACGGATACCATTGCGGTTAACCTGGACAACACGCCTTTCCGTGAAAAGGACGACAGTCTATTATTCCGCCCGGCAGGTCACGGCGCATTGCTGGATAATCTTGGACAGCTGGATGCGGACATTATTTTTATCAAAAACATTGATAATGTGGTTCCTGACAGAATCAAACAGGACACCATTACTTATAAGAAAGCGCTGGCCGGCATTGTCTTAAGTTACCAAAAAAGGATTTTCTCTTATCTTGAAAAACTGAAAGACCAGGCTAACCCAGCATTACTAAGCGAATTGGACGGTTTTTTCAAGACAGAACTTTGCGTAGTGCCTCCGGCTGACTTCGATTCATGGTCGGATGATCAGAAAGCCATTTATTTTCAGAAAAAATTGGACAGGCCCTTGCGCGCTTGCGGAATGGTGAAAAATCTGGGAGAACCGGGCGGCGGTCCGTTTTGGGCTGAGAATGCGGACGGTTCGTCCTCATTGCAGATTGTAGAATCGGCGCAAGTGGATGTGGATGATGAATCGCAAAACAGCATTTTCAAGAATTCAACGCACTTTAATCCAGTGGATCTCGTGTGCGCGGTGAAGAATAGCAAAGGCGAATTGTATGATCTGAAAAAATTCCGTGATCCCTTAACGGGCTTCATTACCGGAAAATCGAAAGATGGTAAGGAGCTGAAAGCGCAGGAATTGCCAGGATTATGGAACGGCGCTATGGCAGATTGGAACACATTGTTCGTGGAAGTGCCCTTAATTACATTTAATCCGGTAAAAACGGTGAATGATCTGCTGCGTGAGCAACACCAGTAAAACTCATTTATATATCAAATAAAAAACGCCAGACTTTAAAATCTGGCGTTTTTTATTTGGTGACTTTATAGAATCCATCAAGGGATCGGCAATACTTTGCTTTCTTTAAATGTCGAAAGAATAACCATCGTTTGTGTGCTGGCAACTTCTTCAATCTCATTTATTTTTTCAAGCATCAACTTCTGATATGTGCTGATGTCCTTTGAAATCACACGAAGAAGAAAATCTCCTGTTCCGGTAATATGGTGACATTCAATAACTTCGGGAATTGCATGTATCTTTTCGACAAAAGACTCTGTTACCGCCTTCCTGTGTCCAACCAGGGAAATTTGTACAAATGTGCTAACGCCCAAGCCTACTTTCTCCGGCTCCAGTTGCGCATGATAGCTTTTGATAATTCCTGATTGCTCTAATTTTTTGACACGCTCCAAAGTAGGTGCAGGCGATAGGCCTATTTCCTTGGACAGTTGCGCGTTAGTTATTTTTGCGTTCGTTTGTAAGATCTCCAGTACTTTACGGTCTATCTGGTCTAACTTAATAATGGCCGACATTTCTCTATGACTAAGGTTTTATATTGCCCCTTTTTTAGGACGCTGCAAAACTAATTAGTTTCCCGAAGAATCTTACAATTATATACTGAAAATTTGTCAAAAAATAGAATTATCGTAGGCAAAAACAGAATTTAGTTTTGAAATATTAGGCTTTTACCAATTGTAACTTTTCGTATGCAATTGGTTTACACTGCGTAAGTTTCGATCTTTTGCAGAAAATCTTGATAAGTAACCGCTATTCCATCCTCCAATTCCACGCGGTGTTTCCAGCCAAGCGCGTGCAGCTTGCTCACATCCATTAGTTTACGCGGCGTTCCGTCGGGTTTGTCGGTGTTCCAATGAATTTCTCCGGTATAACCAGTTACACGCTGGATCATTTCGGCAAGCGTTTTGATGGACACATCTGCACCCACTCCAACATTCAGGAAACCGGGCTCATCGTAGTTTTGCATCAGGAAATAACACGCATCTGCAAGGTCATCAGCGTGCAGAAACTCCCTTAACGGAGATCCTGTGCCCCATAGCTCAACAAATGGCTTATTTTCTTCCTTCGCCTCATGGAATTTGCGGATCATGGCAGGAAGCACGTGCGAATTGTTCAGATCGTAATTATCGTTGGGGCCGTAAAGGTTTGTCGGCATGACAGAGATGAAATTGCAGCCGTATTGTGCGCGGTATGCTTCACACATTTTTATTCCGGCAATCTTCGCAATTGCATAAGGCTCATTGGTTGGCTCTAAAAGTCCTGTCAGCAAAGAGTCTTCATGAAGCGGTTGCGGAGCCAGTTTCGGATAAATGCAGCTGGAACCTAGGAACATCAGCTTTTTGGCATCTGTACGATAAGCGCTGTCGATGACATTGTTCTGTATCAATAAATTATCGTGCAAGAATTCGGCCCTGTAAATGTTATTGGCCATAATCCCGCCTACTTTCGCTGCTGCTAAAAAAATATACTCCGGCCGCTCGGTCTCAAAAAAGTTTCTGACTGCACTTTGATCACGCAGATCCAGCTCAGAAGAGGTCTTAAGCAGGAAATTATCAAACCCTTCTTTCACTAATTTCCGATGAATGGCAGAGCCAACCATTCCACGATGTCCGGCGATATAAATTTTAGCGCTTTTTTCCACTGCGTTTTTTTTAAATTTGTGCGTTGATAATCAATATAGAAATAATCAATTCGTTACAAAAGTAACAATCTTGCTCTGAAGAAAAATTCAATATACATGCAAAGAATCATTCTTTTATGGTGCTTTTTCGCTCTTATAATGGCAGAAACGGCATCGGGGCAATTGGAGCAGCAGACAGAAACGCCCGCCTGGCTTCCAAAAGAAACGGTCAAGAAAGATACGGTTAACCGCTCCAAGGGACTCAAATCCTTTGTTTCCGGCCTGGATCCTGTAATGGGCACGTCTGTGCCAGGTGTGAATGGAAAACCTACAAGTCTGTCTACATTGTTTGGCGAGACGATTCCGGATCTCGGGTTGAAGGTTAAAGAATACAAAAGCCAGAAAAAAGACCGCAAAAGCAAAAAGGAAAAAGCAAAACTTGCCAAGGTGCAGTATGAAGGCATTCCTATGCAAAGCATGTCTGTCAAATACGGAAGTGGCGACCGCGCAACGGTTGAATATTTTCATGTTTTGAAGGAATACAAACCCCTGAACCAGTATGTCATGGGCGCCAACACGCGTTGGTATGACAAGAAAGGCAAGAAATTAAGCTCTGCGCTCATTAAGGATAAGAACCAAGCATTGCCGCTTCACGGCTCTTACAAGAAATACAGCGGCGAAAACCTGATCGAGGAAGGTTTTTACTACATGGGTGTGAAAGATGGCCGATGGGTGAAGTACGATACAAAGTTTAATCTGATTGACAAGTCTGTCTGGGAGCGCGGCTTCCCTGCCGAATCGCAGATCACTTACTATGACTCGGCCCACAGCCAGATTAAAGAGGTGTTACCCGTCATGTTCGGACAGGTTGAGGGCGAGTATTTACAATTTTATAAGGAAGGTCAGCTGGCAGTGAGCGGCAAATACGATGGCGGCGCGAAGATTGGTCGCTGGGTAGAATACTATCAGTTCAAACGCCAGCGCAAGAAGGAAATTCAATATCCGAAGTCGGGCTGGGATGAAGAATTTGAGCCATTTGTGCTGCGGGAATGGGATGAAAAGGGCAAACTTCTTTACGATTATACCAAGGATCCGCGTGCCTCAACAGAAGAGGAAACGGAAAATTAAAGCCCCGAATGGTTGAAAATCCTCAATCACCTGCTTAATTAGCATGCCGGATTTTGCGGCATGAATGAATTGAAATATGTTTTTGACTCTCCTAGGCTTTATCCGGAATAAGATCTGGCTGGCATTTTTGCTGTGTATTGCCCCCATTATCATTTATATCTGGGTTTTCCAATCTATTGCACTGAATGTCAATTACGTAGCCTTTGACGATATCCTTGTTTTCGGCATTATTCCTGAGTTCGAAAGAGCGACATGGCCTGAGCGCTGGCAGTTGCTGACCACATTATTTCCTGAGCACCGCCTCGTTTTTTCCCGGTCGGTAATCCTTCTGTTTTACGACATTTTTGGCCGCGTTAACCTCGTCTGGCTGATGATCGTGGCCAACATTTGCTGGGGATTGTGCGCATTTATTTTTTATAAGGCATTTCAAAAGCTGCACCTGTCGATCTGGTATTTTGTGCCGGTCATGTGGCTTTGGTTTAACATTCAATCCTACGAAAACATTTTTTGGGGCGTTAGCTCGCTGTGCAACTTCGGCGTGATCCTATTTGTGCTGTCAGCACTTTATTTTGCTGCCTATCATCCCAAAAGGGTTTTTGTCAGCTTAATTTTCGCCGTTGCTGCCACTTTTACCTATGGTAATGGCTTGATGGTTTTTCCTGTTATCGCGCTCATGTTCCTGATTACAGGGCGCCGGAACCAGTTTTTCACAACCGTGCTTTTTACCGCGTTTGTAGCGCTCATTTACTTCCTCGACTTTACGCCCATCACCCAAAACCTTAGCTTTTCCGATCCGCAACAAGTCAAAGAAGGCTTTTTCGGATTGTTCGGCTTTATTGGTTCCATTGCAACTGTAAGCGCTTACAGCATTCCGTTATCAGCCATGTATATCGCCTCCGCATTCGGAATGTTGCTGGTGATCGCATTCATTTTTTTATATCAAAAACAAATTCTACCCCTTTGGCATGCTGCCTGGCTGAAATCAAAATATACCAACCGCACAGCCATATTTGCGCTCGCTATCCTTATTTTCATCGGCATTACCACGCTTGCGTTAACCTATAAACGCATTCCTACGGATACGTTTGCGGGCATGTTCAAAGGTCGTTACCGGATGTATTCCACCATGTGCTGCATTGCGTTGTACTTTGCCTTTCTGAGCTTGAAAAGCCATCATACGAGGCTGCGCTTATCGCCTGTTTTCCTGATATCGGCCATTGTGTTAAACATGGTGATACTCCATGGCAACTTTGCAGAAGCTGTTAATTACCGCCGTTCGGCCGTCACCCAGGAATTCAATGCACGTTATAATGCCGATTGGCTCGGTATCCGCATGTTTTCAATGGATCAAAAGCATTTTGAGAAAATCAGAGCATACTACAATTCCACGGACCCGCTCGCAGAAGGCTGGAATCCAAAGGCAGATCTCGCCGGAATGGCTTGTGACAGCATATATACGCCTGATTTGATCACCCAATCCGGTGATTATCTGGCAATTAATTTTGAACAGGATTTTTTCAAACCCGTGAAAGATTATACAGATGGCGCTTACGTGATTTTGAAATCAAAAGACCACGTTTATACCACGCCGCCCAATCAATCTGCGGTGCCATTGAGAACGACCATCCGCCGGGGAATGTATTTCAATAAAGGTGCTTTCGCCAATTTTCACAGGGCAACCATTGAACCAGGAAATTATTCGATCTTTTTAATGATCCGGAAAAACGGACAAAATAAGATATACTGCACTGGTAAGACCTGGAATGAGATTGATTAGCCCTTAAAATTTCTCATGTAAGCCAGTCAGTATGCGCTCTACTTCCTTCCTGACTTCGCTGCCGGGGCGTGTGAAATTGTTATTCATGAAGCTGAAAACCATTGTTTTGCCCTTCTTGGTGATCAGGTAACCGCTAATGTTGTAATTATTACTAAAACTTCCGGTTTTGGCAAAAACAAATGGTTTCTCCCCTTTGAACTGGTTGCTCAATGTTCCCGATCTGCCACCCGACGGCAGGATTTGAAACAGCTTTTCCTGCGGCACTTTCTGATGGATTTTTTGAAGCAAGGCAGAAATAGTTCTCGGTGTAAAAAGGTTATAACGGCTTAATCCTGAGCCATCCTTCCAGACCAACTTATCCGGTAAATCACTCATATGGTGCTCAATGGCGTGTGCTATGGCCTTTTCCGTATTGAGCGGAAGGCCGTTTGCTGATGCGTAAAGGAGCATCAGTTGCTCTGCCAGCATGTTATCGCTCACCTGCATCATTCTTTTATAAAGTGAATCGGAAGGAATGCTGTTCACCTTTTGCAGCTCGATTTCCAGTGGAATGTTGATCAGTTTGATCTCCTTTTTCAATGTATCGCTCAGCAACTGAACCGTGATCGCGTCGGTCATCCGCACCGGAACATCCTGGATAAGGCCCTGAGGCACACCCAGTTTGGAATGACGGAACAAATTCTGCATTTCGTCGCGCTCAATGCCGGAAGCCGCTGTATCCAGAACCATTGCTTTATCCCAGAATGCGGGAGAAACCCGAAAGCTCCTGGAAGCCTTTTCCGGAGCGCCGGGAACCGCATCGTTCGATTCGTCTTCCTTGGCAGCACTGCTGGCTGCCATATTCGCAGAAAAGCGCGCAATGTTGCCATAAACCGGCAAAGGCGAAATTTCCGGCTGATAGTAATCGTTGTAATCGCTCCACGCCCAGCCCGAGCCGTAGCGCTTGTTTTCAAAATTATATGGCGTGAAAAAGATCGCTTCTTTTCGGTTTTTCAAAAATTCAAAAACCTTGCTCTTTGGTAAATCCGGATGTAAAAGTGAGGGATCGCCTGTGCCGCGGATAAGGAGTAACTCGCCCCATTCCAGATATTCCAGGCCTGGAATCGAATCGCCAAGGGCACACAAGCCTGAATAGTAGCTGAATAATTTGGTGTTGGATGCCGGATTGTAATATTTGTTGCTCTGGTAAGCCGCGAGTTCTTTTTTCTCTCCGAGCTTTTGGATTGAGACGCCCGTATGCTGCTGACTGAGGACCGGGGAATTTTTTAATTCCCGTTTTAAATAATGAGATACCGAGCAACCTGAAAGCATTAAAACACTAACAAAGAAGATAAGCGTGCGCATGGAAATGTAACCTGGAATTATGGATGATGTGCGAATTTGAATGGAATTTACAATTTTATCGTATGCAATTGCGCAATTCTTTACTAAAACGAACATTATGACCTTACTTTGTATTTTATTCATTACGCACTAGGACAAGACCCCTCATGACGGATCTTCACGCTATCCTGAAGCAATACTGGGGTTACGACACCTTCCGCCCTTTTCAGGAGGATGCGATCAAAACAGTTCTTAATGGCATCGATACGCTGGTTCTGCTCCCGACAGGCGGCGGCAAGTCTGTGTGTTTTCAGGTGCCCGTGCTTGCAATGGAAGGCGTTTGCATTGTGGTTACACCGCTGATCGCATTGATGAAAGATCAGGTAGAGCAGTTGAAACGCCGGTCCATTTCTGCGGCTGCAATACATTCCGGCATGAGCAAGAATGAGATCGATATAACGCTCGACAATTGCATACACGGTAATACAAAATTTTTATACGTCTCTCCCGAAAGGTTACGGACCGACATTATGGTTGCCCGGGTGAAACAAATGGATGTTTGCCTGCTTGCAATTGATGAGGCGCATTGCATTTCTGCCTGGGGCTATGACTTCCGGCCGGCCTACCTTTTAATTTCAGATTTCCGGAAAATAATCGCCGGAGTTCCATCGCCCGCTGGAAAACGTCAGGATGTTCCTCTAATGGCGCTTACTGCAACTGCGACCGAAGAAGTAAGGGCCGACATTCTTGAAAAACTTGAAATGCGCAATGCGCGGGTTTTCAAACAATCTTTCGCCCGGGCAAACCTCTCTTACTCAGCATTTTCCGAGGACAATAAAGAGCGCAAGCTGCTGCAAATCCTGAAAAACGTAGCCGGAACAGCCATCGTATACGTGCGGACACGAAAGCGCACGAAGGAACTGGCCGATTGGCTTAACAGACAAGGCATCAGCGCACAGAATTACCACGCAGGACTGCCCTTCCGCGAGCGAAGCGACCGCCAGACGGCTTGGATCAAAAACCAGGTCAGAGTTGTGGTTGCCACCAATGCATTCGGGATGGGCATTGACAAGCCGGATGTGCGTGCAGTGGTTCATTTTGATCTGCCGGATAACCTCGAAGCCTATTATCAGGAAGCTGGGCGTGCTGGCCGCGACGAACAAAAAGCTTACGCTGTTGCATTGTTTACGAAGATCGACCTGGAAGAGCTTTCTGAAAGTGTAGAAAGGAAATACCCACCGATAGAAGTCCTGAAAAGGGTTTACCAGGCACTTGCCAATTATTACAAACTTGCAGTTGGCGGAGGTGAATTTGCCAGTTTTGATTTTGATATACAGGAGTTTACCGGAATTTTTGGCCTTGCCGTAAATGAAACGCATTACGCTTTAAAACTGCTCGAAGAAGAAGGTTTCCTGCAACTGAGCGAAAGTTTTAATGACGCGTCAAAAATTCATTTTCTCGTTGATAATCGCCAATTATACGATTTTCAGATACGTTACCAGGAAATGGATTCGTTTATCAAGGTAATTCTGAGGATGTATGGCGGGGAACTGTTTACGGAATATGTGCGGATCTCTGAAAACGAGCTGGGCCAGGTTTATTTCGCGCCGGAAAATGAGGTTGTGAAGAAATTGAAATTCATGCACGAACGGGAAATCATCGACTATGAACCCCGGAAAAGCAAACCGCAACTCACTTTCCTGACGCCCCGGTATGATGCAACATTATTACCGCTTAACGTTTTTGAAATAAATAAGAAAAAAGAGCGGGACATTCAAAAAGCGCGTGCTGTGGCACATTATGCATCCCACACCCGCATTTGCCGGACTTTGCTCTTATTAGAATATTTCAATGAATTTGATGCGGAAGCATGTGGAGTTTGTGACATTTGCATTCAAAACAAGAAAAACGAACTGGCTCAAAACCCCGGACTGGAAACTACGGTAACCAATTTTTTGGCACAAAATGGCCCGGTAACGCCCAATGAGCTGGGCATAGCATTTGAAGACATTCCTGAAAAGGATTTTTTACAGACATTACAACAATTGATCAAAGAGGAAACGATCCGGTATGATGATGCCGGGAAGCTATCCTTGACTAACAAAACTCAACATTGAAAAAATCAGTCCTTACCTTCGCACTATTCCTTTGCATTCTATCACAAGCGGTTTACGCTCAGCAAATTCCAGGTCTTGAACTAAGCAATTACGGAGGCTTGTACAGGGCTACGCGCAATCCCGCAGTCCTGGGCGGGCCCAAACACAAATGGCAGATCAACATTGGAACATTAGGAGGAAGCATCAATTACCGGTATTTCAATTTTGTTGGTGAAAATTCCCTGCTATATCCGTTGCTGATTCCACATTCGACGAAAGAATTATACGGCCGCTCCCGGACAACCGGTTCCCTGCTCAATGATGACCCGATTTATACATTCAGTGAAATCCGCTGGCCTTCCGCAATGATCGCCATTGGCAAATATCAGGGGCTCGCACTACAATTCAGGACGAGGGGATTTGTACAAGGCAAAAACCTGCCCGACCCGATCCAGACGTTATATTTTCACCGGCTAGACACGGGCAGCACACCGCCAACCGACCAGCCGTGGGGTGATTTTAATCTGGTTCAGCAAAGCTTTTCGGATGTAAGTGTTTCCTATGGCGTGCAATTACTGGATCTTGACGCGCACAAACTTCGCATCGGTGTAACCGGAAAACGTGTTTTCGGAGCCAGGATCGGCTATTTGAATGGCTCGGCCGATCGTTACAGCATTCGCCCGCTGGCCGGCGCGGATGAGACGAGCGAGCTGGTTATCCAAAATTTCGCCTATGAAAGCGGTTACAGCAATCCTAACAAGAAAATGCGCATTTCAAATCTTTTCAATTCGGACCAATATGGCTCGGGATGGGGTTATGATCTGGGCTTTTCTTATGAGCTTGGGGCGTATTGGAATAAATCAAAAGAAGTGTTTGACGAAAGCCCGGAATATCTGGTAAGACTTTCGGGATCATTGACGGATGTGGGCTCCATACGTTATAAAACCAACCGCAGCAAAGTGAGTTCGGGACGTGAAACTGAGGCTGTTGTAGGCCAAAAAGAATTGGAGAATGTAAGCGACGAAGGTCCGGAGGGTTTCATGACGCTTTTCCCATCCGAACGCGACACGACATTCCAACGAAACATTCAGCTTCCGCAAGCGCTTCATTTAGAAGCAGATATTCAGTTAGTAAAAGGTTTTTTTCTGAATTTATCCAAAACAAAACCATACAAGCGCAGAAGCGGCGAATATCTGGATACTTACCAGCTCGAATCATTTACAATCACACCCAGATTCGAGGATGAAGATTCTGATTTTTCTTTCCCCATTTCCTTTATTAAGGGAAATAATAGGCCGTCTATTGGCGCTGTGGGGCATTTCGGGCCTGTTTTCTTAGGGTTCAGTAATGTTAACGGGTTATTGAAAAAAGGCGGAGCCAGAGGCAGCATGGTTTATTTAGGTTTTACTGCCTGGAAATTGAACAGGAAAAAAGACGCGGAATGATCTTTCATATAATATGAAAACATCTGCGCTCTTCTTCATCCAACTATTTCTCCCATTCTTGCTGGTCGCACAACATCACGACCATACAGCGCAACCGCAGACAACAGGTGTGGAGCCGCAGCCGTTGCTGGCCCAGGCCATGCGCTTGCAGGAAGCGCTTAAATTTTCGGGAAACGCATTAGCGGCGGAGGATGCCAAGAAGCTGAACGCATTGGGCAACAAGCTATTAACCCAGGAAACTGTTGCGGAAATACAGAAAATATTTGATCCCTATTGCCTTAATGTAGTCGATATTAACCCCGAAGGACGTGTAAAAGTGCTGCGTGGAGCTGCTAAGGCAACATTGATTCAGGGTGGCTGGACGAGTTTTTTGGTTAAAATAAAAAATGACGCCGGCATTACTGCCAAGTTGCAAGCCGAAAGCCCGAACGCTCAAAAACCCTACCATTCCCCTTCTTTCGAGCCAAAAGTAAAGAAAGAACATGAAGTGACGCCCGGACAAGTTGCCAACCGGTTTGCTGACATTCAAATGTATACCAAACCGCCGTTGCAGGATAATCTGACCGGTTTGAAGCTGGAATATGCCATCGTGCAGATTTATTCAAAGGACGCGGGCCAGCGCGATATTGAAGTGGCTTATAACGTAGGTCAGGGTTCCCAGGATCTTGGTTTCCGTAATTCGACGCACATTCTTTTCAATGCTAAACCTGCTGTAAAACTGAAGCTCAATGTGAAAGATGTGGACGGAAAACCCGTCATGGCATCTTTCCTTATCACCGACGGACAGGCACACGCTTCGGGAAAGTTTTCCGGCATCTACCCGCTTCCCTCCCGGCGCGTCGCCGCATTCGACACCTATCCTGATTTTTTCTTTCAGCCCCAAATTTACCGCGCCGACGGCGAGCATGTGATGTTGCCAGCCGGCAAATATCAGGTAAGTTATACGCGCGGACCTGAGTACATTAAGCAAGCAAAAGAAATCATTGTCCCTGAAAACAAAGATTCCATAACCGTTTCTTTTGAGCTGATACGCTGGATACAAATGACAAAGCTCGGCTGGCACAGCGCCGATCATCACATTCACGCAGCCGGTTGCAGCCATTACGACAGTCCTACCGAGGGTGTAGATCCCAAAGACATGTGGCGGCAAGCATTAGGCGAAGACCTGAATATGGCGGCCAACCTGGCCTGGGGCCCGAGCTGGTATCATCAGAAGACATTCTTTACCGGAAAAGATCATCCACTTTCCGACAAAAAGAACATTATGCGCAATGATGTGGAGGTTTCAGGATTCCCGTCGTCGCATTCGGGGCACATTGTGCTGCTGCGCATCAAAGAAGATGATTATCCCGGCACCACGCTCATCGAGCAGTGGCCTAGCTGGACCGCTCCCGTACTTTCGTGGGCCAAATCGCAGGGCGGCGTGGTGGGTTATGCGCATTCCGGTTGGGGTTTGCAGCCTTTGGAGCCAACGGATAAGCTGCCCAACTATGTTGTGCCGAAAATGGACGGCATCGGTGCTAACGAGTACATTGTGACGGTTACCAATGATCTGGTTGACTTTTTCAGCGCCGGTGACACGCCTGCGCCATGGGAATTGAACATGTATTACCACACATTAAACTGCGGTTTCAGGCCCAGGCTGAGTGGCGAGACCGACTTTCCATGCATTACGGACGCGCGGGTTGGTCAGGCAAGAAGTTATTTTAAACCTGTTGGTCCCTATAATTATGATAATTATGTGGCCGCTATCAAATCCGGCAGAAGTTACGTGTCGGATGGAAAATCGCATATTATGGACTTTTCCGTTAACGGAAAAGAGTCAGGTGTTGGTGATAGTGAGGTTGCTATCAAAATCAACGAAACGATAAACATTACAGCCAATGTCGCTGCATATCTTCCTGAAAAACAAGATGCAGCCGGTGAAGCGATCGCGAAAACGTCCATTATTCTGATGCCTTACTGGGACATTGAACGGGCCAGGATCGAGAAATCCAGGAAAGTCCGGGTGGAGCTGGTCGTTAACGGAGAAGCTGTTGACACTACGGAAATCAATGCGGATGGAGCGGTAAATAATGTTAAGTTCTCTTATAAGCCAGCAAAATCAGGCTGGGCTGCTGTGCGGGTTTTCCCGAGCTCACATTCCAATCCGATCTTTATAAAGGTGAATAATAAGCCGGTTATTGAGAAAAAAAGCGCTGAATGGTGCCTGGCAACATTGAATCAATGCTGGAAAATGAAGGAACCTAACATTCGAGCAGAGGAAAAAAAGGCTGCGGAAGCCGCATATGAGGAAGCCAGGAAAAAATATCAAGCAATTATCGCGGCTCCTTAGTGTTCTGGAAATCGTTCAGGATGTTGTTACATGCCTCCGGCATTGCGCTTTACATTTGAATACCTGTCTCTACCAATATTACATGCCTCCGGCCTTTCCTCCCTGTAAACAGTAACAGTGAAGCAAGAAAAGTCGCGGAGCGACGTAATATCGGTAGCAATTGGGATTTCGTAGGTTAATTTAATCACGGCAGGGATGTAATATAATGGGTGATGTTTCTACCAATATTACGTGCCTCCGGCCTTCACTCCCTGTAAATAGTAACATTGTAACAAGAAAAGTCGCGGAGCGATGTAATATCGGTAGCAATTGGGATTTCGTGGGTTATTTAATCCCGGCAGGGATGTAATAATGGGTAATGTCACTATTCCTGCGTATTTTTTCTTTTGAAAATGCTTCCGATCCGGCTGAACATTCGTTTTTCAAATTCCCAAAAGAAGTTAAACTTCCCCCAGATCCATCCCCAGGCAAGTAAAATTACCTGGTATAGCGGTAAGATAATGATGATATTAATGCCCCAGCGAAGCCAGGCCGGCGAATCTTCCGTGACGCCAGTTATATAAAATAGCCCACGCTTTACATATAAAACCGAAAAGCCCGTACATGCGAAAACGATTAGAATGACTATCACATCCCAACCGTTTTTAACATTCCAACGTGCTTTCAGTTTCTCGATCATTGGCTGATTTTATTCATAAAGAAAATCCAGATGCTCTGGCTTGATCTCTTCATCGTCCAATGTCAGGAATTCTTCCCAAAACGGATCATTAGGGACCCCAGCCTTGCAAATGATCGGCTCCTTTTTTACAGGATGCTCGAAATAAAGTCTTCGGGCATGCAGATTAATGTTGTTGTCCTTGTTACCAACCGGGTAACCGTATTTCACGTCGCCCCGGATCGGGCAGTTCATAGATGCAAGCTGTACGCGGATCTGATGCGGCCGGCCTGTAACCGGCGTTACTTCCAGCAAATGAAACTTATTCACCTCCCCCAACCAGCGATAAGATAGCTCTGCACGCTGCGTTCCGGGTTTTTCGTAATCATAAGCCGTGGTCACATTTCGGGACTCGTCTTTGGAAAGATAATGCACTAGTTTGCCTTTCTTCTCCGCCGGACGGTTTTTCACCACTGCCCAATAGGTCTTCTGAACATCACGCTTGCGGAAAATCTCATTCATCCGCTCCAAAGCTTTTGAAGTTTTAGCAAACACAACAAGCCCGCTAACCGGTCTATCCAGCCTGTGCACCGTGCCCAGGAACACCGCACCTGGTTTTTGATATTCTTCTTTGATATATTCTTTTACCATATCGAGCAGACATTTGTCCCTCGTCGCATCACCTTGCACCAGAATGCCTGGCTCTTTGTTGACGATAATGAGGTGATTGTCTTCGTATATGATCTGAAATGGGCGCTTTGCCATATTATTAGTTCTTTACTTTTTAAAAGGTTAATAAGATTCCTGTTCATTAGGGAATGACTTACCTTTTACATCTTTTATATAATTTGATATTGCATCCGTCATCACACCATTGAGATCGGCATAGCGGCGTAAAAACCTGGGCTTAAAGGCTTTATTAATGCCCAAAAGGTCATGCAAAACCAAGATCTGACCGTCTGCATGAGGCCCTGCTCCTATTCCGATCGTTGGAATGGTTACGGTTTCTGAAACTTGTTTCGTTAACGAAGAAGGGATTTTTTCCAAAACAACCGAAAAACAACCTACTTCTTCCAGCATACGCGCATCATCAATTAACTTCTGCGCCTCCGCCTCCTGCTTGGCTCGTACAGTGTAAGTGCCAAACTTGTAAATAGATTGCGGTGTAAGGCCTAAATGCCCCATAACAGGCACACCCGCGCTTAATATGCGCGTGATAGAATCTTTGATCTCCAATCCTCCTTCCAACTTCACAGCATGCGCGCCCGACTCTTTCATAATGCGGATCGCCGAATTCAATGCTTCCCGAGAATTTCCCTGATAAGATCCAAAAGGCAAATCCACAACAACCAATGCCCTTTTCACAGCCCTTACCACTGATGTGGCGTGGTATATCATCTGATCAATCGTAATCGGCAATGTAGTTTCGTGGCCGGCCATGACATTGGAAGCCGAATCCCCTACCAGGATCAACTCCACGCCAGCCGCATCTACAATGCCTGCCATGGAAAAATCGTAAGCTGTAAGACAGGATATTTTCTCCCCACGGGTTTTCATTTCCTGAATGATGTGGGTGGTAACGCGCTTTATATCAGGAGTATGGATAGACATAATCTTGGATGAAAATGAGTAAATAATAAATTCCGGATTCCTGGCCTACCTGCGGATCAGCCAGCTTTCCGGATTGAGACGCGAAGTATTTTTCCAGATCTGGAATTGTAATTCCGATGTGCCATCGCTGTCGGTGGCTACCCTGCCGATGTTTTCACGGGCTTTCACTTTTTGTCCGGCCCGCACCGTAACCCCGTTCATTTTCGCATAGATGGTCATGTAGTTACCATGTTGAATGGCCACCACATTGCCCATTCCAGGCATCTCTGTAACGTCAAGCACAACACCGTCATAAACCGAGCGTACCGGCTCGCCAGCGGTTGTCTGAATGTCAACACCCAGGTTATCAACCATTACACCTTTCAAAACAGCATGTGGGCGCTGGCCAAAGTGCCCGGATACGAATCCTTTCACAGGCCAAGGCAACCTGTTTTGTGATGCGGTGAACGATGATGCCAGCGTAGTTTCCTCTTCGCTCATCCCACCGGAACTGATTGGAGCTTCTTCTTCCTCTGGCTTTGCCGCAACAGCCGCTTCACCTTTCTTCTCTCTTTCGGCATTTTCACGTGCCAATCTTTCGCGCTCTGCTTTTCTCCGCGCCTCTCTTTCTTCCCGTTCCCGGCGCTCGCGCTCAATACGCTCACGTCGCTCGCGTTCTGCAATGCGGCGGATATTCGCCTCCAAAAGGTCGGTAGCACGCTTATTTTCAGCGATTTGTTTTCTAAGTTCTACTTCTTTCTGGGAAAGCTCCTGGATTACTTCGTTTTGCTTAGTTTTCAGTCCTTCAAGCTTTGTATTCTCGGTGACCCGTGTATTCAAAACCGTTTTCTGCTGGTTTTGCTTGGCTGTAATGCGACGGCGTTCGTCCATTAGCTTACCTTGCAAAACCTCCATTTCCTTCACCTGGCCCTGGCGCGCTTCGGTATATTGTTTCAAATACTTGTAGCGCAGCACAAACTGATTGAAAGTGCCCGAAGAAAACAGAAAAACCAATTGATTAAAATACACATTCCGTTTGGAAGCTTCGTAGATCATGTGACCATACTCGGTCTTCAATTTGGCCAGACTGCTGTCCAGCGCCTGCCGTTTTCTCTCCAAGACGCCCAATTCCTTATTTAAGAGGTCCAAGTCATCCGAAAGCAGGTCTATTTGCTTTTTGTAAGTGTTAATTTGCTGATTAAGCGCTTTCAATTGACCAAGATTGACATTCTTCTGGGATGATGTCTGGCGCAGGATGCCCTGGATTTCTCTGATTTTGCTCTGGTTCTCGCTCTTCTCGCGTTCGAGCTGTTCACGCGATTTCTGCGCGTAAGCACCCAGGGACGCACAAAAGATGAACGTTAGCAGTAATAGTAAACGACGAAAATACAATCTTTGAAAGGGCATACAGTTAATTCTTGCGGCCAAAACTCCTGGAAAAGGCAGGCAAAGTTAAGCAGACTTGGGGTTTTTGACCCTATGATCGCCGCATGACCTGCTGATTTTTACCTTTTTCGCTTATAAGAAGCCGGAACGCTAAATGGAAATCCTGGATTTTCGGTAACCAGATCTACTTTACTATGCTTAATGTGCATGGTGGTCTGCCGGACTTGCTGGTCTTTTTGCGACTTCACATTCAGGTCAATGTGGCTTGTGAAAGGAAAAAGGAAGCTTTTTACCTCTTTAAAATCTGAATAATCAAGCGTAAATGTATTTTGTGTCGGCACTTCGGTTGCTTTTAATCTGGAGAGTTTCAAATTGTTTTCTCCAATGTAATTATCAACTTCCAGCCGCTCAACAATTTGTTTGAGTACATAAAACTCATTTTCCTTCACAAAACGCGCATCCGGCTGCTGTGGAAAGGGTAGGTTACCAATGATTACGGACTGCAAAAGCGCGAAATTGAGGTCAAAATTATATTGCTTGCTAAGCTGCTCGTAATTGAAGACGAAGTAATCCTTATGAATTTTATCCATAAAAACGATAGAATCACGGGTTATAAGTCCCCGGGCTACTTCGAACCCCACACCTGTTACGGAAAGCCAGATAATGCTGTCTTTCTTCATCCGGATATTAATGTTTGTATTATTAAAATCAGATGATTTGCTTTTGAAATCAACTTTTGACTTTGCGACTAGATAGTCAAATGAAATGGAATTGACCTTCACCGATCCCGACTCGCTTGTAGAAGCAGAATCTGCTGCTGGCACAGCTGCCAATGAATCTGCTGAGTTTGGGGCCGCTATAACCAGGGAATCGCTTGGTGCAGGCTTATTGTTTTTGGAGAGACGCTGCTTGTGGCAAGCCGACAAACAGATCATCCCGATTGTCACTGCCCAAACCGTAATTTTATTGCTCATGTAATGCACCTGTTGCTATTTTTTTGTCAAGAAGTTCGGTCGTCTCTCCCATACTTCTGGCTTTCTTCCATTGCGCAACAGCATTGTCGCGTTCGCCGAGTTTGAAAAGTACGTCTCCATAATGTTCAACAATCGTGCCACTTACACCGCTTGTATCTACCATTGCTCTTTCCAGAAACTCCTTCGCTTTTTTGTAATCCTTACGGACATATAGCACCCATGCATGCGTGTCCAGGTAAGTTGGATTATTCTTATGCTCCTGCACCAGCTTTTCAGACATTTTAAGTGCCAGATCAAGCTTTTCACCGCGTAGCGACAAGTAATAGCTGTAATTATTTAAGACGTAATCATTGTTCGGATTGTCCTTTAAGGAAAGCTCATAAGCCGCATCCGACTTCTCGTGGTCGCCCAAACCATTGTAAGCATCACCCATCTGAGCATGGATAACCGGGATCATTTCGGGCTTATCGCCGATCAGTTTCAGGCTTTCTTCAAATGCAGAAAGCGCTTCCTTGTAATTTTTCTTTGCCAATTGCGCAGTGCCGTTGGAATACCAGAAGATCCCTTGGTTTGGAAAAAGTTCAAGTGCCTTTTCCGAATGTACCAGCATGCTATCTACCTGATTCAGATCACCATCCAGCTGTAAAACTGCGCCCCAAACCTGAAAAACGGAGCCATCGATTCGGGCAGCTTTGGCATACAGATCACGCGCTTCTGCCTTTTTATTCTGGCGCATCAGCAAATCTGCATAGATCACGTTGGTGCGGGATTCATTAGGGTGTGTTTCAGATAGCTGTTTGGCAAGTGAAATGGCTTCCACAATTTCGGCATCGGTTTTGAGCATGGTCAAATAACCTGTCAGAACGCGAATCTTGGGGTCTGCGTCTAGGTTAGGGTTTGCAAAAACGAGTTTTAACTCCTCGTTACACTTTTGAACATCGCCATTTCTGCGGTAAATGTCTGCCAGCAGCACATGCGCCTGTGCCTCATCCGGGTTCACTTTCAATGCTTCTTCAAGAGGAGCCACTGCTTCCACGATCCGCTCGTTAGCAATCAGCATTTCAGCTAATTCTACCAGATAACTTACTTCACCCGGCTCGGCGGCTATTAGTTTTTTGGCTTCTGCAAGCGCTTTTTCAAGATTATTCTGTCTCAAATAAAGCTGTTCTTTCTGGTGCGTGATCTCTTCGGTCACACCCAGTGATTTTTCCAGCACATTATAGGTTTCAATCGCCTTATCGAACTGATCATTAAATACATAAACCGCCGCCAGCTCTACACCATATTGCACATTACCGGGGCTCTTTTCGAGTAATTTCTCATATATCACCGCAGCTTCCGAATATTTCCGGCGTTTTGCGTATAGCTCTGCAAGCTGCTGTGAATAGTAAATGTTCTCCTTATCGAGGTCGTAAGCTTTCTTAGCAGAAAGAATGGCATCGTCAAACTTTTCCAGCTTTACGAGCGCCGTAGCCAGCAAATAATGACTTGCGGGATCGTTTTTACTACTTTCTACAAGTTTTTGAAAAATAGGAAGTGCGCGATCCGGCTCATCCTTCATGATAAACTTCATTCCTTCCGCAGCAAGCGATTCCTGCTCCAATCGGGCACTCGTTACTTCGGGCTTTTCAGGTTCTTTCTCACGTGCCTTACCACGCCGTTGCGCTTGCGCATCCGGTGTGACAAAGACGCTCGCAATGAGGCAGATAAGCAGGGTCCATTTTATATATGCAGTCCTCATATTATTATCTAAACAAAGTCAGATCCGAAGAGGTGACAAGCCATTTACACGTAAAAATCAAAGTTACCAATTTTTGTCTGTATGATTCGTTGGCTCAACAGCCCAAATAAGATTAGTAACGTTCAAAACAAGGTAATCTTATCTGAAAATCAGCAGACTTGAAAAGTTTCGAAAACTTTCCAGAGAATGTAAAGTCATTGCTAATCAACCGCATAGGCTGCTTTTCCCGATCCTGGCGTGCCAGACAAGCTTAACGCATCCGCACGGATATCAATATTTGTCACCGCATCTGTATTAAAATATTCAAATTTAACTTTGCCGTCCTTATTCGTTCTCAACATGGGAGCCCAGAATAGGGTAGAGCGGTAATCGGGCGTTGTGGCCTGCTGCTTGCTAACCTCGTATTTGGGGGCATAAAATTCTTTGGGAACATTAAAACCGGCTATCTTCGAAACCAGCACACCAGGGACAATGTCCTGTGAGTAATCGTAATTCTCGTTGCCTCTTTTGGTCAAAATCGAAATGACCCCATTGCCGCCGCGGCTTCCGAAAATAGCGGCACCAGGTCCTTTTAAAACATCGATCGATTCCACGTCGAATGTGTTCAGACTCGATATCATGTCCTTGTCCACCGGCATTCCGTCCAATACAAACAATGGCTCTCCACGATTGCCCCTAATGTATACCGAAGCATTTATGCCTGAGCCAACCACCTGAACCCCAGCCACTCGGCCCGCAAGAATGTCCAGAATACTTCGCCCTGCGGATGCCATTTGGTTAGTCACTTTGATAGAAGCGTCTGCGGAGCCGTAAATTTTCCTGGAATCCCGCTGCACTTCTTTTTTGCCCTTAATGGTTACTTCCTGCAATAAGCGTTCCCGGCTTTCCCTGATTTTTCGGGCTATTTCCTGGTCTTGCTCAGCTCTTTTCAGGTATTCCAAAAGCTGTTTTGCATCCACGGTAACGGGATAAAAAGGCGCCTTTACCAATGTTGCCTTAGGCGCAGCAAAAGGGTCGAGGCGAAAGGAGAGGCTGGCGTTTCCTTTCTTGTTCATTCCCTGCAAACGGATTTTCAATGAGTCCGTAAAAACGAGGTTATAAACTCCAAAGCGACCGTTTGGATCTGTTTCGGCGGTCAGGAATGTGTTTAGGCTATCATTACTGAGATACATTGACAACATTACTTTTTCGCTCAGCTTTTTATTGTTTCGCTTCACTTCTCCTTCCAGTGTAATGCCTTGTTCAACAAAACGTTGCGGCGCAGCAAGCGAATCAGTTAAAACATCTTCCCACAAAAAACGGCTCCAACCTTGCGTCATCATCAGCATATCCATATGGATCTTTTTTTCCGTTTTGTTCGGATCAAAATAGTAAGACGGTTGTTCAATAAAACCTTTCAGATCGGACGAAAGCAGGAGATAAGAAGCAATGGTTTCATCATAAGGCTGTTGCAAAATTTGTCCTGCATCAGTAACGGCCACGGAAAGGTTTGTTTCAACAGGCTTACCAGCCGAATCTGTCACGGAAATCTCAATTTCCGCTTTTTCGCGAGGCTTATAGGCCGTTTTGCCAGGCGAAATGTTGACCTTCAGATTCCTGTTGTGATTAATAAAAACAAGCCTTTCGCTTACCGGCTTATTTTGTTCATCAAACAATGTCAAATGCGTGATGCCATCCGGCAGGCCCGTTGTAGGAAGGTTCAGCATCAGGCCTTTGGATGTAACTTTTCCTTTGGCCACAAAGGCAACAATGCCGCGCGCGTGTCCTACAATGTGGATCAGGGATTCTGATTTCCCCGGCAACACACCGTATACAATTACACGCATTTTTAAAGGACTGGAAAGATTGTCGACCACCATTGTGTAACCGCTTTCCATCACTTTCGGAAAATCAAAACGCGAAACCTGGCCATCTTTCGCTTTTACAAATGCACTATAAACTTCCCCCGACTTAGGCTCAAATGCAAAACGCCCCATTCCGAGATGACTGCTTGTATAGAAAGCGACCGTATCATTGCTTTTATTTAAAATAAAACCATTTACGTCCTGACCTAAACCATTACCAGCCAATGCTTTGAAAGCAACCCGCGTATTGACTCCTGCCACCAGCTGCCCACCCTCCGGGAAAAATTTTAAATCCAAACCGCCAGCCGCAGCAGGCTGCGAAACGGTCTCGGGATCGAACAGATAAATGTCTTTTTGAAAAAAATAATCTTCTGAAAAATTACGCATCCAGTTCGTATAAGCGCGGATCGTATACGCGCCCTGTCCGATGGAATCGGCAAGCACAATTTCACCATGCCCAATCCCACCTGAGAGCTGAACCCGCCGCAGTGCTACATTTTTGCCGGTGCGGTGTTCTATCAGATCCACATACAGGAGGTTACTAGCGCTATCGGCAAGGTGGAGCGAACCTTCCACCAAATAACTCTTGAACCACAACGTGTCGCCCGTCACATAATAGGGCTTGTCCAGGTGCAAATATGCCTTTTCCTGGGGAAACACTGTCCTGTAATTCGATAACCTGGCGGCAATACGTTGTGTAAAATCATCATAAAGCCATTGAAAACCAGTCAATAGCAACAAAAAAGCGGGAATCAGGCATTTCTTTAAGGTGTTGTTTGTCCATGGCATAATTTCAAAACTTAAATGAACTAATGTATTTAACGGTTCAGGCGGCTGACCAGCAGGTAAGCCGGATAGCTGATCACAAGAAATAATAATGCATACTGCGTGCTGGCGAGATCCTGAATGACCGCTCCGACCAGGAATGCGATGGATAAGATCAGCATAATGATGGGCAGGATAGGGTAGGCAGGCACTTTCCATGGCCTTGGCAACTCCGGTTCCTTTTTACGCAGCGCAAGCAATGAGGCAAATCCGGAGGTGTAGCCGAGCACAAAAAAGAACGTCGCAATGTCGGAAAGCTTTTCGGTGGCGTCTTTGCCGATGAGGATCAGCGTGATGGCAACTGCGGAAGTGATCAGCATCGCAACGGCCGGCGTCCCGCCTTTGTTTACCGCCGTTCCTCCCCGGAAAAAGAGCCCGTCCCGGCTCATGGAATATAATACACGCGGATTAAACAGCAACTGTGCATTTACAATCCCCAAAATGGATATCATCAAAAATAAAGTAACAATCTTTCCCGAACCTTCACCAAAAATTAACCGGATGGAATCCGCCGCCGCTAGCTTGGACTGCGACAATTCGTTCATGGGCAGGACATGCAAAATCGCCATGTTACAAAGCAGATAAATGATAATGATCAGCAAGACGCCTCCGATCATGGAACGCGGCAAATTTTTCGTCGGATCGCGGTCTTCTTCTGAAAAGTATGCAGCCGTATGCCAGCCGTCATAAGTGTAAAAAATCGCCTGCAATGAGAATATAACGGGCGCGATCCAGCTGCCCGTTTCGACGATTTTGCTCGTCGTCAACTGCGCCTGCTCGGCGGTAACTTCGTCGCCATAGATGAAGCATACTGCCACAAAAATGAACAATCCAAGCCCTTTGAGCACACTCATAATGTTTTGGAAACTGCTCGCCAATGCCAGCCCGATCCAATGTATGCCGGTCAGGATCAGGAGCATACCAGCCGCTACATAAGGTTCATAGCCTACAAATGCGGGAATAAGCAATGCGAGATATTCGCTCATGGTATAAACGCCGAAGCCCAATGCCGAACACGTTCCCAGCCAGCTGTTTATCCCTACAACGAAGCCTGCGTAGTTGCCAAAAGCCCGTTGCGCATAAATGTACCAGGCGCCGGCTTTGGGCATAGAAGTGCCCAGCTCGATCGTGCACAATGTTCCCAGAAAAGCATACAAACTCACTGCGGCCCACAATCCCATAATGAGCCAGTAATCGCCCAGTTGCTCGGCAATAGGACCCGGCTTTCTGAGAATTCCCGTCCCTATGGTGCCCCCAACGGTGACTGCAACGCCAAAACCGACGCCAAGGATTTTGAAAAGTTCATTTTTGGCTGCCGGTTGCTGCATAGGAGAGTGAAGTTGCGTTTTCGAAAATAGGAAAACTTTTTCTTTTTGTAACTCCCTATATTTACCGGGCTGGCTTAAAAGGTGAAAACAAAAAAAGCAGATGCCGCTTGCGCAACATCTGCTTTTAATTCTGTTATATATTCTTACAAAACAGCCTCAGCGAGTACTAGTACCTGATTATTAAGCACTTCTACGACGCCGCCGTCGATCAGATAGGATTGCTTTACGCCACCGGCTTCCACAACCACATCACCTTTGCCCAGTGTGCTAACCAATGGTGCGTGACGGTTTAAAACCTGAAACTGTCCTTCAGTACCCGGTAATGTAACGGCATTTGCCTCTCCGGCAAACACTTTTTTATCTGGGGTGATGATTTCTAAATGCATGAATTCAATGTTTATGATGCACTACAACTTATCTCGTTGCTTCTGCAAGCATTTTTTCTCCTTTTGCCTGCGCATCTTCAATAGTTCCAACCAGGTTGAAAGCCATTTCAGGAAGGTGGTCATAGCTGCCGTCCATGATCAGGTTGAAACCTTTGATCGTGTCGTTAATGTCAACCAATGTTCCTTTCAAACCTGTGAACTGCTCTGCAACAAAGAATGGCTGAGACAAGAAACGCTCAACACGACGGGCGCGTGAAACGACAAGCTTATCTTCGTCAGAAAGTTCTTCCATACCAAGGATCGCAATGATATCCTGCAATTCTTTGTAACGCTGAAGAATGTTCTTAACACGCTGTGCGCAATCGTAATGGGCTGCACCTAATGTTTCTGCGTTCAAGATCCTTGAAGCTGAATCGAGTGGATCCACCGCTGGGTAAATTCCTTTTTCAGAAACTTTACGGCTTAGTACTGTCGTTGCGTCCAAGTGAGCAAATGTTGTCGCAGGAGCAGGGTCAGTCAAGTCATCCGCAGGTACGTAAACTGCTTGTACAGATGTAATTGAACCGCGTTTTGTAGATGTAATGCGTTCCTGCATCTGACCCATTTCCGTTGCCAATGTTGGCTGGTAACCCACCGCAGAAGGCATACGTCCTAAAAGTGCAGACACCTCAGAACCAGCTTGTGTAAAGCGGAAAATGTTATCGATAAAGAAAAGAATATCACGACCCTGACCTTCGCCATCCCCGTCACGGAAATACTCAGCCATTGTTAATCCTGAAAGTGCCACACGAGCACGTGCGCCAGGAGGTTCGTTCATTTGTCCGAAAACGAAAGTTGCCTGTGAGTCTTTCAATGTGTTATAATCCACTTTTGAAATGTCCCAGCCGCCTTCTTCCATGCTGTGTTTGAATTCGTCGCCGTATTTGATGATACCAGCTTCGATCATTTCACGCATCAGGTCATTTCCCTCACGGGTACGCTCTCCAACACCTGCAAATACGGATAGACCCGCGTACGCTTTTGCAATGTTGTTGATCAATTCCTGGATCAAAACGGTTTTACCAACACCGGCACCACCGAAAAGACCAATTTTACCTCCTTTTACATAAGGCGCAAGCAAGTCAATCACTTTAATCCCCGTGAAAAGGATTTCGGTAGACGTTGCAAGATCTTCAAATTTAGGAGCTGAGCGGTGAATGGAGATACCATTCGAATTGTCAAGCGGTGTAAGTCCGTCGATTGCTTCACCGATTACGTTGAACAGACGACCTTTGATTCCTTCGCCGATCGGCATTCTGATCGGAGATCCCAGTGGTGTCACCGTCATGCCGCGTTGCATCCCTTCGGTACTATCCATCGCGATGGTGCGGATCCGGTCTTCACCCAAGTGCTGTTGACACTCAAGAACTACTCGCTGACCATTTGATTTGATGACTTCTAACGCATCAAGGATCGACGGAATACTTCCGCTTTCCTCAAATGATACGTCTACAACCGGGCCAATTACCTGCGTAATTTTTCCTATGTTTGTCGCGTTTGCCATTATATAATTTTGATTATCTCCAATGAGGTTTTTTTCAGACCGCAAAAGTAGGAGATAATTTGGTCAGTACCAAGAGTGGAATTATTGATTTATTGGATATTTTTTAGAAAGTGTCTTCGTTTTACGGATTCTGATAGTTGAAATTCCGTGAAACGATTTAAATAAAATATATGAAGGAGTTTTTTTTCTGGAAGGTTTGGTCGCCGTCGGAGCGGAGGATGACGGTTGGGGCTTTCCTGGTTTTGGTCTTGGCGCTGGTGTTTTTTGCGATCAAAAGCATTGATCCGCTGGGGAATGTGATCCGGTGGAATGTGGTGAGCGAGCTTTCCGAGACGACTGCAGTTGTGGATGTGCTGCAGATCGGGGAGTGGCAATATGGGATCTCGACGCCTTCGCATTTGGTGACGGAGAGCTTCATGGCTTCGGTGATGGAAACGGATTTTTTGTCTGTTGCGCTGTTTTGGATTTTTTCTTTGATTGGATTAACAATTCTCCTGGCTGCCCTGACGACCATGTCGCGGTTTTGGTATCTGGCAGGCACCATTGTATTTATCCTGTTTCTGGCATTTTCAAGACTGGAAACATTAGGCGCATTCGGGGATGCCAGCCGGGCACTTTTTATGATCGCTGTACTCTTATATGGCGGCGTAACCTACTATTTCCATGCATTCAGGCCGGATTTTGGCATTGGAAGACGGATTTTAGGTGTGGGAGCGGTGACTGTTCTTCTTACAGTTCTTATTGGTTTTTTAGCTAAAACTCCATTTCCTGCTTTAACCGCAGCTTCTTACTCATTTCCTTTCTGGCTGCTCATTACCATTCTCTTTTTGCTTGTTTCTGCCACGGAAATCATTGCAGGACTAGTGTGGCTGAGCACGAGCGGTTCTGTTTCCAAAGGAAAATCCGGATTGGTTAATTTCTTAGTGATCAGCATTCTGTATTTGACATTGCTGCTTTTGCTATATCTGAGAAATACGAAGCAGATTGATTTTGATGCGACATTGATCAGTCCGGCCTTTCTGGCATTGGCATCCGGGATTCTGGGAATTTGGGGTTTCCGGCGTCGTGCCGATTCTACGGATGGCATTATTCCGTTCCGCAGCACGGGTTTCTGGCTTTATATAGGCATGTTTATCATTGCAGTTTCGTTTGCAGGTTATATGTCGGCGACTGCCAATGATCCGGTTTTAGAGACATTGGAAGATGTAGTTGTGCAGGGTCAGCTTGCAATGAGCGTGCTCTTTTTGTTTTATGTACTGATCAATTTTTATCCCCTTTTTCAGCAAAAACTGGCCGTATACAAAGTGCTTTACAAGCCAATGCGATTCGGGCTTACGCAAACGCGTTTGTTTGGTTTCACCATCCTGATCGTGCTGTTTTCTATTCAAAGATTGCTGCCGGTTAACCAGGCGATTGCGGGTTATTTCAATGGATTAGGCGATTTACATGCCAAAACAGAGGAGTTTACGCTTTCGGAGCAATATTATAAGCTCGCTGTTCAGCAGGAATTTCAAAACCATAAATCCAATTACGCCTTGGCCTCCCTTGCATTGCGGCAGGGCGACCGGAATGCGGCGGCTTTTTATTTCAGACAGTCATTGCTCAAAAACCCTTCGCCCCAGGCTTATTCGGGGTTAACGGGCATTCTGGTGCAGGAGAATTTGTTTTTTGATGCGGTTTATAGTTTACAGGAAGGCATCAGGACGTTTCCAAAAAGCGGTGAGCTGCTGAATAACCTGGGTATGCTGTATTATAAAACCAATGTTGCCGATTCGGCTTACTATTATCTAGCAAAAGCAGAGGAAACGACCAAACGAGCTGAAATCCCTGCAACGAATCTGCTCGCTATTCTTGCTAAAAACACAGATTCCGGCTTGCTGGATTCGCTTGCCTCGGCGAGTGAAAAGCGCGATTATCTTTCCTGGCAGGCCAACTGGCTGGCTGTGCAGAATCTGAGGCAAAATTTTTCAAAGGAAACACTCAACAAAAATGCAGTTCCTGCGGATTCGTTGCTAAGCGTTTCATCTTTTGCTTATTTATTGAATTACGCGGTGAACCAGGCAAAACAAGACAGCACGCCAGCCAGATTATTGCCTGAACTGGCAGCGAAAAATCCCGTTCTTTCCCAGGATTTAAGCCTTGCCGCCTTGTATTCCCAATTTTACAGCGGCGACAAACTCAAAGCATTGGAGACATTAACAGGCTGGGCAGACGAAGACGGCGAACAAAGCGATTTATATCATAAAATATTAGGACACTGGCTTTTACAGCTCGGCCTTTACGACAAGGCAATTGAAACATTATCCGTAGTTGAAGGCGTTGAAGGGACCATTGGCATGGCTGTTGCGAACGCCTTAGCAGACAAAAAAGAGGTTGCCGTAATTCTTTTGGATAAAATTCAGGACAAAGAACAAAGTGCTGCGATTGAAAAACTGAAACAAACATTGTTCTCGGGTGTTAAGCCCAAATCGCTTTCGGATTCGTTGTATTTAGTTGCGCAAAAATCGCCTTCGGACAAGAATTTTAGTAACGCAGTGCAGGTCAATCCTTTTGACGAAAGGGTTGTTTCCTCGGCTTCGGCACATTTCCGCCAGAAAAAGCAGACTGCAAAGGCTTACAAACTGGTGCTGAATGCATTGCGATATAATGAATATGCGCCACAATTATGGGCACAATATGCGTATCTGAGTCTGGAACAAGGTTTGATCGGTCAGGGGAACGAAGGAGAGGAAAAGGTGAGGCAGTACGCATTGCCTGCCGATTATCAGCAATTTATGACTCGCTATCAGCCTATGCGAGCACTTATCGAAAAACAACGGGCGGAATTTCAGTGATTTAATATTTTAGGGAAATCATTACACTTCATCAACATGTCTTTATCCTGGAAATCCAACATCAGCGGAACCGAATGCCGGATCTTTCGAGGCAAGCTGATTGTGGGGTTATTAAAGACAAATTTCTGGAAAAGCACTGGCTACGGCGAATTAAACGGCTATTTGCTCAGATTCAAAAACGAAGGCTTACTCAACACTGTCACCAAAATTCTGGATATAGACGGTGCGAAGGTGCTTGGCGAGATCAAATACAACCTTTGGAACGGGTCCGCCACGATTACCTACGAGGATGAGCTGTATAACTGGAAATATGAGTCCTGGACAAGAAGAAAATGGGTAGTAAAAACCGCCGAGGAAGCCACGGAATTTACATTAACCAGCTTCTGGAGAGATGAAGGCACTGTTGATAATGAGTCGGTTTCGCCAGCCGTAATTCTTGCCGCTTTGTATGTGAGCAGCCATTTGCGCACCATCATGTCAGCCGCTTAAAATCAAATGTTTTATCCCAATTCTGAAAAACCATCACATGAGAATCATTGAGACCACTGAAATTTCGAAACGTTATGTGATGGGGAGTGAGGTGATCCAGGCTTTAAAATCGGTCACGATTTCTGTCAATAAGGGGGAATACGTGGCTTTTATGGGGCCTTCCGGTTCGGGAAAATCTACATTAATGAACATTATCGGCTGCCTGGACACGCCTACGACAGGTCGTTACATCCTCAATAACAAAGATGTAAGTGACATGACGGAAAGTGAACTGGCTGAAATCCGGAATAAAGAAATCGGTTTTGTGTTTCAAACATTTAACCTTTTACCCCGAATGTCCTCTCTCGATAATGTTGCATTACCGCTCATTTATGCGGGATTAAGTAAATCAGATCGCACAGAAAAAGCAATGTTATCGCTTAAAAACGTGGGGCTTGAAAATCGCGCGGGACATAAGCCTAACGAACTCTCCGGCGGTCAGCGTCAGCGTGTTGCGATTGCACGGGCGCTTGTGAATGATCCCAGCATCCTGCTAGCCGATGAGCCTACGGGAAATTTGGATTCCAAAACATCCTACGAAATCATGGATCTTTTCGACCAGTTATACAGCAAAGGCAACACCATCGTAATGGTTACACATGAAGAGGACATCGCCCATTACGCCCACAGAATCGTCCGCCTACGCGACGGCCTCGTCGAATCCGACACCATCAACCCCAACCCAACGAAGGTTAGCGCTTTGGTTTAGATCGATTTTCGGCTTATATTAAATTCAATATTAATTACCTTTGTATTAGAAACGCTCGCAAATTGAGCCAATCCGGAAGAATTACCGTTAATGGTCGTTTTTCCGGATTATTTTTATTTGAAGATTTATGAAGATCAATTTTAAGGACCTGATATTGTTTGAAGACGAGGACTTTTTACTCGTTAATAAGCCGCCGCATCTGGCGACATTGGATGAAAGGACGGCAGATAGGGGAGGAAGCGTGCTGCGGTTGGCCAAAGAATATAATTCGGAACTGCAGGCGGCGCACAGGCTGGATAAAGAAACTTCCGGCGTGCTCGCTTTTGCCAAAAATCCCGCTGCGTACCGGCATTTAGCCATGCAATTTGAGCATAGGGAAGTAACGAAACGCTATCATGCTGTTGCAACCGGCATTCACAACCTCGACAGCATTTCCGTGTTCTTACCCATTTTACCACTAAAAAATGGAACAGCCGTTAAGATAGACCGGGCCGAAGGCAAAGTTGCAGAGACTATTTTTAATACATTAAAAGTTTATCGCGGGTACACATTGGTGGAATGCATCCCCATCACCGGGCGCATGCACCAGATCCGGATTCACCTTTCGTGCCTGAAAGCGCCCATCGTCTGTGACCCGCAATATGGCGGTGAACCTATTTTCCTTTCAAGTTTGAAAAGAAAATTCAATTTGAAAAAAGAAACAGAGGAACAGCCTCTTATTCAGCGCGTTGCGCTACATGCCTTTGCATTGTCCTTTGCGTTGATGAATGGAGATCCTATCCGGGTGGAAGCGCCGTATCCCAAAGATTTTGAAGTACTTGTCAAGCAGCTCAACAAATTTGGCGTATAGTTAGCATAGTTTTTTAAGGGTTGTCTGGAAAGATTGTGTAGCTTACAATCCATTTCAACCTAACATTAAAATCATGCATTTACACACATTTATCAAACCAAGCCTGGTCTTAGGCGTTGTTTTAAGTCTTATTGTTACAAGCTTATCCTGGGCACAAAGTCCAAAAAATGACGTTATCGTCAAGCGCGACAGTTCGAAGATCCAGGCGCTGATTACCCAAATGAGTTATGAAAAGATCAACTATCGCGATCTCGGAACCGCTGATAGCGCAAAAAGCTACATTTACCTCGATAATGTCGCGCGGGTAATCCTTAAAACCGGTAAAATCATTCATGTAAGAGATTCTGTCCTGATCGGTCACGTTCCGCCGGATAGCGTCGGGCAATACGCCGACATGGCTAATCTGCCCACAGACAAGTTTGAAAGAAGCGTCGTGATGGCGAATTCGGATCAGCTCCGGGACAAATATCGCTATCACCATGACAGATCGATGGACGGAAAAACAGGTGCTATTGTATTTACCTCCTTTGCTGCTGCTTCGCTCGTTTCAGGCGTTATTATAGCGGGTTCAGGCACCAGCCCTGACAATAAAACCATAGGAAACTCCCTAGCCATTGCTGGTCCGGTAGTGGGTGTAGGGCTTGGGCTTATCGGCTTTCGTAATTACAAATTCCATCGCAAGAAGGCGGAGAAAGTGAAGACGGAATTGTTGCGCAGAAATCAGTCGCTTAGCATTTTAACAGTCAGTCCTAATTTGGACCCGTTCAATAAGTCAGGCCAACTATCATTGAGGTTATCGTTTTAATACCTTTTATTTAGTAACATTAATGGTTACTAAATGTCGTATTATAACATCCTTCCTGAATGAAAATCACAATGCTCCGGAAGAAGATCAGATCGGTCTTCTTTCTGTTTTTGGTATTAGCCGCCTATTTCGCTCATGCCCAAACGCCCCGCAAAGCCGACGCTATCACCCTCCGCAATGCTACAAAGCTCGAAGTCCTCATACAGGAAGTCGATGATAATGTTGTGAAGTATAAGAAATTAACAGATCCCGAGGGCCCTCTTTTTTCAGTTAGAAAGAGTGAAATCGCATCCATCCATTATGGTAATGGTGAGGTTGAGACATTTGAAGCGGTGATGGAAGTGCCGGGCTATTATGCTCCGGCAGCTCCGAAAGCAACAGCCCCAGCCACCTCAACAACCGCAGCAGTGTCTCCAAAAGCGCGTTTTCAGGAAGAGTTGCGAACTGCGACCCCGGACAGGCTTCGGGCTATCTACAAATATTATAAGACTAAATCAAAGGGCGGAATGATCATGGGTATCGCAGGGGTTTCAGCGGGCGTGATTGTCGCGGCAATAGGAACCGGGATTGTAGTAAGTGCCACAGACGCCAATGGGAACTATGCGACTTATCAGGACGAAAAAAGAGCAATGCGAGGCGCTTGGATGATGATCGGCGGGTTTGCAGGTGCGGTTACAGTAGGCACGGTTGGGTTTGTAAAGGGCGGCAAAAACGGCTCCAAAGCAACCAGGGTAAGAAGGGAGCTCACCAGAAGAAATGAACCGATAACATTTCGCATAAGTCCGGGATTTAATCCTGCAAACAGATCAGGCCATTTAGCATTGAGCATGCAATTTTAATGCAAGTAATGCACAAAAAAAAGGCTTCGGAGGTTTTCCGAAGCCTTTTTCATATATTTTGTTCTAATTAGAACTTGAATGTTAATCCTGCTTTCAATGGTGATGCATTGTAACCAACTTCTGCAAAAACACCGACAGTAGGTTTGAAATAGTAACGTGCACCTGCAAACGCTCCGAAGAATACGCCGCTTCCGTAAGCATCATAACCAACACCGTCATAAGAAGAAGTAGCAATACGATAACCCAATGCCGGACCAGCGTAAAGATCAAGATTATCGATAGTCAGGAAGTGCTTTCCAAAATGGTATGAACCTCTTGCACCAATGCTAATGAAATTGTAGTTCCAGCCGTAACCATAAATTCCGCCGCCGTAACCCCAGTGTACAAAGTCAAACTGACCACCGACGCTAATAAAGTCGTGTACACCACCTTCGTAGGAAGCACCAGCACCGATTCCGCCGCCGCCGTAAGTTCCGCCAAGGTTGATACCAACATTCAATAATTTATCTCCTTTTTCAAATTGTTGGGCAAAAGCCTTTTCCGAAGTTACGCCTAGAGCGGCCGCAACGAAAAACATAAATAGAATCTTTTTCATCGTAATAGATTAGTTATTGTTAAAAATAATAATGGCACAAATTAAAGCCATAATTTCAATGCTTCAAAACTTGTGCCATTGTAGTTATTATTCGGGGCGATGCCTAAACAAAAGGGGCGAAGCCGAAACTTCACCCCTGATCTATTATGTATTCTTTCTCAATTTTTCTTTGAAAACCTTCTTAAACTTGTCCAGTTTAGGCGCGATAACAAATGAGCAGTAGCCTTGATCCGGGTTGTTTGCAAAGTAGTTTTGATGGTAATCCTCAGCAATATAAAACTTGGGAGCTTTCGAAATTTCCGTTACGATTGGCTTTGCATAAGCGCCCGATTTGTCCAGTTCGGCCTTGGCTTGTTCCGCTAATTTGCGCTGGTCCTCGTTGTGATAAAAAATCACCGACCTATACTGCGTTCCAATGTCATTTCCCTGCTTATTCAGCGATGTCGGGTCATGGCTGCGGAAAAATGCCTCTAAAAGTTCCGCATAGGTGATGACTTTCGGGTCATAAACGACCTCCACACACTCTGCATGCCCGGTTGTTCCCGTGCAAACCTCCTTATAACTCGGGTTGGCAACACTGCCGCCTGCATAGCCCGAAACCACTTTTTTTACACCTTCCAAAGATTCCAGCACAGCTTCCGTACACCAAAAACATCCTGTTCCGAATGTTGCAATTTCAGTGTTGGCCATATCCACATTATCTTCGTCCAATGCCGTAGAAGACGCTTCGTTATTCATCTGCTTTTTTTGTTTTTTATCCGACTGTGCGCATGATATCACCACCATGCAACACAAAAACAGGAACGTGATAATTGAGATCGTAGTCCTCATGTTGTTGAATTGTATTATTGCTAATTGGTAAACGAATCGCGTTCCAAGAAAGTTTATCCGGCGGATTCGCACAATATTTACGAAATTTGAATTCAAAAAGATCGGCTGTTTGCCCGGGGCAGAATGCTACTGCGGCCTGCCCGCGCCGTGATTACTACATAACCATGACTTATCTTCATTTTAAGGCGCTGCATATCATTTTCGTGGTCTCCTGGTTTGCCGGATTGTTTTATATGCCGAGGCTGTTTGTTTACCACACCGAGGCCCGGGACAAAACAGAAGCGGAGCGGCAGGTTCTTTTTGCGCAATTTAGCAAGATGGAAAAGTTGCTTTGGAATGCCATTATGACGCCTGCTTGCTGGTTGACGATCATTTTCGGGTCCATAATGCTATACATTACGCCTTCCTGGCTCAATCAGGATTGGATGCAGCTGAAATTGCTTTTTGTGGCCGGTTTGCTGGCTTATCATTTTTACACGCGGAAGATCCTGCTGGAACTGCGTCGCGGAATATTCCGGTTTTCTTCTTTTCAGCTGCGGCTTTTCAATGAGATAGCGACTATCTTTCTTTTCTCCATTGTTTTCCTGGTGGTTTTAAAAAATACGGTCGATTGGCTCTGGGGCGTGCTGGGGCTGGTTATCTTTGCGGTTCTGATGATGACAGCCGTCCGGATCGTCAAGCGGATACGCGAGAAGTAACTGACTGAAACATTGCAATAATTTTTTTTCAAATAAATTAAATCACATTTATTTTATTTTATATTTGCCATTAGTAATGTCGCAAAGACATCATAACTGAGATATGAAAATTGTAAATACTATTTGGTGGTGGCGTGCACGTCTTAACAAGATGGACGAGTAGCTATTGCTTTGGTATAAACAAAATATACTTTACAAACGGCTCGCTGTTCATCTGACAGCGAGCCGTTTTTTTTGTGCCATTATTGAAAATTTTAAGATTTAGAAAATGTCAAATCCAACCTATCAGATCTCAACACGCCACAAAAAACTGCTGGCGGACACATTAACGCCGGTTTCTATTTATCTGAAACTGAGAGATCGTTTTGTCAACACCATTCTGCTGGAAAGCTCTGACTATCATGGCAATGAGAATTCATTTACTTACATCTGCTGCGATCCTGTTGCTTTTTTTAAGCTGAATCAAAACGTCGTTACGCAGCAATTTCCGGACGGACAGCAGCAAAATATTACGCTCGAAAATCCGAGAGACGCGGTGCAGACATTATATGCATTTGCGCAAAGTTTTAAATCTGAAAAGAGTGCTTTTCCATTTATTTCAAATGGCCTTTTCGGACATATGACTTACGATGCAGTGAGTTATTTTGAAGACATTACCATTCAGCCAGCGAGTCCGGAAACAGAAATAGACCAGATATTTTACCAGGTTTACCGCTATGTAATCGCCATTAACCATTTCAAAAATGAGCTTTACATTTTTGAACATCAGTATGGCAACGGCGAGCAGGAAAGCGGCATTGAGCAGATTGAAATTTTGATCAAAAACCGCAATTTTCCTAAATACGGCTTTCAGATCGCTTCCGAAGAAACGTCCAATGTTACGGATGACGAAATGCGTGGCGTAATCCAGAAGGGAATCGATCATTGCCTCCGCGGTGACGTGTTCCAGATCGTGCCTTCACGCCGTTTCAGCCGCGATTTCCAGGGCGATGAATTCAATGTTTACCGCGCTTTGCGCTCTATTAATCCCTCGCCTTATTTATTTTATTTCGATTACGGCAGTTACAAGATCTTCGGTTCTTCGCCTGAGAAACAGATTTTTATCAAAAACGGACAAGCTGAAATCCACCCCATAGCAGGCACATTCCGCAGAACGGGCGATGACCAGGCGGATGCCGAGGCGGCGCAGGCATTGTTGAATGATCCTAAGGAAACTGCGGAGCACGTAATGCTTGTTGATCTGGCAAGAAACGATCTGAGCAGAAGCTGTGATGCGGTGAAAGTGACTAATTATAAAGAAGTCCAGTATTATTCGCACGTAATCCATTTGGTTTCCAAAGTCGTAGGAAAGATGAATGAGGGCGTAAATCCTTTGCAGCTGGTGGCGGACACATTTCCCGCAGGAACGCTCTCGGGCGCGCCCAAGCACAATGCAATGAAGCTCATCGACCAGATGGAAACGAGCAACCGGAGCATTTACGGTGGCGCGATCGGGTTTATGGATTTCAATGGGGATTTCAACCACGCCATTGCGATCAGGACGTTCCTTAGCAAGAATAACACACTGTTTTTCAGAGCTGGAATGGGCGTTGTAGCGAAGTCGAATGTGGAGAGCGAATTGCAGGAGATTAACAGCAAGCTGGCCGCTTTAAGAAAGGCGATTGACTTTGCAGGAGAAATTTAAATCATTGGTAAAATCCTCAAAAACAGGAAATAATGAAAATTTTAGTGCTCGATAATTACGACTCTTTCACTTACAATCTCGTTTACATTCTCCGCGAGCTTAATGACCAGGTGGACATTGTCCGCAATGATAAAATCGCGCTCGAGGAGGTTGGGAATTACGACAAAATTCTTCTTTCCCCAGGCCCGGGCATTCCCTCGGAAGCGGGCATTATGCACGAGCTTATCCGCGAATATGGCCCCAGCAAGAGCATTCTGGGCATTTGTCTGGGACACCAGGGCATCGGCGAAGTTTATGGCGCCACGCTCGAAAACATGACCGACGTGCTGCACGGCATCAGCGACACAGCCATTGTGACGGATCCCACTGAACGCATTTTCCAGGGACTTCCGCAAGAGATCAAAGTCGGCCGTTATCACTCCTGGACGGTTATTCCGGAAACATTTACGGAAGATCTGACGATCACGGCGCTGGACGAAAAGGGCCGGGTTATGGGACTTTCGCACAAGAAATATGATGTAAAAGGCCTGCAATTTCACCCGGAATCGGTGCTGACGGAGCACGGCAAAGAAATGTTGGAAAACTGGTTGAAGATTTAGAAAACAAATCCAAATTTTCAACAGTAAAAACATTCTTTCATTACGCTTAGCAATATCATGAAGCAGATTCTTAGCCATCTTTTTGAATATAAGGTTTTAAGTAAAGAGTTATCCAAAGACGTCCTCATCGGCATTAGTACGGGTAAATATTCCAATTCTGAAATCGCCTCTTTCCTGACAATTTATGCCATGCGGAGCATTACGGTCGAGGAGCTCGAAGGCTTCCGCGACGCCATGCTGGAATTGTGCCTGGCCGTTGATCTTTCGGCTTATGATCCCATCGACGTTTGCGGAACGGGCGGGGACGGGAAGGACACATTCAATATTTCAACATTATCCTGTTTTGTGGTGGCAGGCGCGGGCCAGCATGTGGCCAAGCATGGGAACCACGGCGTTTCTTCACTTTGCGGCTCATCCACGGTGCTGGAATATCTGGGCGCCAAGTTTACCAATGATAAGGATGTGCTCGAACGCAAGATCAATGAGGCGGGCGTTTGCTTCCTGCATGCACCGCTTTTTCATCCTTCGATGAAGAATGTAGCGCCGATCCGGCGCGAACTGGGCGTGAAAACTTTCTTCAATATGCTGGGCCCGATGGTGAACCCGGTTTCCCCCAAAAAACAGCTTGTAGGCGTGTTTAGTCTTGAATTAGCGCGGCTTTTTGCTTATCTTTACCAACAGACTGATAAGCAATTTCTGGTTCTTCACGCATTAGACGGTTACGACGAAGTGTCATTAACAGGTGCTTTTAAAATGATCACCGCTCAAACGGAGCAAGTTCTGAATCCCTCGCACCTGGGGTTGCAAACCTTGCGCGCAGAGGACCTTTCGGGAGGAAAAACAGTCGAAGAATCCGCCAAAATTTTCATGGATGTATTGAACGATACAGCTACGTTTTCCCAAAAACAGGCTGTGCTGGCAAATGCTGCCTTGGCACTGCATTGTGCAAACCCGGCATTGTCTTTGCTGGATGCGGTGGAAACAGCGCGGGAATCTTTGGAAAGCAAAAAGGCGCTCAGAAGTTTTAAAAAATTGATAGAAGACTAATTACAGATGAACATACTAGATAAAATCGTTGCCCGGAAAAGAGAAGAAGTCATTGAGGCTAAGCAAAATAAGTCTGTTTCCGACCTGGAAAAAGAGGATTTGTTTGCACGCAAAACGGTTTCCCTCTCGGCGGCATTACGGAATGCTTCATCTCCCAAAATTATAGCGGAGTTTAAACGAAAATCGCCTTCCAAAGGAGTCATTAATGATCGGGTTGCTCCGGAAATTGTGACCTTTGACTACGTGAATGCAGGTGCGGTCGCGCTGTCTGTGTTGACGGATATTGACTTCTTTGGAGGCTCTTTTACTGATTTTCTCAGCGCACGCCGTGCCAACCACACCATTCCGATGCTCCGGAAGGATTTTATCATCGATGAATATCAGCTTTACGAAGCAAAAGCGATCGGCGCAGATGTGATCTTGCTTATTGCAGCCTGCCTTACGCCGACGGAAGTTGTTTCATTAAGTAAGAAAGCGCATGAATTGGGGCTGGAAGTTTTGTTGGAGGTGCACAATGCAGAGGAACTGGCCGCAACGCTGGGTGAAGACATTGATATAGTGGGGGTTAACAATAGAAATCTTAAAACTTTTGAAACGTCCATTGAAACTTCGATCGCGCTAAGTGAACAGATTCCCGATTCTTTTGTTAAAATATCAGAGAGCGGCCTGAAAGATGCCGAGACCATTTTGAAATTATACGGTCACGGCTATAAGGGTTTTTTAATTGGTGAAACATTTATGAAGACTGCAAATCCCGGAACCGCACTGGCGGATTTGCAAAATGACTTAACTCAACATAGCAATTTAAATCCTTTGGTTCTATGAAAATAAAAGTTTGCGGACTGCGCCAGCAAGACAACATTGAAAAAGTGGTGGCATTACAGCCTAACTTCATCGGGTTTATTTTTTATGAAAAATCACCCCGTTTTGTCGGCGAAGAGTTGGATGAAGAATTTATCAAAAGCATTCCCAATAATATCAAGAAAGTAGGCGTGTTTGTAAACGCCAGCCCGGGCCATATCCTGGCAATGGTTAAGAAATACGACCTGCAATACGCACAGCTTCACGGCAACGAAATGCCTGACATTTGCCGCAGCATTCGCCAGAAAGGGGTTAATGTGATCAAAGCATTCAGCATTGATGCGTCTTTCAACTTTGCGATGCTTAACAATTACAAGTCGTTCTGTGACCTGTTTTTGTTTGATACAAAAGGCGATAACCCAGGCGGTAACGGTGTGCCGTTTGACTGGAAACTTTTGAAAAAATACGATAATGAAAAGCCTTTTCTCCTCAGCGGGGGAATCGGGCTGGACAACATTGAAGACATTATAGAGTTATCCAAAACGCTGCCTATCTACGGAATTGATGTTAACAGTCAGTTTGAAACGGAGCCGGGCGTGAAGGACATTGCCAAGTTGGAAGAACTGTTCAGTTTAGTTCGTGTAAAAGAGAAAGAAGAGGCGGAAGCTTAGAAACTATGGAAGCAATAGCAGAAAAGAAGTCATATCAGGTGGACGGCCGCGGTTACTACGGCAGTTTTGGAGGTGCATTCATTCCCGAAATGCTGTATCCAAACGTGGAAGAACTGCGTGAAAATTATCTCAGCATCATTGCAGAGCCTTCTTTTCAAAAAGAATACAATGATCTCCTGCGCAATTACGTGGGACGTCCCACGCCGCTTTACCGGGCCAACAGGCTTTCGGAAAAATACAAAACCAACATTTTCCTCAAACGCGAAGATCTTTGCCACACAGGCGCTCATAAGGTGAACAACACCATCGGGCAGATCCTGATGGCGAAGCGATTGGGCAAAAAGCGTGTGGTTGCAGAAACCGGTGCCGGCCAGCACGGTGTTGCTACGGCGACTGTATGCGCGCTGATGGACATCGAATGCATTGTGTACATGGGCGAGCTGGACATTGAGCGTCAGGCGCCTAACGTGGCCCGCATGAAAATGCTCGGTGCAGAAGTAAGGCCCGCAACCTGCGGATCTCGCACATTGAAAGACGCTACGAATGAGGCGATGCGCCACTGGATCAATAACCCTGTGGACACGCATTATATCATTGGTTCCGTGGTAGGACCGCACCCTTACCCGGATATGGTGGCACGTTTTCAGGCCATTATTTCGGAGGAAATGAGATGGCAGCTCAAAGAGCAGACTGGCAAAGAAACGCCTGATTATGTGGTGGCTTGCGTGGGCGGCGGAAGCAATGCTGCGGGTGCTTTTTATCACTTTCTGGATGATGAAAGTGTAAAACTGGTGGCGGTGGAAGCTGCTGGTCAGGGACTTACTTCGGGACATTCTGCGGCGACGACGGCTTTGGGAAAACCAGGCGTTCTGCACGGAAGCCGCACGATATTAATGCAAACAGAAGACGGCCAGGTTGTGGAGCCATTCTCGATTTCAGCCGGTCTGGATTACCCAGGCATTGGTCCTCAGCATGCTTATTTGTATGACAGCGGAAGAGGGATTTTCATGTCGGCAACGGACGAAGAGGCCGTGCAGGCTGCATTTGAACTGACTCGTTTTGAAGGCATTATCCCGGCTCTGGAATCTTCACATGCCCTGGCGATTTTGGGTCAGCTGGGTGCTTCTGAAAACGAGAACGTGATCCTGAACCTTTCCGGTCGCGGCGATAAGGACATGGCCACTTACATGAAATACATCGATTAATTTACTCATAAATACATTGCAATGGCAACACTTACCTTACCCGAGGTTTTTGATCTGAGGCTCAAAATTCAGGAGCTGGAAGGCAAAGTAAACTCCGGCGAGCTTTCGCTTTTCGAAAGGTGCGACCTGGAAGACGAGATTCTCGAACTCAAAGAAAAGCTTGGCGAGTTTGACAGACTGAAATTCAGCGACGAGGGCGAATGCCTGAATTGCTCCGCATAGTAACAATCAATTCCTTACAGTTCAACCTTTTATCCAACTATGAATTTCAAATTACTATTAATGGCCGGAATGCTTCTTTTTGGCGCTATGGCTTCTGCTTCACCTCAAAACCCACCGAAAAAAATGCTCCGTCACGTCGTTTTATTCAAATTCAAAGATTCGGCGACGCCTGCGCAGGTGAAAGAAGTAGAAGATGCTTTCAGAGCATTGCCTTCGAAGATTAAGGAGATCAAAAGCCTGGAATGGGGCACGAACAACAGCCCCGAAGGATTGGCGCAAGGCTTCACGCACGCATTTTTCGTAACATTCGAGAACGAAGCTGCCCGCGAAGTGTATTTGCCTCATCCTGACCACAAAGCATTTGGAAAAGTCCTTGGGCCGCATTTGGACAAGGTTTTGGTGATCGACTACTGGACACAGGAATGAACCGCATAACAAACCTTTTTAGCGGCACGCAAAGCGACGGCGGCTTGCTGAATGTATATTTCACAGCCGGCTTCCCCGAACGCAATGACACCATGCGCGTTTTACGAGCCTTGCAGGACGGCGGCGCCGATCTTGTGGAGATTGGAATGCCTTATTCTGACCCTGTTGCGGATGGCGAGACCATTCAAAAAAGCAATGACAGGGCGCTGGAAAACGGCATGACCGTGAAAATGCTCTTCGAACAACTGCAGGATATGCGTGAGACAATTTCGCTTCCTGTGTTGCTGATGGGATACGTAAATCCGGTTTTGCAGTTTGGCATTGAAGAATTCTGTAAAAAATGCGCGGAGACGGGCGTCGACGGCTTAATCCTGCCCGATATGCCGATGGATGTGTATTTGAACGAATACAAAGCCATTTTCGACGCTTACGGCATTCTGAATATATTCCTGGTAACGCCGCAAACTTCCGAAAAACGCATTCGCCAGATCGACGAAGTGAGCGAAGGCTTCATTTACACGGTTTCCTCAGCAAGCGTTACAGGCTCGAAATCGGGTGTAAGCGAGGATATGGAATCGTATTTTGAGCGCCTGAATGCGATGCAGCTGCGTAACCCGCGCCTGATCGGATTTGGGATTAAAGATCATGATACATTCAAAAAAGCTTCGGATCATGCGGCCGGTGCGATCATTGGCAGCGCATTCATCCGAGCTTTGCAGGAGAGCAATGACTTGGAACAGGACATTAAATCCTTTGTAAGAAGTGTAAAAAATTACCCGGAAACGATCGAGGCATAGCCTCCGACGGCCTATATCAACATTGTTGCCTCAGGCACCACTTTTGTACAAACAACTCATATCGGGTTGTTTGTTTTTTTTAATAAAGGTGTGGATATGGGATCTCGAAACATTATTATCTTTTTTTTACTACTATGTTCCTCGCCGCTGTTTGCCCAGTTTAAGCTGGATGTCGAAAGTGGTGTGGTGTTTGGAACAAATTATAACAAAGTCCGCATTCCAAATGTGGGCGGCACAGAGGTGAACCTGGCGGAGGATCTGAGCATTGATCCAAAGATTTTTTACCGGATCAGAGGCACTTACACATTTGGCAAGCGGCATAATATCAGCGCATTATATGCACCTCTGTCTGTTAAATACAATGGTGCTTTCGGAAAAGACGTCAATTTCAATGGTTTGACTTACCAAAGTGGCCAGCCTTTGCAGGTTTTTTACAAATTCAACTCTTACCGGCTTACTTATCGCTACGACATTGTCGCTAAAACAAGGTGGCGTGTGGGATTAGGACTTACGGCGAAGATCCGAGACGCGGATGTGCGCTTCAAAAACGAATCACAGGACACGCATTTCGACAACATTGGCTTTGTTCCGCTGGTGAACTTTTATGCGTCTTACAAGCCGTCTTACCGCTGGTCTGTAATCCTGGAAGGAGATGCTTTGGCGGCGAAGCAGGGTAGGGCAGAGGATGTTTTCGCAGGTTTGGCTTACCAGATCAATCCGAAATTCAGCGTTAAGGCAGGTTATCGGGTAGTGGAAGGCGGTGCGGACACGGATGAAGTTTACAATTTCAACTGGATCAACTATGCTTCGGTCGGCGTTTTGCTGACACTTTAAAATTCACCATCGCAGAATGCACTAAAATGCCTGAGGAAAATCCATTTTAAACGATAGAATTCTATATAATTCGCTATATTAGTTTGTTTTATGCGTAGCAAAGCGGATCGTAATTTTTGATTCCGGCATACGTTATAAATTTCCAAACTGATATAACGAGACTCATATATGGCTGCATTTACCCCGGCAATGGAAGGCCTTTTGCTCCGCATCCAGGAATACCGTCAGAAATACTATCAAAACCAGCTTCTTAAGGGCATTATTTTCTCGGCCGGGCTGTTGCTGACGGTTTTTCTTTTCTTCAATACAATCGAATATTTCGGGCGTTTTAGCTCAGGGGTCCGGGGAATGTTGTTCTTCGGATTTTTGGCTGTGCTCGTTTTTTCATTTTTCCAGTGGGTCATCCAGCCTATTATCCATCTTTCGGGGCTCAAAAAGCCTATTTCGGACGAACAAGCTGCATTACAAATCGGTGAGTATTTCCCGGAAATCGGCGATAAGCTGGTCAATACATTGCAATTAAGGGGCCTAACGGGCACGCAATCGGACCTGATCGAGGCAAGTATCCGGCAAAAATCGGGGCAGTTGCTGATTGTTAAGTTTTCTGATGCCATTCGTTTTAATGAGAACAAAAAGCGCATTAAGTATGCCATTTATCCGCTTGCTGCCATTGCGGCAATCTTGCTTTTTAACCCCTCATTTTTCACTTCCAGCTCTGAGCGTATTATTCATTTTCAAAAGAATTACACTTACGCGCCGTTTTCATTTATTTTGGAAAACAAAAATCTGAAAGCATTTAGAAATGAGGATTTTACACTAAAACTGAAACTAAAAGGAGAAGCATTGCCCGCAGCTGCTTACCTGGTTCAGAACGGCTCTCGGTTTAAGCTCAATAATGATGGTAACCAGACTTATTCCTATACATTCAAAAACCTGCAAAGAGACGTCAAATTCTCGTTTGACGCGGCGGGATTTACTTCCGAGGAATATCGCATCAATGTTTCCGAGCGCCCTTCTTTGCTTTCTTTTGACGTAAACCTGCGCTATCCGGCTTATCTGAACAAACCCGCGGAAGGGTTGAACAATGTCGGCAATCTCTCCGTGCCGGAAGGAACGACGGTTGAGTGGAATTTTAACACTTCGTCTACCAAATCGCTGGCGATCAAATTTGAGGATGATTCTGCATTATATCGGGCGAAGGGGAGCGATGGGGAGCATTTTGAAATTAAAAAGACAGTGAAACGCACTTCACAATATCAGGTGAATCTGCAAAATGATGAGACGACGAATTCGGATAAAATCGGTTATTTCATCAATGTGGTTCCGGACAAATTTCCGGTTATGAACCTCGAAAACTTCCAGGATACGACGCTTTATAATTATCTGGTGCTGGGTGGCTCAATCAGCGATGATTATGGCTTCTCGCAGCTTAAAATGTTCTATTCTGTAAAAAGAGCGGATCAAAAAGAGGCGTCGCCGGCTAAAGGCATTCCCGTGCCTTTTAACAAAACGGTGAATACGCAGAGTTTTTATTTCCAATGGTATGTAGACAGCCTTAAACTCGCTCCCGGCGATAAGATCGAGTATTATGCCCAGGTGTGGGACAATGATGGCGTGAACGGCCCAAAAAGCGCCAAATCGAGGGCAATTCAGTTTACAGTTCCTTCCAAAGATCAGCTGGAAGCGGAAATTAAGAAGTCGGAGAAAGAGACGGAGGATCAAATGCAGTCGGCCATGAAAAAGGCGCAGAGTTTGCAAAAAGATTTGAATAACCTCGATAATAAGCTGAAAAGCAATAAAGAACTGGATTTTAAAGAGCAAAAGCAGATTGAGGAAGTGCTTAAGAAGCGCGAGGAACTGATGAAAGAGTTGCAGGCTTTGCATGAAAAAAATCAGAATGCGAATGAAAAATCGAAGCAATTCAACCAGCAAAGCCCGGAACTGCAAAGTAAGCTCGACCAGTTGCAAAAGCTCATGAACGAGCTAATGGACAAGGACACGGAAAAGCTTTACCAGGAGTTGAAAAAATTGTTGGAACAAAAACAAAGCGACCGCATGTCGAGCATGATGGAAAAGCTCAAAAACAAGGAAAATAACCTTGAAAAGGAGCTCGAACGGACGATGAAGCTTTTTAAGCAAATGCAGTTGGAACAAAAAATGGAAAATCTGGTCGAAAAGCTGGATGATTTGGCTAATAAGGAAGACCAGCTAGCGGATAAAAGCCAGGAAAATGACAAGAATAAAAACGCAGACGATAAAAAAGGCAAGAACGAGGAGCTGAAAAAGGAACAGGAGAAGATCCAGGAAGAGTTTGAGAAGGCGAAGGAAGATTCCAAGGAAGTCGAGAAAATGAGCGAAGAACTGGAACAACCTGTGGACACCCAGAAAGAGGAGCAAAAGAATGCTTCTGAGCAAATGGAAGAGGGTAAGAAGCAACTTGACAAGCAGCAAAACACAAAAGCCTCAGAATCGCAAAAAAAGGCAGCTAAATCGATGAAACAAATGTCGCAGTCTATGGAAGAATCCATGGAGGCTGCTGAAATGGAGCAGATGCAGGAGAATCTGGACGCATTGCGCGACATTTTAGAAAATCTGATCACATTATCCTTCGATCAGGAGACATTGATGAAAGATTTCCGCGGCGTGAGCTTGCAGGACCCCCGGTTTATCAAGCTGGGCCAGCAGCAACTGAAATTGAAAGATGATGCAAAAATTGTTGAGGACAGTCTTTATGCACTTGCGAACCGGGTGATCCAGATCCAGTCGTTCATTACGCGTGAGCTCAATGATATGAAGTCTTATATGGACGAGAGCGTAAAGAGCATCAAGGACCGCCAGATCAATCAGGCGACTGCGAAGCAGCAATTCGCGATGACTTCCATGAATAACCTGGCATTAATGCTAAGCGATGTCTTTAACCAGATGCAGCAGCAAATGGCCATGGCGATGCCGGGAAGCGGCAAGGGCAAAAAAGGAAAGCAAAAAGGTGAGCAAAAGGGCATGGGTGAAATGCAGGAGAAGCTCAACGGTGAAATGAAGAAGCTTGGAGAAGGGAAGGAGGGGCAAGGAAATAATTCCGAGAAGCTGGCCAGAATGGCGGCTGAACAGGCCATGATCCGCAAGATGATTCAGGACCTGATGGAATCGCAGAAAGGCACGGAGGTGGGCAAACAAATGAGCAAGGAGTTACAGGAGATCGCCGAGAAAATGGACGAGACCGAAACGGACCTGGTGAATAAACGCATTACACCGGAGCTTATTAAGCGCAACCAGGAAATCACTACGCGCTTGCTCGAATCTGAAAAAGCGATGAAAGAGCAGGACGAAGATGAGCAGCGCAAGGCCCAAACTGCGAAACAATTGCCAAGACAACCACCTGCGGCATTCGAAAAATACATCCGTGAGAAGGAGAAGCAAACCGAATTGCTGAGAACCATCCCGCCTACATTCTCGCCATTCTACAAAAGAGAGGTGGATACTTACTTCCGCAAGTATCAGGCTAAGAACTGATTATAACTGTATTTTGTTGTGAACATTCCGATGACCGCGTTTTAACACTTTTTAAGCAAGTTGTTATAGGCGCGGTCACCGGCTAAACTGATCTTAACCGGATAGTTTAGTATGTTTGTAATATTTTATCGCCTGGTATGCTTAATTTCTTCACCGAAAACGTCGATTTCGACCTGTTACGCCCGTTAAAAACAAAAAAGTGGATCAAAAACACCTCAATATCAGAGGGTTATGAGATAGCTGATTTGAACTATATTTTTTGCGACGACGATTATCTCCTGGAAATCAATAAACAATATCTTGATCACGACTATTTTACGGACATTATTACGTTTGACAATAGTGAGGAAGACAATGTGATTGAGGGAGATATTTATATCAGCGTTGATCGGGTTCGAGAAAATGCGGCAACGTTTAACGCTGATTTTGAAACTGAAATGCGGCGCGTTCTAATACACGGTTTGCTGCATTTAATGGGTTATGATGATACGGACGAAAAGCTGAAAGCGGCCATGCGGGCCAAAGAGGATCAGTATCTTCTGCTCTTCTAGTTAACATTTCCACGTGGAACACTTTAATTAAAGTGGTTTAATAAGTAAAAGAATTATGTTTCAAGAATATGATGTGATCGTGGTGGGAGCAGGCCATGCCGGATGTGAAGCAGCTGCGGCTGCGGCAACGATGGGCTCCTCCGTCCTGCTGATTACAATGAATATGCATACCATTGCCCAAATGTCGTGCAACCCTGCAATGGGTGGCGTAGCGAAAGGGCAGATCGTTCGGGAGATCGACGCGCTTGGCGGACAGTCGGGGATCATTAGCGACAAAACAATGATACAGTTCCGGATGCTGAATTTGTCAAAAGGCCCTGCCATGTGGAGCCCAAGATGCCAGAGCGACCGGGCCATGTTTGCTACGGAATGGCGGAATGTTTTGGAGCAAAATCCGAATGTTGACTTCTGGCAGGACACTGCGAAAGAAATCATCATTAAGGATGGAAAGGCTTGCGGCGTGAAGACGAGTCTGGGCATTGAGATCCATTCCAAATCCGTAGTGCTTACCAACGGCACATTCCTGAACGGACTCATTCACATTGGTGAGAAAAACTTTGGCGGGGGCCGGACAGGCGAAAAAGCAGCGACCGGCATCACCGAACAATTGGTAACATTAGGCTTTGAAGCAGGTCGCATGAAAACCGGAACGCCTCCACGGGTTGACGGGCGTTCGCTTGATTATTCCAAAATGGAAGAGCAACCGGGCGATGAAAATCCGTCCAAATTCTCTTACTCGGATACCAAGCCGCTTGCCAAGCAACGCAGCTGCTGGATTACTTACACTAATGGAGAAGTGCATGAAATTCTGAGAACTGGTTTTGAAAAATCGCCGATGTTCTCGGGAAGGATCAAGGGAATTGGTCCGCGTTACTGTCCTTCTGTTGAAGACAAGATCAACCGCTTTGCCGATAAAGATCGTCACCAGATTTTCGTAGAGCCGGAAGGGTGGGACACGGTGGAGGTTTACGTGAATGGTTTCTCAACCTCTCTGCCCGAAGACGTGCAATATGCAGCACTCCGGAAAATTCCCGGCTTCGAGAATGCAAAAATGTTCCGTCCGGGTTACGCGATCGAATACGACTATTTCCCGCCGACTCAATTGAAATCGACATTGGAAACACATTTAATCCAAAACCTTTTCTTTGCCGGCCAGATCAACGGGACGACGGGTTACGAAGAAGCAGCTTGCCAGGGATTGATGGCGGGCATTAATGCGCATCAGAATGTGCATGAGCTCGAACCATTCGTGCTGAAAAGATCGGAGGCTTACATTGGTGTTTTGATTGATGATTTGATCAACAAAGGCACGGAAGAACCTTACCGGATGTTCACTTCACGTGCTGAATACAGAACATTACTGCGCCAGGATAACGCCGACATTCGCCTTACTGAAAAAGGTTTTAAGCTAGGATTGGCGGATCTGACCAGGCTTGATAATGTTGAGAAAAAGAAAGCCGAAGTGGCTGAAATCATCGCAGCATTCTCGGCCACAAAATTGACGCCGGAAGAAATCAATCCAACGCTAGCTGCAATTGGCACCGCACCGTTACGTGAAAAAATCTCACTTGCGCAGCTTTTGAAAAGACCACAAATATCAATTGACCAGCTGACGGAAGCCAGCCCTGTTGTTGAGACTTTGCTCGAAAAATTTGGAAAAGATTCCATTCATCAGGCAGAGATAAATCTCAAATATGACAGCTATATAGAGAAGGAAATGTTGCTGGTTGAAAAAATGAACCGTCTGGAAGATTTGAGCATCATTGATAATTTCAACTATGATGTGGTTACTTCCCTGTCATTCGAAGGCCGTGAAAAATTGAAAAGGACGCGTCCTTCCACCATAGGACAAGCTTCCAGGATCAGCGGCGTGAGCCCTTCCGACATTTCAGTATTAATGCTATTCATAGGACGATAATGCCATTAGAAACGCTTCAGAATTGCCCCGTATGTGACAAGTCCAGCTTCAATAATTATTTGAATGTGGAAGATTACACTGTGTCGCATAAGGAATTTACAATCCAGCAATGCAACAATTGTTATTTCCTGTTTACCAATCCGAGGCCTTCGGAAGCAGAGATAGGGGCCTATTATCAGTCCGACGATTACATTTCGCACCACGATGAAAAGAAAACGAATCTGATTTCAAAGGCCTATACAGCCGTAAGAAACCGCACGATCAAACAAAAAGTGGAGCTGATCAATAGCCTTTCCGGATCGAAAGGAAGCATATTGGACGTGGGTTGCGGGACGGGTGTTTTTCTGACTGCTGCTACAAAAGACGGCTGGCAGATTTCGGGAACAGAACCGGATCCGGGTGCAAGAACATTGGCGCAGAAGAGGGCAGGGGCTTCAATCTTTGAAACCATTTACGCCGATGAACTCGACACAAAAACATTCGATGTCATTACAATGTGGCACGTCCTGGAACATGTTCATCTATTGAACGAAACCATTGACTGGCTGTACAAGCATTTAAAACCAAATGGCAAGATCCTCATCGCCGTTCCAAATCCGCAATCATTTGATGCTGCAAAATACGGTCGTTTTTGGGCTGCTTACGATGTTCCGAGACATTTATATCATTTCACCAAAGGCACGATGAAAACGCTCCTTCAAAAGCATAATTTGGAGGTCAAAAGCATTCTGCCAATGTGGTTTGATTCGTTTTATGTTGGAATGTTGAGCTCGAAATACAGCGGTGGAAGCATTAACTATCTTGATAGTGTAAAAACAGGACTTTTATCCAATTTGAAAGGGCGGGCGAAAGACAAAGACCATCTCAATACATCGAGCCTTATATACATTGTTTCAAAAAAATAATCAGTAATCCTGAAAAAATCCGACTGGGCCCTCAATACGCGTTATCTGTATTGCGGGCCTTTTAACTTTCCAAAATCAATGATCAGAACCATTGCCATTGCTATCATTTGCCTCGTTATTTTCGGTCGCTGTGCCCAGCAGGTTTCGCCAACCGGCGGTAAAAAAGATTCCATTCCACCTACGCTACTAGAAAGCAATCCGCCAAACAAAACGCTGAATTTTAAGGGAAAGAAAGTTGAGGTATTCTTTGATGAATATGTGGTCGTAGACAACATTAATCAGAAACTGATCATCACGCCCGAAGCTGATAACCCATATTCGTACAAGCAGAATGGCATGTCTGTTTCGTTGAATTTTAAAAATGAATTCAAAGACAGCACCACCTATACATTGAATTTTGGGGATGCAATAAGGGATTTTGCAGAAAAAAATCCGGCAAAAAACTTGAAACTCGTATTTAGCACAGGCAATACGCTCGATTCCGGACGGGTTTACGGGACGTTGAAAGATATAAAGACCAACAAGCCTATTTTTGATGCCCTGGTAGGTCTTTATAATCTCAGTGACACGCTTAACATTGCCAAACAAAAACCCTATTACTTCTCCCGCACAGACAGCAGCGGCATCTTTTCCATTGAGAATATTCAGACAAGAGATTACAAACTGATCGCGATTGACGACAAAAACCGCAACATGCTTTACAACGCTAAAGACGAGCGCATGGGTTTTTTGAGCAAACCGGTAACGGCCAGATCGGATTCTGCTTCCTATCATATCGATATGTTCCTCTCTGATAACACTGTGCTTAAGATCCAGCGGACCATTCCACGTGTTAATAATTATGCAGTTGTTTTCAGTAAGTCTATTGAAAAAGTGGATGTGAAATTTATGAACACCGACACTTTGCCCTATATGCTCGAAAATGGAGCAGCGATAAAGTTTTTCAATGTGCAGCCGCATCCGGATTCTACATTAGTAAAGCTGACCGTTACAGACTCACTCGGAACAGTGACTGATTTTGAACAAAAAATCGCATTTCAAGCACAGAGAGGGAAGGAGCGGCAGCGCGATCCATTGAATATGACGACAAAACCGGAAGGAAATAAGGCGCTTACCAACACATTTACTTACACCCTTAATCTCAATAAGCCCATCCAGTTCCTGGATGATAAGAACATTACACTTATTACGGACAGCCTTACGCACGAGCCGCTCAGCGCATTCAAATATCGCTGGGATCCGACGCGTACCACATTAACCATCGACGCAAAATCATTCGCAAAAGACACCATCAAATGGGACTTCCCAAAGGGCAGTATGCTAAGTGTTGAAGGCGACACATTGCCCAAAACGCTTATTAAGCATCCTGTTTTAAAGGAAGAAAATTATGGGCAGATAAGAGGGGCCATTGTCAATGCAGACACGGCCATGCGCTACATTATTGAGCTCGTCGACGAGCAATATAAATTGATAGAAACGCAATACACTACGCCATACACCTTCATAAATATCCCGCAGGGCAAATACTACATTCGGGTGACGCTGGATGCCAACCGCAACCGACGCTGGGACACAGGAGAGCTCGATAAGGACAAGCAGCCCGAAACCATCTACTATCTCCCCGATAAAATTCTTTTGAAGGCTAATTTTGAATTAAATGACATCAATGCCACGCTTCCAAAGTGAAATTTTCTCAATTTCTTATACACTAAGTGTGGATAACTATGTGAATAACCCGTAAATTTTGTTGGTAAATGGGTTGAAATTGTTAACAATTGTGTGGATAAGCGTTGATTACTGTGGATAAAAAATCGATTCGCCTGCTTGTGTGGGTAAATGTAAACTAAAATGAAGTTAACACCGCGTTGATACACTTTAGTTAATGTGGATAAGACAAAACCCTCCGACCGCTACGTTACCAACACTGGAGTGTGAACAGATAAATTCATAACTTGTAATTCAGCAAGTTAAATGTTGGTAATTCTAAAAACTTAAGTGGATAAACTCCCATAGTTATTCACAATCTGTGGATAACTATGTTAATCTACAGTGGATAAACCAATTATCCCCTTATCCACAGACATAGTAAGTGATAATAACTAAAGAAAAATTTTTTTTATCTATTATGAAAAAGGTTTCGAGTTGGGTATTGATGGGATTACTTCTTTCCGGGGCGGCCGCGGTGGGGCAGTCGGAGAAGGAGATGGCCGAGGAGTATTTTAAGAATAATGATTGTCCGAAAGCGCTGACTTACTACACCAGCTTTTTGAAAACAACATTTGAAAAGAATGCACTGAAGAATTACACGAACTGCATTATCAAGACAAAGGCCTGGGGCGACGGCGAGCAGTTTTTCAAAAAACAGACCAAAAATGATGCGCCTAATGCGAGCTGGTATCAGTTATACTGGAGCGTCATGCTGGAAGGCCAGGGGAAGGCCCAGGAAGCTGCAAAAAGAGTTGAGCAGAGCATCGCTGCATCGGGCACCAGGATTGAGCTTAAACGCGATTTGTCGGAAGAGTTCAGGGCTATGAATAAACCTGAATATGCGAAGCAAATATTGATAGAAGCGAGGGAAGCTGCGAAGCGAACTGACATTTTTCAGCTGGAATTAGCCAGTGTATACCGCGATCTCAACGCACCGGAACAGATGATCGATGAGCTCTTGTCTTACGGCATGCGTTACCAGAATATAGAGGTTGTCCAAAACATGCTGCAGGACTTTACGAAAGATGAAAAGGAGCAGGCATTATTGGAAAAGGTGCTATATGATAAGATCCAGAAATTCCCTGCCGAAGGTTTTTATAATGAATTACTCATTTGGTATCAGATCCAGAAGAAGGATTTTTACAAAGCATTCATACAAGAGCGCTCGCTTGACAAACGATTTAAACATAATGGGTCACGGCTATACAACCTGGGCATGCTGGCTCTTCAGAATGTTGATTATAATAATGCCGGCACCATCTTCGACCATTTGGTAAAGGAATATCCCAAAGGCCAGCTTTATCCGGTTGCCCGGAGAATGGCTATTTTTGCGCGCGAGGAGCAGGTCAAAAATACTTATCCGATCAAGCGCAGCGAGGTGCAAAAGCTCCTTGGACAGTATCAGCAATTGGTGGATGAACTCGGGGTGAATGTACGGACCGTAGAGGCGCTTCGGAATATGGCGATCCTGAATGCCTTTTATATGGATGATTTCAAAAAGGCAATTGAAATCCTCAACACCGCTATCGATGCAGGCAAAACCGAGAAAAATTTTGTAGACAAATGCAAGCTTGACCTGGGCGATATTTACCTGTTGAAAGGCGAACCCTGGGAAGCGACATTGGTGTACTCACAAGTTGAGAAATCACAGAAGGATGACTTGTTGGGTTATGAAGCGAAGTTGAGAAATGCGAAGCTACATTATTATAAGGGAGAGTTTGAGCTGGCCAAAGCCGTGCTGGACATTTTGAAAAAAGCAACATCGCGAGAAATCGCGAATGATGCCAACGAACTGTCGCTGCTTATTATGGATAACACCGGACTAGATAGTACGGAAGCAGCAATGAAGCAATATTCGTCTGTGGAGCTGCTGTTGTTCCAAAATAAAAAGTTCGAAGCGCTTGACACATTGAAACAGCTTTATACCAAATATCAAAATCACAGCCTGGCAGACGAAATCCTTTGGCTCACCGCGGAAACATACATGAAGCTCGATAGCAACCAGCAGGCGATGGAAAATCTGAAAGTGCTGACGACAAAATATGGCCACGACATTTATGGCGACGATGCATTGTTTGCATCCGCAAAACTTTATCAGGAAAAATTAAAAGACAAGGATCTTGCCATGAAGCTCTATCAGGAATTGATGGAAAAATATCCGGGTAGCATTTTTGTCGCCGAGTCAAGAAAACGTTTCCGACTTTTAAGAGGAGATGTGATAAATTAAAAATACTTGGGCAAAAACCAAAAGAGGCAGAATCTTCATGATTTCTGCCTCTATTGGTTTTAGTATATGCGGACTCAGATGCGATTGAATGCCTGTATTCAAATCTCGCGCGGTTGAGTTAACGCAATTTTTAACTTAATGCGCTCATTAACAAGTTTTTGAAGTCTGAAAACGATGCTTCCATTTTCGTAGCCACTTTTTCAATGGATAGCAATGATTCGAGCCTTTCGGGAATTTCTATTGATTCTTCCAAAGTTTCTTCCACCAGGTCGATAAATTTGGCCGGATGAGCTGTTGAAAGAAAAACGCCGGTAAAATCTGAAGTGTTCAGCTTGCGATATTCCTGAAGACCTTCGTAAGCAACCGCGGTGTGCGGACACATGACATATTCTGATTTTTCAAAAACTTCACGCATGGCATTTTTAGTCTGCCCATCGTCAAAATAAAATCCGCTAATTTTTTCAGTTACCAATGTCCAGTCATCTTCAAAAAATCTTTGCAGTCTCACAAAGTTGCTGGGGTTACCGACGTCCATGGCATTGGACACTGTTTCGATGGACGCTCTCGGTTCGTAAGCTCCGCTCTTCAGATAACGTGGCACTGCATTATTAAGATTGGTGGCCGCAATGAAATGTTCGACCGGCAAACCCATTTTGTAAGCCAGGAGCCCGGCACTCAAATTTCCAAAGTTTCCGCTCGGCACAGAGAAAACCACAGGCTTACCCAGCTTTTTCAATTGTGCATAAGCCGAGAAATAATAAAAGGACTGGGGGATAAGGCGCGCAATGTTGATGGAATTGGCAGATGCCAGGTTAAATTTAGCATTCAGCTCGGGATCCAGGAAAGCTTCTTTAACCAGTTTCTGACAATCATCAAATGTGCCGTCAATTTCAATTGCCGTTACATTATGGCCTAATGTAGTAAGCTGTTTTTCCTGAATGTCGCTCACTTTACCGCTTGGATAAAGAATTGTAACGGAGATGCCCGGAATTTTATAAAAACCCTGAGCAACCGCACCGCCTGTATCTCCCGATGTAGCAACCAGAATGTTTATTTGCTTTTTGGACCGCAGCAAATAATGGGACATGATTGCCGCCATAAACCGTGCTCCGAAGTCTTTAAACGCCATAGAAGGTCCGTGAAAGAGCTCTAAAACATAGTCCTGCTCATTGATCTGCCGAACCGGCGCCTCGAAATCATAAGCCTTATGAATGATGGTTTCAATTTCGCTTCTCGTAATTTCGTTTCCGAATAGCGTATGCGTTATCTCGATAGCGATCTCATTGAATGTTTTATTTTCAATGTTTGCGAGAAAATCAGGCGAAAGCTGCGGGATAGATTCCGGCATATATAGCCCGTTATCAGCAGGCAGGCTGTTGAAGATGGCTTCTTCCGCCGAGGCCTTGATACTGGCTGTTTTTGTACTATAGAATATCATTTCAGTAACTATTGTGCAAACTTTAGAATTCAAATTTAAGTAAAAAGCGGGCAGGAAGGTTCTACAAATTTTTTATGGCTTTGAAATTGGTCAGTGAATTTGTCGGGCCAAGGCTGTGTTTTATAAAAAGATCCATAATAATTAACAAACTATAAATATGTCTATAGGTATTTTTAATGTTCCCGCAGTGCGGAATGAGCCTGTAAAAAATTACGCACCAGGCAGCCCCGAAAGGGAATTGTTAACAAAAGCCCTTGAAGAAGCGAGAGCAAAAACCATCGATATTCCGCAATACATAGGCAACCAGGAGATTTACTCTCAAAATAAGCGCCCCATATCGCCACCGCACGATCATCAGCATTTGCTGGGCCATTTTCACGAAGGAACCGCAGATGATGTTAAGCTTGCCATTGACGCCGCACTTGAAGCGAGGAAGAGTTGGGCTGTGCTCAATTGGGAGCAGCGTGCAGCTATTTTCTTAAAAGCGGCGAATCTGATAGCTGGTCCTTATCGTGCAAAGATCAATGCAGCCACGATGTTAGGACAATCCAAAAATGCTTATCAGGCGGAGATTGATTCAGCGTGTGAAATCATTGATTTTCTGCGGCTTAATGTCAACTTTATGCGGGACATTTACAGCCAGCAACCCATATCTTCTGATGGTGTTTGGAACCGGATGGAATATCGTCCTTTGGAAGGGTTTGTGTTTGCGATCACACCTTTCAACTTTACAGCGATTGCTGGAAATTTACCTGCTGCACCTGCATTGATGGGTAATGTTGTGATATGGAAGCCAGCATTTACGCAGGTTTATTCGGCCAATGTGATCATGAAAGTGTTCAAAGAAGCAGGCTTGCCCGATGGTGTTATCAATATGATCCTGGCGGACGGCCCGGTTGCCGGGAATATTATATTCAAAAATCCGGATTTCGCTGGAATTCACTTCACAGGAAGCACGAAAGTGTTCCAGACTATATGGAAGACGATAGGTGAAAATATCGCTTCATATAAGACGTTTCCGAGGATTGTTGGAGAAACAGGTGGTAAGGACTTTGTACTTGCCCACAAATCAGCCGATCCGAAAGCACTGGCAACAGGTCTGATCAGAGGTGCATTTGAATATCAGGGACAGAAATGTTCAGCTGCTTCCCGCGCTTACATTCCCTCTAATTTGTGGGAGGAAGTCAAAAAATTAATGCTTGCAGATTTGCAGGAGATTAAAATGGGAGGAGTTGAGGATTTTTCGAATTTCGTGAATGCCGTTATAGATGAAGGGGCTTTTGATAAAATCACTGGATATATAGCAAAGGCCAAAGAAGACAATGACGTCGAAATTGTCGCAGGCGGCGACTTTCACAAGAGCAAGGGTTACTTTGTTCAGCCAACCATTATAAGGGCTCACAAAACGGATTATGTAACGCTCTGCGAGGAAATCTTCGGACCTGTCCTTACTGTATATGTATATGATGAAAATGAGTTCGAAAAAATCATCCCGATCATCGACAGCACTTCACCCTATGCATTAACCGGTGCCATCTTCGCAACGGACAGATATGCTATTCAGTATGCGTCTGAGCATTTGGTCAACGCCGCGGGGAACTTCTATATCAATGATAAGCCTACTGGTGCAGTTGTAGGACAGCAACCATTTGGTGGGGCGAGAGCTTCCGGCACAAATGATAAGGCTGGATCAGTTTTAAACCTGCTTCGTTGGGTCTCACCTCGGGCAATAAAAGAAACACTAGTTTCCCCACTTGATTACAAATATCCCTTCTTAGGAGGCCAGTAATTGTATAATTTTGTTGATTTGTTTAAAGGGTTGAAGAACTTTCAGTTTTTTGAAGTTTTTTTTTGAAGTGATATTGCAACCCTAAAATCTTTTTCTACCTTTGCAATCCCAATCGCAAACGGCGAAAGAGAAAAGAAGAAAAGAAAGCGCGATTGGCCCTGTTCTTTGACATGATGAGATAAACCAAGAGAGTAAGAAATACTCGTTTAAGAAGATTCGCTGATATCTTTCGGGATATACAGCACAACAAAATTTACAATGGAGAGTTTGATCCTGGCTCAGGATGAACGCTAGCGGCAGGCTTAATACATGCAAGGCGAGGGGGCAGCAATGTCACCGTCGTACGGGTGCGTAACGCGTATGCAACCT
>NZ_JAJUXJ010000008.1:0-505019 GCF_021390415.1 Dyadobacter sp. CY327 | reverse complement strand
AAGACCTTGTTGGTGGCTATTGGCCTGGTGTTCACCTCTTCCCATCCCGAACAGAGAAGTTAAGCCCAGAACCGCCGATGATACTTGGATCAAACCTGGTAAAGTAGGTAGCCGCCACAATACCATTCAAAGACCATCTCATAAGGATGGTCTTTTTTTGTGATTAGGTGACTCTGGAAATGTGACGAAGACTGTCTTAAAAGGATGTTCTTTTTTTGCTTTGAGGTCTAAGAAGTTGAATAGGACATGGCCAAACGGGCCATACGCTTTTTGTCAGACACAAAAAAACCTCAACTCGCTATCATCTAGCTCATTGAGGTCCTAATGTTGTGCCGAAGATGGGACTCGAACCCACACAGGGCAACCCCCACACGCCTCTGAAACGTGCGTGTCTACCAATTTCACCACTTCGGCATAAAAAACTGGTTGGCAAAAATAGTAATGTTTTCTTTTTAACCAGCTGGAAGCGGCTAAAAAATAGAAACTTTTATAGTTTGATGTTCTCGAACTGAGCTGGAATCAAAATGTCTTTAAATCCTGCCGCTTGCAGCTTCAACTTGAAAGCAACCTGTGTTTCATACTCCCCGTGAACCAGAAACACTTTCTTAACCCGCTCCGGTGTCTGGCAAGAAAGGAAGTCAAGCATTTCATTGTAATCGCCATGCCCTGAAAACGACTCCATGGATTTTACCTGGCATTTCACCTCAAATTGCTCGCCAAATATATTCACCTGCTTGTCGCCTCTTTTCAGAGCTCCTGCGAGTGTATTGCCAGATGCGTAGCCAACTAATAGAACGGTGGACCGGGCATCCCCGATGTTGTTTTTGATATGATGCTTAATCCGCCCTGCTTCGGCCATTCCGGATGCCGAAATGATGATGCACGGTTCGTCCTTATCGTTGAGCACAATGGACTCATTGACGTCAGAAATGTATTTCAGATAAGGGAAAGCAAATGCATCGCCGTCTTTCTCAATGTAAGCCAGAATTTCCGGATTGAAGCATTCGTCGTGCTCCTTCATAATCTTTGTGGCACGGATTGCCAGGGGACTGTCGATGTAGACCGGGATCTGCGGCAATTTTCCTGAGCTCGATAATTGGTCTAATGCATATATAAGCTCTTGCGTGCGGTCTATGGCGAATGCGGGAATGATCAGTTTGCCTTTCCTTACGACGCAAGTCTCATGAACGATCTCCAAAAGATGGCCCTGCATGTCTGTTTGCTTCTCGTGTAGGCGGTCGCCGTAGGTTGATTCGCATATAATAAAATCTGCTTGCGGGAAAACGTCCGGTTTACGGAGAATTCTGTCCTCGGGGCGTCCAATGTCACCGGTGAAAGTTACCTGCTTATATGTACCTGCGTCGGGAATGGTCATATGAACCGCGGCGCTGCCCAGCAAATGTGCGGCATCCGTTAATACAACTGCAACTTCTTTATCTTCTCCCAGATAGAATGTCTGACCATACTGCACACTTTTAAACAAGCTTAGTGCATGAACGGCATCTTCGGTGTTATAAAGCTCATCCAGCAACGGGCGGCCTTGTTTTTCCCTTCGCCGATTAATCCGCTCCAAATCTTTTTCCTGAATATGCGCGCTATCCAACAGCATAACCCTGCAAAGGTCTACCGTGGCAGCTGTACAATAAATAGGGCCGGAAAAACCTTGCTTAACCAGCCGCGGAATCAATCCGGAGTGATCAATGTGAGCGTGAGATAAAATCAGGTAATCCACCTCGGATGGCTTGAAGCCGAATTTCTCATTCAGCTCGTCGGTCTGGATGCCCTGAAACAGCCCGCAATCCAGTAATATTTTAGTCCCTTTTTCAGTAGTGATCAGGTGTTTGCTACCAGTTACGGTTCTTGCGGCTCCGAAAAATTGTATGTTCATAATGTAATCTTAAATCAGGCTAAAACGTAAATAGCATCCAGATTGCGGCCCATGCCGTCATAATCCAGCCCATAACCGACCACAAATTTATTATCTATGTTAAAACCCGTATAACGGATGTCGACAGATGTTTTCAGTGCTTCCGGTTTATGCAGTAATGTGGCAATGGCTACGGACGCAGGCGAAAGTTCATTGATCTGCCTTAGTAATTGCGCCATCGTTAGTCCCGTGTCTACAATGTCCTCAATAATGATAATGTCCCGGCCTTCAATACTGTCATTTAGACCTATAATTTCCCGCACAGAGCCGCTGGATTGCGTTTGCGAGTAAGAGGCCAGCCTAATAAATGTAATTTCGCAGGATAGGGGAATTCGTTTGACCAATTCACTTGCAAAAAGGAAAGCGCCATTCAGTACAACAATGAAAAGCGGACAGCGGCCTTCATAATCCGTAGAGATCTCTTTTGCAAGCGCAGTAATGCGTGTTTCAATAGCTTCCGTGGTAATAAGAGGGACGAATTTTTTATCAAGAACATTGATCATATTAAGAGGTGTCGATTTTACCAAAAACCCTTACAGGTGATGGATAACTTGAAAATGGTTTGTCAGAAACTGCGGAACGGTCTGAGGATCAATATTAACTCTTTTTTCAAAAACCCGGCCTGTGGCAAACGTAAAATAAAATTCCCGCGTTAATTAGGGAGATTTACCCCTGATATGAAAAGCCAACTCAAACATATAGCCACATACTGTTTCTTAACTGCATTTTCCATTCAATTTGCCTCTGCTCAATTGTATTCTTCGGCCGAACTGGACAAGAATTACGATATGATCCTGAAAAATCCCAGCGTTCAGATTGAGTCCACAGAGGCGATTAATATGCTTTATAATTACAAATTTGCGGAAGCGGACACTGAATTCCGCTGGCTGAAATATCGCTATCCAAAGCATCCTATGCCACACTTTCTGATGGGACTTGCCGAATGGTGGAAAATCGTGCCGAATACGGAAAATGAATCGCATGACAAGGCTTTTCTGGCACAAATGGATTCGACCATTAACCTGGCGGAAGTGCTTTATGATAAAGAGAAAAACAAAGTAGAGCCTGCATTCTTCCTGGCTGCGGCTTATGCATTCAAAGGACGGTTGTATGCCGAAAGAGAAAGCTGGACAAAAGCGGCTTTTGCCGGCAAGAAGTCTTTGAAATACTTCGAGCAATGCAAAGGAAATGGCGATCTGACGCCGGAATTGCTCTTTGGCGACGGTCTTTACAATTATTATGCGGAATGGGTCCCGAAAGAATATCCGATTTTAAAGCCCATCATGTCGCTTTTTCCAAAAGGCAACAAGAAGCTCGGTGAACAGCAATTGGAAAAAGTCGGAAACAATGCATTTTACACGCGTGTGGAAGCCCGTTACTTTCTCTTGCAGATTTACAGCATGGAGAATGAGTACAGCAAAGCATACGAAATGGCGAAATACATGTGGCAGACCTACCCCAACAATCCGTATTTCGAGCGTTATTTTTGCCGGACTGCATTTGTAACAGGCAAAATGGCCGAAGCCGAAAAGGCTGCGCAGAACATTATCGATAAAATAAGCAGCGGAATGCCGGGTTATGAAGGCGTAAGTGGCCGCAATGCTGCTTATGTGCTCGCTTATTACAACATGACGTATCATAAAAACTATGACGCGGCGTCCAAATTTTATCAGAAAGCAATTGACTATTCCACCCAAACCAACTCAATGAACGCCGGTTACTACGTTTCATCGTTAATTGGATTGGGCAAAATAGCAGAAATTAAAAAAGATTACGACGAAGCGCTGCGCTACTACAAGCTGGCGGCTGACAAAGCTGATAAGAAAACCAGCCAAGACAAAGAAGCCAAGGCGGCCATTGCTAACCTTAAAAAGATGAAGCGCGACCAGCGAAGGAAGCGCTAAGATCTTATCACTATGTCATTACAAAGACTACGATAAAACCTGGCAAGCTAAAAACTTGCCAGGTTTTTATGCCTTAGCAGCTTTTAGCTCTGCATAATGTTTAAAAAATAGCGGAATTGTTTCGATGCCTTTGTAATAATTGAATAGCCCATAGCTCTCGTTAGGAGAATGCAAAGCATCAATATCTAGTCCAAAACCCATGAGAATGCTTTTGCATCCCAGCTCCTGCTCAAATAATGCGACAATAGGAATGCTTCCACCACCGCGGGTTGGAATTGGTTTCTTGCCAAAAGATTCTTCCATTGCCATTTCTGCGGCTTTATATTCCACAGAATCGGTTGGCGTGACATAAGGCAGGCCGCCGTGATGTGGAGAGATCTTTACTTTTACAGATGCTGGCGCGATCGATTCGAAATGTTTGGTAAATAGTGCAAGGATTTCATCGTCCGTTTGGTTAGGCACCAGGCGCATGGAGATTTTTGCATTTGCCTTCGATGGAAGCACTGTTTTCGCACCTTCGCCGATATAGCCGCCCCAAATTCCATTCACATCCAATGTTGGCCGCACGGAAGTTCTTTCAATGGTCGAGTAACCAGCCTCGCCCATAATGTCGTCGATATGGAGATCTTTTTTGTATTCATCCAGATCAAATGGCGCTGCGTTTAATGCTGCCCGTTCTTCGGTGGTGAGCTCTTCTACATTGTCGTAAAAGCCCGGAATGGTAATGTGGCCGTTTTCATCTTTAAGCGACGCAATCATTTCGCAAAGCACATTGATGGGGTTAGCAACGCCGCCGCCGTAAACGCCCGAATGTAAGTCACGATTGGCCCCTACGACCTCCACTTCTACGTAAGTCAGTCCGCGCAGGCCGGTTTCAATGGAAGGCACATCGTTGGCGATAATGCTTGTGTCCGAAATCAGGATGGTGTCGCATTTCAGCATTTCCTTATGTGCGCTGACAAATGATCCAAGATTCGAGGAGCCAATTTCTTCTTCGCCTTCGATCATAATTTTTACATTGCAAGTAAGGTTATCCGTTGCCAGCATGGTTTCCAGTGCCTTAATGTGCATATAAAACTGGCCCTTATCATCGCAGGAACCTCTTGCATAAATGCGCTCATTTTTAATCACCGGCTCAAATGGTGGGGAATTCCAAAGCTCATACGGATCAGCTGGCTGGACGTCATAATGTCCGTAAATAAGCACCGTAGGAAGCGCTGGATCAATGATCTTTTCGCCGTAAACAACCGGATGGCCAGCCGTCTCGTAAATTTCAACACGATCCGCACCTGCTTCCGCAATCCGATCACGCACGAATTCGGCTGCTTTAAGCATGTCTGGCTTAAATTTGGAATCGGCGCTTACAGACGGGATCCTCAGCAGATCCAGAAGCTCATTTACAAATCGGTCGCGGTTTTTATCAATATAATCAAGCATCAGGTCAGAAGTTAGTGGTTCAATGTGCCGCTGAACGGCCGGGCAAGATAAAAAAATAGCCCCTAAGGTCGATCCTTAGAGGCTGTTTTTTGAAATTATATCTGTTAGCGACCGTTGTTCGCTTTTGATTTTGCAAAAAGACTTACCCTGTTTTCATTGCCATTCATAAGCCTTACAATGTTCTTTTTGTGTGTAAAGACAACCAGCACAAACATTGTAAACCCAAAAACGATCAGCAACGGCTCCGGATGGCCAAAAACGCCCAGCCAGGAAAGCACCGGAAACGCAAGCGTCGCCAGAATAGAGCTTAACGAAACATATTGAGAAGCCAGTAATGTCAGAATGAAAATCGCGATGCAAACAGAAGCAAGTTCCGGCTGAATAGCGAGCACCATACCAAGCAATGTAGCAATTCCCTTACCGCCTTTAAATTTGACAAAAACCGGGAAAATATGACCGATGATAGCGATGATCCCAAAAATGATTTTGTACATCAAAAGCTCCGTCTCGCCAATCGCATTCATATAAAACAGCATTGAAGCGAGGCATGTTGCTGTCCAACCTTTCAATACATCAATCAGCATCACAACAGTCCCTGCGCGTTTTCCCAAGATCCGGAAAGTGTTTGTTGCGCCGGCATTTCCGCTGCCATGTTTTCTTACATCAATTCCAAAATATCCTATTCCGTACCAAACTGAACTCGGGATTGATCCCAACAAATAGGCAGCGATAATCGTAGTTATTAATAAGGCAATAATCATATTGTACTATTCGCAGAAAATTTTAAACGTTGAAATGTTTTGTCCAAAAATACGATAGCGAGGGGATTTTACAAGCAAAAAGGATACAAAACTAACATTATACAAGCATTTTTTCAATTTGTAGCATTAACTATTGCCACTTCTACAAAGACATCAAAATCCTTCGGTAGGTTCCACCTTCTTCTTTTTAGCTTCTGCCGGAACCACTTTCTTCTTCGCCGTTTTAGCCGCTAACTTAGCTTTCTTGATCGCTGGCTGGTAAAAATCATCGAAGCGGTTTACAAATGCATCCTTCTCCTCAGAACCGATCGACACCAGCGACATATCCTTCGACTTCACATTTTTCGACTTCGCTGTAATCTGATCATTGAAGTCAACCTGCGACGAAACCACTCCCAACTCACCGAGTTTGTAGTCAAAATAATACCACACGTCCGGAGACGCCTGCAAATACAAACTAAATTCATCCCCATCGACAGACCGCCTGATTTCCAGGACCCCTTCCGTTTGCGCATTAATGTTGTTTCTACCCAAATTCGCCACACCAATCGGCCCCTGCGAATAATATGCCCCATGTGAGGCAGACCAGTTCAAGTTCACATTGGATAAAAGCATAGGCACATCCAGCGCCGGGGAGGCCTCAAAAAGCGGCTTGTAACCTGCCGCAGTGAGTTTGGCATAAGCATCCGTTGCTTTCGGGCCGATTAATGCGGAAAGCTTATTATTCAGTTGCTCAGCATCATCATCAGCGGCCGTGCTGTTTTGCTCTTCCAGGTTAACTTCCACGATTTTGGCTGCTAAGGGCTGCGATATCGGTTCCAGTGCCGGGAGTTTCATTAACAGCATTGTATTAAATGAGAACCGGGCGCTATCAACCTGTGCTTCACCCGTTCCTACGGCTTGCAGCCAGGTCGCGCCGGTCAGTTTCAAAGGGCCGGAGAATGTTGCCAGGCCGGTCTTATCATCAAAACGCAAAGCATTAGCTTCATCGATAAGCCCATCGGCACCCGGAGGCGGCATTACTTTGAATGCTTTTTCATCTTCATCATAATTCAATGCACCCTGAGCAGAATAAATGTCCTCATCACCGTCCGAATCCTTGGGCGAAAGGAACGACATATACATGCCTTTTGCTTCATTATAATGCAAGCCTACCGAAAGTGGAATGTCATGCTCGTTTTTCAGTTCTTTGTCAATTTTGATAGCCACAGTCTCGCCGGGAGCATCTTTGTAGACAATCCACGAGCTCTGAAAATCCTTTCTGAATTTAATAACAGGCTTTACAAACCCATCCAACTGCAAGGAAGGCTCATAGGCAATCAGGTTGATTCCACCTTTATATTGAATGCGGGGCGATAAAAGCAGGTTTTCCGTTTCCTTAATGTCTGCACGCGCAGTTGTGTAGTATTTGACAGCAGCAGGAGCCTGGTTATCAGCACGTTTTTTCTTTCCTTCTTCCGCCGCGCCGATTTCCCTCAATTCAAAATTCTGCATCTTGATATTGAATGTGTCTTTCCGGGCCGTAATGTACTGATATGTGGCGGATCCTTCGAAATGGTTGCGGGAATCTATTCGGATGTCCGCGTCGCGCATTCTGTGCGAGGTGTTTAATGTATCAATTTCAATGCGTGCTTTCTTCAAAGGAGCAATTTTCCCTTTGCTATCCACGCTTACCAACCCACCGTCCGGGATGATCTTCACATCCGCAGTTTGAATAAAAGGAACGCCCTTAATGTTCAATGTTACTTTTTCAACATCATAAATGGCCTCAGAACCATTGAATGTCAGCCCTTCCTGGTCCGGGTCCATCGATGTGTACGAAGAGGTTTCGCCAAATCCTTTCATCAGGATCGTCTTCTTAGCCATATCCCACTTCGCGCTGCCGATCAATGTTTTGTAAGAAGCAGTCGGGATTTCCATTCCCGAAGAGTCTGTGCCGAAGCCTGTTTCGTCTGTCAGGAAGTTGGCGATGCCGGTTTTGAAGTTGAAATCAATGTTCACATTTTTCCCGGTAAGGAGCTTCTTTGTTGATTTTTGATCAACACTATTAATGGCAAATTCGGAGCGATTGGCCAGATAACCATCTTTATTAAACTTAATGTCGGGAGAAGACAGCTCAGAATCAGCTCGTTTCAGCTTTCCGTTTCCATATAACCCCGTCGAGCGCAACAGCAGCCCGCCTTCCAGACTCGTAGTTCCATTATAAAATGAGAAGGATTTACCCTGGGTGTTAATAAACATGCTGTCTGCATTGGGATACCATTTCAATGCGTAATCCTTCAACTGAACGGCAGGGAAATAGCCTTTGCCAATGGTCGCTTCCTTAATGCTAGCCACTTCACCTGATGCCATTAATGAATCGGCGGTGAGCAGAACATTTTTGGCTGTCATCGAGGCCGACATGTATTTCAAAATTGCTTTGGAATGCAGACCCGTGTTGTCCATTGTCAGCGTGTCCGTAAACCTGGCCAGCGCTTTTCCGTCATACAATTTCATGTCCGTCACCGGCGGCTTGTATTCAAAGCCAAGCGAGTTGTCGGGCATGCTTTTCAGGACCGTTTGAATGTTCGGGATAATGCCGTTTGCATTGAATGTTCCTTCAAAAATCACGTCTCGCTCATCCAGACCGCCCATATCGATCTTTGGGATCTTGAAGTTGACTTCTCTCGGGTAAACGACAGTTCCCCGCTCAGGCTGATCGAAATAAACCATCATTCCATCCTCAACCACCAGTCGAGGCGACTTTTTGACGCCTTTTTGCAGCCCTGATTTGTTTTTTGGATCACTCAAATAGAATGTTCCACCCTTTTCATATTTCACGTGACCGCCTACTTCGCCTTTCTGGCCTTTCGCAAATTTGTCACGCGGCGTAAATGTAATGGAGTCCGAAGGCGCCACATTTACAAAAAACTGGTTGTAGTCAAACTTAATGTTCTGCCCTCTGAACTGGTAATTGGAGGCAACCATTTGACCATTTAATGTAAAATTCCTGTTTTTGCCAATGATCAGTTTCTTGTCCTGCGGAACAGCATAAATTTTTAAAGAATCACTCACAACAAAACGCGAAACGCCCATAACCGTTAACATGGTGTCGGGAAGGTAAATCGTCGCGTTCGCCGTTTCGTCATTGGCCGTAAATTGAGAAGTGACCTGGAAGTTGTCATAATCAGCCTTATCCAGGTTTGCCAGCACAAACAGAATTCCCTTTTTGCTTAATGCAAATTCGTCCGTTGCCTTATTATAAACGAAATATTCTTCAAGTGTCAAGCGCTGCAATGTGTTGCGCATGATTTCCGGCTTCTGCTTGAATTTCCTGGCCAGATCGTCTGATAGGAAAGCTTGTTTTTTCTCAGTTTGTGTGTAATTCGCCGCCATAATCAGCGGCTGGAAGCCATATTCCTTGCTAATGTCCTTGAAACGCTCCTTTTTGAAATAATCCAGGGATTCCAGCTTCACAGGCGCAACCTGCTTGCCATTAATTCGAAAGAATTCCACCTTATCATTCGGAAACCGCCACCGCATCGCCTGCGACCAGATATTCATTTTGTGATAAGTGTCTTTATAAGGAAGCGGCGCATAATCCGTCCGTTCCACGCGGCCCAGCTTTACCAACCCTTCGTCATCATTGTATTTGAATGTCACCCCCGGATGAAATAGCGAATCGCTCCCAAGCGGCATCGAATAAGTTGCAAATGAGGCTGCTATGACCGAATCTTTAAGCACGAACTTCTTGCTTTGCGCCGTGAAAGCGAGCTTATCCTTGTATTTTACCTTAATCGTCGAGGGAAGATCGCTGAGGGAGGAGCTGTACATTTCCGTCCCGATCAGCGCGAAACCGCCTTTGTAGTCAATGTTTTTACGCGTTTCCTTCAAGCGGGCGTCGATGCCGTTGGATACAAAACGCGGATAGGGAGCAGGCTGGCCTTTTATTTTCTTAACCCCACGATATTCTAATGTTCCTTTGATCGGCGCAGCTAATTGTGAATCACTGTGCAATGTTACATTTTCCGCGACCAGCTTGGGTTGGGTAATATTGAAGGAATAACTGTCCAGATCGGCGTAAATCGATGAGTCACCGCCTGCCTGCCAGTTGAACTTGCCATTTTTACCTACAAAAATCCCATCTTTCAAAGAAACGCTGCCATTTGCCGGACCGAAAACAACCGAATCGCCAGCAGTAACCATGGCGAATGTTGCATTCTGCAAATCGAGCAGTGCTCCCGAAATAACGGGCAGGGGATTGGATTTGGGTGTGATCACAAAGTTGGAGTCAACAGGCGTGTCCCAGCTGTCATTGGCAGCAGCCACATTGGCCTCGACGTTGGCCGCAACCGCATTCGTGGTGTCGAAACGATATTTATAACTTCCTTCTAAAAGGTAAAGCGAGTTGTAATTAGCAGCGTAGAGTTTCTTGGTTTCATTTACCGTCCTGACCGTTTCCAGCACTTTCTGCAATGTTTTACCATCATATTGCTGCCCCGAGCTGGTTGCCAGATCCAGAAACCCTTCCAGGTTTTCGGGCGATTGCTTCGCAAATGCGTGCGTATTCCGGATCAGCAGGAACATGACCGGCCCGGCTTTTTGCCCTTTGGAAATCTGTGTTTTGACAATGTTGATAAACTTTGTCTGCTGGGAAGTATTCAGCGCCGACATCCACACGCTGTCTAGCTGGGCGGCGGAGCGGATGTATTGCGGGTTGCGGCTGCCGTCCATGAGCTTGCGCAATTGCACCATAAACTGTCCCGGATCATCCGAAAGTTTCAGGTTTTGCGCAGACGCAGTTTGACCTGCTAATGCCAGAATGCAGAAAAGTAAAGCAGTACGAAGTATCCTCATTGGTTTTGTTTCAACTTTTAAATACAACACAGGCCCATTGATTGCGCGTGTTGGAATTGATTTTTGTCAAACCGTTTTCCGATGCACATTGCTCAATGTCAGCCTGATCCGTTTCATAAAATCCGCTGGTAACCAGCCAGCCGCCAGGCTGTAAATGTTTTACGTAAGCAGGGATTTCGCTTAATAGAATGTTCCGGTTAATGTTGGCCAATATCCCGCCAAACATTTGTCCTTCCGGCACTTCTGTGATTGTTCCCTGGAAAACCCCGGCCTCGGCAGCCAGATTATTCATTAAAAAATTCTCTTTTGTATTCTCAACAGCCCATTCGTCGATATCAAACCCCAACAACTGCTCTGCCCCTAGTTTTGAAGCCAGAATGGACAGAATCCCCGTTCCGCAACCCACATCCATAACCGATATTCCCTGATGGGGCAAACGCAGCTGCTCGTTCATGACGAGCCACGTCGTTTCGTGATGTCCGGTGCCAAAAGACATTTTCGGTTGGATCAGCAAATCGTATTTAAATGCAGGGTCCGGCTCGTGAAAGGTGGCCCTCACCCGGATCTGGTCACCAACTTCTATTGGCTCGTAGCTTTTTTCCCACTCCTCATTCCAATTTCTTCTTTCTAACGATTTCCATGTGGCCGCTATTGTCGTTAATTCCAGGTATTTGGCAGTAAGATCCTGCAAGTTTTGCGCATCAAAATCATTTTCCTGAATATAAGCCAAAAGCCCCTCCTCCGTCTCCACAAAAGACTCAAAGCCCACCTCCCCCAACTCCGCCATCAATATTTCAACAAAATCCGCGTCAATTTTAAGGTCAACTTCGATGTAGTTCATTCTATTCCGATTGTATATTGTTTCTAGGTAAACTTACTCACAAAAAAGCCCACTCAAATTTAACATTTGAAATGGGCTTTATTTAATTCTTTATCCTATCAAGGCTTTCTCCGCTTCGCTGCAAGATCATGCGCGGTGTCATAATAAGACCGCAGGTTCATCCAGTCGAATACATCTGAAATGTTTTCTACGCGGTTTCTTTGCATGATGCGGTCGCGGCGTTGCATTCTTACGAATTTGAAGAGAATGTCAGCGAGCTGGTCAGCGGCTTGGGTGAATGTTTGGGATTTTCGGTTGATGACGTAAATGCCGCGGTTTTCATAATCCCGCATGATTTGCATAATGTAATCCCCGAAACCGGAAAGATCGCTTGTTACGGTCGGAACACCTCTAACTACACATTCCAATGGTGTATAACCCCATGGTTCATAGTAACTTGGGAACACGCCTAAGTGACAACCACGAACAAATTGCCCGTAATCAAGTCCGAAAAGTGGGTTTGTTGAGGAAATGAAATCAGGGTGATAGACGATTTTAACCCTATCCCGCTCATTGTTGACAAGATTTGCTGTCTTGCAAAACTCAGTAATGCCATCTTCTTCTTTCAGATCGTGCGTTACAAAGGCAGGTAACTTATCCGTTTTCCAAGTTTGAATCGTTCTTCTGAGCCTTAATCTCCAATATTCATCTACGAAATTATTCAGATCCGGCATTTTATGGTCAGCACCCGAAGCTGCTGCCAGGAAAAGCTTCTCGCCCACTTCTTTCTCGATGGCTGTACAAGTTTCCTGCAACTCATTTAACACCGCCCTCGATTGCAGCACATCCGGATTCACAGAATAGTAAGGCTGTTTGGTCACAATAAACATGACAACCGTCATATCCATATTCGCCTGGACCATCTTCCAGTTCAGGCGGGCCAATGCTTCCAGCGTGAGGTCATAACCCTTGTTACTATATTCGTAACGGCCCGAAGTGAAGAAGTAAAGTGTTTTATCTAAATCAAATGAATAGCTCGGGAAGAAATGTCCCAGAACAAACTCGTGAATGCGTTCTTTATGCTTTAAATGCAGGTTTTGAAATTCATGAACTGCCTGGAAACGTTGCACATTCAGTCCATTAGGCGTCACCAGATCGGGCATGCGGCCCAGGAAAACTTCGCATTCACGGGCAGTAACATCACTTACCGTTGTTAATACATGGGCACTTAATGCTGCCTGCCGTTCAACCGAACATTGCGCCAGGATCCCGTAATTTTTCGCTTCCTGTTCCCAATCGAAAAAGGGCAGCTTGCTGTAAAATCCGCTGACATTCTGCGCAAGATAACGGCCCAGCATGGTGGCATGGGTCGTAAAAGTGGTTGCTATCTTAACATTATCCCTTTTGAGGTCAGGCAATCCGCTGCTGGCCATCCACTCATGGAACTGCGCAAAAATTTCCTCGCGTTTTGCATTCTCTTCGGCATATTCTTTCAGGAAAAGCCTTACGAACTCTCCAAAACACAGGGTTTGATTCACCAGGTGTTCCACATTAATGGTTGGAATCCTGCTGCGTTCCCAAAGGTTGAATTTGATGGTGTCCAGCTCATGCATGATGCTGTCCAGATCAAATAGAATGACGCGCGGCTTGCCCGTTACGAGCCAATAGCCATAAAATACATTGTAACCCATGTCGCGCATACGCTTCACAACGCGGCCTGCCGGAGAATCCTCCAGATCACTGATTATTTCAAATTCGGATGACGCTTTTTTCTCAAAATATGGGCCTAGCAAGAAGTAGTTGTCTTCCCACCTTTCTACCATTGCAGGGACTTTGGTCCGTATTACAGTATAAATTCCTCCAACTTGGTTACAAACCTCCCATGCAACTTCAAACAGGACGTTTTTCTTAGTGGTTTTGACAAATGGTTCCAATACGGGATGTAGGTTTAAACGTTACTAGCTGCATTTGCAAAGCTTGTTGTTTTCTTTATGTCACAAAAATCCTTGTAATTACACAATAAATATGCAGAAAAATTATTCACAATTACAACAATCTATGGTTTGTTTCTTTGTCCTTAAACAAAGTCGAATCTGCGCCTGGACGCCAGAAATATAACAAAGTCAAGAATACACCTTATAGCAATCTTACTTTGAATCAAGCCAAATGAAACCGTCATGACATGAATTTAAGACGGTTCTCGGCTAACTTTGTTCCAAATTACGTTACTTTGATTGGATTAACATTTTGCATTGGTTAGATAGTGAAAAAAATCAAAATAGTTGCGCTTTCCTTTACATTGCTTCTGTTTATAATGGAAAGTTGTATTGCCCAGACTACCGATACTGAAGAAATTTTACCTCCAAAAAGGGAATTCAGGGCAGTATGGATCGCTACTGTTGATAATATAGACTGGCCAAGCAGCAAAAATCTTATACCAGAGCAACAACAACAGGAGTTTTCCACTCTACTTGATTTTCATAAAGGAGTAGGAATGAATGCCGTTTTCGTGCAAGTGCGCGCGGCAGGTGATGCATTTTATGCCAAAAGTCCTGAACCCTGGTCGGAATGGCTTACCGGCCGGCAGGGGAGGCAGCCTTACCCGATGTGGGACCCGTTGGATTATATGGTTACAGAGGCGCATAAGCGCGGCCTTGAATTTCATGCCTGGCTAAATTTAAACCGCTTGGTGCATAAGTCTTCCACCAGCGTTTCGGCCGATAATGTCAGCAAAATACATCCCGAATGGATCCTGAGTTATGATGGATACAAGCTATTCAATTTCGGCATTCCGGAGGTAAGGCAGTTTATCACGGATATGACAGTGAATGTGGCCAAAAATTATGATGTCGATGGCATTCACTTTGATGATTATTTTTATCCCTATGCGGCTCCCGGTCAGGTTATCCAGGATGAGGCAACATTCCAAAAGTACGGCGCAGGATTTGCCACTAAAGCCGATTGGAGAAGACACAACATTGACTTATTGGTAAAACAAATTCATGACGGCCTGGCAACGGTTAAGCCGAAACTTAAATTCGGGATCAGTCCTTTCGGAGTTTGGAGAAATAAAGACCGTGATGCGGAAGGTTCCAAAACTTTTGGTGCATTGGCTTCCTATGACGACCTTTTTGCCGACAGCAGGCGCTGGATCAAGGAAGGCTGGATCGATTACATTGCACCGCAGGTTTATTTCTCGTCTGGATTTTCACGTGTTCCATACAAGAACCTAGTTGATTGGTGGACTGAAAATTCATACGAAAGACATTTATATATTGGAATGGGCGCTTACCGCGTAGGTTATCGGGATAGAGATAAACATTGGTCCAATCCATTGGAAATCCCTAATCAGGTCCGGTACTTGCGGGAAAGCGAGACGGATGGGGCGATTTTTTTCAGTTCCCGTTCGCTGAAAGGCAACAGTCTTGGCTTTGTTGATTCACTCCGCCAGGATTTTTTCCGTTATCCCTCGCTGGTTCCTACAATGCCCTGGAAAGACCGCATTGCCCCATTGTCTCCAAGAAGTCTAAAAGCAACATTGCTGTCCAAAGGACTCGAACTAACCTGGGAACGCCCTGAGCCCGCATCAGACGGGGATTTGGCTTGGTACTATGTCATTTACCGCTTTGGCCCCGAAGAAAAGGCCACGGCGCATGACCCGCGACGCATCATAGGCATGTGTTATGAGGGTGAAAAATATGTAGACATGACGGCCGAGGCGGGAAAAAGATACATATATTATGTTACGGCAGTAGACCGGTTGCATAACGAAGGACGCCCGATCGGGCCGTTAAAAGTGGAAGTCCATGATCAGAAGCTTGTGAGATTTTAGCATATGAGCAATACAATTCAATACGAGTATAAACCCGAGTATTTATCGGTTTCAGGCCCAACAAAATACAACTCCGAAACCCTTCGTAAAGAAGAAATGGTGTTGAATATGGGCCCGCAACATCCTAGTACTCACGGTGTTTTACGATTGGAAGTGGTTACGGACGGGGAAATAATCGTAGATGTGGTCCCACATTTGGGTTACCTGCACCGGTGTTTCGAAAAGCACGCAGAATCACTGCCATTTAACCAGGTTATTCCTTATGTGGATCGCTTGGATTATGTGGCGTCGATGAATTCTGAGCATGCTTATGTGATGGGTGTGGAAAGAATGCTCGGCATTGAAAATGATATTCCAAAACGCATTGAATACATCCGCGTAGTGGTTGCGGAGCTTAACCGGCTGGCTTCCCATTTCGTCGCGCTGGGCACTTATGCCATGGACATTGGCGCTTATACGCCTTTCTTGTGGATGATGCGTGACCGCGAGCAGATCCTCCGCTTGCTGGAATGGACCTGCGGCGCGAGAATGCTTTACAATTACATTTGGATCGGAGGCTTGTTTTACGATTTGCCTGTGGGTTTTGAAGAACGCTGCCTTGAATTTGTAAAATATCTGAAACCCAAGCTGACCGAATTGCAGCAGCTCGTGGTTGATAACAAGATTTTCATCCAGCGCACAGCGAATGTGGGCGTATTGCCCTTGCCGGTTGCCATTAATTACGGCTGCACGGGCCCAATGCTTCGCGGTTCCGGATTGCGTTACGATTTGAGAAAAGTGGACGGCTATTCCGTTTATCCCGAGCTGGATTTTGAAATACCCATCGGCACAGGCGCTATGGGCACAACCGGCGATTGCTGGGACCGGACGTGGGTGCGTGTGATAGAATGCTGGGAATCAGTGAAATTAATAGAGCAAAGCCTCGAACAACTTACGGGAGACTACAAGCGAACCCGCGATTTCGATCCGCAGGCTGTTGTTCCCAAGAAAATCCGCCCCAAGGCAATGGATTTCTACGTCCGTGGCGAAAGTCCGAAAGGCGAGCTAGGCTTCTTTTTCCGCTCCGACGGCCGTTCCGACATTCCGTTTCGTTGTAGGGCGCGTTCTTGCTGTTTTCACAACCTTTCTGTGATCGGAGAAATTACAAAAGGGTCGTTACTAGCGGATCTGGTGGCCGTGATCGGGTCTATTGACGTGGTAATGGGAGAAGTCGATCGATAACATGGTGCTTGGCCCGAAACCCCTGAAGGGGCTTTTGCTCATACCGGTAAACTGCAAAGTCCCCTTCTGGGGATTTAGGGGCAAAAAAGAAGCCGCCTTTCAGCAGCTCCTCATTTTCTCTTATTTTGTTTTAAACTTAAACAGCCTGTGCAACGCCTACCAAATCATGCTTGGCTAAAAACTCCGCAATCTGAACTGTGTTCGTGGCTGCTCCTTTGCGAAGGTTATCTGCTACAATCCACAGGTTCAATGTTTTAGGCTGAGATTCGTCGCGGCGGATGCGGCCTACGAATGTTTCGTCCTTGCCGTGTGCTGTTAATGGCATTGGATAAAGCGCGTTTTTAGGATCATCCTGCAAAATCACGCCTTCCGCCTCGCTCAGGATCTGACGCACTTCATCCAGATCAAATTCGTTCTCAAATTCAATGTTAACCGCCTCAGAGTGACCACCGATCGTTGGGATACGAACCGTTGTTGCAGTTACTGCAATGCTGTCGTCGCCCATGATTTTCTTCGTTTCGTTGGTCATTTTCATCTCTTCCTTTGTGTAGCCGTTATCCAAAAATACGTCGATATGCGGCAATACATTCAGGTCGATCTGGTGCGGATATACTTTTCCGCGGCTGTGATCGCCGGCGCGCTCTGAGAAAAGCTGATCAACGGCCGCCTTACCAGTTCCCGTTACAGATTGGTAAGTGGAAACCACCACGCGTTTGATCTTATATTTTTGGTGCAAAGGATTCAAAACCACCACCATTTGAATGGTTGAGCAGTTTGGGTTTGCAATAATTTTGTCTTCTTTGGTCAATTCGCCAGCATTGATTTCAGGAACCACCAGTTTTTTGGTCGGGTCCATTCTCCATGCCGAGGAATTATCGATAACTGTAATTCCCGCTTCTGCGAATCTTGGCGCAAGCTCTAATGACGTGCTGCCACCAGCCGAAAATATCGCTATTTCAGGTTTGGCTGCAATCGCGTCCTCAAATCCGATCACCTTTATCTGTTTACCCTTGAATGTAACTTCCTTACCAACAGATCTTTCTGATGCAACGGCTAATAATTCCGTCACCGGGAAATTACGCTCTTCGAGCACTTTGAGGATTTCGCCGCCTACCAAACCGGTAGCGCCTACTACTGCGATTTTCATTCTAGCATTAAGATAAAAAGTGGATAGAAATTTGATCCCTTTCGCGTGCCTGAGCAGTTGAAAAGTGCCGCAAATTTACGAGGAAATTTAGAATGAATGTGGATTTTTACATTTTATGCGCTGAATTTCAGCCAGGAAAACGAAAATCAGTTACAAGTCCAGATTTTTTCAGGCGTTATGCAGGCATTCATTGGAATGTCGTAAGGATCAATGTCATCGATTTTAGAAACCGGCTCAAAAAAGGAAAGACCTGTTTTAACAACGTCAGGACGACATTTAGCCAGAAAACGGTCATAATAACCACCGCCATAACCCACCCGGTAACCCCGCTCGTCGAAAGCCAGCAGCGGAATGTAAACGCGATCAATTTCCTCAACATTGAGGCGTATTGAAGTCGCAGGATCCGGCTCCGGAATGCCCCATGGATTGGTGATCAGCTTTGTGTTTTTATCCAAAAGATAATGTTCCATTTCTTTGGTGCCTGGAATGACGTAAGGCGCAACGATCCGGATTTGAGAAGATGAAGCTTGTAATTGATTGACTATCTGCCAGGTATCAATCTCATTTTTAACGATTTGGGGCAAAAAAAGATGAATCGTTTCCGGTCCTTGTAATGTAAGTGCTGCAAACAGATTCTGACAGATCAGATTATTTTTGACCAAAATGTCATCTTCCGTCAGCGACATTCTTTTGGATAGGAAATCTTTACGCAACGCGGCTTTGTCCATCATTTGTTGGTTTTTTTGCACCTGGCAATATCGAAATTTAGCGGAATGCATTCAAAGTTAACCGCCTAACAATGTTCTCCTTTTTTCGCCTTTTTACGCTATTGTTTGTACTTTCACGCTCGCATTTTAAATTCTTTAACCATAGTTTATAAACAAGACATGAGCAAAATTAAAGTTGCAAATCCCGTAGTGGAGCTTGACGGAGACGAAATGACCAGAATTATCTGGAAATTTATTAAGGAAAAACTTATTCTACCATATCTGGATCTGGATATCAAATATTACGATTTGGGCGTGGAATACCGCGACGAAACCAATGACCAGGTGACCATAGATGCAGCCAATGCGATTAAAGAATATGGTGTTGGTATCAAATGCGCAACGATTACACCTGACGAAGACCGCGTTAAGGAGTTCAATTTGAAGCAAATGTGGAAGTCGCCGAACGGAACAATCCGTAACATCCTGGATGGAACGGTTTTCCGCGAGCCGATCGTAATGAGCAATGTGCCTCGTTTGGTAACAAACTGGTCGGCGCCAATTATCGTAGGACGTCACGCGTTTGGAGATCAATATAAAGCAACGGATTTTGTTGTTCCTGGAAAAGGAAAGCTTACCATTAAGTTTGAAGGCGAAGATGGCAATGTGATCGAGCACGAAGTGTATCAGTTCAAAGGCCCGGGCGTTGCGATGGGAATGTACAACATCGACGAGTCGATCCGCGGATTTGCTTATGCTTGTTTCAATGTTGCATTGGACAAAGGATGGCCACTTTACCTTTCTACAAAAAATACAATCCTTAAAAAATATGACGGCCGCTTCAAGGATATTTTCCAGGAAGTTTACGAAAGCGATTATGCAGGAAAAGTGCATTATGAGCACCGTTTGATCGACGACATGGTGGCTTCTGCATTGAAATGGGAAGGTAACTTTGTTTGGGCTTGTAAAAACTACGATGGTGACGTTCAGTCAGATACAGTTGCACAAGGTTTTGGTTCACTTGGTTTGATGACTTCTGTGTTGGTAACACCGGATGGCAAAACAATGGAAGCAGAAGCAGCGCACGGAACGGTAACGCGTCACTATCGCGAGCACCAGAAAGGAAAGCCAACTTCGACAAATCCAATCGCATCGATTTTTGCCTGGACGCGTGGTTTGGCATTCCGTGGAAAGCTTGACGACAACCAGCCATTGATCGATTTCAGCCTTGCCCTTGAAAAAGTGTGTATCGAAACGGTTGAAAGCGGTAAAATGACGAAAGACCTTGCTGTGAACATTCACGGGAATGACGTGAAACACGGCGAGCATTATCTTTATACAGAAGAATTCCTTGATGCAATCGATGAAAATCTGAAAGCAGCATTGGCCTAATTCACTTATAGTTGTTTACAAAAAGCCACTGATTCCTTGCGAATCGGTGGCTTTTTGCTTGGGTATCATTTTGGTATGTATTGTTTTAATATAAATGTTACCCCCATAAATAAATTGAAACGCAATTCTCTACGCATATGGCTGCTATTGTTCTGCCTGTCGCTCACAGGTTTGGAAATGTATGGCCGGCCTATGCAAATTCCTGACGACCAGCCCGTCGCAAAGGCCGACTCTGTTGAAAAAATCGTTCTGCAAAAGGACATTATTGATGTGCTGAAAGGATTGCGGAAAAAGCATCGCCAGGACTCGGTCAAGGTGGATACGGTTTTAAAAACGGGAAAAGTTTTATTCTCGATCGTCCCTGCATTCGGCTACACATTAACTTCGGGCCTGATCGGTTCCATGAATGTCAATTCCGCGTTCTATTCCAGCGATCCGCATAAAACGCGCTTATCAAGTATTACTGCCAATTTTATATACACCCAATACAAGCAAATCACCATTCCGCTGCAAGCCAGCATCTGGACGCGGGACAACGACCTGAACATTCTCACCGATTGGCGTTATTTCAAATATCCGCAGGACACTTACGGACTCGGCCCAAACAGTGAAATAAAAGACGCCTCACAGATTGATTACAGGCACATCAGGCTGCATCAAACAGTTCTGAAAAAGGTCACAGAATCGTTTTATGCCGGTCTCGGATTTTTCTACGATTACCGCTGGAACATCCTGATGGAAGACACCAATGCCGACGTCACTAAATACGGCTTGACGCCAAAATCCATCTCATCAGGCCCGGTTGCCACCTTGGTCTACGATAACCGCACCAATTCCATCAACCCCGAAAAAGGCTTTTACACCAGTATTCAATATCGATCCAGCCTGGAAAAACTAAATAGCACCAGCAATTGGAATTCAGTGGTTGTAGATATCCGAAAATATTTCAACCTCCCGCAAGGCAGCAGAAACACACTGGCTTTCTGGAACTATAACTGGCTAGTAGTAAGCGGAAAAGCGCCCTACCTCGATCTCCCCAGCACCGGCTGGGACCCGGCCACAGCCATGGGGCGTGGCTACATCCAGGGCCGTTTCCGAAGTCCCAAGCTACTTTATTTCGAAACAGAATATCGCATGTCCCTCACCCGCAATGGCCTGCTGGGAGCCGTAGTCTTCGGCAACGCTCAAAGTGTCTCCAACTGGCCCGCCAACAATTTCACAAAAATCGCCCCCGGCGGCGGCGTAGGACTTAGAATCAAAGTCAACAAAAAATCAAGGGCTAACGTGGCGATTGACTATGGGTTCGGCATGAAAGGGTCGCGGGGGTTGTTTGTGAATTTGGGGGAAGTGTTTTAGAATCCTAAATCAGAAATTTCTTGGATCAACTGAATATTTTCTGAAATACAGGCGTCAGCAAAATCTGCATCGAATGTTGCTAATGCTCCAATGTTGTGTAGTTTACAGGATGCAAGAATTAATGCGTCATTTGGCAGGAGATTATAGTCGCGCATCATTTGCAGATAGATCGGGATGATCTCGTTTCCATTTGGCAGGACTTTGAAGATTGAAATAAAACTTTCGGGCTGATCCTTCTTTAGAATATTATCAATATCCCTGCTTTCTTTAACTGATCTTGGAGATTTATTACCTTCGATTGCAAGCAGATAGAAAGTGTATTCGCTCAACACGACCGAGTTTATGACTAATTCTAAATCCGGGATCGCCAATAGATGGAGCAGCAATTCTGTTTTTGATCGTTTTTTGAACTCAACAAGGAGGGAGCTGTCAATAAAAATCTGGGTAGTGTTACTGCTCATGCGGATCAAACATATCTGGATCAAAAGATGACTTTTTGGATTGATCAAGATATTGTTGAGCAGTATCTAGGCGGGAAGCCTGAGAATTGGATTCTTTTTTTTCCAAGGATAAAACGATTACTTCTACCATATCGTCGCCAAAATAGTCAGGAAGCGAAATTTTGATTTCCCTGTTTTGCGGTTTTTCGATAAGTCGTAGTACATTCATCGTAGCCCTGTTTTTTCAAATTTAACAAATCTTCCTTACTAATCCTTCCTACCGAATGCAGATAGTAGCTATTTGTGAACAACTTTCTCACAAATCTTTCTTTTCATTACACAAAACAACTTCTAAAAAACACGTACCTTTGCGGGCAATTTGTTCATACAGATCGCAGTACCTTCTTTAACTAAATTATTTGTTGCAATGTCCGCAGTAGCAGAGCAAACCCAGGTTGCACCCCGGTTATTGGCCGACCGGATCAACGCACTCGAAGAATCTTCGACGCTTGCGATGACGAAAATGGCACGTGAATTGGCCGCACAAGGTCACAAAGTAATCAGTCTGAGCGTTGGAGAGCCCGATTTTAAGACGCCCGCTCACATTTGCGAGGCTGCTAAGAAGGCCATTGATGATGGTTTTCATGGTTATTCTCCCGTTGCAGGTTATCCTGATCTGCGAAGGGCCATTGCTGATAAGTTAAAGCGCGACAATAATATAGATTGGAAACCTGAAAATATCGTGGTTTCAACGGGTGCCAAGCATTCTTTAGCTAATGTGATCCAGGTTTTGATCAACCCAGGCGATGAGGTTGTAATTTTTGCGCCTTATTGGGTAAGTTATTCGGAAATGGTGAAATTAGCTGAGGGCAAATCGGTGATTATCGATGGTGCTTTTGACAATGATTTCAAAGTAACGGCGGCACAATTGGAAGCTGCGATTACACCGCGCACAAGAATTGTAATGTATGCTTCGCCAAACAATCCAACCGGCGCAGTTTACTCAGAAAAAGAATTGAGAGAGATCGCAGCTGTGATTGAAAAACACGAAGACGTTTACGTTCTGGCTGACGAAATCTACGAATATATCAACTTCACGGACGAAGGACATTTCAGCATGGGATCAATTCCTGCTTTGAAAGAACGCGTGATTACGGTGAATGGTGTGGCAAAAGGTTACGCCATGACCGGATGGAGGATTGGCTTTACGGCTGCCGCCAAATGGATCGCGGATGGTGTTGAAAAATTGCAGGGCCAGGTTACTTCAGGAACCAATTCTATCGCTCAAAAAGCGGCAACAGCTGCTTTCAATGGTCCGATGGAGCCTTCAATTGAAATGACAAAAGCTTATGCACGTCGTCGCGACTTAGTTGTTGGCTTGCTGAGAGAAATTCCTGGATTTAAGGTAAATATGCCGCAGGGAGCGTTCTACGCATTCCCGGATGTGAGTTACTATTTCGGAAAATCGGACGGAACGACAACGATCAACAACTCGGACGATTTTTCTAACTGGCTGCTTAACAACTCTTACGTGTCGACCGTGGCAGGTTCGGGATTTGGCGCGCCGGATTGCATTCGTATCTCAACTGCGGCTGCTGACGAAGCGCTTGTAGAAGCGGTGCAACGCATTAAAGATGCCGTAGCGACTTTAAAATAACATAAATTGAAATCATAAAAGCCTCATGGGTGTTACCTGTGAGGCTTTTGTATTCCCGGACCAAGGGGATCGGCCGTTCATCGCAACATTTGAATAATGAGTAAGTATTATTTTTTGAAGGTTAAAGAAATAGAAAAGGAGACGGAAGAGGCTTCGACACTGCATTTCTGGCATCCGCTGAATGAAGTGGTAGCTTACAGACCGGGGCAGTTTTTGACATTGCTTTTGCCGGTTGATGATAAGAAAATTCGGCGTTCCTATTCCATGTCGAGCTCGCCTTATACGGATGTTTCCCTGGCAATCACGATCAAAAGGGTTCCCGGGGGGTATGCTTCTAATCTGCTTTTGGATACGATTAAAGTCGGCGATACATTGGAAGTAATGGAGCCGATGGGCGCATTTTTTCCCAAACAAAGTGACGACCAGACTCGGCAGGTTGTGTTTATAGGGGCCGGAAGCGGTGTGACACCATTATTTTCTATACTGAAATCTGTGTTGATGGTCGAGCCGGAAAGTGAAGTTTTCCTGATTTACGGCAGCCGGAATGAGGAAAGTATTATTTTTAAAGATAAGCTCGATGCATTACAGGCCAAATATGGCGAGCGCTTGAAAGTGGTGCATACATTAAGTCAGCCGTCGGAAAATTGGGAAGGGGAGAAGGGGCGTTTGAATAAAAGTCATTTGCTCAAAATCGTTGAAAAGCTGCCTTCATTGAATAAGGCCGAGGCCGAATTCTTTCTTTGCGGGCCAGAAGATATGATGGAGGAAGCGCATCGGGCATTGGCTATTTTGGCTGTGCCGGAAAACAAAATCCGGAAAGAAAGCTTCATGACCGCCACGGCCGCACAACCTGGGGAAGTGACTTTGGATGAAGAAGACGATACATTGAAAACGCGCGAAATCACATTATTCTATGAAGGCGCGGAATACAAGTTGCCTGTAAAGCCGCATGAAACAGTGCTCGAAGCGGCATTGAATATGGACATTGACCTGCCTTACTCGTGTCAGGCGGGCATGTGCACGGCTTGCTTGGGGAGGTGTACTTCCGGGAAAGTGCATTTGGACGAAGAGGATGCACTTTCCGATGCAGAATTGAATGAAGGATTTATTCTCACTTGCGTAAGTCATCCCATGAGTGATGACGTGATTATTGAAGTAGAGTAAAATTGATATATTCCAAAAAAAGCCGGCTACACATTGTTGTAACCGGCTTTTTTGCATTTTGTTTAATTATTTTTCCGCTGGTGCTGCTGGTGCCGCGGGCGGAGCAGGAGCTTTCGGTGCTTTTGCCTTTGCAGGCGCGGGCGGTGGAGGTGGCACTTGTCCGCTCCGGATAGAAGTGGCCTTTGCGGGTCGCGGAACACGTGCAACCTTTGCTCTTGGGATGGATCTGGCTTCGAAGCGCGCAAGACCAAGTGATTCAACGCCCATTTTCTCACCGATCGATTCCATCTTTTCACGAAGGCCTTCCATTTCTTTTTCAAGATTTCGGATCGGCTCTTCCGCTTTCAATGTTTCTTTTCTCGTAGAAGCGATTTGTGCATTCAGCTCGGAAATAGTTTGCTCTTGTGCTTTGATCTGTTGTTCGAAATCAGCCAGTTGCTTTTCCAGTTCCTGTTCGTTAATCTTGGCATCATTGGAACGGGATTTTTCCAGAAGCGAGGATCTTTTTTCCATCAGATCTTCGCGCAGCTCCATAGCGCCTTCTTTTTTCCAATCGAGCTTTTCCATATTCCTTTCCACACGCTCCACCTCGAACCGGTATTTTTCCATTTCGAGATTAAGCTCCTCAATACGCTGATTATATGGCTCCATTTCTGCCTGCAATGCTTGCAGCTTCCGATGGATCTCGTTCATCTTTTTCTGCGTCGAGTCGTTCATAAAAGGAACGTCTGCCATACCGGCAAAGTCAATCTCAGGGATTTCAAACTCGGGAATTTCAATTGAAGGGATGTCAAAATCTGGGATGCTTATTTCCGCAACATCATCTACGTGAATGTCAATCGGTTCGTTAGCAGCAATTTGGTATACATTACCCTCCTCAACTTTATAAGTGTGTTGATTGTGCTTTTTGGTGACCGGTTTTGTGATCTTTTTTGCCTCTTTTTGCTTGTCACTTTTTTGGGCGACAGCATAAACGGAAACACCAATGGCCAAACTTAATGCAAAAAATATGATAGGGAAATTACCAAGTGTCCTGGCAGGCTTCGGGCTTATGCCCAAAACGCGCTGAATCCGTTGTAAAAGCAATGGTTTTTTAGAAGCGAAGGCCATCGCGAAACCAGGGGTGTGCTGCCATTCGGCTACTTTTACCAATGCGTGCGCCAGCGACATTTTATCCCCGCAAACGCTCAGTGCAATGTCGTCACAGCAATGTTCACGTTCCGCCCGGATCCGGTCCGATAGCCACCATATGGCAGGATGGAAAAAGAAAACAACTTCAACAAAAGATTGCAGCATGTTGATCAAATAATCATTGCGACGGATATGTGCTAGTTCGTGTGCTAAAATCGCCTCCACTTGTGAAGTCGAAAACCCGGAAAGCAAACCGATCGGAATCAACACGACCGGGCTAAGGGCTCCAATGACCATAGGCGTTACAATTTTGGCTGACTCCCGGAATTCAACCGATTGCGTAATGTTCATTTTAGCAATCATCACGCCGAATCGGGCACGCCATTCTTTATCCATGACAATGTTGGCTTTTGTGCGCAATCTTTCTGTAAAGATCCATCCGCCTGCAAAACGCAAGAGCAGAAAAGCAGCGCCGATGAGCCAGCATACAACCAGTTCGTTTAAATGGGCCGATAGCCAAAACTGAATCTTAAACGAAAGTGGAAGTTGTGTATCCATCGCACGGTTCATTGTGGAACTGGCCAAATGGATCATTTCATTGGATTTAGCAGCAACGCCTGCGTCCACTATTGCCGCTGAGGTTGCTTTAAAATAATAATAAATGAATGTGAGTCCGGATACGAAAACCTGAGCGGCTAAAAATCCGACTCCAAAAACGTATTTCAGATTAGCAGATTTCCGGCGAAGCAAATAGAAGCCAGCAACGGCAATCACAGCGATTAATGTGCCTTGCCACAGTGAATGAATCAAAGTCCATCCAAAGGAAGTGACGGCTTGGTCAGAAAGAAGGTTTTGGATTATTTTCATGGCTAACGATTGTTTTCAAGATTGTTTAATAACGCACGTATTTCATCTAGTTCTTCTTTGGAGGTCGAATGGTTTCCCAGTGCCTGCATAACCATCTGCGCGGCTGAGCCCTGAAATGCAGTTTCCACCAATTTGCCCAGCAAGTTTTGCTGTGTCTCCTCTTTTCCAAGCAATGCAACATAAATGTGTGAACGCCCCTGTTCGGTGCGATACAAAAGTCCTTTGTCATGCATGATCTGCATAAGCTTTAATGTAGTTGTGTAACCCACATCTTTGGTCACAGACAAGGCATCGTGAACAGCACGCACGGTGCTGGGGCCTGCTTGCCAGAGGTAATTTAAAATTTCTAGTTCGGAATCTGTTGGCTTGATGTACATGGCAGAAATGTTATACGATAATCTTCGTATCAAATGTCTACGAAAAAAATCGTACATGCAAGCCCTAACTACGATTTTTTTCGTAGTTAATTGTTAAAATAAGTTAAAGAGTTGATTGGTAACGAGATAAAGCAAGAAAATCCAGCTGAGCGCAGCTGGATTTTCTTTAAGAGGGTAAAACCCTAAATCCCTAAAGGGACTTGTTTTACTTAAATAACATCTGTAAGCCCCTTTAAGGGGTTAGGGTAAATTGCTAAACGTAAGTGTTAAGCATTACTGGCATCACCAGCATTAAGATATCTTCATTTTCCTCCTGGTCCACTGGAATGATCAAACCAGCGCGATTTGGAGCAGATAATTCGAATGTAATTGTCTTGCTGGAAAGGTTACCTAAAACCTCGATGAGGAACTTAGCATTGAAGCCAATTTCCATGTCATCGCCATTATATTCGCACATTAAGCGCTCATTTGCTTCGTTGGAATAGTCAAGGTCCTCAGCTGAAATTACGAGGTCGTTCAATGACATTTTCAAGCGAACCTGATGCGTTGTTCTGTTGGAATAGATGGAAATACGTCTTAGCGAACTAAGGATTTCCATCCTGTTGATGGTAAGCGTATTTTGATTGTTCGTTGGAATCGCATTCTCATAATCCGGGAAACGCTCGTCAATCAGGCGGCAGATCATGCGGATATTTCCAAAGCTGAAAAAGGCATTGCTGGAAGTGAATTCAGCTTTAACCGGCAAATCTTCGGATGGCAAGCAAGACTTCAACAAATTCAATGCTTTCCGCTGAATGATCATCGATGTATCTACATCAGATTTGATATCCGTCCGGCGATATCTTACCAGGCGGTGACCGTCCGTTGCCACGAATGTTGCGTTTTCTGTCCCCATTTGAACGAAAACCCCGGTCATAGCAGGCCGAAGATCGTCTGTGCTGGTGGCGAACAATGTATTCGCTATGGCCGCACCTAATGCAGACGAAGAAAAGTCAACGGATTGGCCGCGATTAACAGCCGGTGTCTTAGGGAAATCGATTGGATTTTCGCCTGAGAGCTTGTAGCGACCATTGTCAGAGATGATCTCTGTTCCGAATGTTTCACTATTCACTTGCAATGTGATCGGCTGCTCAGGCAATCCGCGAAGCGTATCCAGCAACAATTTAGCAGGGATCGCAATGGCTCCTTTTTCAGAAGATTCAACCTCGATTTCAGTGATCATCACCGTTTGCAGGTCAGAAGCCGTCACGGTTAATGTATTGCCTTCCAGCGATAAAAGGAAGTTCTCAAGAATAGGCACAATTGGGTTCGTTGAAACGACACCGTTTATAGCAGATAGCTGTTTGAGTAGAACTGATGACGAAACGACAAACTTCATAATTCGTGACGTAAGTGTTTAGATGATAAATTTATAGAAAGACAGGTTTGAAAAAATCTGTCTTGTAGTGAACAAAAGTATAAAAAATTACCGATGAAGCAGCCCTTATCAGGTGAATTTTCGCACACGAAGATAGTAGCGCAACGCTCCAAAAATCCCGATTAGCGCAATAGGCAAGAGTAAATTGAGTGCCTGCCAGAATTTCTTATTTTCCTGGATCTGGATTTTGTCCAATGCCCGAATGTCGATCTGTTTGTTGCGTGCTTTGATCAATCCGTTTGCGTCCGTCATGTAATCAAGCGCATGCATCACGAAGTCCTTGTTTCCGAATGTTTGTTTCGTCACGCGGTCGTAACCGAGCGGAAGCGGAGCATTCCTTTTATAATCATAATCATTTACAATCAAATCACCGTCTGAGCAAATGATCACTTTCGCCGGATTTCCCTTTGATTTAAATTTTGCAGCGCGTGGGTCGCCGGGTAAAATTCTGTTGGCAAACAGAGATGTGAATGACCCTTCCAAAAGGACACCCGCCAGTTTTGTCCCATTATTATAAGTCGCCGGATCCGGATCCTTACGCGCTTCGTTGTAACCTACCAATGCGGGTGCATTTACGACCTGCGTGTAGCCGGAAGTCATTAGTAATGGTGTTTTATTGATTTCAGGAGCGCCGCCAACCGTGTCAATCGAGCTCAAAAATCTTGTGTAAACTGCATTGAGGTTCCTAGTGATCGTATGTGTGCCAAAGTTATTCAGCAAGGGAAAAAAACGCCAGGGCATAGGCCTGATTTCCGGCTTGTCGCCCATATTGCCGACATTCAGCAGAATTTCGGCACAATTTAAGTCCTTCACAAGATTGGTATTAACACGAGCGCCCCATTTGAAAAACAGGTCATTTAGATTCAAATCCTGTGGCTGCGCATAATTCCCATCCAGACTAATGCTGTCGACACGCGCCCCATCAACAAAGAAAAGCGCCTTCCCGCCTCCCATAATGTATTGGTCAAGCTTAAATTTTTCATTATCCGAAAATGCGCTGTCGGGTTTCAACACAAGCAATGCATCGAGTCCCTCATAGGATTCGGGATTGTTCATGTCCAGAAACACATCGTAGCTCTGCTGAATGGTCGCTATCAGGTCGCTCAATCGGGCAGGGGAGATTTTGGTATGACTTACCACCAGCCCGACTTTTTTATCTTCCTGGCTGCCTAAAAGCCGGATAGCAGATGCAATTTCAAATTCTACACCCTCATAGGACTGGTTAAGCTGTTCTTCCGGGGAGCTGGATCTGTTTCCTTTCAGGAGCTGCACCGGGACAGACATCGTATCCGCCTGAACGATTACTCCCGGAAAAATGATCTTTTCCGTTCGTTTGCCATCTTCGTTTGCAAAGACATTGGTTGGGGTTAATCCCCGGTCTACAAGATTCAAATATTGCTTTTGCCTTTGCTCTTCACTGGATGCCTCGGATGGATCCGAATAATTGATGATCAGATGGCCGTTTGCGTAGGTTTTAAATTCCTCTAATGTTTCCCGCGTCGCACTTTCCAGCCTTTCAAAACCGGCGGGCAGATCGCCATTTAGGTAAACATTGACAATAATATCCTTGTCCAGATCACTTAAAAGCTGTTTTGTAGCCTCCGAAATGCTATAACGCTTATCCTCCGTAAGATCCCATCGAAAGAAGAATTGTGAAGCCAACCAGTTTACCCCGGCGAGCAAACCTATAATCAAGACTAACCGGAGTGTTGTGTTTTTCATTCAGGGAGATTGGCAAATGATATAAAACAAAAAATGGACGATGCTGTGTCCAGTATAAACGTCCATTTTTTGCAAAAATATAAAAAACCAAAAATGAATTGGTTATTAATTATTTCAATACATCCTCGGATTGGGGGAAAACAGGGTTGTTATAGATGTAAACGCCATTGAACTCCTGCTTAACAGGCTCCTGGGTCACAAAATTTCTGTGGTAAGGCAATGCCTGTTCGGTTGAATAATGGCAAACGAACGATTTTCTGGTTTGTTCCGGATTGGTGATCATTGAACCTCCATGCGCGAGCGCTGCGTGCCAGATCAGCACATCACCTTTTTTAATGAGCAATGTTTCCTTCGGATACTGATGCTCTGCACAGGTTTTGTCGAGATACTGAGCAAATTCGAGCGGTGATTTGGTTGAATCTTTTTTGAATAAAATACCGCTTCCGAAGTCAAATTTTGGCATCTTATGTGAGCCAATGTAGTAATAAAGCGGGCCTGAATCGATTTTAATGTCTTCCAAGGCGATCCACGCGGCTGCCAGGTGGCTTGGGATTTTTGCTGTTACCCAGGGAAAATCCTGATGCGTGGGCTGCTGGCTTCCATACATAAAGACGAGGCTTTGCATGACCACCACTTTTTGATTAAAAATTGCTTCCAGGAATGAAACAATGGAAGGATGCGTCATCAGTTTTTTCCCCGCTACCGATGAGTTGTGGAAATCATTGATCTTCACATATTTACCCAGTAATGCTTCTTTTGGGAATTCCTTAATGTTCCGTTCCTGATTTGGTTTAAACTCATCCAGATCGATGCGGACTGAGAGGTCATATTTGTCAGGATTCTGCACCAGCTCCTGGAAATCGCCCCAGAATTTATCGATCATTTCTTCCGGGATGACATTCTCGAGAACGGCGTAACCTTTTTGTTCCCAGTTTTCGAGCTTTTCTGCCATGTTATAAGGCACTTTGTAACGAGGTGGATGTTTTGCCAGGAAGTCGGCAATGTTGGCACCAGGCTTGTCAATCCAGGGGAGCGTAGAAGAGTCAAATTCTTTTAAAGGAAAATAATGGTCTTTAAGAGATTCGGCCTTGCGAATGACGCGCTGAACAATGCTCATGTTGTAATGGGTTAAAGAAAATGATGTTACCAAATATAATCAAAACTACTTGGCGTGACGGAGCAAATGCGTCACCGCTGGCTACTACTTATTAAACGTGCAACTGCTATTGTCCGCGTACTGATAATAAGACTTATAGTTAGACGCTTTCGGATCCATACAACCCTTTAAATTGAGCAATTGAATGTTCCTGAAATCAATGGGATGGCTTTCGGCCTGAAGTGCGATGTAACCGCTTCCTAGCGGCGTATTGTCTTTGCGCACCCATTCCGCTTCGCTGCCTACTTTCCCATCTTTAAATGTATGATTTTTACCAACATAACCACCACCAATTTTTGGATTTGTAAACACCAGAACGGTGTCGCCTTCAATCATATGGTAAACGATCGAGTCGCCCAATACAATCGCCTCGGCAGTTACCCACTGGTCTCCATTGTAAGTTTTTGATCTGGAATTGATGCAATGTGCCTCATCCACTTTGCCGTTGATCTCCACAATGGTTCCGGGTGTACAAAGGTTGCCCGTTGTGCGTTCACCTGCATTTAACCCGCCCAAATATTGCATTTCCAGAGAAATAGGGAAGTCCTGATCGAGGCCTAAGCTCGCAGCAGACTGCGAATGAAGCATTATGCCGCTGTTTCTCACATTCCAGGAAGCCCCGCCGGGCACTTGATTGCCGGTAAAGCGATATTGTAGCCGGATTTTATAATGAGAAAAGGGCTTGTTGTAATACATATGCCCGTATTCGGTCGTAAACTTATCGTATTCCTTATAGTTCACCCGGATCATGTTGTCCTCAACAATGAAGGTGTTTTTGTAATTATCATTCACCTTATGCCCCGCAATCTTAATGTCCCAGCCCGTCAGGTCTTTGCCATTGAACAATGATTGCCATTCTTCCTTGTCAGCGGCTTTTTGGGCTTGCGAGGTCAGGGACAGGATCAGTAAGAAAGCTATGGATTTTAATGTTTTGAGCATGCCGGGGATTGTAGTTTGTATTAACCACAAAGTCTACAACCCAGTCAATCTAACATCCATCCGAAAAATTTAACGGCTCCGATTTTCCGGCAGATAATCCGTTTGCCATTCTTTAAAACGTTTGTATATATTGAACGAGAATTTAAACACGCACTAACAAAAGGAAATGTCGCCTTTCGAAAAGAAAAATCTCGAACAAGAGATCATTGATTTGAAAAAATTACTTGATTTTTATGTTGGATTGGGAAGTGAGTTGTCCAGTCTAAAAGGAGCAGAACTCGAAGCACATATTGATAGTATTCTTGATCGCCTACAGGAACTCAAATCTTTATTAGATATATGAAGAACAAAGACTTAATTCCCAAACTACTGCAAACCGCATTCAGCAAATTTGCAACACTTCAAACAGACGAAGAAAAAAACGAATTTTGGGAGGAAATGGCCCGGAACAAAGATCAGTTTGCTCCGGGAACATTAGATGTGGAAGTTAAAAAAGGCTTACTAGCGTTATCTGAACGAGTTGATGAACTTTTGAAAACAACCAAACAAACAGCCTGACTATCTTCCTCTTCTCTTACTTTTAGGCTTTGCCGACGAAGAGGATCGGGTCGATGATTTTGAAGAGCGATCGCTCCGGCCCGAAGATTTCGATTCGCGCGACTCTCTGGGCCGCCTGTCCCTATCACCCGAGCCATTGTTATTTCTAGCTGGCGATGGGATCGTCCCAGCCAGATACAGATCCATGCTTCTCCTGGCAAGGTTCGTGTCTTTGACTTTCACCTTCACCTTGTCGCCAAACGTATAGATCTTCTTGGTACGCTGACCCAGGAGCCGGTAATTTTCCTTGTCCAACTCGTAATAATCATCTCCAAGGTCTGTCATACGGATCAGGCCTTCGGAAGCGGTCTCTGTTATTTCGACGAAAATCCCGAATTCAGTTACGCCGGTAATGATCCCGTCAAACTCGCGGTCTTTGTCCATCATACTCATGTACTCAACCTGCTTGTATTTGATCGAAGCCCTTTCGGCCTCCGCAGCGAGCCTTTCTCTTTCAGACGAATGCTTAGACGCCTCTTCATAGCTTTCACTAGGCACAGAATTGCCACCATCCAGATAATGTTGCAACAGCCTGTGCGCCATCACGTCCGGGTAACGACGAATGGGCGACGTAAAATGGGAATAGCGTTGGAAAGCCAGTCCGAAATGGCCCAGATCATCAATACTATACCTTGCCTTTGCCATGGTTCGCACCGCCAGGGATTCGATCAGGTTTTGCTCCGGTTTGCCTTCTACTTTTGAAAGCATGCTGTTCATGGATTTGGCGATTTTATTTTCCTCCTCCACTTCGAGTTTATAGCCCAGTTTACCAACGAAATTGGCGAAAGTCTGCAAACGGTCGGTGTCCGGTGCTTCATGGACCCGGTACACCATTGTATTTTTATTCTCGCCTTTTGAAAGTGAAAACACATATTCCGCCACCCTTTTGTTGGCAAGAAGCATGAATTCTTCAATCAGCTTGTTGGAATCGTGGCGTTCTTTGGTATAAATGCCCAGGGGTTTTCCTTGCTCGTCCAGCTTGAAACGAACTTCCGTTGTCTCAAAATTAATGGCGCCGTTTTTGAACCGTTCTTTCCTCAGAATTTTGGCCAGCGTATTCAATGTGTTCAGCTCGCGCGGATAATCTCCCTCTCCCGAATCTAAAACAGCTTGCGCTTCTTCATAGGAGAATCGCCTGTCCGAATGTATGACTGTCCTGCCAAACCATTCTTTGAGCACTTTTCCTTTCGGACTTATTTCAAAAATCGCTGAGAACGATAACTTATCCTCGTTAGGGCGAAGTGAGCAAAGATTATTGGAAAGTTTTTCAGGAAGCATCGGAACAGTCCGGTCCACCAGATAAACCGATGTAGCACGGCGGTAAGCTTCTTTTTCCAACTCGGTTCCAGGCAGTACATAATGCGAAACGTCTGCAATGTGCACGCCGACTTCAACATTACCATCATCCAGATAACGCACAGAAAGTGCATCGTCAAAATCTTTCGCGTCAACCGGGTCGATTGTAAACGTCAGCACGTCACGGATATCTTTCCGTTTTGCAATGTCCTTTTTTGAAATCTTATCCGGAATTCGCTGGGCTTCCGCTTCAACTGTTTCAGGAAAATGATAGGGAAGTCCAAACTCAGCAAGAATGGCATGCATTTCGACATCATTGTTACCGGCTTTTCCAAGAACTTCAACGATCTCGCCCTCCGCCTGGCTTCTGCGCGTAGGCCATTGGGTAACTTTTACAATCACCTTATCACCATTCTCCGCGTCCTTAACCTCTTCCGGTTCAATGTAAATAGGGTCAAAAAGTTTTTTGTTATCCGGTTGGACGACAGCATAGCGGGACGTAATTTCTATCACCCCGACAATATCGGTGCCCGATCGTTCCACAATCTCCGCAACGCGGCCTTCCACCCGGGTTTTGCCCGAATCATTGCGGCCGGATCTTGAATTCCGACTGTTTTTTGTCAGTGGCTGAACCGTCACAATGTCGCCATCCCAGGCGCCGTTCAGCATTTCGGATTCAATGTAAATGTCGTCTTCACGGCCCTCAATGATCACAAATGCAAACGACTTGTTAACACGGTCTACGCGGCCGGTCAGCCCTTTTTTAACTTCTTTATTCGGCCCGGCTGTGTAACCGCCGTTTTGGTGCACAAGCCTTCCGGACTCTTCCAGTTCATGTATGATTTCGTTAATAAGCGCCCTGACCTTCTTATCCTGAACGCCAAAATGGTCGTGGATATCAAACGGCCGGAACGTCTGGTCACTGTTCAGATCGAAGAAAGCCGCAATATCAGCCTTCAAATTATCGATGTAGGAAACGATATGATGAGGCGCTTTGGCCTCTTTCTTATCATTGCCTTGTTTATCTTTTATCTTTTTATCTCTCATTTATTCTTAATGTAATGCCTTCACATATGTAAAAGCGGATTGCTGGCTTCGTCCACTCATTCTATCCGAATAATATTCTCCGGCCGGACGGCTTTGAAACAGTGTAATCTCAGATAAAGCTGTGCCAGTACGACAACATCTTCCCTGCAATATCGACAAATTTTGGCCAGATCTTTTTCTTCCCAATAAACCCGCGTTACCTGGTCGCCGCTCATTTCATTTTTACTGCCGGGAATATCGAAAACGGCTGCAAGCAAGTCCAGGGAAGTGTAACTTTTATAATCACCAAATTTCCAAAGGTCCATCGTGTCCTGATGCAGGATTTCCCATGGTTTTTTACCCGAAATCTGTAAAGCTTTTGGAATTTCGATGCAATGGATAAGCATTCGGCGGCACAGGAAGGGGAAGTCGAATTCCTTACCGTTATGTGCGCACAAAATGAGTTGCTCGGGTGGATATTTCTCTATTAACGCTTTGAACTGCAAAAGAATATCTGCCTCATTATCTCCGGAAAAGCTGCTGACTTTAAACGAAATCTCATCGTGATCATTCCAGTAAAATGCACCGAATGCAATGCATACAATCTTTCCGAATTCCGAGTAAATCGCGCCGCGATCATAGAAATATTCCGCATTGGAGAGCGTCTCGTCGCCTTTCCTGAAACTCAGGGTTTTTTTGTCCCAAAGCTTCTGCATCCGTTCGGGGAGCTGGTCATAGGATGCGAAGGCAGAGACCGTTTCAATGTCAAGTAACAAGAAGTTCTTGGCACGCTTTCTAAATTCATCAGTCATAATGTGTGTTTGGTATAAAATTCCCGCTACTCGTGCACTACTCCCTCCAGACCAAGCGGGCTGATCTGGATCAGGTTATCTTCAATAATGCTGTCGGGCACGAAGATAAACTTTTTATCGTATATCTGATTTCCAATGAAATAGCTCACCCAAAATTCGTTGTTAAGATGAAAAACATCGGGCATAATAGGCTCAACAACAGCATGTTCGCCTGCATTTATCAAGGGAAAGAAATGCCTGAGTGTGGAAGTGCGCTGGTCCGCATTTGTACCTGATTCACCGCTGCCGTAACCTTTTGACGTAACAAAAACGTTTGTGATCGGCTGCGCATTCCGGTTGATCACGATTACGTTCCATTCTTCTGCCTGCGCTTCATTGATACTCCTTACAATTGCAACCTGTATGCCCTGAACGGGATGAAATATGATGTCTTTTTTCATTTATTCTCTACTTACAGCTCCATCTGGAACAGTCCTGCTAAATGATTTTTTAATTTATCTGAAACTTCCTGCATATCCAAGTCCCTGCCCAATTCCGCTGCCATGGAAGTAACTGCCTTATCCTGAATGCCGCACGGCACAATGTTACCAAAATAAGAAAGATCCGTATTCACATTCAAAGCAAAACCATGCATCGTAACCCACCGGCTAGATTTTACCCCTAATGCACAGATTTTTCTCGGATTTTTCTGTTCTTCAAAATCAAACCAAACGCCCGTCAAACCATTAATCCGACCGGCAATTAGCCCATAATCAGCCAATGTTAGGATGATAGCCTCCTCCAATGTCCTCATATAGAGGTGGATGTCTGTAAAAAAGTTATCCAGATCAAAAATCGGGTAACCAACGATCTGGCCGGGACCATGATAAGTAATGTCGCCGCCGCGGTTGATTCTGTAATATTTTGCCTGTTTTTCCCCGAGCGCTTCCTCATTCAAAAGCAAATGATCCGCCTTCCCACTTTTCCCAAGCGTATATACGTGCGGATGCTGGCAAAAAAGCAAATAGTTGGGAGTTAAAAGCTGCTCGTCCGTACCGAGATTCCGGTTCGCCGTCTTCACAGAGATCGTCTCCGCAAAAATCTTCTCCTGATAATCCCAAGCCTCCTGATAATCAATCAGCCCCAGATCCTGGAAATGAACATGTTTGTTGATGAGGGTATTCATTTAAAAAATTTTCAAAAAAATTCAGAAGATTTCGTGACTTCGGAAACCATCTCACGTCTAAATGAGGAAAGGCGGTTAAAGCGCACGTTTTCTTCTTTATTATAATAACACTAATTTGCATTATAAATGTTCGAAACAAATCCATTACGGCTCAAATTCAGCAATATGAAAGTCCTGCTTGACATTAAGGATGAGAAAGCCACCTTTGTAATGAGTTTATTGCAAAGGCTTCCGTTTGTTAAAACCAGGCCGTTGTCTCCTTTTCAGAGCAATGTGATAGAAGACATGAAGGAAGCTGTGGAGCAACTGAATCTGGTAAAAGCCGGCAAGATGCCTGCCAGGGATGCAGAAGACCTTTTTAATGAGCTTTAAGGTAAAGACCATTCCCAAATTCGAATCGGAACTTAAAAGGCTTGCAAAGAAATATCCATCGTTAAAATCAGAGTTTTTCGAACTCATCCAATCGCTCAAGCTCAACCCTACTCAAGGAACCTCACTAGGCCGAAGCTGCTTTAAGATCCGATTATCCATTGCGTCCAAAGGAAAGGGAAAATCCGGTGGCGGCAGGGTCATTACTTATTATCAGGTTTCTGAAACCACGGTGTTTCTCATCGCTATTTTTGATAAAAGCGAGCGTGAAAGTATGCCCGACAAAGAGCTGAAAGAATTATTGAAAGAAATCCTTTAAACCACACATTATAGATATGGCAGCACATAATGACCTCGGAAACTGGGGTGAAGATCAGGCAGCGGCGTTTTTGGCGCAGAAGGGATTTGAGATAGTCGAGAAAAATCATCGCAACCGATATTCCGAAATCGACCTCATTGTTACAAAAGACAAGATGCTAATCTTCGTCGAAGTCAAAACGCGCAGCAACATAGGTTTTGGCATGCCCGAAGAATTTGTAAACGTCACCAAAGCCCGCCTGATCATGCGTGCAGCCGAACATTACATTTTCGACAAAGACTGGATGTTCGACATCCGCTTCGACATTGTTTCCATCCTGATTCAACCAGACGGGAAGTCTGACATTTATCACATTGAGGATGCTTTTTGCAAGTGAGGCCGTGTAAATAACCAATTTAAAGCCCCTTCTGAAAGCTTTTTCTATAATTAAGCGGGCTCATTTTCATGCGCCTTTTGAAGAGTTTATAAAAATGGGAGACGTCGCCAAAACCGCTGTCAAAGGAGATTTCCGAAACCGGCCGGTCTGTTGACAGCAACTGTTGCACGGCGAAATTGATGCGGTAATCGATTACTGTGTCCAGAAAAGTTTTGTTGGTAACCCTTTTGAAATATTTACAAAAAGCATTGGGCGACATATTAACAACCGCTGACACCTCATTCAGCACAATATCATTCCGGAAATTATCGATAATATAGCCCAGAGCCGCATTAATGCGATCCTTATTACTATTGATCTGAGTGGCGACAACACCGTCCTGGTCCAGCAGGACGAATTCTTTGGAATCGGCCAGATCTTCGAGAATGTCCAGTAACAGCAGCATTTTCTTCAAGGCATTTTCTTCCTGCGCCAAAACGCTCATTCTGGCGCCTATTTCCTTGGCAGTTTGTCCCGTGAAATGAATGCCGTGTGCGCTGATTTTTAGCAGGTTGCGAATGTTAGATAGTTCTGGCCTGTCAAAGAAGTCGGTTCCCAGGAAACTTTTGTCAAACTGCGCTACGATAGACTTGGCGTGAAAGCCAGGCGTTGAAATGCTTTCCGATTTCCAGGAATGCGGCAGATCCGAGCCCAGTAATACAAGATCTCCGGCGTCAAAATCGGCCATTTGCTTGCCTACATAGCGCTTCCCTTTCCCTTTCAGGATCAATGTAAGTTCAAATTCGGGATGAAAATGATAGGGGACGTTAAACTTTTCGAGATTGAATGAGTTAACCAGAAACGACGCATCCGATCCGGAATTAATCGTCTCAAATAGTGCCTTTATCATTGACTATCTTAATCGTAGTAGAATTGTTGAGGTAAAACTAGATAATATTAGCCACAAAATATCCATTATTAGCCTAGCCACCAACAACAAAAGAGCCGAAATTTGAAATTGATTATTCCTAAACTCTTAAAAAGTTATGACGACCAGAACTGCTCCCGATCTGGCTGATTTTAAGGCAATCTCTGAAACTGAAATCAATGCATTCAGAGAAAATGGTCATGTACTCATCCCTAGCGTGCTGAATGAAGTGGAAGTGTCTCATTACAGGGACGTTATCAACGCTGCTGCCACAAAGTTCAACACCGAAAAGCGAAAGCTGGAAGACAGGGACACGTATGGAAAAGCTTTTTTACAGATTACAAATTTGTGGGAAGTGGACGAAAACGTGAAGAATTATGCATTGGCCAAACGCTTTGGAAAAATTGCCGCGGAACTTTTGGGAGTAGAGAACGTCAGAATTTACCACGACCAGGCTCTTTATAAGGAGCCTGGCGGTGGCTTTACCCCCTGGCACCAGGACCAATATTACTGGCCTGTCGATACCAACAACACCATTACCATGTGGATGCCGCTGATTGATATAGACGTCGATATGGGCATGCTTACATTTGCTTCGGGGTCGCACCGGGCCGGTTTTGTTGAGAATGTGCCCATTTCCGATGAATCGGAGGCTATGCTTGAAAAATTTATTCAGGACAAGGGTTTCAAAATTGCGCGTGCACAAACCATGAAAGCGGGCGATGCGACCTGGCATTACGGCTGGACATTGCATTCCGCTCCGGGAAACAAATCGCCTGATACGATGCGTGAAGTAATGACCATTATTTTCATAGCCGACGGCGCAAAAGTGACGGAACCTAAAAATAAACACCAGGAAGCCGACCGGCAGCGCTGGATGTGCGGCCAGTCGGCTGGCGAAGCCCTTAATTCTCCATTGAATCCCTTGATCCTATAAAAAAATCCGTCAGCACGGCATTAGAAAAGTGTTGGCACCTGGCTTAAACACATTCAGGGTCTAACCAAAATCGCCTTAATGGAGCAGGACAAAATTTCAGCATTCCGGATGCAATTGAAGCCGGGTAATGAGGTAGAATATAAAAAACGTCACGATGAGATCTGGCCTGAGCTGGCGCAACTGCTTAAAGACGCGGGCATTAGGGAATATTACATCTTTCTGGACGAGGTTACATTAGCTCTTTTTGCATTCCAAAAATTGGGAAGCAATGATCAGACCGCAGGTTTGGCATCATTGCCGATCATGAAAAAGTGGTGGGATTACATGGCAGATTTAATGGAGGTTAATGCAGACAATTCGCCGCAAACAGTTTCCTGCCCGGAGGTTTTCCGACTTTGACAGCTGATTTACGATGTTGCAATTTTATTTTTTCTAACTTGCAGCTCTGTAATCCGCCGAAAATATGAAGAACACACACTTCCTGATCACCAGGGAGCAATCGGATGTCCGGACCTTGTTTCTGGGCGCATTCATCGCGAAAGTCGATGGCAGCAAAGCCACTTCACTCAAAGATTTTTACCAGGAAATTTCCACAGCCATGCACTTCCCCGAACATGACGGGAAAAATCTCGATGCGCTGGACGAAATGCTGAATGATCTGGAATGGATCAAAGAGCAAAAAGTGATCATTTACATTGAAAATTCGGCTGATTGGCTCGCCAGGGAAAAATCCGAGGAGAAACTGCTTTCGGTGATCGACATTCTGGATGCCACGGCGGAGGATTGGAAATGGATGGATGAGGAAGAAGAAGGAACGCCGAAAAAGGAATTGCAGATCGTTTTCCACGATTCGGAACGCATCCGCACATTGCTTGACGAGCAGGAAATTCCTTACTGGGTTTTGAGCTGAACCACGTCACGCTTCCATTGTACATAGCCGCCTACTGCCAGTGCAAGAAAAACAGCATATAATATGGCCGTCAAATGCAGGTCTTTGTAAAAATACATGACCACGTAACAGGCATCCGCAATAATCCACAAGATCCAGTTTTCCAGATATTTACGTGCCATCATCCATTGCCCGATCAGGCTGGCGACAGTCAATGCGGAATCGGCATAAGTAAGGCTGGCATCTGTAAATTTGCTTAATAAAAATCCCCACGAAGCGGTTATAGCGATGAAAATCAAGCCGAAAACAGGATACATCCGAACTGGCGTGCGGGTTACACTGATCCCGTCGTGATTTTTCCCTCCAAATTTCCACATCCACCAGCCGTAAATGCTCGTCAGGAAGTAATAACCCTGTAAACCTGTATCTGCATAGAGCCGGACCTGCCAGAAAACGATCGCATACAGCACTGCATTTACAATCCCGAAAAACCATCCCCAGACATTCTGTTGTGTATTTAAATAAACACAGATTGCGCCGGTAATAAAGCCCAGTATTTCAAGCCAGGTGGTGGCAATGCCCGCCAGAGAAATGGTTTGATTGAGCCAATCGGTCATATTTTCAGTGCTTTCAATGATTATTCGGCTAAATATATCAGCTCCGGGGCGATTAACAATTTTGTAATTTGCCGTGTTCTGTGTTTCCAGCTATTTTTGTGATAAGATAGCACGGCAGGCAAAGTGGCAGACATTTGAGATATGCTGTTTGTGGCAAACATTTTGTGGCAAACATTTTGTATAAAACCGTTGTTATTTAAAATGCCGGTCAGGGAAAATCCTGAAACGGCTTTTTGCATTTACATTCACTTAGCGAACACCGCTTTATTTACGATACATAATTGGAAGTTAAAGACTTACTAACACTCTACAAAGGAGACAGTTATCTCGATATCCTGAGTACGCAAATTGCCTCAAAAGATCCCGAAGCGGCACATGTACAGATCAAAGGATTGGTTGGGAGCCTGGATGCGGTTGTGGCCGCGTCTATCCAGGAAAAAAAGAAGAGCCCGGCCGTTTACATTTTGAGCGACAGGGAAGAGGCTGCTTATTTTCAGAATGACTTGCAGAATCTGATCGGCAAAACGGAAGTTTTGTTCTACCCGACCTCCTATAAACGCCCTTATCATTACGAGGAAGTGGATAATGCCAATGTCCTCATGCGCGGCGAAATCCTGAACAAGCTGAGCGGCAGCAAATCATTGCCCACCCAAATCGTCACTTATCCGGAAGCATTGTTTGAAAAAGTGATCAATAAACGGTCGCTGAAAGCCAATACATTTTCGGTGAAAGTGGGCGAGAAGCTTGATCCGTCATTTTTGACGGAGTTTCTGACCAGTTACGGCTTCGAGATTACGGATTTTGTGTTTGAAGCAGGTCAGTTTTCTGTGCGTGGAGGGATTTTGGATGTATTTTCATTTGCTAATGAGCATCCGTTCCGTATTGAATTGTTTGGCGATGAGGTGGAGAGCATCCGTTCTTTTGACCCGGATACACAGCTTTCGATCGAGAGTGCGAAGCAGATCAACATTGTTCCGGACATTCAGCAGAAATTGTCACAGGAAACGCGGGAATCGTTCCTTAATTTCTTTGCGCCGGAGACGGTTCTCTGGTTTAAGGATGCCGAGCTGACATTGGAAATCATTGAAAGTTGTTTTGAGAAAGCGGAAAAAGCCTTGCAGGAAGTGACCGGAGGCGGCATTCAGATCGTTTCCAATCCGCAGGACCTTTTCGAAACGCGCAGGGGATTTCTGAACCAGGTTAAGAAGTTCAAAACCGTTGAATTTGGTAAAAAAGGTTATTTCAAAACAGAAAACAAGCTTCCTTATTCTTCCAAACCGCAGCCTTCATTTAATAAGGATTTCAAAAGACTGCTCGACGATCTTTCCGAAAACCAATCGAAAGGTTATGTCAACATTATCGTTGCCGAGCAGCCCAAGCAGCTCGACCGGCTCGAAAGGATTTTTGAAGACCTGGATCCATTTGTAAAATTCCGACCAATGCACATTTCGCTGCGGGAAGGATTTGTGGATGATAACTTAAAGGTGGTTTGCTACACCGATCACCAGATTTTTGCTCGTTTTCATAAATACCGACTTAAAGAAAAATTCAGCAAATCAAAGGCGATCACGCTCAAAGAGCTTAAATCGCTGCATCCGGGCGACTTTGTAACCCATGTGGATTATGGAATCGGCCGCTTCGCAGGCATGGAGCGGAAGGACGTAAATGGCAAGGAACAGGAGGCGATCCGGCTGATTTACAGAGACAATGATTTGCTTTATGTGAGTGTGCATAACCTGCACAAAATCGCAAAATACACGGGTAAGGAGGGCACGCCGCCCGCCATGAGCAAATTGGGCTCGGGCGAGTGGGAAGCTAAAAAATCGAAGGTTAAGAAGCAGCTGAAAGACATTGCGCACGAGCTCATTGCGCTTTATGCCAAGCGTCGCCAGGCACCGGGATTTCCGTTCTCGCCCGACAATTATATGCAAGCCGAGCTGGAATCGTCCTTTTTATACGAAGATACGCCCGACCAGGCCACGGCGACAGCCAATGTAAAAGAGGATATGGAAAAAGCGCATCCGATGGACCGGCTGGTTTGCGGGGACGTGGGTTTTGGTAAAACCGAAATCGCGATCCGCGCGGCTTTTAAGGCCGTTTGCGACAGTAAGCAGGTTGCTGTACTGGTGCCGACGACCATTTTGGCGATGCAGCATTTCAAGACATTCAGTGAACGATTAGGCGATTTTCCTGCAAAAGTAGGTTATATCAACCGTTTCAAATCTCCCAAAGAAATCAAAGAAACGCTGAAACAAGCCGAAGAAGGCAAGATTGACATATTGATAGGCACGCACCGCATTCTGAATAAGGATGTGAAATTCAAGGATTTGGGGCTCTTAATTGTCGATGAGGAGCAGAAATTTGGGGTTAAGGCCAAAGACAGATTAAAGGAAATGCGGGTGAATGTGGACGTGCTGACATTAACGGCAACGCCGATCCCGAGAACATTGCATTTCTCGCTTATGGGCGCACGCGACCTTTCTGTTATCGCTACGCCACCACCTAACCGTCAGCCGGTTACGACGGAAGTGCATACATTCAGTGAAGAGTTCATTAGGGATGCGATCAGCTTTGAAGTGCAGCGCGGCGGACAGGTTTTCTTTGTTCACAACCGGGTTAACGACATTGAATCTATTGCCAACATTGTTTTACGCCTCGTTCCTGACGTGCGCATAGGGATCGCTCACGGGCAAATGGATGGGGATAAGCTCGAAAAAGTGATGGTTAATTTCATCGAAGGCGAATATGATGTTCTTGTTTCGACCAACATTATCGAGTCTGGAATTGATATTGCGAATGCGAACACCATTATTATTAATTCGGCGCACATGTTTGGTTTGTCCGACTTGCACCAGATGCGCGGGCGTGTAGGACGTTCCAATAGAAAAGCTTTCTGTTATTTGCTAACCCCTTCTGTTTCCACATTAGCGAGCGATTCGCGGAAACGTCTGCAGACACTGGAAGAGTTTTCTGAGTTGGGGGATGGTTTCAAGGTGGCTATGCGCGATTTGGACATTCGCGGCGCAGGGAACCTGCTGGGTGCGGAGCAGAGCGGTTTTGTGAATGATCTGGGCTATGAGCTATATCACAAAATGCTGGACGAAGCCGTTTCAGAATTGAAAAATAATGAGTTTAAGGATCTGTTCTCCAATGCCTTAGGCTTGCCTTCTAAGTTGGTTCCGGATTGCCAGATCGAAACTGATTTTGCGACACTGATTCCTGATGATTATGTCAAAAATATTTCAGAAAGATTGTCGTTATATACCCGCCTCGACAACATTTCGACGGAAGAGGAGCTTACCAAATTCGAGAAAGAGATCCTCGACCGGTTTGGCCCGGTTCCTGGCGAAGTGGAAGATCTGTTGAAAACCGTCCGTTTGCGCTGGGAAGCAGAGCTTTTGCACTTCGAAAAATTAACTTTGAAAAGCAATACATTGAAAGGCTACTTCGTTACTTCGCAGAACGACGAATTCTTTCAGTCTCCGAAGTTCGGGCAGGTGATTGATTACATTAAACAACACCCAAGAAAAATTGCTTTAAAAGACCAGAAAGGCAAGTTAATGCTCATTTGTGAAGACATTAAAAGCATTGAACAAGCTAGAAAGGTTCTGATGGAGATGACCGGGTCACGATGACAGGCTCTCATTGATCGGATCGCACTAACAGGTTTATTTGATTAATGCAATGTGACCAATAATTGATTTTTAAAAATAATTTCTTTTCATTTCTTACATTTGCGATTTCGCATACTATAAAAATACCAAACACTTAAGTCACTTTAAAGCAATGATTTGCATGCATAAGATGGGTATCCGGTCGATCGCGTTGATTCTGATTGTGTTATTAGCGGCTACTGCCTGTAGTAAAAAGAAACGACCAACCAGTCTTAAACCTGGTAAAACAAGCTCTAAAACGGGTTTGGCTTACAATGGCAAAGACGGGTTCGAGGTTAAACAGTACAAAGCATTGCCAGCAGGCCCCGACCTTGTTTATATCGAAGGCGGCCGGTTTACAATGGGTTCTTTGGAAGAGGAAGTGATGGGAAGACGGGACAATCCAAAGCGTACTGTCAGTATCCAATCCTTTTACATGGACCAGACAGAGGTGGCAAATGTCCATTATCTTGAATATCTAAACGCAGTTCAAAGAGATTCATCTGAGGAATTTTACAGTAAAGCATTACCTGATACCAACGTTTGGTACAATGAATTATCATTCAACGATTCATATGTGACCATGTATTTGCGTCACCCAGGCTTCCGCCTGTATCCGGTTGTGGGTGTGTCGTGGGTTCAAGCGAATGATTATTGCGCTTGGAGAACGGCGGCAGTAAGTCAGGCTAACAACACAGCCGGACAAGCAGCAGCGGGTCCTAAGAAGAAAAAAGGATTCTCTTTTGGCAAGAAGAAAAAAGATGCAGCAGCGGCAGACGCGGCAGTTGCAGCGACGGATGCACCGGCACCACAGCTTAGAATTGAAAGTGGTTACGTAATGCCTCCTTACCGTCTTCCAACAGAAGCAGAATTTGAATATGCTGCGATTGCGATGATTGGAACACAATATTCTGATGAAAATCAATCCAACCAGCGTATTTATCCATGGGACGGTTCCACAATGCGTCAGCCACGTGGCCGTAAGCAGGGAACAATGCTTGCCAACTTCAAACGTGGTCCTGGTGACTACGCGGGTATCGCAGGTAAATCCAACGACGGAGCGATCATTACACAGGAAATTCGCTCGTATCCTGCCAACGACAATGGTCTTTATGACATGGCTGGAAACGTAAGCGAATGGGTTTATGACGTTTATCGTCCGCTTTCAAACAGCGATGTAAATGATTTGAACTCTTTCCGTCGCGATGGATATCAGGATGAGGCTAAAAATTACGATAACAAAAACAGCAACTCCCTGGTAAACGATAATTTGAGAGTTTACAAAGGTGGTTCCTGGTCGGACGTTGCATACTGGTTATCACCAGGAACACGTCGCTACATGGATCAGGATTCAGCGACTGCAATGGTAGGTTTCCGTTGCGCAATGATCGCAACTGGAAGTCGTAAAGAATAGGATTAGATTTAAAAGGATATATGGAAGGCGTTGCTCATCGGGCAACGCCTTTTTTAATGCTCTGCCAATGCAATGGTGAGGATTGTGAATGATTCGCAACCTGCGAGTTTCAATGTCTGCACGCATTCTTCAAGCGTCGCGCCCGTAGTGAGCACATCGTCGATAATAATTACGTTTTTGTAATCAATGTGATCTTTCACGGCAAAAACCCCTTTTACATTCTCCCTTCGTTCTGTTTTGCTTTTGCCCGTTTGCGTGGCGGTGTGTTTTGTTCGTTCCAAAATCGTTGCTGACCACGGAATGCCGGTTGCGTTAGCAAAACCTTCTGCCAGCAAATCGCTTTGATTATAACCTCTTGATTTCTTTTTCTTAGCATGTAAAGGCACGCTAATGATCATTTCGGCTTCGGGAAGCATTCCTGCTGTCATCATTTCCTGCCCAAACATAAAGCCCAGCAGCAACCCCACATCCTGATTTCCTTTATATTTCAATGCATGCAGCAGGCGCTGCACTTTTCCTTTTTTGGTAAAAAGCAAAAAAGAATGCGTCAGAGCCACTTCGGGAACATTTACAAACTTGTAACGAATGACATCCTGATGCAGGCCGTGGAGATGAATCCTGGGCAGGGAAATCATGCAGGAAGTGCATATGGTGGCTTCGTTACCGACGAGCGGGCTGTCGCAGGCTTCGCAACATCTTGGGAAAATAAGGTCGGTGAAATCACTTAAAAATTTTTTCAGATTCATTTTTGGTTGTTTTAAATAACTTTGCATCACATCAAAATTCACCCCCGAATGACCACGCTGATCGTAAATGCCCAAGTTGTCAATGAGAATGAGATCCATGAGTTTGACGTAATTATTGAAAATGGTCACATTCAAAGGATCGGAAAAGATTTACAGCACATTGCGCCGGATCGGGTCATTGATGCAAAAGGCCAATATCTGATGCCGGGAGTAATCGACGACCAAGTGCATTTCCGCGAGCCTGGACTGACTTACAAGGCAAACATTTACACTGAATCCAAAGCAGCCGTAGCAGGCGGCGTGACGTCGTTCATGGAAATGCCGAATACGGTTCCTAACACGCTCACGCAGGCGCTTCTGGCAGATAAATACAAGATCGGTGCGGATACTTCACTAGCCAATTATTCCTTTTTCATGGGCGCTTCCAATGACAATTATGAGGAAGTGATGAAAACCAATCCGGCCGAAGTTTGCGGGATCAAGATTTTTATGGGCTCGTCAACGGGCAATATGCTTGTGGATGCGCCGGAGGTTTTGGAAAAAATATTTGCAAACGCGCCCTGCATCATCGCCACACATTGCGAAGACGAGCCAACCGTGCGGCAGCGAATGGAGCATTTCAAAGAAAAATACGGCGAGAATGTGCCTTACAACATTCACGCATTGATAAGAAACGAGGAAGCGTGCCTGAAATCATCCACATTCGCGAGCGGACTTGCGCATAAGCACGGCACGAAGCTGCACATCCTGCACATTTCGACGGGTGATGAAGTTGTGCTTTTCGAGCCGGGAATCAGGAAAAACGGGCAGATTTTGTTGAGCGACGGAACGCCTAAGCTAGTTACGGCTGAGGCTTGCGTCCATCATTTGTGGTTTGATGCCGAAGATTACCATACGCTTGGACACAACATTAAATGCAATCCGGCAATCAAAGCGCCGCACCATAAAGAGGCAATTCTGCAAGCCGTGCTGGACAACCGCATTGACGTGATCGCAACGGACCATGCGCCTCACACCATTGAAGAAAAAGCGCAGGGTTACTGGCAGGCGCCTTCGGGCTTGCCTTTGGTGCAGCACACATTGAATGTAATGTTGAAACTACACAAATCCGGCAAAATATCGATTGAAAGAATTGCTGAGAAAATGAGCCACGCTGTTGCCGACTTATTCCAGATCAGCAAACGCGGCTATATACGTGAAGGTTATTGGGCAGATCTGATCTTGGTGGATTTGAATGCGCAAACGACGGTGGAGCCGGGTAATATCTATTCAAAATGCGGCTGGTCGCCGTTTGAGGGAGTTAATTTCCAATCCAGTGTAACCCATACATTTGTGTCAGGAAACCTGGTTTTTGAGAACGGGAAATTCAATGAAAATCAGAAGGGGCAAAGGCTACTTTTTAGCCGCTAAATAGCCATAATAGTTTTCGATCACATTAAGGTCGGCTTCGGTCCAATCCAATGTGGGCAATTGCCCTGGCGTAAGCCACAGGATCTGTTCGTGCTCGGTTAATGTAATGTCGAGTGTTTTGAGTTTGCAAACGAAGGGAACGAGGATAATTTCGCGCCAGCCCTGATCTTTGGAAGTTTCGGGCAGCCGGTCAATTATTTCAATTTCTACATTAAGCTCTTCGATGATTTCGCGAGCGAGTGTCTCTTCGTCCGTTTCACCTTTCTCTTGCTTGCCGCCGGGGAATTCCCATTGTAAGGGGAAAGATAATGCAGCGCTACGTTGTCCAGCCAGTACTTTTCCATTATGTTCAATCACAGCACAGGGCACTCTCACAACCAATTTTTCGGAAACCAGTACTTCAATCATAGAGGCGGTTAGTAATTTACCGCAAAAATACAAATTTCAATGTTAATTCGCGATTAATTCTTAAAACTTCGCGGAGTATTTGATCAGAATAACTCTCCTGAACGATAGGTCGGCAGAATCCCTAAGTGCTTGTAAGCCTTCTCCGTAACCTCCCGTCCGCGCGAAGTCCGTTTCATATATCCCTCTTTGATCAGGAATGGCTCGTACACTTCTTCAATCGTTTCCGCTTCCTCGCCACAAGCCGTTGCAATGGTGGAAATTCCAACGGGGCCGCCTTTGAATTTATTAATAATGGTAGACAAAATGCGGTTATCCATCTCGTCAAGGCCATTCTGATCTACATCCAGCGCCAGCAATGCCATTTCAGCAATTTGAACGGTAACTTTTCCATTGCCCTTTACCTGTGCAAAATCACGTGTTCGTCGCAATAGATTGTTTGCAATACGAGGCGTCCCGCGGCTTCTACGAGCGATTTCGTAGGCGGCGTCTTCTTCCAGCGGCGTTCCTAAAATAGCTGCGGAACGCTTCAAAATCGTGGATAACAATTCCGCGTCGTAATATTCAAGACGCGCATTAATGCCAAATCTCGCCCTAAGCGGAGAAGTAAGCATCCCGGCGCGTGTTGTTGCACCTATTAATGTAAAAGGGTTTAATCCTATTTGAATGCTGCGTGCATTGGGCCCGCTATCGAGCATAATGTCGATTCTGTAATCTTCCATTGCCGAATACAGATATTCTTCGACGATGGGATTTAAGCGGTGGATTTCGTCGATGAATAATACGTCATGTTCCTGTAAATTCGTCAGCAAGCCGGCAAGATCACTTGGTTTGTCCAGAACGGGCCCGGAAGTGATCTTGATTCCAGCGCCAAGCTCATTTGCGACAATGTTAGATAATGTTGTTTTCCCAAGTCCCGGAGGCCCGTGAAGCAAAACGTGATCCAGCGCATCGCCACGCTGACGCGCAGCCTGAACGAAGATTTTAAGGTTTTCCAGAATTTTGTCCTGACCTGTAAAGTCATCAAAAGTAAGCGGACGCAATGCGCGCTCAACTTCTTTTTCAGTATTGGAAAGATTTTCTTTATCTCCGGATAAATAATCCTGACGCATAATAATCGGCTAAATAAACAAAAAAATACTCGTTTTAATCTGCAAAAAGAAGCTTACCGGATGATCATTACCGATCCTCGCTTCACATTAGGGGCGCGCTCGGGATAGTAAAGGGCCTCGTAGGAGATCACATAAGGATAGGCGCCTGGCTGCACTTTCTGGCCTTTATAGGTTCCATCCCAGCGATCTTCAATGTTCGTAGAAGCATAAATTACTTCACCCCAGCGGTTATAAATGCGAATGGAGAAATTGGTATAATAAGCCCCGAAAATTTCCAGAATCTCATTATGCCCTTCGCCATCGGGAGTAAATGCATCGGGAATGAAGAACCGTGGCTCGCAGCGATCAACAACTTCAGTTGTTTGCTGCGCTACGCAACCTTCTTTATTGACAGCGATCACCGTGTAAGTTCCTTCTGCACCCACAGTCACCGTCCGCGTGGTGTCGCCGGAATGCGGCCATTCATAGGATTGCACGCCTTGTCCGTTTGCATCCAGAATAACAGACTGTCCATCCGGAATGCATATCGCGTATTCAGGTAAGAGATTCAAAATCGGTGAAGGACGCTCGCCAACCTGAATGGTGTCTGAATTATAGCAATCATTGCGGTCTTTTACGATCACAAAATAAGAACCTGGCTGAGCCACTGTGATGTCTCTGGTGTCTTCGCCGGTGCTCCAGTTGAACTCAATCCATCTTTCGCTTGGCACGGTGAGAACAATTGAACTGTCGCGGCATAATGTTGTGTCTGGCCCGATGCTCACAGCTGGCGGGCGGCGCAAGGTGATTTCAATGGTGTCGGCAGAGAAACATTCGCCTTGCGGACCATTGAATGCAACGGCAATGTAACGGCCTGTCGCAGTTGCATTATAAGTTTTTCCACGTCCTACAACCCTTCCGCGGTTGATCCAGGCATAAACCTCAGCCTGAACGCCCATATCCAAAGGAACAAATGCACCGCAAGTATCTTTATCAGCACCCAGATTAATCGGTGGAGGCGTTTCGAAAATCACGACTTCCTGAACAATTGTTGTGTCTTTACATTTATTGGTCGCACGCATGCGGACCATGTATGTGCCTGGCTTTGTATAGGTGTAAGTTGCTTTTTGTTCTTTCGAAGGTGCTGTAAAGCTGCCGTCTCCAAGGAAATCCCACTGATAAGTGTCTTCGATCGGATCGCAGATCGGGCTTGCTTCGAATGTGGTGGGTTCATTTGTACAAAAACCATTTGCCTCAAAACCAGGACCTGATGATTCCTGCGTGAAATCCTGCACCATATTCGGCAAACCTAACTGACTTTTTTTGCCGCCTAAACTCACGCCATCGCGCTCATATTCCACCCCAGTAAGCGAATTCCCCTCCGGTTCACCAATAACCGCCAGATATTCACTGCCTTCAATCGCCATGTAAATCCTGCCATCGGGACCAAATTGCAATGCGCCAAATTTTCGGTTGGCAGAACTGTCAATGGTTATGGCAGTTTCCGTCAGCAAACTGTCGGGCAATGTGAGATCGTATTGCTTTAAATAAGAACTGGTGCCGTTTTCGCCCGAAAACGAAATGTACATTTTCTCCCCGCTGGGCGAAAATTCGATCCCATAAGCTGTGGGCGGCGCGGCTCCCAGATCCACCGTTTTATCATAGGTTAATGTGCCTGTTGAGTCATTGAAACTGAACAATTCAACGTAATTTTTTGGAGGACCCGGAATGATCACCGCCAGTCGGCGCTGTCCGGTGGCACTGTCAGGAGAAGAAAATTTCATATAACCTTCGGCCTTTCCGAGGCTATCATGCTTCATTCCTAACTCAGGCGCGCTGCTTTCTACCAATCCGCCGGTTGTGGCGTGGAAAATGCGGAACTTATTCGTGCCGTAATCGTGGGAAATAACCCAGTAAGTGCTGTCGCGGTCATTACGTGCAGACACTATACGTTCGGTCGTTGGCTCCTGCAATAATGTATTGGTTTCAATGATCGCGCCCAGGCCGTTGTTCCGACGCATATCCACAACGCTTTTCGTCAGCAGCTTTTCACCATTGATGTCGGAAGTTGTAAATACATTGAACAAATATTCACAACCCTTACAAGTAGGCTGAGGCACAATGAGGACGGATTGCGTGGAATTCGGGCTTCCTTTCAGCGGCGGACAATTGGGCTGTTCGAAACAGGGCATCGGGTCGCCATTCTTGTTCCAGACCGTTATACCATCGGAATAAAACAGCAATTGGCCTTTGGAATTGGCTATGGATGAGGTTCCTTCAGGCGTATTGAGCTTTCCATCGGTGATCGGCGTGGGTGGGTTGTTGGAAAAATCAAGGCCCGCATTTCCACCAAAAAACCATTTTGCGCCTTCCTGGTTGGCTGGCTCCATACAGATCTTGACATTGATCCGATCCTGAATTTTACAGCCATTAGGCAAGATAACTTCCACCGAGTAACAGCCTGAACTATCGACGTTTAAAGTTTGCGTCGTGTCGCCTTTGGGATACCAGACATATCGGGCGCCATCGGGTGCGCCATTGGGATAAGGATCCAGGATTAATGTGTCGCCGGGGCAAATCGTTGTGTCCGTTTTCCATTGCTGAAAAGCAGGCGGCAATTCACCGATCTGAACGACTTTTGAAACCGTTTGCTGCGCACCGCCTCTCAATGTTCTTAACAATGTAACTGTGTAAGAGCCAGGGGCTAAGTAGGAATGTTGCGCAATGCGACGGGTGTCTGTTGCGCCGCCTTCGCCAAAAGTCCATTGCCACGCAATGGCCGTGCGGAGCGTATCACTGAATGTAGTGGAGTCGGCTTCGCAATCGGGATTCTGCATGCATTGCCCTTGAACCACAAAATCCTGTGCGTTAGCACACATTGTGGTCAGCAGGAGCAGAAAGAATGTTAAATAAAATATTTGTTGGTACTTATTATAAAATCGCCCCATGTTTCGTTACTAGTTCAAACACCCCACGCCACCACAATTAATATTCGGATTACCTGACACTACTAACGAAAATAAAATGTTAAAATTTTGTGCGGTAATGTCGTAAAAACCACTCTAATTTGAATATTAATACGCAATTTGATGATATTTTGTGAATTTAATTTTGTATTTTTTTTGAGCCTGTTTTCCTCCCGCTTTTGAACTTGCGGCAATAAGAAATATTTATGACAAAGCGTTTACTTCTCCTTTTTGTACTGACACTGCTTTGCCTGAAAGGTTGGAGCCAGGACCCGCAGTTTTCTCAATTTTATGCCAATCCGTTATATCTGAACCCTGCTTTGGCGGGTGGTGCGCTCGCTCCACGAGCGACGATCAATTACAGGAATCAATGGCCGTCACTTTCAGCGAATTTCGTGACCACCTCCTTTGGTGCAGATGTTTTTCTGCCTAATTACAACAGCGGTTTGGGCGTTTTGGTAACGATGGACAGCCAGGGTTTAGGTAATTTAAAATCGACTGACATTGCGCTTCAATATTCTTATCAAATCCAATTGAATGATGTTACTTCGCTTCGTTTGGGAATTCAGGGCGGGTTTGTTTCCCGGAAACTGGATTATTTCGGACTGACATTTGGTGATCAATATGATAATGGCGGACTTACGGGCCGCCCTTCGGATGATCCCTTCGCATTAGGCGGTCCTAATGTAAATTACGCTGATTTCGGGTCTGGGTTAATGTTGTATTCAGACTGGTATTGGGCCGGGATTTCGGCGCACCATTTGAACCGTCCTAACCAGGCATTTTCATCACTGACCGAAGCCAGGTTACCGATGAAAACCAGTTTCCAGGCCGGATTAAGGATTCCATTTGCAGGTTATACATTCCTTGGGGATGAAATTGATAAGGAAAAAACGATTTCACCTGCCATTATGTACAAAAAGCAAGGCAAATATGATCAGTTCGATGCAGGCTTATATGCGACCATTGAGCCGTTGGTTTTGGGTGTCTGGTATCGCGGGATTCCTTTCAAAAAATACGAGCAGAACATTAATAACCACGAATCGCTGGTGTTTTTGGCGGGTTACAGACAGGACAAGTTTTCAATCGGTTATAGCTACGACTTAACCATTTCTACATTAGGTGCCAGCAGCGGTGGTGCGCATGAGATTTCGCTTTCCTATGTGTTTGATCCTATTGAGTCTAAACCCAGAAGGAGTAAGAGCAGCAAACGGCAGCTTTCTTGTCCGAAGTTCTAAAACATGTTGTTGGTAAATTATTTTCGTGGCGTATAGCGGTAGAAAGCATTTAAGTAGACTTTTTCCTACAATGATCCACCTATTACCTTTACCAAACCGATGATAAGTTACTTGAAGAGCGGTCTTTTTACCGCAGTATTTTTTTTGGCAGCCGTATTAAGCATTGCAGCTGCTCCTCCCAAAAGAGAATTTTACGAGATCAGAATTTATCAACTCAAAAACGCTGAACAAGGAACGCGTGTTGAAAATTATCTCAAAGACGCTTACATTCCTGCCATGCACCGCGCCGGCATCAAAAATGTAGGAGTTTTCAAGCCTGTTGCTTCTGATACAGCTGCCGCTGGGAAACTGATCTACGTTTTCACGCCATTGAAATCCCTGGAACAATTGCTTGAACTGCCTAAAACGCTTGCAAAAGATGCAGCCTACGCATCAGCCGGAAAGGATTACATTGATGCTGAGTACAAAAACGCACCTTACGCTCGTTACGAAACAATTGTGCTTCAAGCATTTACAGGAATGCCTATGCACAAAAAACCAGGCTTAACCGGCCCAAAAGCGGACCGTGTTTATGAACTGCGCAGCTACGAAGGTCACACAGAAAAAATTTATCAGAACAAAGTAAAAATGTTCAATGACGGCGGCGAAGTTCCTCTTTTTGAGCGACTTGGTTTTAATGCGGTTTTCTACGCAGAAGTAATTGCCGGAAGTCACCAGCCGAATTTGATGTACATGACCACATTCGACAACAAAGCTTCACGTGACGAACATTGGAAAGCATTTGGATCTGATGCGGAGTGGAATAAGCTAAAAGTAAATCCTGAGTATCAAAACAACGTTTCGAAGAACACAAGCTTCTTCCTGACGCCAACAGATTACTCTGACATTTAAAATCCCGAATGAATGAAAGCTGCTGTCATTAGAAATCTTCACGAACCATTGGTTATAGAAGAAGTTGAAAAACCACAAGCCGGTCCGGGCGAGGTGATAGTTCAATTAAAAGCAGCTTCATTAAATCACCGCGACGTCTGGATCCAAAAAGGACTTTATCCCAAAATCACGACGCCCATCATCCCCGGTTCCGATGGCGCTGGCATTGTAAGTGAAGTGGGCGAAGGGGTTGATCCGGCATGGATCGGTAAGGAAGTGCTTATTAATCCATCGCATAATTGGGGTGATAATCAGGCTTTTTACGGAGCGGATCATAAAATATTAGGCTTGCCGGATAACGGGACTTTTGCTGAATTTGTCAAAGTAGAAGCCCGTTATCTGGTCAAAAAGCCAGCTTATCTTTCTTTTGAGCAAGCCGCAACATTGCCGCTTGGCGCGTTGACGGCGTGGCGTGCGCTGCATACACGCGCGAATTTTCAGTCGGGTGATAAAGTTTTGGTTACGGGTGCAGGCGGAGGCGTTGCACTCTTTGTTATTCAGTTTGCCATTGAGGCAGGAGCGGAGGTTTGGGTTACTTCCGGTTCAGATCAAAAAATTCAAAAAGCGATTGAATTGGGTGCAAAAGGCGGGATGAATTATAAAAATCCAACCTGGTTCAGAGATCTGTTAGTCAAAGCAAGAGGTCCTAAGCTGGGCTATTTTAATGTTATTATTGACAGCGCAGGCGGTCCAGGATTTGCGAAATTAATTGACATTGCCGCTCCCGGCGCCAGAATCTGCTTCTATGGCGGCGGAACCGGCAACATTACCGACATTGTTCCAGCCAAAGTTTTTTTCAAACAACTCAATATCCTCGGGACCACCATGGGCACCGAAGCAGAGTTTCAGGAAATGATCCAGTTTGTGGAGGAAAAAGAAATTATACCAATCATCGACACCGTCTTTCCATTGGACGAGGCCGAAAAAGCATTGCGTCTGATGGATTCGGGCCAGCAGTTTGGGAAAATTGTTTTGACGATCTAGCTTTATTTCTGGACAGATTCAATTGCCCCGCGAACGCTTCCGTACTGATTCAATAATTTTTCAGCTTCTGCTGCATCCACATTCAGCTCGTCAATGATCATTTGCTGCGCACGATTCACCAGTTTTTCATTGGTAAGCTGCATATCGATCATTTTATTGCCCTTCACTTTTCCTAAACGGATCATTAGTGCCGTTGAAATCATATTTAGGACCAATTTCTGAGCCGTTCCTGATTTCATTCTTGTGCTTCCTGTTAAGAATTCAGGTCCTACAACCACTTCCACAGGAAATTCCGCCGCTTTGGCAACGGGTGAGCCATCATTGCAAACGACGCATCCGGTCAGCAAACCTGCTTTTTGCGCCTCATTTAAGCCACCAATCACATAAGGCGTTCGGCCTGAAGCAGCTATGCCTATTAATGTATCATTTTCATTCAACTGATAAGGCGCCAGATCCAGCCATGCCTGGTTCCAGTCATCTTCGGCATTTTCAACCGCTTTACGGATTGCCTTATCGCCTCCGGCAATAATTCCTACCACGAGATCAAACGGAACACCAAATGTAGGTGGGCATTCCGACGCATCTACAACGCCTAAACGGCCGCTCGTGCCTGCGCCGATGTAAAATAACCGTCCGCCCCGCTGCATGCGCGGCACAATTTGCGACACCAGCGCTTCAATTTGCGGGATGGCTTTTTCAACTGCATTCGGGACTGTTTTATCTTCCTTATTAATAGAAAACAAAATATCCTGAACGCTCATTTTTTCAAGATCCTGGTATTTGGAAGACGATTCGGTGGTTAGCATAGTTATGGATTTTGCGATGGTCAAAATTAAATATTTTCCTGAAACCATCCTTGACCAAACATTAATTTGGTATTTATCTCAGAATATCTTCAAAAAATCGTGCGAATGTTTGGAAAATAGAAAGATACCCTTCTAATTTGTATCACAAACGAAAAATCAGCGAAATTTCGCTAGACTTGATAGTTACGCTAATGAAATTCATTTTAATCGTCCCAGTTCTAATTCTAGTCACGCGTTAGCGTGAGTGAGGACGATTTGCATAAAACCTGGCACCTCACTCACCGCACTGAATGAGGTGTTTTTATTTACAACATATTCACCATGGCAACAGAACTTAACAGATTTTCTAAAACCCTTACACAAGAAGTAACCAACCCGGCGGCACAAGCCATGCTTTACGGCATTGGGTTAAAGGAAGAAGATTTCGCAAAACCGCAAATCGGGATTGCCAGCACGGGTTATGAAGGAAATCCTTGCAATATGCACTTAAACGGACTTTCCGTTTATGTGAAACAAGGCGTGACGGCCAATGAAATGGTCGGTTTAATCTTCAATACCATCGGTGTTTCGGACGGGATGACTAACGGAAACGACGGAATGCGTTACTCGTTGCCTAGCCGCGACATTATCGCAGATTCGATTGAAACAGTGGTTTCTGCGCAATGGTATGACGGCGTAATTGCGGTTGTGGGTTGTGATAAAAACATGCCGGGAGCCGTGATGGCGATGGCGCGTATTGATCGCCCTGCGATTATGGTTTATGGCGGAACAATCCGTTCAGGACATTATAAAGGACAAAAACTGGATATCGTTTCAGCATTTGAAGCGCTTGGAAAGAAGTTTGCCAACAACATTTCAGACGAAGATTTCAAAGGCGTTATACAAAATTCAATTCCTGGCCAGGGTGCTTGCGGTGGCATGTACACGGCGAACACGATGGCGGCTTCGATTGAGGCGATGGGAATGAGCTTGCCATTCAGCAGTTCTTACCCGGCAACGCACGAAGGCAAGCAGGAGGAATGCAAGAAAATCGGCGCAGCGATGAAAAAACTTTTGGAGCTGAACATTACACCAAAAGAAATCATCACCAAAAAGTCGCTTGAAAACGCCCTGACTGTGGTTATGGCATTGGGCGGTTCTACAAATGCAGCATTGCACTTCTTAGCAATCGCGCGTTCAGCAGGACTTTGGCTAACATTGGACGACATTCAGGCGATTTCAGACCGCACGCCATTTATCGCGGATTTGAAGCCTAGCGGTAAATATTATATGGAAGATATTCTGGAAATCGGCGGGGTGCCTGCTATTACCAAGTATTTATATTCCAAAGGTCTGATCCACGGAGATTGTATTACAGTAACCGGTAAAACAGTTGCTGAAAACCTTGCCGAGGCTCCTGATCTTAATTTTGACACACAGAAAATGGTTTTCCCTTTGGAGCAAGCCATTAAATCAAGCGGTCACATTCAGATTATGTATGGTAACCTGACGCCAACGGGCGCGGTTGCGAAAATTACGGGAAAGGAAGGGATGACTTTCGACGGCGAAGCAAAAGTTTGCGAGCACGAATCGGAGATCATTACCATGCTTTCAAAAGGAGAAATTAAAGAAGGACACGTGGTTGTCATCCGTAATGCTGGTCCAAAAGGAGGCCCTGGAATGTCGGAAATGCTAAAACCAACTTCCGCTGTAATGGGAGCAGGACTAGGAGACAAGATCGCATTGATCACAGACGGTCGTTTCTCAGGCGGAACACACGGATTCGTAGTAGGACACATTACACCCGAAGCATTCGACGGAGGCCCGATCGCCCTGGTCAAAGACGGCGACCGCATCTCCATCGACGCCAACACCCGTCAATTAACATTGCATATTTCGGACGAAGAAATGGCAGCCCGCAAAGCAGCCTGGGTACAGCCTGCTCCAAAGTTTACAAAAGGAATGTTAGGAAGATACATCAGAACCGTAAAATCAGCCGCCGAAGGCTGCGTAACGGACGAAGCGTAATAAGCATAAAATTCATCCGACTAAATAAATAGAGGAGTCATGGGATTTAATGAAAATCAAACACAAACAATGCAAGCAGTTGAGCCGGTGGCTTCGATTGCTAAGCCGGAGTTGATCAATGGTTCACACGCCGTAATCCAGTCGCTGATCGCGGAAGGGGTTGAGACCATTTTCGGTTATCCGGGTGGGGCGATCATGCCGGTGTATGACGCGATATATGATTATCAGGATCAGGTTAACCACATTCTGGTGCGTCATGAGCAAGGTGCAGCGCATGCGGCAGAAGGTTTTGCGCGCATCACGGGTGAAGTGGGCGTTTGCCTTGTAACATCCGGCCCGGGAGCAACAAACCTCGTAACTGGAATTGCTGATGCCATAATCGACTCAACGCCAATGGTTTGCATTGTTGGTCAGGTGGCTTCTCATTTATTGGGAACGGATGCATTCCAGGAAACGGATGTGATGGGCGTGACTATTCCAATCACAAAATGGAATTATCAAATCACAAATGCGGATGAAGTTCCTGAAATCATTGCAAAAGCATTTTATATAGCAAAATCCGGCCGTCCGGGACCTGTCCTGATCGACATTACAAAGGATGCGCAGCAAAAATTGATGACGCGGCCATTTGTTCACAAAAAATGTGAAAAACTGGTTAGCTATCACCCACGCTTGTCTCCGAAAGATGAGCAGGTTGCAGCAGCTGCAAAATTGATCAATCAGGCAAAACGTCCGTTCCTTTTCTTCGGGCATGGTGTTCAAATTGCCAATGCAGAAGCTGAATTGATTCAATTCATCGAAAAAACAGACATTCCTGCGGCTTCAACATTGCTCGGACTTTCTTCTGTTTCTTGTGACCATCCGAATTATGTGGGCTGGCTTGGAATGCATGGAAATTATGGGACTAATGTCCTTACCAACCAATGTGACGTCATTATAGCAGTCGGAATGCGTTTTGATGACCGCGTTACGGGCGATTTAAGCCGCTACGCCAAACAGGCGAAGGTCGTTCACATTGAAATTGACCCGGCGGAAATTGACAAGATCGTAAAAGCGGATGCGCCTGTTGTAGGTGACGCCAAAAGAGCGCTTGAAATGTTGCTTCCGTTGGTAAAGCAAAACAACCACGAAGCATGGCGTGAGGAATTCAAGAGATACGATGCGATCGAAGATCAGAAAATTACGCAGCCAGAACTTGCTCCGACGACGGAAAAGATCAAAATGGCTGAGGTGATCCGGACGCTTTCCGATAAAACAAAAGGCGAAGCGGTGATTGTAGCGGATGTGGGTCAGCACCAGATGATGACTGCGCGTTATTATCAGTTCAAAAAAGCGAATTCTTTCATCACTTCCGGTGGATTGGGAACAATGGGTTTTGCGTTGCCTGCATCTTTTGGAGCGAAAGTTGGAGCGCCTGATCGTGAGGTTGTTGCGATCATTGGTGACGGCTGTTTTCAGATGACGATCCAGGAATTGGGAACCATTGCACAGAGCGGTTTGCCGGTTAAGATCATTATTCTGAATAACAACTTCCTTGGAATGGTGCGCCAGTGGCAACAGCTTTTCCATCAGAAACGCTATTCATTTGTAGAGCTCCAAAACCCTGATTTCATCACCATAGCAAAAGGTTTTGGGATCGACGGCCACACTTGCGGTGCCAGGGAGAATTTGAATGATTCGCTGGATAAAATGCTGGCTTCCGATAAGCCTTACTTGTTGGAAGTTTTGGTAGAAAAAGAAGAAAATGTGTTCCCAATGGTTCCAACGGGAGCTTGCGTGGCAGATATCAGATTGGAATAAAATAGACATTAATTGATCATGACAACATACACCATTTGTGTTTTTACAGAAAATACGATTGGTATTCTGAACAAGATTACCACCATTCTGACACGCAGACGCATTAATATCGATAGTCTTACGGTTTCTGAAACAGAACGTAAGGGTATTTCAAGGTTTACCATCGTCATTCGCCATGAGTCGCGCGACGCAGTTGAAAAGCTCGTCCGCCAGATCCGTAAAGTGATTGAAGTGCTGGCTGTTTTTGGTTATCTTAATGACGATATCGCATATAATGAGATCGCATTGTTTAAAATCTCAACGCCAATCGGTGCAAAACCACTTGATATTGAGACCATTAACAAAACTTACAAAGCGTGGGTCGTTTACTGGCATTTGACTTATGTGATCATCCAGAAAACGGGCACGGAAGAAGAGATCTTTGAATTCTTTGACTATATCAAACCGCACGAAATCCTGGAATTTGTGAGATCAGGACGTGTTGCAGTGAGTAAATCGCCTCAGACGCTTGTGGATTACCTTCCTGAGGCTGAGTGGGAGTATTATCAGTAACCGGTCAACTTTACCTAATATTGTTTTTAAATCGAGTAATCAATAATCCAATCAATAATCAATGGCAAAATTAAATTTCGGCGGGGTCGAAGAAGAAGTAGTAACCCGTGAAGAATTTCCTCTTGAAAAGGCACGTGAAGTACTTTCTAATGAAACCATAGCTGTAATTGGTTACGGCGTACAAGGCCCAGGCCAAAGCTTGAACATGCGTGATAACGGATTCAATGTGATCGTTGGACAGCGCAAAGGAGGTAAGTCGTGGGACAAAGCCGTTGCTGACGGATGGGTTCCTGGCGAAACACTTTTCGAATTGGAAGAAGCATTGGCAAAAGGAACAATCATTTGTTACCTGCTTTCTGACGCCGCTCAAATTGAATTATGGCCAACTGTTAAGGCTAACCTTACTGCCGGAAAATCGTTGTATTTCTCACATGGTTTTGGTGTAACTTACAAAGATCAAACTGGAATTATCCCTCCTGCGGACGTAGACGTATATTTGGTTGCTCCAAAAGGATCAGGAACTTCACTTCGTCGCTTGTTCGTAGAAGGAAAAGGTTTGAATTCTTCTTTTGCAATATTTCAGGATGCAACGGGCAGAGCACGTGAGAAATGCATCGCAATGGGAATTGGTGTTGGTTCAGGTTATTTGTTCGAAACTGATTTTTACCGCGAAGTTACGTCTGACCTTACAGGCGAGCGCGGAACATTGATGGGTGCTATCCAGGGAATTTTCGCAGCACAATACGAAGTGCTTCGCTCAAACGGACATTCGCCATCAGAAGCATTCAACGAAACAGTTGAAGAATTGACGCAGTCATTGATGCCGCTTGTTGCTGAAAACGGCATGGACTGGATGTACGCAAACTGCTCTACAACAGCACAACGGGGTGCATTGGACTGGTGGAAACCATTCCGTGACGCTACTAAGCCTGTTTTCGAACAACTTTACAACTCTGTAAAAAGCGGCGAGCAAGCTAAAATCTCCATCACCCGTAACTCACAATCGGATTACCGCGTGAAGCTAGAAGAAGAATTAGCTGAGCTTCGCGAATCAGAAATGTGGCAATCAGGCAAAACTGTTCGCAGCCTGCGCCCAGAGAATAATTAATTAGATTTTTTTCTTTGCCGTTGGCTTAAGCCAACGGCAATTGAGAATATAGAGAAATTTGAAGCTTTGCAGCATGCAAGGCTTTTTTCATTAACAGCAATGGATACAGCTCACTCCGCTCCGACATTAGACAACATTTTCCTCGCCGCTGAAAGGCTTCGAGGCATCATTAACCATACACCGATTTTTTACAATGCGCATCTTTCTGAACAATATCAGGCCAATATTTATCTGAAAAGAGAAGATCTTCAAACCGTGCGTTCCTACAAAATTCGCGGTGCCTACAACAAAATGGCAAGCATGTCCGCCGAAGCACTTGCGGGCGGGGTCGTGTGTGCGAGCGCAGGCAACCATGCACAAGGTGTAGCATACGCATGCAGGAAAATGCAGGTTAAAGGAGCGATTTTCATGCCTACAACCACGCCAGCGCAGAAAGTAAAACAAGTTAGATTGTTTGGTCAGGAATGGATCGAGATCCACTTGGTAGGCGATACTTATGACGATGCCTACTATGCCTCCAAAGAATATCAAACCTTGAATAATGCCGTCTTTGTGCATCCATTTGACGATTTGCAAGTCATTGAAGGTCAGGGAACTGTGGGCTTGGAAATTTTCAAGGACGCTGATTTTAAGATTGACTATTTGCTGATGGCGATTGGCGGCGGAGGTTTAGCTTCGGGAATTTCTACTGTTTTCAAACAACTTTCGCCCAAAACAAAGCTAATAGGCGTCGAGCCGGAAGGTTCGCCGACCATGTATCAGGCCATGCAAGACGGGCGTGTGGTCACATTAGAGCACATTGACAAATTTGTTGACGGTGCTGCGGTTCGCAGGGCTGGCGAAATCACGTTTGAAATTTGCAGTAAAAGTCTTGATAAGGTGATTCTCGTTCCGGAAGGTAAAGTGTGCTCATCCATTTTACAGCTTTATAACGAAGAAGCCATCGTAGCCGAACCAGCCGGAGCGCTCACAGTTGCCGCATTGGATTTGATAAAAGATGAAATAAAAGGAAAAAATGTCGTCGCATTAATCAGCGGAGGAAATAATGACATTACCAGAACCGAAGAAATCAAAGAGCGCTCCTTGCTTTATGAAGGCTTAAAACATTACTTCATCATCCGCTTCCCCCAACGCTCCGGCGCATTCCGTGAATTTCTAAATGTCCTCGGCCCGAATGATGACATTGCCAGATTCGAATATGTTAAGAAAACCAACCGCGAGCAAGGCCCTGCATTAGTCGGCATTGAACTGAAAAATCGCGAAGATTTCGCACCATTAATTGAGCGAATGGACGCCAATCGGGTCGTTTACGAATATTTGAACGACCAGCCGGATTTGTTTCAATTTATGATTTGATATGCTCCGCGTCCCATCAGATATCAGCTCCCAAGAATTTGAATCTTTGAAGATTCAGGATATGACTTTTGTTGCCTATCGCAATGAGGTTTATCCTTCCAAATATGATGTATTCTTTGAAGAGCATGCGGTGATTGTGGTTTTAGAAGGGGAGAAGAAATTTACGAGTCCCACCCAAGAGGTGCATGTTGAGAAAGGCGACATTCTGTTTGTCCAACGTGGTTTCTATCTAATGTCGGAGTCAATCAATGAGTCTTATAAAAGCTTGGTTTTCTTTTTTGATGAAAAGCTATTAAAAGAATTCGTCAGCTTACATCCTGAGCTTTTCAATCCGGCTAAGGCGACGCCGGTTCTTGAAAATCCGATCCTGCTGTTGAAATCGGACGAGAATTTCGAGAAGTTCATCCAATCGGTTTTTCCTTATTTCAGGTCAAGAACTGAATTAAAGAATCATTTCCTTAGGCTTAAATTCCAGGAATTGCTGCTTCATTTGCTCGAACTGGATGATTCAAAACAGCTACGAGCGATTCTTTATAGTTTGTACAAAGGTGAAAAGGCTGATTTGTCGTTCTTGATGAATAGTTATTATTTGAAGCCATTAACATTAAATGAATTAGCGAGGTTATCCGGAAGAAGCCTTTCAGCATTTAAAAGAGATTTCCAAGACGAATTTAAAACTTCACCCGCGTTTTGGCTTAAAAATAAGAGACTTGATTACGCTGACTTTTTGTTGAGGAACAGTACAAAAAACGTCTCAGAAATCAGCACCGAGATTGGTTACGAAAGCGTTTCGCACTTTATAAAGACCTATAAAGAAAAGCATGGGAGGACGCCGAAGAAGCACAATTGATTTGGCATTCCGTGTTAAAAAGTCTAGATTGAATGATGATATTTCATTTCTATGGACACTAAAACTGTTTTAGATCGGCTTAATAAATCCAGAGGATATTTTTTCAGCAAATATCCTATAAAATCCATGGCACTTTTTGGCTCCTATGCCAGAAATGATGCCAATGACGGCAGCGATGTGGACATTCTTGTTGAGTTTTCGTCTCCTGTTGGCTTTGAATTTATTGATCTCGCCATAGAATTGGAAGATATGCTACAAACGAAAGTAGATCTTGTAAGTAAAAAGGGCTTGAAAGCTCCATTACTGCCTTTTATTGAGAAAAATTTAATTTATGTCTGAAAGAGTCCCGTCAATCTTGTTTTCGGATATGCTTGATTCAGTGGAAACTGTGCTGGATTATACTGCGGGGATAAATTTTGAAGGCTTTTTGGACGATAGAAAAACCCGCGACGCTGTAATCAGAAACATTCAAGTTTTGGGCGAAGCCGCAAATCGTGTCCCGAAAGATGTCCGCGAAAATTATCCTGACATTGAATGGATGCGAATCATCAGATCCAGGCACATTCTTGTACACGATTATGCTGGAATAGACTACGAAATAGTCTGGCGAATTATTGAAGTTCACCTGCCTCCGCTTAAAGAAGCGCTTATTAGAATGACAAGTGGTCAGTGATCAACAATGATAAGCAATAGCAATTTCCGCTCAAACTTCTGCAAAAAACCAAAATCACTATTTTTTGAACCTTTAACGTTATATTAATTACCTTGAATTTGTGGTAATTTGTAATCTCATTTCTCCTTTTGAGAAAACAGCGATTCATGTCGCAATTTCTTAGAAGTCAGTCTTGAAGAGGCGAAATTTTAATAATCATCAAATGAGTAATCAAGCGAATACCCTTTTCGACAAGGTGTGGGATGCACACGTTGTTCGCAAAATTGCAGATGGTCCGGATGTGTTCTTCATCGACCGTCATTTTATCCACGAAGTAACCAGCCCGGTTGCATTTCTGGGTCTTGAAAGCAGAAACATCGGCGTAATGTATCCTGAAAGAACATTCGCCACAGCCGACCACAATACACCAACAGTTAACCAACATCTTCCGGTTGAAGACCCGCTTTCTGCAAATCAATTGAAAGCGCTGGAAACCAACTCATTGAAATACGGAATTTCACACTGGGGCCTTGGCCACGCCAGAAACGGAATTGTGCACGTGGTGGGTCCTGAAAATGGGATCACTCTTCCTGGCATGACGATCGTTTGTGGGGATTCTCATACATCTACACATGGCGCTTTTGGTGCAATTGCCTTTGGTATAGGCACTTCTGAGGTTGAAATGGTGCTTTCTTCGCAATGCATTATGCAGCCGAAGCCTAAGAAAATGCGTGTGAATGTCAATGGAACATTAGGCAAAGGGGTTACGCCAAAAGACGTTACACTTTACATTATTTCAAAACTGACAACTGCCGGCGCAACGGGTTATTTTGTTGAATATGCGGGTGACGTTTTCAGAAATATGAGCATGGAGGGCCGTATGACGGTTTGTAACATGAGCATTGAAATGGGTGCACGCGGCGGCATGATCGCTCCGGACGAAACTACATTTGCGTACATTGATGGCCGCGACCAGGCTCCAAAAGGAGAGAAGTGGGACGAGGCGCTTGCTTACTGGAAAACACTGAAAACAGACGAAGGCGCTGTTTTTGACAAAGAATATACTTTCGATGCAGCGGACATTGAGCCCATGATCACTTACGGAACGAATCCGGGAATGGGTCAGGGAATATCCAGGAATATCCCAACTTCGGAACAAGTCGAAGGCGGAAAGTCTACATACGATAAGTCATTGGCTTACATGGGCTTTCATGAAAATGAATCCATGCTAGGAAAGAAAATCGACTACGTTTTCATCGGAAGCTGCACGAATGGTCGCATTGAAGATTTCCGTGCATTCGCTTCGATTGTAAAAGGTCGTAAAAAGGCTGATAATGTGACGGCTTGGGTGGTTCCAGGTTCACACATTGTTGAGGCTCAGATTAAAGAAGAGGGGATTTTGGACATTCTTACGGAAGCCGGTTTTGAGCTTCGTCAGCCTGGATGCTCAGCTTGTCTGGCGATGAATGATGACAAAATTCCAGCCGGAAAATATGCTGTCAGCACGTCAAACCGGAATTTCGAAGGTCGCCAAGGGCCGGGCGCGAGAACGCTTCTGGCTAGTCCATTGGTGGCTGCGGCTGCGGCAGTGACCGGCGTTGTTACAGACCCACGTGATCTTCTTTAATTCAAACCCGACATTAACATGGCTTACGATAAATTCACAGTTTTAAAAAGCACGGCAGTTCCTTTGCCGATAGAAAACGTTGATACAGACCAGATTATCCCTGCGCGTTTTCTGAAAGCAACCAAGCGCGAAGGATTTGGCGACAACCTTTTCCGTGACTGGCGCTACAACGGCGATGATACGCCGAAGACAGATTTTGTACTAAACAATCCGATTTACAAAGGAAAAATCCTGGTAGGCGGTCACAATTTCGGAAGCGGATCGAGCCGGGAGCATGCTGCCTGGGCGATCTATGATTACGGTTTCCGTTGCGTGGTTTCCAGCTTTTTTGCGGATATTTTTAAAGGTAACTCATTGAATATCGGCATTTTGCCGGTTCAGGTTAGTCCTGAATTTCTGGATAAAATATTCCAGGCCATTGAGGCTGATCCGAATGCGGAATTCGAGGTGAACCTTGATGCGCAGACGATCACGATCGTAGGCTCCGGCGAATCTGAATCTTTCGACATCAATGGTTATAAAAAACATAACATGATGAATGGCTTCGACGATATCGATTATCTGCAAGCTATGAAAGGCGAGATCAAGGAGTTTGAAGCAGAAAGAATCTATTAAAGCCGGCCGCCGCACTTATGAACAGCCGCTATATTGAAATAATGGACACGACACTCCGCGACGGTGAGCAGACCAGCGGCGTGTCGTTTTCCGCATCAGAAAAGTTGACCATTGCGCAAATCCTGTTGCAGGAAGTGAAGGTAGACCGCATTGAAATCGCTTCGGCCCGGGTTTCGGAAGGAGAATTTCAGGCTGTCCGGAAAATCACTGAATGGGCAAGGGCCAATGGTTTTCTGGATAAAATTGAAGTTTTAACTTTTGTAGACGGCGACGCTTCCATTAACTGGATGCTGGAATCGGGTGCGCGTGTGATGAATCTTTTGACCAAAGGTTCGCTGAATCATTTAAAACATCAGCTTAAAAAGTCACCTGCCGAACATTTTGAAGACATTCGTAAGGTGATTGAATTGGCTGAAAACCAAGGTATCGATTGCAATGTCTATCTCGAAGATTGGAGCAATGGCATGCGGGATTCACCCGAATATGTTTTCCAATCGCTTGATTTCCTGGTTACCCAGCCGGTAAAACGGATTTTGCTGCCTGATACGCTGGGCATTCTAACGCCTTCGGAATCCTATACTTTTGTCAAGTCGATCGTTGACCGTTATCCTGACAGCCATTTCGAGTTCCACGCGCATAACGACTATGACCTGAGCGTTGCGAATGTCATGGAAGCATTGCGTGCAGGTGCGCATGGGCTGCATTTGACGGTGAATGGCATGGGTGAAAGAACGGGTAATGCGCCGCTGGCGAGCACAATTGCAGTCATCAATGACCTCATGCCGGAGTTTAAAACGTCTGTCAACGAGCGCTCATTATACACGGTTAGCAAGCTGGTTGAGACATTTTCTGGTGTTCGTATCCCATCTAATAAGCCAATTGTTGGTGAAAGTGTCTTTACTCAAACAGCTGGCATTCACGCGGATGGCGATAAAAAGAACAATCTGTATTTCAGTAAGTTAATGCCAGAGCGTTTCGGTCGTCAGCGGCTTTATGCTTTGGGTAAAACTTCCGGAAAAGCTAATATTGAGAATAATCTTAGGGATCTGGGAATCTCCCTGTCTGACTCGGATCTTAAAAAAGTCACGCAGCGGATTATTGAACTCGGCGATCGCAAAGAAGCGGTGACGCCAGAGGATCTGCCCTATATCATTTCTGATATTCTGGCTAGTAATGCCATTGAGGAGAAGGTTGTTATCGTCAATTACGTGCTTACGCATTCTAAAAATTTAAAGCCTTCTGCCACACTGCAAATCAGGTTTGAAGACGAGATTTTCGAAGAAAATGCGCAGGGCGACGGTCAGTATGATGCCTTTATGAATGCGTTGAAGAAAATATATTGCCGTAAAGGAATCAGTCTGCCCATGCTAACGGATTATGCAGTGCGCATCCCGCCCGGTGGAAAAACCGATGCTCTTTGCGAAACGATCATTACCTGGGAAATCAACGGTAAGGACGTAAAAACCAGAGGCTTAGACTCCGACCAAACCGTCTCAGCCATCATGGCCACGCAAAAAATGCTAAACCTAATCGGCATTCCCGCAAGCCCGGAACTGATCGGCGAAATCCCGCTGGTTAGCGCGATTTGATTAATTTGACCAAAAAATAATAGAATGGACAAGTCACAATTATATCAAAACCTCAAAAACTATCTTTTGCAAAAGAAAGTGACAAAGGCGGCTGTCTTTGGTTCTTTTGCACGAAATGAGGAGAATGATGATAGTGATCTTGACCTTTTGATTGAAGCGAGCGGGCTTACTATGTTTGATATTTTGCGTATTGAGGATGAATTAGAATCGATCTTCAAGCGGAAAATTGATCTGGTTGAGTTTAAGGCCGTTAAATCTTCCATTCAAAAATATGTTTTTGAGAATACGGTCGAGCTTATATGATTCGGGACGATTTGGTTTACATTCAGGACATTATAGAGTCGATTGGGATTATAATGGACTAGTAGAAGGGAAATCGGAAACGGATTTTGAAGTAAGCCTGATGTTACAGGATGCGGTTTATCGCCGGTTTGAAATCATCGGTGAAGCAGCGACCAAAGTTTCAGATGCTTTCAAAGAAGCACATTCAGATATTGAATGGCGATTGATGAAACTAATGCGAAATAAGCTGATTCATGAATATTTTGGAATCTCATCCAACGCCGTTTTTGCAACCATAAGAGAAGATTTGCCACCGCTTTTGGCGAGAATGAAAATGATTAAATAATTGATTATCAATTCAAACAATTAATGAAGAAAAATATTCTAATCGTTCCGGGGGATGGAATCGGACAGGAAGTTACAGAAGTTGGGAAAAGTGTTTTGGTGAAAATTGCTGAGAAATTCGGTCACGAATTCAGCTATGACGAAGCATTAATGGGCCACGTTGCCATTGAAGCGACTGGTAACCCGCTTCCGGATGAGACGCTTGAAAAAATGCGTAACTCGGATGCAATCCTATTTGGCGCCGTAGGCCATCCGAAATATGACAATGACCCAACTGCCAAAGTTCGTCCGGAGCAAGGCTTGCTGAAAATGCGTAAGGAGCTTGGTTTGTATGCCAATTTGCGCCCTATCAAGTTGTTTGATGAGCTTTTGAGTGCGTCTTCGATTAAGCCCGAAATCCTGAAAGGTTCGGATATTCTTTTCTTCCGTGAGCTTACGGGGGATATTTATTTTGGTGAAAAAGGTCGTAAAAATGATAACAACACTGCTTACGACATTGCGGAATACAGCAGATACGAAGTGGAACGCATTGGTCGCAAGGCATTTGAAGCTGCTCGTACGCGTGGCAAAAGATTGATGTCAGTTGATAAAGCTAACGTTTTGGAAACAAGCCGTTTGTGGAGAGAAGTGATCCAGGCGCTTGCTCCTGAGTATCCGGATGTTACGGTAGAACACCAGTTTGTGGATTCAGCGGCAATGTTGCTGATCAAAGATCCAAGACGCTTCGACGTTGTGGTAACGGCTAATTTGTTCGGAGACATTCTGACGGATGAAGCAAGCCAGATTGCAGGCTCTATGGGCATGTTGGCGTCTGCTTCTGTGGGCGATAGCACGGGCGTCTACGAGCCGATCCACGGTTCAGCGCATGACATTACTGGAAAAGGCATTGCTAATCCGTTAGCTTCTGTTCTTTCTGCTGCATTGTTGCTGGACATTTCATTTGGCTTGAAAGAAGAATCGGACGCGATTATTGCAGCGGTTGATAAGCTTTTGAAAGATGGTTTCCGTACAAAAGACATTTCGGATGCTTCGACGCCTGCGCACTTGCTATTGAACACGCAATCAGCTGGTGCTGAGCTTTTGAAAAGAATCTGATTTAATAGAAGTTTTGCCAAATAATATTTGTTTGAAGGAAAACTTATGTTTTATTTGCAGAACAAAATGTTGTTAGCGAAATTTCGCAACCTGATATCATGAACGCACTCGAATTGAACCTTAATCTCCTGAATTTGCTGATACCGTAAATACGGGAAAGGTTATGTTTTGATTCGTTTGAAACCCTTTCTCTAATCCGGAAAGGGTTTTATATTGTTTGAAATTTATTAAATTCGTATCCATTAAAATTTTGATACCCACCAATGAGTAATCGAGTCCAGATCTTCGACACAACTTTGCGAGACGGCGAGCAGGTTCCAGGCAGCCAATTAACGACAGAAGAAAAGGTTGTTGTAGCCAAGCAGCTCGAAAAACTCGGTGTAGACATTATTGAGGCCGGCTTTCCGGTTTCAAGCCCTGGCGATTTTAATTCTGTTGTTGAAATATCCAAAGCAGTGCGCGAGCCTATCATTTGCGCGCTTTCGCGGGCGGTGCCGGGCGACATTGATGCGGCTGCCAATGCATTGCGATACGCACGTCGCGGACGCATTCACACGGGCATCGGTTCTTCGGACATTCACATTCAGCACAAATTCAATACAACACGCGAAAAGATTCTCGAAAGAGCGATTACAGCCACGAAATACGCAAAGAGCAAGGTTGAGGACGTGGAGTTTTATTGCGAAGATGCAGGACGTGCGGATCTGGTTTTCCTTGCGCAATTGGTTGAAGCAGTGATTGGTGCTGGCGCAACAGTGGTAAACATTCCGGACACAACCGGATATTGCCTTCCGGACGAGTATGGGTCCAAAATCAAATACATCTTCGAGAACGTTTCGAACATTCATAAAGCGGTTATTTCCATTCACTGCCACAATGATTTGGGATTGGCGACTGCGAATTCTATCGCGGGCATAAGCCAGGGAGCGCGCCAGGTTGAGGTTACGATCAATGGAATTGGTGAAAGAGCTGGAAATACGTCTTTGGAAGAAGTTGTGATGGCTTTGACAGTCCACAAAGAACTTGGTTTGGAAACGGGAGTTAACACGCAATTCATTTATCCAACGAGCCAGCTGGTTTCGAAAATGATGCGCATGCCGGTTCAGGCAAATAAGGCGATTGTGGGACGGAATGCATTTGCACATTCATCCGGAATTCACCAGGATGGTTTCTTAAAACACCAGTTGACTTACGAAATCATGAACCCGCAGGATGTGGGCGTGGATAAGTCGGACATTGTTTTGACGGCCCGTAGTGGTAGACATGCTTTGAAGCACCGCCTAGAATTACTTGGATTTAGCTTCGACAAGCCAGCATTGGACGAATTATATACAAGATTCCTCGAAGTAGCCGATTTGAAGAAGGAAGTGAACGACGCAGATCTGGTAGATTTGGCCAGAACAGCGATCCCAGTGGAATAATTAGAAAATCATTAAAAAGCATAACCCATTGAATCTGAATTTGATGTTTTAAAGAATTATTTGTAACATTACATATTCAATAACATCCATCAGATTGCAAAAAGCCCTCGGTGATTCTGACTAAGGGCTTTTTTCTTGTTACAGGATAATGGTTCGGTTGCCGTGAATAAACACGCGATCATTGAAAACCAGCTTCAACGCCTTCGACAAAACGCCCTTTTCCGTATCCCTTCCTAATGTAGCCATATCCGACGCAGTTTGCCGGTGATCCACTGACTTTACGTCTTGCGCAATGATAGGTCCTTCGTCCAGATCGTTGTTTACAAAGTGCGCCGTGGCACCGATAATTTTGACGCCGCGCTCGTAAGCCTGTCGGTAAGGATTCGCGCCGATGAACGCAGGAAGGAAGGAATGGTGAATGTTAATGATCTTGTCCGGGAATTGATTGACAAAATTTGGCGTGATGACGCGCATGTATTTGGCCAAAACCAGATATTCCGGACGGTAAATGTCCAGTGTTCTCAAAATAGCTTCTTCATGCTCTTCCCGCGTGCGGTTTTCGTGGGAAATGAAGTGAAAAGGAATGCCGAATTTGCTTACGAGCGGCTGTAATGTGTTGTAATTGCTGATCACGGCCAGAATTGTGGCATCCAGCTCGTCAAATGCGTATCTGATCAAAAGTTCGCCTAAGCAATGGTGCTCCTTAGTCACCATGAGCACAATGTCCTTTTTCTTTTTGGGGTTAATGCGAAGGTTCAGACCGGCTGGTAAATCAGATTTCAGAACGTCCATTAACTTATCAATGTCCGTCTCGCCCTCAAACTCTGTCCGCATAAAGAAATATTTGGATGGGCTTACATATTCATCGTTGCGGATAATGTTCTGATTATGAGCAAAAAGGATGCGGGTAACCTGGTAAATCAAACCCTTGTGATCGGGGCCGTCCATTAATAGGATATGTCTTTGGATCATTCGTTTTAAACTAAATGGACTTAAAATTAGTATTTAACCCGTTATCTTTTCCAAAGGTTGCGGTAACTAATCGACTTCCGGGCCTGTTTCAATAATTGACAAAGATATTTACCAATATGGCAGAAGAACTAATAGTACCCACAAGCACAGACAGAGCGACGGTTTACAAAGCCCTGTTTCCACAAATTGAAGCATTAGTAACAACAGAAAGTGACCTCATCGCCAATCTGGCCAATGTTGCCGCGGCATTGAAGGAAGCATTCGGCTTCTTTTGGGTTGGATTTTATATTGTAAAAGAGGGCCAATTGGTGCTTGGGCCATTTCAGGGGCCGATCGCCTGTACGCGCATTGCATTCGACAAAGGTGTTTGCGGAGCCAGTTACTCCCAGAAAAAAACATTGATAGTGCCCGATGTTGAAGAATTCCCGGGCCACATTGCCTGCAATTCCGCTTCAAAGTCAGAAATCGTTTTACCCGTTTTTCACCGGAATGGAACTGTGGCTATGGTGCTGGATGTGGATAGTGATGAATTAAATGATTTCAGTGAGGTCGATGCCGAAGAATTAGGCAAGATTATCAGACTTATCGAGCGAAAACTATAATTGATTTAAAGCAAAAAGCCCTGCTACGGTCTCGTAACAGGGCTTTTTGTATGGTCTTTGGCCTAGTTCAAAGAAAACATCGGCAACCTCAGTGCAACCACATTGTTGAACATGAGTTTGGAAATTTTTGGATCCATATAATCAATCAGCGGGAATTCAGACACAAGTGACATTACTTCAAACTCGCTGTCTGCTCTTACCACGCACCAAAGTCTGGAGTAATCTTCCGAAAGGGCATAGGACATCAGCCGTCCCTGCTCCATCATTTCATTAATCTTTTTTCTTTGAGCAGGTATTTTCGCTGTAAAATCTTCCGACATAACAGCCGGAAGTTGAATTTCAACCATGTATTGGCTCATAGGTGATAGAAGTTAGGTGTACAGAAATACCTTAGCGTTTACTTCACTTGTAATAAAAGGATATGTATCAATGATTAGTTCCTGCATGTAATGTAGCAAACATTATCAAAAAACCTTTTTTACTTTTTCCAACCATTTCAATGTGCATCGTGTCAAACCTAATACGAATTGCCCTGGTCAGAATTGTGCAATGCGTTAGCCATGAAGCAGTATTCATCTATCTTTGGGATAGCGGTGCTGATTTTTATAACAATAAACCGAACGAAGCACCCCTAAACTTCGGATGACCTTTAACGAACAGGAATTAGTGCAAGGCTGCAAGCAGCGCAACCGGTCTGCCCAAAGACAACTTTATGATGTCTTCGGGGGCAAGCTGTTTGCTATATGCCTGCGTTACACTAAAAACCGGACTGATGCTGAGGATGTTTTACAGGATGCTTTTATTAAAATTTATGAAAATATAGATTCATTCAGAAACGATAGTCCATTAGAGTATTGGCTCCGTTCTGTAGTAGTGAACACAGCATTGAACCATCTGAGGCAGCAGAAATATCTGAAAGACCTCGATGACATTGATTTATACCATAATGGCATTGCTGATAGGGAAGTAACATTGGGGGATTTTCAGTTGAAACAACTTTTGGAAGTCATAAAAGAGTTGCCAACCGGATGTCAGACCATATTTAACCTGTATGCCATTGAAGGTTATCAGCACAATGAAATAGCCCAAAAGCTGGGCATATCAGAAGGAACCTCAAAGTCGCAATATGCGCGGGCGAGAGGGCTTCTTCAACAGAAATTGAACAAAGAAAAAAGATTTAATGATGGATCCGTCCGAGATAAACAACTTTGAAGATCAGTGGCGAAAGGCTTTGAAAGAAGCCTCCGAGGCTCCTCCTCAATCAGTTTGGGAGGGCATAGAAGCACGTCTCGATCAACAGGATAAAGGAATGATACTGCCGCTTTGGTGGCAGTCATCTAAGATATGGTATGCAGCAGCCTCTATTGTAGCACTGTTGCTGGTAGGCGGTGGGATTTGGTATTCCAATTCAGAAATGAACGGAAGTAAGATCAATACTGAAATTGCTGTCAAACAAAATGCAAAAGAAGGTGTAACAACTGACAACCAGACGCCGGAAGCTGGAATAGGAGAGGCTGAAACAAGCGCAGATGCGAAGGCCAATCTACAAGCTGAGACAGATGCTCCAACTAAGAAAAGCCGACAAGCTGAAACAAGCGCAGATGCCGGTCAAGAGCAACTGGCTGTTGTGAAAAGCAAGAAGGGAAGCTCAACAGCTATTCGTAAGCCTTCCATCAGCAATGAAAATCAGACATTAGCATTAGAGAGATCGCCAGAAAGCGCCGCTTCGACGTCATCCGAAAAATCAGCTTTTACGGACACTAAAACCCCTGTGGCTTCGGTCATAGATAACAATGCAGGCCTTGCTAATGGTGTGGCAGATGTCGCTAATGCTCCGGCAAATGTTGCGAATGCTCCGGCCGAATCCACAATGGCGCTCGCATTATTGCCTATAACACCTTACAGCGACCTGGACATTCACATGCAGAAGCGCTATGTGTTTTTCCAGCCTGACGTTATCAAGGAAGAGCCTCTGACACCTGTAAAACACACCGAATATTACGCTGGACTAAGCCTGATGCCAGCGTCATTTAATCCTAATCTTACAGTGAAAGAAGCTCCCGTAGGCTTCTCAGGGCAATCATTATCCATGCGTAGAGCAGTTTCCGGAACCAGCGAGGCGGGAGCTTCCTATGCCGTACAAACGCAAGGCGGAATGCGGCTTTCCAAACATTGGTCGGTGGAGATGGGTGTGAGTTATCTAAAAGGCAACTCAACTTACGAGGGCGGAGGCTATGTTTTGAATGCATTCAGTAACAAATCTGCCAATGTTTTAGAGAATGCTTATGCAGGTCTTTCGCCGAGCTATGACGGAATGAACCAGGGGAAAACGCAGGATTTTGTCAACAACGGCGCGCTCTATATTGATGTAGCCAAAACAGTAAGCAACAATTATCAGTATTTGCAGCTGCCCGTTCAGGCAGGATTTACTATTTATCCCGAGAAAAAGTTTAATGCTTCTATTTTGGGCGGTATGATGGCCAATTTCTTCCTTAGCAATGAGCTGGAATCCGCATCGGGTGAAATTATCACCACTAAGGCCAGCGACGAGATTTATAGAAGCATGAACTGGGCAGCCACAACCGGCCTGCGATTTAATTACAGGCTTTCCCCGCGCTGGAATGCAAACCTGACAGGGTCATATCAGAAATCGGTAACATCAGGTTTCCGGTCTACTCAGAGCCTGGATTCACGGCCGTATCTGTACGGCGTTTCATGGGGAATGCGCTATTCTTTTTGAAATAAATCCAAATCAGTTCCAACCATTTTTTGATTTTGAGTTTCTAGGATAATGTAGATTAAAAACAATCTATTAGCCATGAACAAGATTCTTAAAACATTATTAATCCCAGGAATCATTGCCGGTACGATCATCAGTTGTACCAACGACAATCCGGGTCCGGATAATTTGCCGGACCCGATTTATCCGGTTCAGGTTCCATCCCGTATTTCAGCAGGGACAAATGAATTTTCATTTCAATTCCTTCACACCTTACAGCAGACAGAGGCTTCGGACAAAAATCTGTTCGTATCACCGCTGAGCCTGCATATGGCATTGGGCATGCTGCTCAATGGAGCCGAGAAGGAAACGGCCGACGAAATACTGAAAAGCCTGCAAATGGAAGGCGTTTCGCTCACAGATCTTAACAATGCTTACAAAACGCTGCTTAACGATCTGCCCATCGCAGATTCGAAAGTGTTCCTTGGCCTCGCAAATTCCCTTTGGTATAAAAGCGGTTTCAGTGTGCAGCCCGACTTTCAATCTGTTTTGAAAAATTCCTTCAATGCAGAGGCAACCGGTCTTTCGTTCGATGATGCAGCCAAAGACAAGATTAACCAATGGGCAAGTGATAAAACGAATGGTAAGATCAAAAAAGTAATAGATGAGATCAAGCCAGAGCACATCATGTTCCTGCTGAACGCATTGTATTTCAAAGGAGACTGGAAATATCAGTTTGACGCCAAGAATACCAGAGAAGAAACATTTAAGCTGGAAAACGGGAGCGGTAAGCCAGTTAAAATGATGTTTATCAAATCAAAATTTAAAACAACCAGCACCGAAACCTATTCGGCGGTCCAGCTTCCGTATGGAAACGGGCAGTACAATATGACATTGCTCGTTCCGAGAGGACAAAATACGGTGGATAAAATGCTCACAAGCGTCAGTGCAAGCGACTGGGACCGGATTCGCACCGGAATGCAGGAAGCAAACATTGAAGTAGGCTTACCCAGATTTACATTAGAATATTCGGCTCAGCTGAAAGAAACTCTGAGAGAAATGGGCATTCAAAAAGCATTTACTACCCAAGCCGAACTGGGCAAAATAAATCCGAAAGCGGACCTGTTTGTGGATTTCGTGAAGCAAGACGCCTACTTAGGCATTGATGAAAAAGGAACAGAAGCTGCGGCAGTGACTTCAATCGGCGTGGGCCTTACATCAGTTGGCCCGAACCAACAGGTGCTTTGTGATCGTCCGTTTGCACTGATCATCAGCGAAAATACATCCAATACGATCCTTTTCATGGGCAGGATCAAGAATCCGGAAAGCAAATAGGGTGAGCGGTTAGCTCATAAGATATTAAAGATAAAAAATGCCGGTAGTCCTGGCATTTTCGGGGTGCGTTATCGTCCGGAGGCCTTGCTTTCGGACGATTTTGTTTTGTATTACAACCATTTACAAAATCAACGTGTCATGCAATAAGTCAAGTTTAAATGTAATTATTGCTGGCCTCTATAATCTAACTGCTATGAAACCTAATCCTTTACTCTTGTTATTATTTCTTGCTGCAATGTGCTGGTCGTGCAATGACCAATGCAAGGAAACGCGTATTACCAGGCGCTTTACCAATGTTACACACTCTCTTCTGGAGCTGCGGACCATGGTTAAGAACGAATCACCCAGAGCGCTGGAACGGCCGGGTAAAATGTACATTAAGGGCGATTATCTTTTTGTAAATGAGATCAAATCAGGCATTCACATCATCAATAACAAAGACAAATCGCACCCCGAATTTATAACCTTCATCCGTATACCTGGAAACGGTGATATGGCTGTTCGTGACAACATTCTGTATGCCGACAGCTTTTCGGATCTCCTCGCGATTGACATCAGCGATCCTTCGAATCCAAAAGAAATGCAACGGATTAAGAATGTCTTCAAAAACGGCCTTTTCGATGGCGGCACCTGGACATTGAACGAAACAATGGGCGCTATTAACGATCAGAATGTAGATTTTGTAACTGAAACGGTGACTGTAAATTGCGAGGAAGGTGTAAATCCGGGCTGGTGGGGCGGATGGATGAATGACTCCTTTGCTCAGTCGTCGTTTTCCGGATCATCGTCATCGGCGCCCAGTTCCGGCGGAAGCAGTGGAAAAGCAGGCTCTATGGCGCGGTTTGCACTGCATCAGAACTTCCTTTATACAGTAACACAAAACAGCCTGCATCTTTTTGATGTTGCTATTCCCTCGAAACCAAAAGATTTTTCAACCATAAACTTCGGGTGGGGGATTGAGACCATTTTCCCGCACGACAACAAGCTTTTCATCGGCTCCAACACCGGAATGTTCATTTTTGACAACAGCAATCCGGCCGAGCCAAAACAACTCTCCACATTCCAGCACGGCCGCGCGTGCGATCCGGTGGTGGTGCAGGATAACATTGCCTATGTAACGATCAGGACCGGAACATTTTGCCAGGGATCGCAGAATCAGCTGGACCTCGTAGATGTAAGCAATCCTTCCTCGCCGCAGCTTATCAAAAGCTATCAAATGGAAAATCCGCACGGTTTAAGCATTGACTCGCCCACATTGTTCCTTTGCGAAGGCGAGCACGGGCTTAAAGTTTTTGATGTAAAAGATAAATTCAAAATCGACAAAAATCTGCTCGCCCACTTCAAGGATATGGACGCCTTTGATGTGATCTCATTGGGAAAAACATTACTGCTCATTGGAAAAGACGGATTTTACCAATACGATTCCAGCAATCCGAAGGATCTGCGGCTGCTTAGTAAAATTCCGGTCGGCAAAGCGATCTAGGCATTCCTCTTCAAAACGATCCCGATGAAAAAGTTAGCATTTCTAATAATGGCAAGCTCCTTGCTCATGGCGAGCAGTTTGCATGCGCAGAACCACATTCCGCTGAAATACACGAACCATACCGAATTCGGCGGCCTGTTTGGCAGGGTAAAATATGACTTTCAAGGCAACAACGGCCAGAGCCAGGTGGACAACAGGTTAAATCTGACGTTACAGACATTCAACGGAGTCATGCTGAGCAAGCGCCTGGCTGCCGGTGTGACTGTGGGGATAGATTGGTATAAAACAGCGCTGCTGAATCCTATCTCAGCAGGAGTCAGATATGATCTGACGAACAAAGGTGACGTAAAGCTATTCGTAACGGCTGATGCGGGTTACGGCTTTGCATGGTTTCAGGATGACTCCGATGGTTTCGGAACCACCGGCGGGCTCATGTTGAATCCCGGCCTGGGCCTTCGCATGGGCAAGCCGGGCGGCACGGCAGTTACATTCACAATGAGCTATAAACGGCAGGAAGCGCATATTACCAAAGTCCCTCAATGGAATCAGCTGGAACGCTGGGAAGACAGGGTTTACAACCGACTAGCGCTCAGGTTGGGAATCAGTTTCTAGACCTGTGCAGCAGTTGCTTTACTTTTTATGTCGAAAGACTCGATTTCTCTCAAGAACATCGCTTCACCACGGTGATACCAGGCGCGAAATTTCTGCGCCTGGTCCAGGTGTTTAGGTAAATAGTCGAGGATAACAGAGAGGTCAAACGATCGCGAAGTGACGCCGGCACCGGAAATGACGCCGTCCATAGCATTACATTCCTGCTCAAAATGATTGGGAACGGGCACCATCATTACTGGCTTGCCCAGATACATCGCCTCGCAAACCGATTCAAAACCCGCCGTCGTCACCAGCGCAGTGCAGCTTGCCAGCATTTGGAGGTATTTTTTGCTGTTAATGCGATGAAAAGTTAATGTTTCGTCATAAACAAATTCATCGGAAACCTCCGCATTATCCCAAAAGCAATGCAATCTCACCTCAGGATGCGACAGGTGCCATTGGATAATTTGCTTGCTAAGGCGGTGATGTGTCATGTAAACCAGGAAGAAATTCTCCCTAATTGTCTGCATCTGAACCACTTCCTTGCGTAATAATGGTGGCACAACCGTTATTTTCAGGTCATTCCTCGATTCAATCTCCCGGAACGACAACGCCAGGCGCTTAACCGCAAGCCAGGACGTAAGTTTTGAATTGAAATTGATAATCAGCTGATTAACCTTGCTGTTTTTCGGAAAAATGAATTTTGGATGCAATAAGAGATACTGATGCGCAACGCATACCATCGGAATTTTGGACCGATACAGCACATTATACAAGCCACTGAATGTCTCGTAAAAACTAATGATCAGATCGGGCTTAATGTCCTGAATTGTATTGTGGATCAGGCGCAGCCCGGCTAAATAGGCGCTGTGATTTTTAAGCAAGTTGTAAACAGTGGCCTTTAAATTAATCCCCTCAGCCTGGCTGTTATAAACAATGTTAGGTGCAGAGAAATGAAAAACCGGTGCAGCAACCTGTTCCTCAAAAAAAGCCGGAATAACGCGTCCGGGGGATACGCCTACCATGGCCGCTGCAACTTTATGCCCGGCATGCCGCAGGATTTGGCTCATTGAAATGGCTTGCGTCAAATGTCCGCGCCCTTCTCCCTGAACCAAGAAAAGGATTTTCATAGGAACCGCTGGTTTTTCCCTGGAAGCAAACTTGAAAATGCAACCTGCTTATCCATGCTTGCGGGGAAATTTTCAATGATCGTTTTGTTCGCCGATTTTTTGGAGGAACCCTTCTCCTGAACCGTATGCTGGTCGTAATAAAGCAGGCTCCAGTTTCCTTCAAAATCTTCAACCAGTGCGCTTAATGTTTCTACCCAGTCGCCGGAATTCATGTACATAATGCCGTCGATTTCGCGGATTGCAGGGTGATGGATGTGCCCGCAGATCACGCCATCGCAATTTCTGGAACGGGCCAGCTCGGTAAGCTTCTCTTCAAAATCTGTCATATAGTTCACCGCCATCTTTACAGACTGCTTGATGCGCTGTGAGAGTGAATAATACGATAACCCCCGCCATTCGCGATATCGGTTATAGAGCTTGTTTACCCATAAAAGAAATGTGTAACCCATATCGCCCAGGTAAGCGAGCCATTTCAGGTGTGTGGTAATAGAGTCAAAAACGTCGCCGTGTGTAATATAATATCGTTGAGAACCTGAGGTGAGAATGTAATCTTTCCGGATCTGGAAGTGCTTTCCAAGCCTCAGCGGGATGATCTGATCCAGGAAATCGTCATGATTTCCGCGGATGTAAATCACCTTGGTCTTGTTTTCCTCGATCATCTTCAAAACCCGCTTGAAAAACATGGTATGCTTCCGTTTCCAGACCCCATATTTTTTCAGTTGCCAGGCATCAATGATGTCGCCGTTCAGGATAAGCTTTTTGCAGGAATAGCTTTTCAAAAAATTAGTAACCTCTTCCGCCTTCGAACCACCTGCTCCGAGGTGTAAGTCAGAAATGATGATTGTTCTGAAGTGAGTTGTATCTCCCATATTACAAATATTCTCATTTAACATTACCTGGATGTTACTGGCAGGTTATCAGATGGTTAAGAATTTGCTTGCAAACTCTTAAAACCTGCTTGTAGAAGTATTTGGGGGTTATTTACGGTTACATATGAAATTCAAAAGAATACTTTTTTTATATTTGATTGAATATTTTTACAATCTATGAACCGACTTCTTCTCTTATTCTGCCTGTTCAGTGCATCTGTTTACGGGCAAAAAATCTACCTTCCCCACGAAGTTGAAAAGGGCGCGGAGCCAACCGGCGGCATTGCTTATTTAAGCCAATTTATTGCGTCCAATTTGCAGATTCCATTTTTAAGCGGGGTGAAGGGAATCAATGGCCGCGTTTATGTGAAAGGAATTGTTGAACCGGATGGAAGCATGTCGCAGCTCGAAATATCAAAAGGACTGGATTCCCTGACCAATAAAGAAGCCCTCCGCCTGATGAGCCTGTATAAAGCCTGGAAACCGGCAACTTTGAATGGTGAGAAAGTGCGGCAATCTATGATTTATCCCATTGCTTTTAAAACACCCCCAAATACCAGCTTCGACAGCACCAGATCTGCGCTCATCAATTATTTCGATGGCCGTTTCAGGGTTGCAAAAGATCCCAAAAAGTATGAATACAGGAGTGTAATGGCCGTTAATGATCAGGGTTATATCAACAATGACGTGATCTATGAGCAATTGAAGGGATCTAAATGGAAAGAGGTTGCCCGTGTCCCTTTTAAGAAGAAAGACATTTGGTATAATCTCGATTTTCGGCAAAGCGGTATCGACTCCGTGCAAGCTTACCAAATCATTGCCAGGGATGATAATGAGGCCAGTCACTCGTCAGAAGCCACATTTCAGATGAACGGGAAACTACTCGCTTACACCGAATACGGTCCTGGCAATAAAGCATCATTGATCAAAAAGTATGACCTGAATGGTATGGTAAGGGATATCACCATTGTTGGTGACAGCGCAAGCCTGCAATTGTCCTGGTACGACAATGGGCAGATCTGCACAGTTACGGAAGTCCCGGCGATGAAAGACAATGAATATCGTGAGCGCATGTTTGCCGATGCCTGGAACAGGGATGGGACTCAGATTGTAAAGGATGGTGAGGGTTATTGGAATTCAATTACCAGAATCAGCGCATCCAAAGTGCTCATTGAAGAAGGCCCGGTTACAAAGCGCCGGAAAAGTGGAAAATGGTCTGGCAAATGGACAGACGGAACGCTGCATTACGAGGAAACATATGATGATAAGGGAAATCTGCAACAGGGGATCGCTTACGAAGATGGAGAAAAACGGACTTACGATAACGCGATCGTGCAGCCGCAGTTCAAGGGCGGGCTTCCTAAAATGTACAGGTTTTTAGGCGAGAACATCCGTTATCCCATGGATGCATCGCAACGGGGCGTCACCGGCCGTGTATATCTGTCGTTTGTCGTTTGCGAAGACGGCAGCATGTGTGAGTATAAGGTCGAAAGCGGCGTAGGGTTCGGGCTCGACGATGAAGCGTTGCGTGTAGTAAAGAAAATGAGCGGAATGTGGGAGCCTGGCATGATGCGCGGGAAGGTTGTCAGGGTCAGATACAATTTGCCAATCAATTTTCAGATAAATTGAATCACCCAATCCGCCACTTATCCAATTCCAAAGCCGGTCAAAAGCTTTGGAATTTTTTTGTCCTAAAAAATAACAGAATCTGATCCTGATTTGATAATATTGTGATATCACTTTACTATCATATTATGACCATGAATGAGAAAGAATTACGATCGTCCTCAGGTTATGCGCTCTTTGGGCTGGGCCTGCTCTTAATGTTTGGTGGCGTCGGCCTTGTTGCGGCAGCCGGCACTGTGCTTGGTGGTGGCCTGGTTTTCGGAATAGGGTTTATAATTCTGATTGGCCTCACGGTCATTAACCCCAATGAAGCCGTTGTGACCACCTTTTTCGGAGACTATATGGGCACCATGAAGCAAAGTGGCTTGCGCTGGGTTAACCCACTGTTTCGGAGGAAAAAAATCAGCCTTCGGGCCAGAAACCTCAATGGTCAGAAATTAAAGGTAAACGACAAGCTTGGTAACCCCATCGAAATCGCCGCCGTGGTGGTATGGCGCGTGGGTGACACTGCAAAGGCATCTTTTGAGGTGGACGACTATGTAAAATATGTTGAAATCCAGTCGGAAGCAGCGGTAAGGCATCTCGCCGGAGTGTATGCGTATGACACGATGGAAGATGAAGACCTGCAAATCCAGGAAGTAACATTACGCGACGGAAGCGGAAAAATCAATGAAATGCTGGAAGCCGAACTCACCGAACGTTTGAGCCGTGCCGGCATTGATGTCCTGGAATCACGCATTAGTCACCTTGCTTACGCCCCGGAAATCGCGGGGGCCATGTTACAGCGCCAGCAAGCGTCGGCCGTTGTGGCAGCGCGCAGGCAGATTGTGAACGGAGCGGTAGGAATGGTGGATATGGCTTTGGCCATGCTTTCCGAAAAAGGGATTGTCCAGCTCGATGAAGAGCGGAAAGCGGCTATGGTAAGCAATTTGCTTGTTGTACTTTGCGGTGAAAAAGCGGCAACCCCGATCCTGAACGCGGGCACTTTGTATCCTTAATATGGCAGAAAAAAAAGCATTTGTTTTACGCGTAAATCCTGATATGCTCAAAGAACTCGAAGCTTGGGCACAGCAGGATTTTCGTAGTTTGAATGGTCAGATCGAATTTTTGCTGAGCGAGGCGTTGAAAAAACAGAAGCGCTCCAAGGCAAAAGAGTAAAAATCGGATCGTTCTGACCAAATATATTAAGTTTGTGTAACTTAGTTGTCCTACTATCTATTTACCAAAATTTTCAGATGAAGCACTTTGTCAGCACATTAATCTTAATACTGCTTACTTTTCAAATTCAAGCCCAAATTCCGGATACATTTCAATGGCTCCCCGACGGAACCGGCTATCGTGATGTTACCGAGCAGGGAATTGTAGAAACTACATTGCCGTCCCGACAAGAAAAAGTGATCGTAGCACAGGATGTACTTAAAAAAGCAGATGGGTCTCCAATGGAAATCAGGAGTTACACCATGAGCCAGTCGGGTGATAAAGTGTTGATATACACCAATTCAAAGCGCGTATGGCGTTATCAGACGCGTGGGGATTATTGGGTTTTTGATGTTGCTGGTAAAACATTGAAACAGCTCGGCAAAGGATTGCCGGCATCCTCCTTAATGTTCGCAAAATTCTCCCCGGATGGGAAAAAAGCAGGTTATGTAAGCAAGCACAATGTATATGCGGAAGACATTCAAAGTGGTGAAATAAAACAACTTACCACCGACGGCACCGACCGCGTCATTAACGGAACATTTGACTGGGCTTACGAAGAGGAATTCGATTGCCGCGATGGTTTCCGTTGGAGCGGCGACAGCAAATCCATCGCTTACTGGCAACTGGATGCGCGCAAGATCCGCAACTTCCTGATGATCAACACCACAGATTCTATCTACTCATTTAATGTTCCTGTGGAATATCCGAAAGTGGGTGAAACGCCTTCTCCTTATAAAATTGGCGTTGTAGACATTGCAAGCGCGCAAACCAAATGGATGAACATTCCAGGCGATCCGCAAAACACTTATGTGCCTAGAATGGAGTGGTCTGGCATGCCGAATGAGCTGGTGATCCAGCAATTAAACCGCAAACAAAACGAAAGCACACTGTTATACATTAATACAACCGACGGAAGTGCAAAACCATTTTACACAGAGAAAGACGCCGCCTGGATTGACATTAAAAGCCGTTGGGAAAATGACCCGATGGGCTGGGATTGGATTAACAATGGCAAGGAGTTCCTCTGGGTTAGTGAAAAAGATGGCTGGCGCCACACCTATCGCGTAAGCCGTGATGGGAAAAAAGAGACTTTGATCACCATCGGAAACTTCGATATGATCAATCCGGTGCGCATTGATGAGAAAAACAATGTCTACTACTTCACCGCATCGCCTGATAATGCTACACAGACGTATTTGTATAAAATTTCACTGGACGGAAAAGGGAAAGCGGAGCGCATAACGCCTGCCAATCAGTCGGGAACACATAGTTATGAGATTTCTCCGGGTGGAAAATTTGCCAGACATCAGTTTTCCAACGCCAAAACCGCCCCGTTACAGGAGTGGATATCTTTGCCAAAGCACGTTTCAATAGACCCGGCAAACTCCATTGCACAATCCACCGACAAGATCAATGCTGCGAAGTTAAACATTGAGTTTTTCAAGGTAAAAACTGCGGAAGGAGTTGAAATAGACGCCTGGATGGTGAAACCAACCAACTTTGACCCGGCTAAAAAATATCCGATCGTGTTTATGGTTTATGGTGAGCCAGCTGGAAGCACCGTGAAAGACGTTTATGGAACGGGCCGCAACCGCCTTTATTCAGGAAGCATGGCCGATGATGGTTACATTTATGCTTCTGTCGACAACCGCGGAACGCCGTCGCCAAAAGGAGCTGCCTGGCGGAAAGCGATTTATAAAAACATCGGAACGATCAACATTAAGGATATCGACGGCGCCGCAACGGCCATGTTCAAGCAATATGCGTTCATCGACACCAGTCGCGTTGCCGTACATGGATGGAGCGGTGGCGGCTCGTCCACATTGAATTTGTTGTTCCAATATCCGCAGCATTTCAAAACCGGCATTGCCGTAGCCGCTGTGGCCAATCAGCTGACTTACGACAACATTTATCAGGAGCGTTATATGGGCGTTCCGCAGGAGAACCGCGAAGATTTTGTGAAAGGCTCGCCGATTACGCATGCCAAAAATCTGAGAGGAAACCTGCTTTACATTCATGGAACAGGAGATGATAACGTGCATTATCAAAATGCTGAAATGCTTGTCAACGAGCTCATTAAACATGATAAAGTATTCCAATTCATGCCTTACCCTAACCGCTCGCATGGCATTTCAGAAGGCGAAGGGACATCAAAGCATTTGAGAAGCTTATTCACGGATTATCTTAAAAAGAATTGCCCTCCGGGAGCAAGATAATGTTGAACTGCAAGCCAAAAGTTTGACCAGATGAAATATTTTCTAAGCATACTAGCAGCGCTGACATGTTCCGTCGGCGCTGTAAAAGCACAACTGAGCGAAGGAACAAAAGTAGGCGTAGCAACCGGAAAAGGCCTTAATACGGACAGATCCGGTGTTTTTTGGTCATCCCCGACCGAATCCTCCGATGTGATCGGCGACTTCTACATTGATTCATTATGGCATGAAGGATCCGTTAAGCTCAATACACCTATGACCCAGTTCGGAGGCATGGAATCAGACAGTCTGGCGGGCATAACCATTCGCTATAATGTCCTGAACGATGAGTTGGAAGTGCTAGCCAAAAAGAATGACGTCCGGGTCATTAAATCCAGTTATATAAAGAGTTTTGAAACCAAAAATAGCGGGACGTCACAACGCTTCGTCAGCATCAAATCTCTAACTCCCGATACGGGTCTCAAAGGCGTTTGCGAAGTCCTCAGCTCCGGCAAACTAACCTTGATAAAACATTACAAACCCAAAATCACAAAACCCAACTACAACCCAGGCTTCGGAACCGGCCAGAAAAACACGATTGTGCGGCTGGATAGTGATTATTATGTGATTTCAAACAGCAAGCCAGAGAAGTTTAATGCTGGCAAGAAGGCTGTTTTGGCGCTGATGGCAGATAAAGAAAAGGAAGTTGAAGCTTACCTAAAAGAAAACAAGGCCACCCTAAAGAGCGACCTTGATTTGAAAAACGTGTTTGATTTTTATAATAAGATGTAGATCGTCCAATGCCCTGTCATGCTGAGCGGAGCCGAAGCACGCTACTCCTGGGGGTAACGTGCTTCGGCTACGCTCAGCATGACAGGCTAATAGGTTCACGGACAATGTGCTACTTACCATACAGCTTCTTAGCAGCCGCTTCATACTTATCGCCCGCACTCCATTGCGGAGCCACATTTCTATCTGCGATCAGCCGCGTTGCATAAGCATAAGCCTGGCTGAATTTCAGTAAATAGTTAAAATCAATCGTCTCGGGATTATCAGAAACCTGGTGATAGTTTTTCATGATATCACCATTAAATTCTTTAAAACCAGGCGTGAATGTCGGTGCAGGGATTCCTTCTTTTGCAAAGTTCACATTATCTGAACGGTCGAATAGACCTTGTTCTGGCGAAGGGTCTGCAAAAATGCCCAGGCCGAATGCTTTGCAAGCCGCCTCAATCTCCGCCCGCGCTCCGGTCCGGTCTAAGCCCATTACAGAAACAATGGTCGTGTCATTGTAACCTGCGCCGTCCGAGTTAATGTTAAAAATACATTTGTTCAAAGGCATTAGCGGATGAGAAGCGTAGTATTTGCTTCCCAGCAAGCCAATTTCTTCACCTGTCAATGCGACAATCAGCACTGAGCGCTTCGGCGGGTTTTTCGTAAGTGCCTCAGCAGCAGTGAGTAAAGCAACGGTTCCAAAAGCATTGTCCCGCGCTCCATTGAAAATGCTGTCCTCCGCTGTGTAAGGTTGTCCGCCTTGCTTTCCTATGCCAATGTGGTCGTAGTGAGCACTTAACAACACATATTCTTCTTTAAGTTTTGGATCGGTTCCGGCAATGTAACCTACGACATTGTAGCTATTAACAGTCTGTGATTTCCGACCGGAGGTTTTGAACTCAACCTCTTTCGCGGCCCGCAATGCCCGTGCATATTTGGCTTCTTTACCATTGATCCAAACGTGCGGAATAGATTTTTCAGCTCCTGTTCCCTCGATCAACGACAATTTCTCACCAGAAAAGTTTTTGGTTACCACATTCCAGGGGATAGGTGCATTGAACAATTCAATCATCGCAATGGCGCCTTTATCCATCGCCTTTTTACGCTTTTCATTGGAAGTATTGATAATTTCGCGCGGCGTCTGCGTCTCTGCCGTGCCGCTTTCCACCAGCACAATCTTACCTTTCACATCCAGATCTTTATAATCGTCCTGATTTTTAACGGCATTAACCAAACCAAAACTCGCATAAACGATGGGCGCCTTAACAGTCATCTCATCGCCATTCATCAGGATCCAGTCCACGCCACTTTTCATCACCTCCGCATCCGCAATGATCTCCCCACTTCCATTAGCGCCCATTTTCTCAAAAGGGACATTCTGGAAATAAGTCGAATTATTTGTCCCATTTCCCGGAACCGGCACCACGCCCAGCTTCCTGAACTGCTCCGCAATGTACCGCGCCGCCACAAGGTTCCCCTGTTCCCCAGTCCTGCGCCCCAACAATTCATCCGCCGCCAAAAACCGCATATGCGCTTCTGTGTCAGCCTTTTTTATCTGGAATTCGGGAAGGGAGTTGGTTTTCTTTTGAGCGTAGGCTGTTTGGTTTAATAAAGGCAGACAGCAAATAAACAGGAGGAAGTTTTTATTAAATTTCATGGAGAAATTAGGTGCTTTAACTTTGAAAATTTTTGAGTTACAATATGATAATGTCTAAGGGACTCATTTTCTGAATACGACGAAAATCTGACTTGTTATAAGTATAAAACACGTCGCAATTCAAGCTTTCCGCAACCGCTGCATGGAGACAATCATTAATGTGTTTGAAACCAATCGACTCAGACAGTTGCAAAGCTCTCGACAAATGCTGCTTATGAATGCTTGTTACATTCAGAGAAAGCAAATAATCAAGCTCATACTTAATTACATCGCTTTTCAAATCAAACCTTGCCAATCCATAACCAACTTCCTGAATGACAAGCGTAGAAATAACAAACTGATCCTCCGCAATTGCATTCAGTATCAGTTTGTTAGCTTGTTCGTGTTTTAGGGGATCTTGAATTACAGCATAATTAAAGATCACATCGGAGTCAAAATATTGCATTAACTATAAATTGATATCGCTGATCACTTCATTGAAATCCTTCTGATCCGAAATCACTTCGGAAGGACGATTTTTTCTGTGATCGAGAAATCTTTTTACCTCCGAATGCTTTGATTCAGAGTGACTTGTCTCAATGTCTTCAACAATTATTTTCACGTCCCGCTTACCAAAAATAGACTTAATAGATGTCAAAAACTTGGCATCGAGCTGAGATGTGTTGATTTGAATGGTGTGCTGCATAGCTGTATTTCTTGTTCTAACAAATATAGCTTTTTCCGCAATAAATAGAAATGGCTGCTAACGACCATTCAAAATCACCGCCGCTTCCTTCGCGAAGTATGTTAATATGCATTTTGCGCCGGCTCGGCGGATGCTGGTGAGGACTTCCATCATGGCGCGGTCGCCGTCGAGCCAGCCGTTTGCTGCGGCAGCTTTTATCATGGCGTATTCGCCTGAGACGTTGTAGGCGGCTATGGGGATGTCGAAGTTTTCGTCTAGTTGGCGGATGATGTCGAGATAGGATAATGCGGGCTTAACCATCAGCATATCAGCGCCTTCTTCGAAGTCCAGCTGCGCTTCGAGCAATGCTTCACGCTTGTTGGCCGGGTTCATTTGGTAGGTTTTTTTATCCCCGAATTTTGGTGCGGATTCCAATGCATCGCGGAAAGGTCCGTAGAATGCGCTGGCGTATTTGGCTGAGTAGGACATAATGCTTACGTCCGTAAAGCCATGATCGTCAAGATGTTTACGAATGTATCCGACGCGCCCGTCCATCATATCGCTCGGTCCCAGAATGTCGGCGCCTGCTTTGGCTTGCGCGAGTGACATGTTGCCCAGGATTTCCAATGTGGCGTCATTCAGGATCTTACCGTTTTCAACCAAACCGTCGTGACCATCAGAGCTGTATGGGTCCATGGCAACGTCCGTCATAATGACCAGTTCGGGGAATTTTTCCTTGACAGCGGTGATCGCTTTGAGATAAAATGTGTGCTCCTGATGACTTTCAGAGGCAAAACGGTCTTTTTTGCTTTCAGGATAATTAGGGAAAAGGTCAATGGCGCGGATGCCCAGGTCTGTCACTTCTTTCAGTTCTTCCAGCAAATTATCCAGCGAATAACGGTGGATGCCGGGCATGGATTTCACCTCAATTTTAAGGTTTGTGCCTTCCTGAACGAACATTGGATAAATGAAATCAGAAACCTGAAGCGTCGTTTCCTGAACCAGATCCCTGATGGCAGAAGATTTTCTATTGCGTCGCGGACGACGGGATATATTGATCATGATTGATTGGCTTGCGGCGATCAGCGGTCGGCTGTCGGCATTTTTACTATGTGACTAGGTAAAGAACCATCCGGAAAATGTTAGAGTTTCCGGCAAAAACGTTTTTTGAAATTCTTTACCCAAAATTAGAGGCCTGAATTAGCCCACCATCAACTTGAAACCCTCGCCGTGCAGGTTCATGATTTGGATAGAAGTGTCCTCACGGAGATATTTTCGCAATTTGGTAATGTAAACATCCATGCTCCGTGCATTGAAATAGGAATCATCACCCCAGATCGTTTTCAAAGCAAAACTGCGGCTGATCGGCTGATTGAGATTTTGGCAAAACAATTTTAACAATTCAGACTCCTTACTAGTCAACCGCACCGATTTATCATTTGCAGAAAGCTGCTGATGGTCATAATCAAATGTGTATTGACCTACCTGAAATGTCTTCGCTTCTTCCGGAGCGTCGGGCTGTTTTTTATAGCGGCGCAAAATGGCTTCTATGCGTAACAACAACTCTTCCCTATCAAACGGTTTTGTTACATAATCATCTGCGCCCACCCGAAAACCCTGCATGGTGTCCTCTTTCATGGACTTTGCTGTCAGAAAGATAATGGGCACGTCACGACCGGTCATTCTCACTTCCTTAGCAAGAGAAAACCCATCTTTTTTAGGCATCATCACATCGAAAATGCAGAGGTCGTAGGATTTGTCTACAAATGATTGCCAGCCTTTTTGCCCATCAGTAGCTAAATCGGTAGGAAAGCCTTTATCTATCAAATATTCCTGAAGCAAAGATCCCAGGTTGGCATCGTCCTCGACGAGTAAAAGATTCGGCATGGGGAAGGATAATTAAATTATGTTTGCAAGATAATATTGATAAACCTTCTTAACTCATAAAAAATGTTAAAATTCCTACTTTGGATTGTTGGAATCATCGCGGTCCTGGGCATCGTTTACCTCGTCGGACCGAAAGTCCCGGAGGCTGAACTCACGCCCGTTTTGCCTGCGGTAACCAGTAATTTGACCGCATTGGAACAAGAAATCAACCAAACCGAAAAGGCCACACCCAACATTAAACCCGACAATGAAGCCCGCATTATCTGGGCCGATTCGTCCAAAAAGCAGAAAACACCTTATAGCGTTGTCTACATTCACGGCTTTGGCGCCAGCTGGGCGGAGGGTGATCCTATTCATAAGGATTTAGCCAAAAAATATGGCGCGAACCTATACGTGGCGCGTATGCACGACGCCGGCATTGCGGATACGAACGCCTTGAAGGATCTTACGCCTGAAAATTTCCTGGAAGGGGCAAAACGCGCTTTGGCGATCGGTAAAGTGCTGGGAGACAGTGTGATCATGATCGGGACATCTGCGGGAGGCTTGCTAACCACTTATCTCGCGGCCACCCATCCTGAAATCAAAGGCGTTGTGCTTTACTCGCCTTGTATTGAGGTCAAAAACTCAACATTAAAGCTCATTACGCGTCCCTGGGGCAAGCAGATTTTGCATAAAGCCATTGGTGAATACAGCAAGTCGCGGGACAGCATTCCGGAGCGTGCGCAATTTTGGTTGCAGGGCTATCATACCAATGGCCTCATTACATTACAGCAAATGATGGACGCTATTTCCCGGCCGGAGGTTTTTGAGAAAATCAAGATGCCGATTTTTGTGGGTTATTATTACAAAAACGAAGAGGAGCAGGATCAGGTGGTTTCGGTAAAAGCTATTGAAAAAATGTTCCCGGAGCTGGGCACGCCCGATAATCAGAAAGTTTTGAAAGCATTTCCCGAGAGCGGCGACCACGTGATTGCATCCCGGTTGCGCTCGAAGGATCTGAAAAGCGTGTATGACGCCACAGACCAGTTTTTTCAGCAAAAGCTGCACCTTAAACCAGTAGAAAATAGCGTTTTACAGCCTTGATTTAATAGCTTTCGAAAACCGGATCGGGCAAAGGATCTGGTTTTCGAAACCAAAAATGCTTTACTTTGCCGCCTTAAACGGACTATCCTAATTAATCAATTATAAAAGGAAAACATGGCTTACGGTTTATTAAAAGGAAAAAGAGGAATTATCTCAGGTGCATTGGATGAAAATTCCATCGCCTGGAAAGTCGCACTGAAAGCGAAAGAGGAAGGAGCCACATTCACATTGACCAACGCGCCGATTGCCATGCGAATGGGCGCAATCAATGATCTGGCCAAACAATGCGACGCACAGATTATTCCCGCCGATGCCACTTCTGTTGAGGATATCGAAAATCTTTATACACAATCCATGGAAATTCTGGGCGGAAAAATCGATTTCGTCCTGCATTCGATAGGAATGTCTGTCAATGTTCGTAAAGGAAAATCCTATGGAGACCTGAACTACGAATGGATGCAAAAAGGCATTGATATTTCTGCAATTTCCCTGCATAAATTTTTACAGGTTGGCGAAAAGCTGGACGCGATCAATGAGTGGGGATCGGTTGTAGCGTTATCCTACATTGCAGCACAGCGCACGTATTCTTTTTATAGTGATATGGCGGAGGCCAAAGCGATGTTGGAAAGCATTGCACGCAGCTACGGTTACCGTTACGGAAAAGCGAAGAATGTTCGTGTAAACACCATTTCCCAGTCTCCTACCAAAACCAAAGCTGGTTCAGGAATCGAAGGTTTTGATGCATTTTATGACTTTGCTGAGAAAATGAGCCCATTAGGAAACGCAACGGCTGACGATTGCGCGAATTATGCGATCACACTGTTCTCCGATCTGACGAAATTTGTAACAATGCAAAATCTCTATCACGACGGTGGTTATTCGTCAACCGGGATCTCAGAAGAGCTGGTTACAATGATCCAGAATCAGCACAAATAACATTTTATAAAATACATTGCAGAAACCCTTCAAGGCACACGTTTTGAGGGGTTTCTGTTTTTATATAAAATAATGCAGCCGATCGTCCGTTTCGCGTTGTGTAATATTTGTGAACCAGTTAGTTTCGCTCAACAATTTAACCCTATGGATTTAAAGGTGACTATGCCTGTTTTGAAGACTTTCAATGCACAGTGGAAGCTGCTGTTGCTATCGGTAATAATGCTTTCGCTGGGCTCCTGCGGAGGTGATAAAGAACAAGAAAAACCAGCCGCTCCGGATGCGCCGATGTACACATTGGTCTTTTTAGACAAAACGCAAAGCGTACATGTGGACAAGGCCTATGTTAATAATAAATATCGCCAGACGCTGACCGATATCATTGAAAATAACATGAAGAATAAGGGTGATAAGCTGGAAGTCTATTTTATACACGAAAACACATCCAAAGCCCGCGCATTATCGCTTACTGTAAGAAGTGAAAAAGATAATGTAGAAGGCGTTAATGCCACAGACCGCGAAGGCATTGAAACCGCATTTCAGCTTTCGTTGCAAAAAGAAAAGGGAATTTATCTGAGACAATTGCTGGCCAAGCTTAATCAGCAAAATACAGGTGCTTCCAACCAATCGACCGACATTTGGGCGAGTTTGCCCGTCATTGCCAAAGCGGGCGAAAGCGGTTCGGAAGTAAAAGTCTACTATTTCAGCGACATGGTAGAAAGCGTAAAGGGCGCCGACCGCCGCGATTTCCACATCAAACCCCCAAAATCCGACTCCGAAGCCGAGCAGGACGCGCAAGAGGACGTAAAACAATTGGAGAAATACACCATCGGCTCACCGCAGGTAACCATCGTCTCACCCTTTGAAGCCACCGCATCAAGCAAAGAAAACAACCCGCACGTCACCCATTACTGGCAAACGTTATTTCAGGAACTGGGCGGGGTAAGTGTAGAGGAACTTTGAGAACCTAATATGTTTTGAAGTACTGTCAAATATTCTTTATTGTCAAAAATGGCTCTGATAGGAATTTGAAAGCCTTCAATTGCGAAGCTTCTCACATCACCTTGTGCAGATTTTAGAATTAGCTGATATTCCTTTCCTAATAACTGATACTGCTCTAATGTTTCATGTTCTGGATCAATTATCCAGTATTCCCCAATTCCGTGCGCTTGATAGTCCTGAAACTTCAAGCCGCGATCAATGGCTTCTGTGGAGTCGGAAAGTACTTTTATGACAAGGTCAGGCTCTGGGAAATACAGTTGATCATCGGTGAATTGAGCCGACTTTTTTTGGCGAAAAAAGCAAATGCCCGGCAGATAGTCATTGCGCGTTAACGAGATCATTAACCTTTGAGATCCGACAAAACCGAGTTCCGACTTATCTACATATATATTGAGAAGACAGAGTAGCAATCCCGTCACTTGATTGTGTCGCATTGTTACATTTGACTGAACAACAATTTCGCCATTGATAAATTCAACGTTGTCGTTTTCGGCGATGGCGTCATAAAATTTTAGCCGGTTTTCTTTCTCTCGGTCTAATGCAGATTTTATTTCTTCGATAATAAGGTAAGCATCAGGCCGGTCTAAGATTTCAGAAATAATAGTGCTTCTCATATCCTTTCTTATTAGTGTGTTTTCAAATCCAAAAATGTATATAAAAGTCGTTTTTAGCTCTTACCCAGCCCAATTCTCCCGATCCAGACTCCTATACTGAATCGCCTCAGCAAGATGCTGCACTTGAATGTCAGCGCTGCCAGCGAGGTCGGCAATGGTGCGAGAGACTTTTAGGATGCGGTCGTAGGCGCGGGCGGAGAGGCCTAGGCGTTCCATGGCGGTGCGTAGGAGGGCTTTTCCGGGGTCGGAGATAATGCAGATTTCCTTGACCATTTCGGGCGACATCATGGCATTGGAATAAATTTCCTTATTATTCCTGAACCGCTCCGTCTGCATTTCGCGGGCTTTGATCACGCGGGCGCGGATCTGCTCGCTGCTCTCGGATTTGCGCGTGGAGGCAATCTGGTCGAAGGAAACGGGGGTAACCTCTACATGTAGATCAATGCGGTCCAGGAGCGGGCCGCTGATTTTGTTGAGATATTTCTGAACAACGCCCGTTCCGCAAACACATTGCTTCTCAGGGTGATTGTAGTAGCCGCAGGGGCAAGGGTTCATGCTGGCGATAAGCATGAAATTGGCTGGAAACTCAACCGTCATTTTGGCTCTCGAAATAGTTACTTTCCGTTCTTCCAATGGTTGTCGCATCACTTCCAGCACCGAGCGTTTGAACTCGGGCAGCTCATCCAGGAATAGTACGCCATTATGAGAAAGAGATATTTCTCCTGGTTGCGGAAAGCTCCCGCCGCCAACCAGCGCCACGTCGCTGATAGAATGGTGCGGTGCCCGGAAAGGCCGCCTGGAAACCAGCGTAGCGCTTTTTCCAAGCTTACCGGCAACGGAGTGGATTTTTGTTGTTTCCAAAGCTTCGGGCAAGCTCAGTGGCGGCAGAATGCTCGGGATACGCTTCGCTAACATTGTTTTCCCGGCTCCCGGCGGGCCGATCATAATTGCATTGTGGCCGCCAGCAGCGGTAATTTCAAGCGCCCGCTTAATGTTCTCTTGTCCTTGAACGTGCTCAAAATCAGCATCGTACTCATTCTGCGATGTGAAAAATAAATCACGCGTGTCCACAACGATGGGCTGAACATCGGATTTGCCTTCAAAAAAAGCAATGGCGTCCGCGAGGGTTTCCACAGGAATGATGTCAACATTGTTTACAATTGCAGCCTCATGCGCATTTTCGGCCGGTAGGATAAACCCTTTATAACCTTGCTTGCGTGCTTCGATGGCAATCGGCAAGACACCTTTGATGGGTCTTAAAATGCCATCCAGTGAAAGTTCTCCAAGAATAATGTAGTCTTCGAGATTGTGCCGGCAATTTAGCTGTTCCGAGGACTGGAGAATGCAGAGCGCAATGGGCAGGTCATAGGCAGAGCCTTCTTTGCGGATGTCGGCCGGGGCGAGATTAACCACCAATTTTTGCCGCGGCATCTTGTAGCCATAATATTTGAGCGAGGCTTCAACGCGCTGCTGGCTTTCTTTTACAGAACTATCGGCCAGCCCGACCATATAAAAGCCCATCCCCTGGGCCACATTTACTTCGATCGTAGTGATCGTCGCATCCACGCCGTAAACGGCACTTCCGTAAGTTTTGGCAAGCATGTGTGTGTAGTTTAGTTTTTGGCAAAAATAGCAGGAAATCGGAAAAAGAAATCATTAATCCAATAATGCTTGCCAAAAACTGCTAACCACTTGTTACTCAACGACAGCCGAAACGCAAATGTATGTTGGGATAATTCCGGTGGCCCTTATACGGACCTCGGCGTCTTCCGCTTGCGTATTGCCAGTGAGCACCAGGGCAGTGTCTAAACCAAATTTATTACCACCCAAAATATCCGTATGCAATGTATCGCCCACCATCAGAATGTTCTGCTTATTGACATTAGGATAGTTTTTAATGTGCTGGTAAGCAAAAATAAACATCTGTGGATCAGGCTTTCCGAAGCGGATGAATTGCCGGCCAATGGTGTCCTCAATCATTTTCGCCAACGCGCCAACAGCAATAGATAAGCGGCTTTTTGAAGCAGGGTAAGTCTTGTCCGTGTTGGCTACAATCACAGGAATGTTGCGTTTTCGAAGCAAATTTAATGTTTTGGTCAAATCCGTATTCCAGTCGAAACCTTCATCGTCCAGAAAAACCAATGCATTAACATCATGAACTGCATTAAGATCCAGCTCTCTGATTGACAGCGTTTTAAGATCAGTGGAGCCAATGTAGTGTGCAGAGTTATCCGTTCCCAGATAGGCAACCACGCCTTTTCTCACCTTTAATTCAAGATATTCTCTCGCCAACATTCCCGAAGAAATGATACGGTCGGGCGTAACGTCGTCGATGCCCAGCTTAACATAGGATTCTGCCAGCTGTTCAGGGCTCCGCGATGCATCGTTGGTAACTACATAAAAGTCCTTACCCGTTTCGCGAAGATAGGCAAATGTGTTCTCAATGCCCGGGATAAGGCCATTATAGGTTTTAAGAACACCAAAAGCATCAAAGAAAATTACTTCATATTTTGAGATTACAGACTTAAAATTGTCAAGGATCATTATGGGTGGTGTCTTAGGAGTGAATAAAATGCGAGCGGAAAATCGGGTTATAAATTAAGCGCTCTCAGGATCTTGTCTTCGTCAAAACCTTCGATGGAAGGGAAATAAAGTTCGTATGCTTCCTTTTGTAATTTCGTGCAATAGGACCTGTGAAAGAAATATTTACCATATTTAATCACATAATTCAGAATGAAAAACCGGTAGGCTTCTTTCATAAACCGTACTTCATTCACCGTCAGTGGGTAAACCTGATGGTATTCTTTCAAAAAAATCATAAAACGGTCCTCCATCAATGGCCCCAGCAGATAGCTAAAAACCGTCCGGTCGCCTACATTGGAACAGACCCTCGCGAAAAAGTAAAAGTCCATGATTCTGGACGAAACGCGGAACCAGTCGTAATCCCATCTCGAATAGAGCTTCAAATCATCGGTTACCGAAAAATTGCCAATGTTCCAATCGACAAAAACGGGCATTTTATCAAACGAGCTGACATTCAGGCGTTGGATATTTTTCATGAAAATATCGCATTGCTTTCGTAACAGCTGAATATAGCCGCGATGCTCATACTGCCCGGTGTCTGTGTCCAGAATTTCCAGCAAATGCTGAATGTCCGTGCGCAGGTTCTTGGAAGATTTTGGAATGGATTTTCCCGCCCGCAGGCAAGCAAGATGAAATTTTGCTGTCTCGTTTCCTAACTTCTTGATTTGTTCATCATTAAGTCGTTTCGGCAGCCGGTTCATCGCCCGGATCGGATTATAAAAAACGACCCATGTATCTACAAAATCTTCCTGATAGCGATAAGTATAAACCTGGTTGTTTTTTACCAGCGACCTGGCAAGCACATTCTCAAAAGGGTAGAGCAAATTATTGGCAAGCGCCTGAATGATCCTGTGGTCTTCTTTGAAATGCTCATATTTGCCAAAATAGGACAGTTTGGCAACAACAATATCGTCGTTATCAAGCGTCACACGAAAGACGTGATTCGTTGACACTTTGGCACTTATATCTTCAACAAACTTAACTCCAATCGAATTATCAAACCCTGCCCAGGCCTTCCGGATAATTTCAGGATAATCTTTTAAACGCATTTATTCTATTATTTGGGCATTGCAAAATGTTGATGCTATGCTCTTTAAGAGCTCAATTCAATGTCAAAGTTAGCAACTTCGGGGGAGCGGACACGAGGCATATATCGAAACTTTGAATAATTTTGCAGGTCAATTTTACCATATACATTTTGTTCTTCTACTTCTCCCGTTTCCTGGTTCGACTAGCGTTGCCGATTTATTTAAAAAAGCTCTGTGTAAAAGGCTTCGAGAAGCTGCACAAAGGACCAGTGCTGCTAGCTTCCAATCATTCAGGCTCGTTTTTTGACGCTGTCGTAATTGGCTCAATCATGACACAGCCTATTTTCACGCTTACCCGTGGCGATGTTTTCAAGAAAAAAGCGGCAGCGTTCTGGCTCCGGCAAATCAAGCTTATCCCGGTTTTCAGAGGGTCGGAAGGTCGTCAATATGTCAAGAATCATGATATTACCGTCAAGGAAGGCTATGATGCCATGAAAGGCGGCGGAGCAGTGATTATTTTTTCGGAGGGCGTTTGTGTGAACGAATGGAATTTGCGTCCGTTGGGAAAAGGCACAGCGAGAATGGCTTATCAGACTTGGTATGGCGATGCTCCCCTTAAAAATATGGGTGTTGTGCCAACAGGCGTTAACTACGAACACTTTCGTGGGCCTGGAAAACGTGTTTCACTGCACTTTGGAGAGGCTATTTTGATTCATGATATCAAAACGGACCCGCAGGAATACGAAAGATGGTTACGCGAATTCAATGAGATTTTAGAGCGGAAAATGAGTGCCGAAGTATGGAGTATCCCTGCTGACATTTCAAAAGCGGAACGTACACAGCGTTTAAATGCACTATTTGGCGATTGTCCGCTTCCACCTGGTGGTAATGCGATTCAGAAAGTTATCGGCTGGTTCGGGCGTGCAATTCATCGCCCTTTGTATCATTTTTTTGAAAGAAAAACTGCCAAGCTAACCGCCAGGTCTGTGTTTTATGACTCGGTCCTGTTTGGCTTGCTAATGTATTTATATCCCACGATCGTTGTTTTACTGTCGCTGATCGCCGGGTTGATTTTTGGCTGGGCTGTGGGGCTGGCATTGTTCTTCATACTGCCTTTACTAGCCTGGTTTGCAGCCAGATACTAGACTTTCCAAGTTTATAAACCTGGAAAGTCTATGGCTTGTGGGTCAATCTTTCACCCGGCTCAAACCCATCAATTTCAGCATCCAATCGGGTAAAGGCTTTTGATGTTTTCTCTTCTGAATGTCCAGGAACCAGCCTATTTTCTTCAAAATGGGCAATTTATGCGTTTCCACCAGCTCGATCAATGTGCCGTCCGGATCTTCCAGGTAGGCGAAGCGACCCGCAGCCGATTCCATACCGAATGATCTTTCGCTGTCAATAGTGAATGGATAACCTTGTGATTGCAGTTTGGATTTTAATGTATCCATGTCAATTGTATCAAAGCACAAATGGATAAATCCGCAGTCACCCCAGAACCGGTTTTCGAAGATTTTCTTAGGCGTACGGTCCAGCGCCTGCACAAGTTCGATCTGAACGTTACCCAGCAAACGGCTGAATGCACCATGCGGCGTAAACTTTTTTCTTAATAACACCCTTCTGAAACGCTGTCCTTTAACCGATGCTGGAATGTCTTCAAAAACACCCGTTTCATCATAAACGACTTCCAGCGGTTGTAGTAAATTTTTATAAAAAACAAGCGATTGATCCATGTCAGAAACGCCCACAACAACGCCTGATACGCCGCCAACCGGTTTTTCGGTTTTTTGAAACCACGTTTCGTCGCTTGTAATCTGAAATGTATTTCCATAAGGGTCATTGGCCCAGAATCCCTGTCCTTCCGGCAGCGAAACCAATGGGGCCACAGTCTCTTTGGATTGGCTTTTTAACCATTCGTGTGCTTTTTTAACATCGGGCGCCTTAAAACGAATGGCATTGATGCCGAGATCTCCGATTTCAATCTTGAAATTCGCAGGCTGCGACTTTCTGCTCGTAAATGACCAGATTTCCAGTCCGCCTCCACCAGCCAGGTTAATAGCCAAAACGGCATGTCTTTGATGCACTTCTCCGCCCGTATAAGGCGTCATCAGCGGCGCCTCGGCCTTTTCATCAAACACGGGCACATCAAAACCAAGCATCTTACGATACCATTTCCATGCGTCTGGCACATTCTGAACACCAATTCCTACCTGTTGAATCCCTGAAATCAGCGGAGTACTCATTCGTTAAAAATTATAATTAGTTAAAGGCTTAATATTTCAATTCCGGGGTTAAGCGGACGACAATTTTACAAAATAAAACGCAAACCAGGCAGCTGTAAGCGCAATTGAGGTGAAAATGTGGAGTGTGGAAAAATTTTCTTGGGATACAGAACCTCATTGCATATTTGATAAACATAATAATTCATATCTTTAAATGAGATTTCCAGAATATTATTTCTAAAAACCTGGATATCAACGCATCCATTATGGTGCATTCGTCGTATGTGTTACGAGCGCTGTCTCACAAAATAGTAGAATGAACGATTCCGTAGTCATTGCCCCAATTAGTGAAAGTTTAAGTGAATTTTTGAGTTCGTCTGAGTATTCCAAGGTTTTTGTAATTGCGGATAACAATACAAAAAAGCATTGTTACCCATATTTTAAGGCGGTTTTACCAGCGCATAGCATTGTAAGTGTGCCCAGCGGAGAATCGAATAAATTGTTGTCGACCTGTGAAAAAATATGGGATGCGATGACAAAAGAAGCTTTGGACAGGCATGCTTTGGTGATCAATGTGGGCGGCGGAGTGATTGGGGATATGGGCGGTTTTTGTGCGGCAGTTTACAAGCGTGGAATAGATTTTATACAGGTGCCGACGACTTTGCTTTCGCAGGTCGATGCAAGTGTTGGAGGTAAATTAGGTGTTGATTTTCAAGGTTTTAAAAATCACTTAGGTGTTTTTACGCTGCCTCGAAAAGTATTGATAGACCCTGTTTTTTTGAAAACCTTACCGGAACGGGAAATCAGGTCCGGGTTTGCAGAAATTATCAAGCATTGCCTGATTGCAGATGCAGCGAAATGGGAAGAGATCAGGTCAAAGGATTTTGAAGAACAAAACTGGACAGATCTGATCGCACATTCTGTAAAGATCAAGCAATCGGTTGTAGATCAGGATCCTACGGAGAAGGGTTTGCGCAAAATATTGAATTTCGGACACACGCTCGGGCATGCCGTAGAGACTTATTTTCTAAATAAACCTGCGAACCAGAGGTTGTATCACGGGGAAGCGATTGCAGTAGGAATGATCATGGAAAGTTATCTTTCCTTTTCCCGAAAAATGATTGACCAGCAGACGCTTACAAATATTGAAGAGTTCCTTTTTGCTACTTATGGCAAGGTGGACATTAAGCGGGAGGATATCGAAGAGATCATAAACCTGACCCGTCAGGACAAGAAAAATAAAGGAAAAGAAGTACGGTTTTCATTGCTAAAAGGAGCAGGGCAATGTGCGTTTAATATAGTGGTTTCTGCTTCTGAAATGCGTAAATCAATAGCTTATTATTTGGGATAGTTATTAAAAATATCTGGCATAAGCTGTTGGTTTTGATGGATTTGTATAAATACATGCTTGATACATATTTTCATAAACCTGACAAATTAAATGCTTATGCTAAGGTCAATTTTTACTTATGCCGCTTTACTCCTAGTCATCATTATAGCGGGCTGTTCCAGTGGTCGGAAAGTTTTTGTGGAGCATGATTACAGCTACGAGACCAACTTCAAGGATTATTCTTCCTATACTTTCCTGGAATGTGAACGCGACACCAACAATCTCTGCACAGAGATCTACGAAGCCATCCGTCGCCAGATGCAGGTGCGCGGCTACAAGCTAACGGCTGAAAAACCAACCTTACTTGTTAACTACGGAATTTTCTACGACAACCTGCGTTACCAGGGCTATATGCAACCGGTCATCAAAAACTGGGTCGACACAGAAAATGACGGCTTCCGTTATGAGCCGATTAAATACGCATTGGATAAAGGAACACTTATCGTTTCCCTGATCGACGCCGAGAGTGACCAGGTTGTATGGAGAGGCTACGCATCCGGAATTTTCAAAGGCGTAGAAACTTCCAATAACCATTACAGGAGCGTTGTAAGAAGGATCTTCGACCAATATCCGCTCTTTGCAAAGGGCTATGATCCGAGACGTTATAGCGAGGCAGTAGGACGTTAACTGACCTTGTCAGCCTGAGCGGAGCCGAAGGCGCGTTACCCAGGAGTAGCGCGCCTTCGGCTCCGCTCAGGCTGACAGAATAAGCAAATTACTCCGTCGTGAGCGCGCCTTCGACCGCCCGGCGGTCCGCTCAGGCTGACAGGGGATCAACAGCTTACCGCAACTTCAAAGTCGCCAGCGTCAAAATCGCCAGAATAATCCCAACTATCCAGAACCGGGTTACAATTTTCGATTCGTGGATGCCTTTTTTCTGGTAATGGTGGTGCAAGGGAGACATTAATAGCACCCTTCGGCCTTCGCCGTATTTTCGTTTGGTCCACTTGAAATAGCTGACTTGGACGATTACGGACAAGTTTTCGGCTATGAAAATTCCGCACATGAAAGGGATAAGCCATTCTTTGCGGATGGCTAATGCGATAACAGCAATCACTCCTCCCAACATTAAACTTCCGGTGTCGCCCATGAAAACTTGGGCAGGATAAGCATTATACCAGAGAAACCCGACGCAGGCACCTATAAATGCGGCGCAAAAAATCACCAGCTCCCCCGAATTCGGAATGTACATGATGTTCAGATATTGCGAAAATTTCGTATTTCCGGACAAATAGGCCAGAACGCCGAGCGTAAGCGCAATGATCCCCGAAACACCTGCGGCTAAACCGTCGATTCCGTCGGTAATGTTGGCTCCGTTGGAAACGGCCGTGATGATGAAAATCGCGATGATTGTGTAAATAACCCAGGTGTATTCTTCTGGTAACCAGCCGAATAGTAGGGCTTTATAGTCAAATTCGTTGTTCTTGATAAATGGGATTGTCGTTACTGTCGGGTGAATAATGTCGCGGTAACGCTGGATTTCGCCCAAATTGGAGCTCAGCAATGGTTGTTCGTAAATCCTGATCCTTACATTATCATTAAAAGAGAGCGTAAGGCCTACAATGACGCCTAATCCAACCTGCCCCACAATCTTGAACCGCCCATGCAAGCCGTCTTTGTTGTTTTTGAATTTTTTCAAATAATCGTCCACAAACCCGATCATTCCGGTCCATAGCGCAGTAATAATGAGTAGGACAATGTAGACGTTAGTCAGTTTTGCGAACAGCAGCACGGGAATGAGCAGTGAAGCCAAAATAATGAACCCGCCCATGGTTGGCGTTCCTGCTTTTTCCATCTGCCCGGCTAATCCCAAATCCCGGATCGTCTCGCCCATTTGCTTCTTTCTCAGGAAGTTAATAATGGTCTTTCCGTAAGTGGCAGCGATGAAAAGGGATAGAACCGTGGCTCCCAGCGCCCTGAATGAAATATATTGAAAAACACCCGCTCCCGGGATATTGAAGTGCTTGTCGAGATAATCGAATAAGTAATAGAGCATGAATAATGTATTGGGGATGACTTTGCAAAGTTGGTTCTTTTCAAAGACTACGCAAAAAGGCAATTGTGATTTTTGGTGCCAATATCAGGAATAACGTTTGGCAAAAGCTTCCAGCAAAACTTCCTTATCATCGAAATGATGCTTAACACCCTTGATTTCCTGATAATTTTCATGGCCTTTCCCGGCAATTAAAATAATGTCTTCCGGATTCGCCTCTTCAAAAGCCCTGTTAATTGCCTCGTAACGATCCTCAATTACCGATGTTTTTTTATAGTCCAATGGCGGAACGCCCTTTCTCATCTGTTCCAGAATATCCATAGGCTCTTCGTAGCGCGGATTATCCGACGTTAAGATAACCCGGTTGCTCAGTTTACAAGCAATAGCAGCCATTTTAGGCCTTTTTTCTGCATCCCGGTTCCCGCCACAGCCTACAACCGTGATCACTTTCTCATTGCCGCTCCGCAAATGATTGATGGTTTCCAGCACATTTTCCAAAGCATCCGGCGTATGCGCATAATCGACGATCCCCACAATGTTATCCGCAGAATGGAATTGCTCAAAACGTCCGGGAGGGCTTTTCAGGTTGGAAAGTTCGGTCAGCACCGACTCTGGTTTTTCACCCAAAAGAACCGCTGCTCCATAAACGGAAAGCAAGTTATAAGCATTAAACCGGCCAATAACCCGGAACCAAACTTCCTGATTATTAACCTCCATATGCATGCCCGCCAGCGTATCAGAAATAATTTTCCCTTTAAAACTGGCAAGCGTCTGTAAAGAATATGTTTCGACCTTGGCTTTTGTGTTCTGGACCATAACCGCGCCGCGGCGATCGTCGACATTCACGAGCGCAAACGCAGTTTTAGGCAGCTGGTCGAAGAATCCTTTTTTTGCTTTGATATAATTATCGAATGTCTTGTGGAAGTCGAGGTGATCGTGGGTAATGTTGGTGAAAATACCTCCTGCGAAGTGCAAACCGGTAATTCTGTGTTGTGCAACAGCATGAGAGCTTACCTCCATAAAAACGTGGCTGCATTTGTTTCTCTGCATTTGAGCAAGCAAATGGTTCAGCGCAACAGCATCGGGGGTCGTGTGTGTAGATGGGATAACTTCATCCTCTATCTGGTTCTGGACCGTCGAAATCAGGCCGCAGCGATAGCCGAGTGCACGGAAAAGCTGGAAGAGAAATGTAGCGACAGATGTTTTACCATTTGTGCCGGTTACGCCTACTAATGTGATCTTTTGAGAAGGATGGTCATAAAATGCAGCGGCAATAAGCCCCATCGCTTCCGCCGAATCCGGAACCTGAATGTAAGTAACATTGTCACTGATTTTTTCAGGAAGTTCTTCACAAAGAATAGCAGTCGCTCCAAGCTCCGTTGCCGTGCCAATGTACTGATGCCCATCCGTTTGTGTTCCCCTGAGCGCTACGAACAGGCTTCCCGGCATAACCCTTCGGGAATCCAGAATGATGCTTTTAATTATTACTATATCAGAGCCGGTAACATGAGCGCCGGCCACTCCAATCAGGATATCGCTTAAAATTTTTTCTGGGGTGCTCTCCATGAAGGAATTACTGTAATGTTAATAGGATCGTTTTGTTGCCGGCAGCGCTGGTTCCGGGTGGCAGGGATTGCTCCACCACTTTGCCCGAACCTTTAAATGTGACATTGAATCCTTTATTTTCCAAAATATACAACGCATCACGCATGGCCATGCCCTGTAAATCAGGCACGTCCCTTGAACTCATATTGCGTGACTGCCAGTTGGTTTTTCCCTTTTTCAGAAGCGATGCAGCGGCATATTCGCTGCCTTCCGGAACGGGTGTCAGTTTAAGTTCTTTGCTGATAATGTTCAGATCAGCTGATCTTCCTGCCCATTTCACGTCTTTCGAAGTTTCAGGCAATGTGTCTTTGATCGGTTTTTGAATGCTAACATCGTAGGCGTAAATCCGGTCGGCAACTTCTTTGAAAACCGGCGCAGCAACGCTTCCTGCGTACAATGTATAATTGGCTCCCGAGCCCTGAGGCGTATCAATGATCACAATAGCGCTGTATTTGGGCTTATCGGCAGGGAAATAGCCTGCAAATGACGTGTAATATTTTCCGGGAGTATAAATGCCGTTGATCAGCTTCTGTGCCGTTCCGGTTTTTCCGGCGATCTGGTAAAGTTCCGAACTGATATTCTTGGCAGAGCCTGCTTTTACAACGCCTTCCAGCATTGTCTTTACTTTTTTGATCGTTTCAGGCGAAGCGATCGGCTTGTCTTCTACATACGGTGGAATTTTATCTTCCACACCTTCCGCATTCCTGATCTCACGCACGATCATTGGCCTGACCCAGTAACCATCATTCGCAACAGCATTATAAAGCGCCAGCGTTTGCAAAGGAGTCATGGACATTTCGTAGCCGTAAGACATGAATGTCAGGGAATAAGCGCTCCACTGCTTGGATGTGCGGTCTTTGATGTAAGGCGGCTTCTCACCCTTCATATGTATTCCCGTCGGCGTTGTCAGGTGGAATTTCTTTAAATAGGACAGGTAAGTATCCGGTTTTGAAAAAAAATAGCGCTGCATAAGCATATGCACGCCAATGTTGGACGACTTTTCGAAAACCTGCGTTGCCGTTAAAACACCGTGACCGCCCCTTTTCGAATCGTTGATAGAAGTCCCGCGGAAGCGAACCGAGCCTGCGCCTGTATTCACCGTAATTTGGTCGGGGTTCATTTTTGTTTCTTCCAAAAGCGCCATCATCGTCGGCAGCTTGAATGTTGAGCCAGGGTCTGCGCCACCCGCAACGGCATAATTGAAAACCTCTTCGTATTTGCCTTCGCCGCGTTTTGTGAGATTGGCCATTGCTCGGATCTCGCCTGTTGCCACCTCCATAATGATCACGCAGCCATAATTGGCTTTACTTTCAATGAGTTTTCTGCGCAAAGCAATTTCTGCCCGGTCCTGAAAATTCATATCCAGCGTGGTATAAATGTCTCTTCCAGCTTCCGGCTGCACATTTAATGCATCGCCTACAGGAATTTTCATGCCGCCTTCCACCATTTCAACCCATCCTATACCCGCTTTTCCTTCCAGGTTTTTGTCAAAACTGGCTTCGAGGCCAATGTATCCACGTCCGCTTTTGGGATCGATCCCGCCAATGGTCCGGTCAGCCATGGGGCTGAAAGGCTTATAGCGTCTGTAAATCGTTTCAAACTTGCCTCCGCCGCCTTTTCTGTTTTTTACAAAGAATGGCCATTTCTTGATTTTCTCCCGATCCAAATGGCTGATCTGACGAGATTTAAGCCTTAAATAGCGCTTGCTTTTACTCACGCGGTAACGCATGATCTTGTTTTTATAACCAGCCGCAGTATGTTCTCCAAAACTTTTGGCGAGTAAAGACGACAGCTCATCAATATTATTTCTGAAATAAGCCGAATCAGCCACTTTCGTATCCAAACCCACATAGTAGTAAGGCAGCGATGTGGCCAGCAGGCGGTCGTCCACAGAATAAATGTTTCCGCGCATGGCCGGAATGGTGTCGATCTTCAGGTCGTTTTTTGCCGAATATTCTGCCCAGGTCTTGCCTTTGAATTCGTCATAATACTGCACGCGGATCAGTTTACCAAAAACCGCTATGGCCAGTAAAAACAAAAGCCACCCCACAGTTCTGGCACGGGCAATCAGCGCTTTCTTATTATTCTGACCGCTTTCAACGTCGTTCTTCATTACTTTTCAGAAGAAAATTAAGCTTATAAAGATTGAGTATTTTTTATTTGTCAGCATCGACTAATCGTCTTCTTCCGACTTGATAATGATTTTTTTGGGAGGGGTAAGGTTTTCTTCGAGACCTTCGGATTTTACTTTTTCAATGATCACAGACTGCAATCCGCTCTTCATGTATTCGGCATGAATGGACGTGTACTCAGCGCGGAGATCATCCACTTCTTTTTTAAGCTTAATGCTATTCCGCACATATTGTTCCGATTGAAAACCAATGCGTTCGTAAGCCACGAGCAGGATGACGATCCAGCCGAAATAGTAGAAGTATTTAACCGGAAGCCGCTCTTCCTTACCTGGCGCTTTTTCACCGAAAACTTTGTCCAGCGGTAAAAACTTGTTCAGCCAGTTGAATAAATGATATTCCCGCTTGCGCTTCGCTGGTTTTGGAGGCTTAGGCGGAATGGGCTTAGGTCTTCTTTTATTTTCCGACATCTCTCAAGTGGGGATTTTAAACAAATTATATTTTTTCTGCGATCCTGAGCTTTGCGCTCCTTGCCCGCGGATTTCCCGCAACTTCCTCGGGAGTTGCTTCTACCGGCTTTCTGGTAACGCTGCTGAGGGGCCTAATCGCATTTCCGTAGAAGTCCTTTTCTAATTCTCCGTCAAATTTTCCTTTTAAAATGAAATTTTTGACCAAACGATCTTCCAGCGAATGGTAAGACATGACGACCAGTCGTCCGCCAGGGTTAAGCACTTCCGGAACCTGCGTCAGAAACTCTTCCAAAACCGCCAGCTCATCGTTGACTTCGATCCTTAATGCCTGGAACACCTGAGCGAAATACTTGTTTTCACGATGCTTAGGGGCATATTTGAGTAAAATCCCTTTCAATTCCGCAATCGTGTCAATTGGCGTGCTGTGTCTTGATGTAAATATCGCTTCGGCGGCTGTACGGGCATTGGTAACCTCTCCATACATGCCCAGAATCCGCTGCAATTCCGCGCTGGACCTGGAATTGATAACTTCCCGCGCTGTTTTTTCAATGTTAGGGTTCATACGCATATCCAGGTCGGCATCAAACCTCGTGGAAAAACCGCGTTCAGGCGTATTGATCTGGTGTGAAGAAACGCCCAGATCGGCCAGGATTCCGTCCACTTTTTCGGCCTTATGCAGTTTCAGGTAACGCTTCAAATGCCTGAAATTCGCCGCTATGAATGTAAATCGCTTGTCGTCCTTAAATTCGGCAGCATTGGCAGCAGCATCAGGATCCTGATCGAAAACGAGCAGCCTGCCCGTTGTTAATTTTTCCAGAATGGCGCGGGAATGGCCGCCGCCGCCAAAAGTCACATCCACGTAAACACCTTCCGGTTGAATGTTAAGCCCTTCCAGGCATTCGGACAACATGACAGGCTCGTGATATGTACTTTGTAAATCCATTTGTTAAAAGCAACGTAATAGGAACTTATTCTTGCCAGGAGGCAGTTACAAACTTAGCAATTTTCAAGCGTACGAATCGCTGTCGGCAAAGGATTTAATTTCGGCAGCTTTTGGTTAATTTAATAACAATCCCCTGTATATGAGACTATTCAATCAGATTGCTACTGTCCTGATTTTATTTGCATTGATAAGTTGCAACTCTTCGGCTCAAACGGACCTGAAAACAGGCACCTGGCGCGCAACGCTGAGCCGGGAGGCAAACCGGATCCCGTTTATTATGAATGTATCTAAAAACCCGGATGGGAAAACTTATTCCGTTGTTGTAATCAATGACACGGAAAGGCTAAAAATGGACACCGCGTTCTTCCAGAACGATTCGCTGGTGATCCCGATGGAGCTTTTTGACATGAAAATCATCGCAAAAGCGGAAGGAGAAAAGCTGAAAGGGACTTACTACCGGTATGCAAAAGGCAAAGTGGTCGGCTCGATCCCTTTTGAAGCAGAGTTTGGTAAAGATTATAAGTTTTTCAAACCCGGCGAAGCAAAAAGTACCAAAACCGTTGCCGGGAAGTGGGACGCAACATTCATTACGGAAGCTACGGGTGACACAACGCAGTCGGTAGGGACTTTTTCACAAAGTGGAACGGATGTAAAAGGCTCTATATTGACCACAACGGGCGATTATCGCTTTCTTACGGGCAATGTGCACGGCGATAGTTTGTTTTTATCCACATTTGATGGCTCCAATGCCAAACTTTTTAAAGCGGCTATTCAAAGCGACGGCTCGCTGAAAGGTTCGATGTGGTCGGGTGTGAAGAGCTTGCGGAGCTTTACTGCCAAGCCTAATGATAAAGCGAAACTGCCCGATGCGGCAAGTCTTACTTACTTAAAGCCGGGTTTCGAAACGGTTGATTTTACATTCCCTGATTCAGACGGCAAGCCGGTTTCTCTAAAAGATCCGAGATTTAAAGACAAGGTTGTGATCATTCAGATCATGGGCTCGTGGTGCCCGAATTGTATGGACGAAACCAATTTCATAGCGCCCTGGTACCAAAAGAATAAAGAACGCGGTGTGGAAGTGATCGGCTTGTCATTCGAAAGATCGGACGATCCGAAAGTTTCGAATCCAAAGATCAAACGCATGATCGAGCGCATGGGAATCGATTACCCGATCCTCTTGGCCGGAACCAACACCGACGAAGCGACTGCAAAAGCATTGCCCATGTTGAATAAGGTAATGTCTTACCCCACCACCATTTTCATAGACCGCAAAGGGAAGGTTCGGGAGATCCATACAGGTTTTTCAGGCCAGGGAACAGGCGCTTATTTCGATGAATTTGTAACCGATTTCAATGGCTTAATGGATAAGCTGATTGCTGAAAAATAGATTTTAACAGGGTTTTGAAGAACGCATTGTCCGGCTCCGGGCGATGCGTTTTTTATTTAAACTAAAATTAGTATGCTTGCATAATAGTGGGCTGATTTCTTACATTTGTGAGAAGGGGCACTCCTGACACTACTCAGAATTTTTAAGGATGCGTAAGGAAAAAACAATTGATTTCCAGATAAAATGGGCATGGCATTCGATTTCCAGAATGTACAATGCTTATGCCGCACGTTTTGATACAACTATGGCCGTAGGCTATGTTTTGCTCAACATTGACATTGAAAACGGAACGCCGGCAACCAAAATAGCCCCGTTGCTGGGCATGGAACCCAGAAGCCTCGTGCGGATGCTCAAAAACCTGGAAGAACGCGGACTCATCAAGCGCGAGGTCAGCGAGCAGGACAAGCGGTTTGTGCGGATTGTGCTGACTGATTTAGGAAAAGAAAAACGGGAACTGGCGCGGGAAGGCGTTATTTCATTCAATACAATGATCAGGGACAAGATTCCGCTGGATAAGCTGGTCGTTTTTTTCGATGTAATTAAAGATATCAACAAACTGGTAGAAGAGGAGAATCAAAAACTCAAAGCCGGCGAAATAGAAGAGCTTTAAACCAAACCTTTAAATAATGAATCGTTCAATTCGTAAAGTAGCCGTTTTGGGCTCGGGCATTATGGGATCGCGCATTGCTTGCCACTTTGCCAATATTGGTGTGGAAGTGTTGTTGCTTGACATCGTCCCTAAGGAGCTTAATGACGCTGAAAAGGCCAAAGGAATGACCAGCGAACACCCGGCATTCCGTAACCGGATCGTAAATGATGCCTTGCAGCAGGCCATAAAATCGTCCCCGGCGCCTCTTTACAGCCCGGCTTTTGCTTCACGCGTTAAAACAGGAAACTTTGAGGATAACCTGGCTGACATAAAAAATTACGATTGGGTGATGGAAGTCGTTGTGGAACGGCTCGATATTAAGAAAAGCATTTTCGAAAAAGTGGATGCCCTGCGCAAGCCGGGGACGCTTGTAACTTCCAACACCTCCGGAATCCCGATCCATCTGATGGCCGAAGGCCGCAGCGAAGATTTCCGCAAGCATTTCTGCGGAACGCACTTTTTTAATCCACCCAGATATTTACGATTACTGGAAATAATCCCAACCTCAGAAACCGATCAGGAAATTGTGGATTTCCTGATGCATTACGGAGATCTTTTTCTGGGCAAAACCACTGTTTTAGCAAAAGATACGCCTGGTTTCATTGCTAACAGGCTGGGAATTTATGCATTAATCCAAACCATTCGCGTCGCTGCTGAAATGGGGCTGAGCGTGGATGAAGTCGACAAGCTTACAGGACCGGTTGTAGGACGGCCCAAGTCAGGGACATATCGGCTTTCGGACGTTGTAGGATTGGATACCACCGTTCATGTCGCGAACAATTTGTATGCTTCCGGAGAGGGGAAAGATGAATCGAGGGACGCATTTGTGGTGCCTGAGGTCATGCAGAAATTGTATGATAATAAATGGTTAGGCGATAAAACCGGACAGGGTTTTTATAAAAAAATAAAGGATGAGAAAGGCAAATCTGTCATTCTTGCACTGGATTTCAGCACATTAGAATATAAGCCTTCTGAAAAAGTTAAGTTTGAAACATTAGAAGGAACCAAAGCCATTAGCGACGTTTCCAAACGTTTTGGCGTGCTGGTTGGCGGCAGGGACAAGGCTGGTGAATTTTACAGAAAGACCTTCGCTGACATTTTCCGATACGCATCCTTGCGGATTCCAGAGATCTCGGATGAAATTTTCCGGATTGATCAGGCCATTGCCGCAGGATTTGGCTGGCAATATGGGCCATTTGAAACCTGGGATGCCATTGGTGTGAAAAACATGCTTTCGATCATGGAAAGCCTGGATATGAAACCTGCGGAATGGGTTTATGAAATGATCGCAGCCGGAAACGAATCTTTTTATAAGGTTGAAAATGGTAAGCGCTCTTACTATGATATTGTTTCAAAAATCTATAAAAAAATCCCTGGACAGGAGAGCTTTATTCTTCTGAGCAATCTTTCAAACAACATTGTCTGGAAAAACGCCGGGGCGAATCTGTATGACATTGGCGACGGAATCCTGAATCTGGAATTCAAGTCAAAAATGAACACGATGGGTTCTGAGGTGATCGAAGGGATTAATAAAGGAATCAGTTTGGCGGAAAAGGACTTTCGTGGATTGGTGATCGGCAACGAATCATCCGAGGCGTTTTCCGCCGGTGCGAACCTGGCTATGCTGTTTATGTTTGCCATCGAGCAGGAATTCGATGAGATCAATATGGTGATTGCACAGTTCCAGCAGACCATGATGCGGGCACGTTATTCTGCGATTCCAGTGGTAACCGCACCACATTCGCTGGCATTAGGCGGTGGCTGTGAGCTGAATTTACATGCCGACAAAGTTGTGGCACATGCGGAAACTTACATCGGACTAGTAGAGTTTGGCGTCGGGATCATTCCCGCAGGTGGCGGAACGAAGGAAATGGCGCTTCGGTGCTCGGATATGTATCATGCAGGCGATACGGAATTGAACATTCTGCAAACTGCATTCATGAACATTGCGCAAGCGAAAGTGTCGACCTCGGCACAGGAAGCGCGTGAGATGAATTATTTACAGGATAAAGATCAGATCGTGCTCAATCGTTCAAGACTTATTGTGGAGGCGAAACAAGCAGCGATGGATCTGGCGGATAACGGTTATACGCAGTCGAAGCAGCGAAATGACATTAAAGTCCAGGGTAAAACCGGAATTGCGCTCTTTATGGCGGGCATTGCGCAGATGCGACTGGCCAATTATATTTCAGATCACGACGCTAAAATTGCCAACAAACTGGCTTATGTGATCAACGGCGGAGATTTGAGTTATGCTCAGAATGTTACCGAACAATATTTACTCGATTTGGAAAGAGAAGCATTCCTTTCTCTTTGCGGAGAAAAGAAGACGCTTGAAAGAATGCAAGGCTTGCTGAACGGCGGGAAACCGCCTAGAAACTAGCACTTAGACACTGCAATTTCTTCGTGAATTTTCAAGGGAATTATTGTTTAACCAATTAATGTTCTGCATTTAGCAGGATATTTGGTGAAATGTTCGATATTTAGAACTGATCATCTGTTAATCCGGGATGAAAAAGATTCGCCCTGTATGCTAAATTGACTAAAAGTACATTTGAGCAAAAATGATTTCTAAAAAAGCAAAATACGCGCTTAAAGCCTTAAAAGTTTTAGCAGAACAATACGGGAAAGGGCCGGTCTTGATTTCCTACATTGCTGAAAAAGAGAAGATTCCAAAGAAATTTTTGGAGGCGATACTACTTGACTTGCGTAACAACGGAGTTTTACAAAGTCAAAAGGGAAAAGGAGGCGGCTATTTGCTGCGCATTCCGCCTGGTGAGGTCAATTTTTCAAAAGTATTGCGGATCATCGACGGTCCGATTGCGCCGGCACTTTGTGTTTCGATGTTCTTTTATGGCCGTTGCGACGATTGTAAGGATGAAGAAACATGCAGCCTGCGCTCCGTGCTGGAAAGATGGCGCGACGCTAACCTCGCCGTATTGGACCAAACTACATTAAACGACTTGCTTCAAGCCGAAAACGCACAGCCAACAGACGTTTTGACACAATTATAGGCGGTCGTTGCGCACATATAAGCGCGTGTCGTCAAAGTCACCGATCAGTTTGTAATTAGCTTTAACATATTCTAAAAGCGCAGGGTAACTCTCAATTCCCTGCGCTTTTTTGTTTTGCACCCACATGCTGTTTTTCCCCACCGCATCCAGGACAATGGCGGGTTTAGTACGTTCCATGTCAGCCATATAGCGGCTCTTGTATTTATCCTGCATCGGATGAAGGAAAATAGAACGCTCGGAATGGTTTTCTGCGGTGGCCTGTAATAATTGGGCTTCTACATAATAAGCACATTGCCAACCCCATACGGCCATGTAATCGTCGGGTTTGCTATATTTTTTTAAAGCAATTACAACAGGACTTTGCGCCAATGTTCTTGCATCCACAGAGTTAAAAGCGTTCAACCGGCGCTCTTTAACATAGTGATACGCGTCATTGGAAGCAAACCAGAGCAAAACGATAACAGGGAAGGCAACCGACCATTTTTCAATTTTAGATAAACCATAACCCGCCAGCAATGTGCAGGGGATAATGCAGAAATTGAGATAATGTATAAAATCATTACCTGACTTGGTAACCGCGTAAATGCTTGAAAACAAGAGCAATAGAATGGATACAGGAATAATGGGCTTCATCTTGCCAATACTTGGTTTACGAAATATCTGGTAAAATGCAATGCATATCGGCAAGATCAATGCTAATGTAAATATTTGGAAATCAGCGCTTAATCTGAAAATTGTAATGAACTGGCTTGGGATGTCGAGAAATCCTTTTCCGCCTGCGTAAATCACATTTCCTAAAATATAGAAGAAAATCAGGTCAGAAAAGACATTGAAAATCAATGTACAAATGAGTGTCAGGATAGGAAATGTAAGACCTCCTAGCAAGAGAAACAGAATCGGCTTAAACTCCTTTTTTGTTTTAAAACATTGGTAACCAACCCATAAACCAGCCGCAGCAAGAACCAGTGCCTGTGGAACGGCTTGCAGCTTGGCAAAAGGGACGGCACCTGCGGCTAGTCCAAGGAAATATAAGTTAGTCTTGTCATTTCCAAGGCCTTGCGTCGCTCTTGAAAGTAACCAGACACAAACAGAAAGCAAGAGAACGGGAAGCTGTTCGCTGGAATAATGGACGAAGTCAATCTCCTGTGTAAAAGCCAGAAACAGCAGCGGAACCAGGGAGATTTTACGGGCAACAGACGCTCCAAACCAGTTTTTAAGAGCATAGAACAGCATTACCAGCGCACCCGCCGCACAAATGAGGCCCATCACCCGGCCGGATGTGTAGTTGATCTCGAAGCTCAATAACCTTGGGATAACCAGCAAATAATTGTCAAGCGGACCGATTGTGGTGCCGTCCACCGATCGCCAGTAAATGGGATCTTTGAATAAAGTAATCGCGTGGCTCAGCATCTGGCTTTCATCAGGATTGAGCTCCCGGTTGAAAACGATAACTGGTAAACGCATGAAAATCAGCAGAATAATAGCTGATATGAGGTAAATTTTGGTTGAAATGGATTTATAAAAACCCGAAAAGACCACAAACGCCGCCAGCACGTATCCGATGAACCAATATACAGGCGGGGAATTGTCAAAAGTGAGCATGCGGTCTAGCTGAAAGTGTCCACTTTCTCAACGAAATCGCGGTAATGAACCGCTGGAATAAAATGTTGTTGAGAACGGTATTGCAATACCATAAAGACCAAAAATAGCGAAATTAGGAAGGATTGCAACATCAGGATCATAAGCGTGCTCCCTAATGTGGATGCCCAGCCAGGTGTTGCATTGCCAATGAGTTTCAGAAAAATGATGAAGATGATAAAAGCAATCGCGATGCCCGACATGAAAATCGAGAATATCAGAATGCGGACTGCTGTGGTGTCGACCAGTACAGAAATGGCGCTTAAACCATGTAAAACCAGCGAAACGAAGTTCATTTTACTTTCTCCTGCCAGCCTTTTAGCACGGTTGGTCAACACGGAATCGTAAGGGATTCTTGACCGGATAACGCCGCCCGGATAATTATTCCAGATCTCCGAAACCCGAACGAGATTTTGCAACCTGTTTTGTGGCACAAGGCTGAAATTGCCAAATGTGATTACTTTTCCGGTCAGCAACTTGAAAAGCATTTTATAGATCACATAGAAAGATCTGAATAGAAAATTCTCTGTGCGCTTGTTACGTTCCGCAAAAATGATCTTGCCAGGCTCTTGTAATGATCTTTCAGCCAGCAAGTTGATGTCGCTTGGGGCATCTTCGCCATCCGCGTCCATTACGATAACCTTATCCGCGGCAATGTGTTCCGCCACGTAAGAAAGGCCAATGGCGATCGCTTTCTGGTGTCCAAGATTGCGGTATAAGCGCAGGACTTTGATCTCTTTACCTCCAAAATGCACAAATGGCTGTGTTCTTTCTTTGGAGGAGCAGTCGTCAACGATAAATAGCGTGGTGTTTCTTAGGATCGACGCGTTCAAATCCGCGTTAATCTTTTGTATAAGCAGGTTCAGCGCCTCCCAGTCGTTGAATTGAGGAATGATAATGACAAAATTTTCTGGCATGGGGGAGGAATTTGAAAGCCTCCGAAAGGTTAAGTTCGGAGGCTTCGGAAAGAGTTTTAAACGGTTTTTGCTAGTCTTGAAGAAATACCGTCGTGAATTTGGGTAAGTGTCTCAGTCAGGCCATATTCCCAGTTCCAGCCTGGATAATGCGACTTGAATTTAGAAAGATCACTTACATACCAGATATGGTCACCGATCCTGTTTGTGTCTGAGTATGAATAGGATAGCTTGTTTCCGGTAATTTGCTCGCACAATGCAATGGCTTCCAGCATAGAGCAATTTGCAAAACGACCGCCACCTGCATTATACACTTCGCCCGGACGTGGGTTCTGATAAAAATGCCAGAACATGTTCACAAGGTCATGGCTGTGAATATTGTCGCGAACCTGCTTTCCTTTGTAACCAAAGATCGTGTAATGGTTGCCGGTAATAGCACATTTCATCAGGTAAGCGAGGAACCCGTGCAACTGAGCGCCGGAGTGGTTTGGGCCGGTAAGACAACCGCCACGGAAAACCGCCGTTTTCATACCAAAATAACGGCCATATTCCTGAACCATAATGTCGGCAGCTACTTTCGAAGCACCAAAGACTGAATGTTTTGTATGGTCGATGCTGTGTTGTTCGTCAATCCCGTTCTCGAAATAAGGATGGTTTTGATCGATTTCCCAACGTGTTTCCAGCTCGATCAATGGCAGATAATTGGGGTTATCGCCATAAACTTTATTAGTAGAAGTAAAAATAAACACAGCTTCTGGTGTATGCAAGCGTGTCATTTCCAGCATATTAAGCGTTCCGACCGCATTTACACCAAAATCTGTAAACGGCTCTTTTGCTGCCCAGTCGTGACTTGGCTGTGCGGCCGCGTGAATGATCAGCTTAATGTCGTTTCCGTATTCCTTAAATATGGGTTCCAGCTGGCTAACTTCACGAATATCAGCAGCGTAATGCTTGTAGTTATTAAACTGGTCCTGGATCCTGTTGCGGTTCCATTCTGTATTTCCGTCTGCGCCGAAAAAGTATTCTCTTAAATTATTATCAACACCGATTACCAGATCAAATTTATCCGCTAAAAACGCAACCGATTCACTTCCAATCAGACCGGCTGAGCCGGTTACCAATGCTATATTCATGTTTTTTTGTATTTTTAATTGCCTGTCCTTTTGTAATTAATACAAGTATTTTTCTGCCACGAATACGTAAAGTAAATTAAAAATGTTCAATTGTCACAACTCAGTTATTCAATGGAACGGTTTCAGGAGGATTATATGCGGCAACCTATATTGAAATTGTTCAATATGTTATAAACAGGATTTCAAAAAAAAGATATCCCCAGTTGTATGAGGATATCTTCTTATATAGGTAGAAATATACTATTGTTTAACCAATGCACTCGTTGTGCCGCTGTACAATTTAGCACGGATATCGTTTACACGCGTTTCCAGTTCTGGCTTAGCCTCATATTTCAACGACATTTGACGTGGCAATGAGTCCGGGCTTACGCCGTAAACCAATTCGTTACCAGTATTCAGGTCTTTTTGCTCAATGTGATTGTATTTCTGATAGTCACATGATGAAAGCAACGCAAGACAAGCAACAAATGCAACAATTTTATAGAATTTCATTTCTTTGATCGTTCATAGTAATATGGGCAAAAATAACCGTCATTTTCATAACCACCAAATCAGCCCGGACGAAATGTTACTTTTTTAGTTCGGCCAGTTCGTTGCGGACAAATTGCATCAGATCAGTGATATGCTGCTCCGAGAAGTCGAATGGAATGCCGGCAGCTTCATATATCTCACCGATTGTTGCCGTATAACCCAACTTCAACGCATCCAGATAACCTTGGAGGCCTTTTGCAGCATCCTGCCGGTAATTTTTCCAAACGCCGATCGCTCCCAACTGCGCAATGCCATATTCGATATAATAGAAAGGCACCTCGTAAATGTGTAGCTGACGCTGCCAAAGGTATTTTTTATAAATCTCAAGACCGCTCCAATCCATCACGTGATCCGTAAATTCTTCATAAATGCGAACCCAGGCATCTGTACGTTCAGCAGCCGAATGTTGCGGATTTTCGTACATCCAATGCTGGAATTTATCCACCGTCGCCACCCACGGGAGTGTTTCCAGAATGGATTCCAAATGCTGGATTTTCGCTCGTTTCAAATCGTTTTCATTTTCGAAAAACTCATCCCAGTAATCCATCGTGATCAGCTCCATCGACATAGAAGCCAGCTCAGCCACTTCGGAAGGCGTATGTTTGAATGAATTGAGCTTTAAATTCCGCGTCACCAGCGAATGCACCGCATGGCCGCCTTCGTGCAGCAATGTTACCATATCACGCAAATTGGAAGTCGCATTCATGAAAATAAACGGAACGCCAATCTCGTCCAGCGGATAATTGTAGCCGCCCGGCGCTTTTCCTTTCCTGGATTCCAGATCAAGATGCTTCATGTTCTTCATCGTGGTCAGGCAATTGCCCAGGAACGGGTCCAGCCTGGAAAAGCAGCGGATCGTTTTATTCAGCAATTCCTCACCTGTTGCGAACGGTTTCAATGGCGCCAGTCCCTGCGGATCCACTTTTGTATCCCACGGACGAAGCGCATCTACTTTCAGGGCTTCTTTTCTATTCGCGGCCATTTCATCGAGCATAGGAACGACTGCTTTTTTCACCGAGCCGTGGAAATTGAAGCAATCCTCCGGCGTATAATCAAACCGGCCCATGGCAGCGAACATATAATCGCGGTAATTAGCAAAACCCGCATTTTTACCAACCTGATCACGCAATGTTACCAGCTTACCCAGTAGCTCGTCCATCTGTTCGTGGTCGTCATAGCGTCTGCCGCTGATGGCGCGCCAGGCTTCTTCGCGAATGTTCCGGTCTGTGGATTGAAGACGGTCGGCGGCCTTTTGCAAAGTCATTTCTTCACCGTCCAGGGTCACCGTCATAGCGCCGGCAATAGCTCCGTAACGGCGCTCTTCGGTCTGCATCTCGGTGATCAGCGGAATGTTCTCGTCGCGGAAAATTTCGATGGCCTTTTTCATGCCACGAACTGTAATTTCAAATCCAGGCTCTGTTAATTCTCCCAGATAAGGGCTGTCGACCACTTTTTTGTCCAAAGCATTTCCATACTCTGCCAGTTTGGGTTGGATTTCGGTGATGAAAAACTGCAATGCGTTAATCAGGCTTGTGTTAGCCGTGTCGCAGGTCTGCCTGATGTAGCGCCATGCAAAGTTTTCCGATAAATAGGATTCTATTTCACTGCGGTCCAGAAACCATTGCTGCAAATCCTCCGCAGAATTGATCTCCCTGTTTTTCAGATTCTCGAAAAAAGGCTCGACATCCTCCCATTTTTTCAAATCAAATTCTTCTCCTATAAAACCCCTTTGTCCCCGGGTCAGTATCTCAATATTATCCGTTGTCATTTTGTAAAAAGCTTGTTACTGAATTTTCAAAGTTAAATCTGAATTGCAATTTTCTAAACCGAATCCTTCCGTTGCGTTGTATCGGTCAAATTATCGGTAATAACGTTTTCTGTTTCGTTAACATTCGCGAAGGCGTATTCCATTTTGCTGCGGTCGAATTCTTTTTCGTTGTTGGCGAGCCAGATTGTGGCGACGCCGTTTCCGATGAAATTCGTGATGGCGCGGGCTTCGGACATGAAGCGGTCGACACCCAGGAGCAGCGCCAGGCCTTCGACAGGAATCACTTTAATGGCGGTTAATGTGGACGCTAGTACCACAAAGCCGCTTCCCGTAACGCCCGCAGCGCCTTTGGAGGTGACCATCAGGATGCCGATCAATGACAAGATCTGCCCAAATGTGAGATGCACATCGAAAACCTGCGCGAGGAAGATCGTCGCCATGGAAAGATAAATCGTTGTTCCGTCGAGATTGAAGGAATAACCCGCCGGGACGACCAGCCCTACAACTGGTTTGGAACAGCCCATTCTTTCTAATTTGACCATTAAGGAGGGCAAACCGGCTTCCGAGGAAGACGTGCCGAGCACAATCAGCAATTCTTCCCGAATGTATTTCAAATAAGACCAGAGACTGATCTTGTAAGTTCGCATCACCAGCCCCAGAACGCCAAAAATAAAGACGGCCATCGTGGCATAAACCGTCCCCATGAGCTTGGCAAGCGGCAATAATGTATCAATCCCATATTTTCCGATCGTATAAGCCATTCCGCCGAAAGCGCCGATGGGGGCGAAGATCATCACCAGGTGCAAGGCGCGGAAAACGTATTTGGACAAAAAAGTAAGCCATTCCGTGACTTTTTCTTTACCCGAATATTTACTTAAAACAGTTCCCAAAACCAATGAGAACAGCAGGACTTGAAGCGTAACATTATCCAGAAAAAATTGCAACCAACTGAAATCCTGCACTTTACTGGTATAAGCAGACGCGTCGCCTTTCTGCAAACTGCTGGTTACGACGCCATCTCCGGGCCGGATCACATTGGCCACCACAACACCCACGATCAGCGCAAGCGTCGTTACCACTTCGAAGTAAATCAGCGCCTTAGCACCTACTTTCCCAACTTTTTTCAAATCACCCATTCCAATGATCCCCAATGTAATGGTCAGGAAAATGATGGGGTTGATAAATACTTTGACAATGGAAATAAATCCCTTTCCGAGAATCTCCATTTGCACGGCCTGCTCCGGAAAATAATGTCCCATTAAGGCACCGGTCGTTATGGCGGTGAGAACCCAGAAGGTAAGATTAGTGACTAACTTTTTCAATAGGATAGGGGTCTAGGATCGGGACGGTTTGTGCAAGTTTTCAAGATACAATAATAAAAGTCCGAGGAATTGTTTCAAGAATGGAAAAGTAATTTTTCTTAATTATTTATATTTGGTCTAAATTATAATTCTATATTTGCTTCATATAATTGAGTACTAAAAGACGGAAACGCCTCCGCTTTGAACTCACCACAAAGAACTAAGTTGAAAGATCTGTTAGCCGACTTTAAGCAGTAGTGAAGAGTTAAGACAAAATTTCGCCATGGTAATTCAAAATTTCCGGCTTCAATTGAAGCCGGTTTTTTTATGTAAATATTTTTTGTAAAAAAAGATGTTAAATAAAAGTTGCAAACTTTTTCTTAACGAGGATTGTTCATATTGCTAATTTTCAGAATGTTACAAAAAAAGTTTGTAAACATTTGTTTAACATTAAGTTAATAAAGTGAACAAATTTTGAAGATGCAAGCGAGAAAAGAGTTACTTTTAATACTTGATTTTTATTCAATGTTCTTGATATATAAGCGATATGGAATCTACCAAAACCACACAAACACAACAGACCTATACGACAGATGAGGCGTATCAGGCTTCGCTTCAATACTTTAAAGGAGACGATCTGGCGGCGCGCGTTTGGGTTAATAAGTATGCGCTCAAAGATTCATACGGCGCCATATACGAAGCCACGCCCGACGACATGCACCGACGCATTGCGAAGGAAATTGCAAGGATAGAGGCCATTTACCCGAATCCATTAAGTGAAGACGAGGTTTTTGATCTGATCAAAGATTTCAAATACATTATTCCGCAGGGAAGTCCGATGACGGGCATTGGCAATCCTTATCAGATTGCATCCTTGTCAAACTGTTTTGTGATTGGTAACAATGGTGCGTCGGATTCTTACGGCGGCATTATGAAGATTGATCAGGAGCAGGTTCAGTTGATGAAAAGGCGCGGCGGTGTTGGCCATGACTTGTCGCACATTCGTCCGAAAGGATCGCCTGTTAAAAATTCTGCGCTTACCTCCACGGGCATTGTGCCCTTTATGGAACGCTTCTCGAATTCGACGAGAGAAGTGGCTCAGGACGGTCGCAGAGGGGCATTAATGCTGTCGGTGGCAATCAGGCATCCGGATTCTGAGGATTTCATTAATGCAAAATTGGAGCAGGGCAAAGTAACCGGCGCCAATGTTTCGGTCCGCATTGACGATGAATTTATGCGCGCTGTCGAATCCGGCGAAACTTACAAGCAACAATATCCGATCAAAAGCACAACGCCAACGCACATTAAGGACATTGATGCGACGGCTTTGTGGAAAAAAATTGTGCATAATGCCTGGCAATCGGCCGAGCCCGGGATTTTGTTCTGGGATACGATCATTCGCGAATCTGTGCCCGATTGCTATGCTGATTTGGGTTATGAAACGGTTTCTACCAATCCTTGCGGCGAAATTCCATTATGTCCTTACGATTCCTGCCGCCTGCTGGCGATAAATTTGTTCTCTTATGTGGACAAACCTTTTACGACCGAGGCATCATTCAATTGGGATTTGTTCAAAAAACATGTTGCAGCCGCGCAGCGCATGATGGACGACATTATCGACCTCGAACTGGAAAAGGTGGATGCAATTCTTCACAAAATCGATGAGGATCCGGAGGACGAAGAGGTTAAAAGAGTGGAGCGCAACCTTTGGCTGAACATTCAAACCAAAGCAAGAGAAGGCAGAAGAACAGGAATCGGCATTACCGCAGAAGGCGATATGCTGGCCGCGCTGGGCCTGCGTTACGGAAGTGACGAAGGAACCGAATTTGCAGTCGAAATACATAAAACCGTTGCACTTGAAGCCTACCGTGGGTCTGTAAAGACGGCCAAAGAAAGAGGCGCATTTTCCATTTTTGATTCAGAAAGAGAAAAGAATAATCCATTCATTCTGAGGCTGAAAGAAGCTGATGCGCAGCTTTATTACGAAATGCTTGAGTATGGCCGTCGTAACATTGCTATGCTTACCATTGCGCCAACGGGAACAACGAGTTTGATGTCTCAGACGACGTCGGGCATCGAGCCGGTTTTCCTGCCCGTTTATAAGAGAAGAAGAAAAGTTAATCCGGGCGATAAGGACGTTCGTGTGGACTTTGTGGATGAAGTTGGCGATTCTTGGGAAGAATATGTCGTTTTCCACCATCGTTTCAAGGAATGGATGGAGATCAATGGCCATGATATCAGCAAAAATTATGCGCAGAAAGAGCTGGATGATCTTGTTAAAAAATCGCCTTACTACAAAGCCACGTCCAATGATGTGGATTATTTGAAAAAGGTAAAAATGCAGGGCGCTATCCAGAAATGGGTGGACCATTCTATCAGCGTAACCATTAACATGCCTAATGACGTGACCGAAGAGCTGGTAGGCGAATGTTATATGGAAGCCTGGAAGGCTGGCTGCAAAGGAGTTACAGTTTACCGCGACGGTTCAAGATCCGGCGTTTTGATTGCCAATACAGAGAAAAAGGAGGAAACTGTTGCCGGTAATGTGCCTTTCCCAACGACCAGACCACAAATTCTGGAAGCTGATGTTGTTCGTTTCCAAAACAAAAAAGACAAATGGATTGCATTTGTAGGCTTGATCGATAACCAGCCTTATGAAATTTTCACCGGTCTTGCCGATGATGAAGATGGGATCCTTTTGCCAAGATGGGTGAATGAAGGCGTAATTATTAAGAATCGAGAAGCAGACGGCAGTTCGCGTTACGATTTTCAATATAAAAATACGCGTGGCTATAAAACCACTATTGAAGGGCTCTCGTATAAATTCAATCCCGAATACTGGAATTATGCGAAATTGATTTCCAGCACATTACGTCACGGAATGCAGATCGAAAAAGTCGTAGACCTGATCAGCAGCCTGCAACTGGACGAATCCATCAACACCTGGAAAAACGGCGTTGCACGTGCATTGAAACAATACATTCCGGACGGAACGGAAGCAAAAAAGCAGAAATGCCAGAATTGTAATTCAACGAATTTGCTGTATCAGGAAGGCTGCTTGACTTGCAAGGATTGCGGGTCTTCGAAGTGTGGCTAGTCCAGCAGGTGATAACAAAGTCCCAGCGGGACATAACATCGGTAGCAGGAAATCATATTTGAAAATAAATAATCCCGGAGGGATGTAACAACTAACTGGCTGTTACATCCCTCCGGGATTATTTTGTTTGTGCAACGATTATTTCTACCAATATTACATCGCTCCGCGATTTTGTTACAGGCCGACAAACATTATACCGTAAGGCCTGAATATTATTCGCTGCGCGATTTTTAATGCGTGTCCTCTACAACACCCAGATAATTAAACGGCGATAACGCCCTTAACTCTTCCCTGATCTTCTCCGAAACATCCAATGTCTCGATGAAGCGGGAAATGGAGTCATGGGTGATTTTTTCGTTTGTTCTGGTTAGCTCTTTCAATGCCTCGTAAGGTTTTGGATAGCTTTCGCGGCGCAGGATGGTTTGGATCGCTTCCGAAACTACTGCCCAGTTGTCTTCCAGTTCGGCTTTCAGGATTTCTCCGTTCAGCTCAACTTTGCCCAAGCCTTTCATCAACGAGTTCAATGCGATGGCCAAATGCGCCAACGGCACGCCAATATTTCTCAAGACAGTTGAATCCGTAAGATCGCGTTGCAGGCGGGAAACGGGCAATTTTGCAGCGAAATGCTCAAATAATGCGGTTGCTAATCCCAGGTTTCCTTCTGAATTTTCGAAATCGATCGGGTTAACTTTATGTGGCATGGCAGAGGAACCTACTTCGCCTGCTTTGATTTTCTGTTTGAAATAACCCATTGAAATGTACGTCCACATATCCCGGTTCAAGTCGGTCAGGATTGTGTTCAGTCTTTTCAGGCAGTCGAATGTGGCGGCGAGGTTATCGTAATGTTCGATTTGGGTGGTGTGGCGGCTTCTTTTTAATCCCAAACCTTCTACAAAGTGGTTGGCAAAAGCCATCCAATCCTGTTTCGGATAAGCCACGTGATGTGCGTTGAAGTTTCCAGTGGCTCCGCCGAATTTGGCCGAATGCGGAATTTTGTCCAGCATTTCCAGCTGACGTTCCAGCCTTTCCACAAAAACCAGAAACTCCTTTCCTACGCGTGTAGGGGAGGCCGGTTGCCCGTGCGTGAATGCCAGCATCGGCACATTTTTCCACTCGATCGACATTCTTTTCAATACAAAAAGAACCTGACGGAACAGTGGCTTGATCTGACGTTCGAGCGCGTCTTTAAGGGAAAGCGGGATGGCTGTGTTGTTGATATCCTGCGATGTAAGCCCGAAGTGGATAAATTCCTGGCATGACTCGATGCCGAGTTTCTCGAATTGTTCCTTTATAAAATATTCAACGGCCTTAACGTCGTGGTTGGTAACTTTTTCTATGTCTTTGATATGCAGCGCATCATCCTCACTAAAATCCTCATAAATCTTGCGCAGGGAAGCATAATGTTTCTTGTCAAACTCCGCTAACTGTGGCAATGGAATTTCACAAAGAGCGATAAAGTATTCGATCTCCACATAAACTCTGTAATAAATTAGGGCATATTCGGAGAAATAAGCAGATAGCTCGGATACTTGCTTGTAATAACGGCCGTCGACGGGAGAGATAGCCGTAAGTTGGTTTAATGACATGATTTTCAATACAAAAATTGATTATCAGGCAAAGTTAGTAGAAAACGGCGTCGAAAATTGGTAAAAAATGCAGGAAATATTCTTTTTGGTATTGATGTCAGAAATTATGAAACAATTCGCATATTCGCCGATCCAACCTTATTTGTAACTCATGCAGCCTTCACCCTTTCTTGGAGAACTAATCGGAACAATGGTCCTTATTTTATTAGGTAACGGGGTCGTCGCCAATGTCGTTCTCAAACAAACCAAGGGAGAAAATGCGGGTTGGATTGTGATTACCGCAGGCTGGGGATTTGCAGTAATGATCGGGGTTTTTACGGCCAATGCTTTTGGCAGCGCGGCAGCACATTTGAATCCCGCCGTGACCATTGGATTTGCGTTCCTGCGTCAGGATTACAGCTTGCTTGCAAGTTACATACCGGCACAATTGATCGGCGCGTTTTTGGGTGCGGTGCTGGTTTGGCTTCAATATTTGCCACACTGGAAAGCAACTGAGGATCAGGGTTCTAAACTGGCCTGTTTTGCCACGGGTCCGGCTATCCGGTCGTGTGGTGCTAACTTTCTAAGTGAATTTATTGCGACTGTCATTCTAATCGTGGGCATTGTGGCCATTGGTTATGCCGGCACTTCGGATCCTGAAAAAGGTGGAATCCCTTCGGGTTTTGCGCCTTATTTAGTGGGAATGCTGGTTTGGAGCATTGGTTTGTCGCTAGGCGGCACCACAGGTTATGCCATTAATCCGGTAAGGGATCTGGGACCAAGGATTGCGCATGCCATTCTGCCCATTCCTAATAAAGGCAGTTCCGATTGGTCTTATGGCTGGGTTCCGGTGGCCGGCCCCGTTTTTGGAGCCATCGCCGGTGGTTTGATTCTTCGTTTCTTTTATTTTTAATTACTCAACCTTAATTTTTCCACCACCCGAATAGCTGCGATATTCGCCCTGATACATCGCGTCAGCGGCAGCTGGTCCTACGGTAAATGTGCCTTTGGAAACAATGCGAACCTGGTAATAGAATGTCTTGGCCGTATTGTTGGCAGTGGTGAAAAAGTGAATGCGGTCGTCGCGAATGTCCAGATATTCAGGGCTTGAAGCATTTTTGATCCATGGCATATCCCGCGGTTCCGTAATTCTTGGGTTTTCGATTTCAAAGCCGGATGGTAACATATCAGTTATTACAATGTTATCAATCGGCAGCCCGTTTGTGCTGGTTAATGTTAGCTTTACGATGACCAAATCATTCTGTTTGAATGTATTAGCAGGTGCGCCGTCACGGGTAAGGAACTGCTTGCGAATGCTTAATCCCTGATCTTCCTCCGTGTATGTGCCTGTAGCGGACATGCCCTCAGATTGCGAAAACCAATACAAATCGCCTGAGCCCTGCGTTTGGATCGAAACCTTCTGGTTGTCAATTCCTTTTGCGATTTTAAGCTCTTTGCCCGTAAATGTACCCACATTCTTTCCATTGGCTGAAACGGTCGCAGTAACCGTTGATCCTGCGGTCTTTTTAGCCAGTTTTCCTAATGCCAGAACGGAGAATGCTGCTTCCTGTGTATTCAGATATGCGGCCGATTGAACTGTTTTGGATAGCTGGCGGGCCAAAACAGGGATTTGCATATTATCTGGATCAGACTCTATAAGTGTGTTCAAAACCAATGACATGTTCCGCAATGGCGAAGAATAGCTGTTATCAAAGCCTTGTGTGCCGTTTTCAGGTACATACTTTTTGGGCAATAGCGCATTAAAACTTCTTGTATCACCTGCTAGCTGAAACGCGGCTGCAAGCAAATATTTGGAATCCAAAGTCAGCAAATGTGGGTTTTGCTTGTAATAATTCATGGAAGCCCGGTTAGGCTGACTGTTCAGCGCCAGGATATAAAGCGAATAAATGGCTTCTCTACGCACCAACGTTTTCCTGGATTGAGATCCGGACGATGGCTCACTTCCATAATTCAAGCTATTTCCGGTGCTTGCGGTTATGACTTCTTTGTTTGCCGTGTTTCCTGTTTGCGTTTTGAGGTAATCTAATGCACGGCTGAGGGTTTTCGTATTGATTTCAAAGCCTGCACGCCGCGCTTCTTCGAGGAAATGGGCTGCATATGCGGTTGCCCACCAGTCTTCCTGCGTCGAACCCGGCCACATTGTCATTCCGCCATTAAATAGTTGCAGCGACTCCACTTTGCGGATCGCCTGTTGCACATTGGTCATGGGATTGAAATCGCTCGCGCCACTTTTCACGGTGTAGACCGGCGCGGCCATTGCTTTGGTGAGATCAGCAAAATAAATCTGAGGAAATGCTTTGGAAACGGTCTGTTCCAGGCAGCCATAAGGATAACCGAGCAATGTTGAAAGCGCTTTTCCGCCGCCCTGCACCAATGGCGACCGGCTCAAAACGATCTGACTTCTGCTGGTAGAAGGAATGAAGGTGGAGGCAAGATTGATCAATCCTGATTTCCCGGCTGCAATCTGCCCTGAGTTACTCGATTTCAGAAGCGGCGACGCGGGCCGGACTGTAATGTTGGTTTGATTGGTAAAAGTCTCGCCAAATGCGGCAACCTTTACCGTAATGTTCGCCAATCCGATTGATTGAAGCGCTTTCACCGAGAAGATAGCACGTGCTTCTTTTCCAGGCAGGATCGTCATTTTTTGAGTCAAAGGAACTGCTCCTGATGTCAGCGGGCCATTTAGTTGAACGGAAACGGTGGCATTTGCCGCTTTGCTTTCAGTGTTACTAATGTTGACAGGCAAGGTTAATTCATCGCCGGGACTTAAAAATCTGGGTAAACCTGCGCTGATCACCACAGGATCGGCGACTTTCATGTTTTTCGTTGCCGAACCAAAGGCGTTGTCTTTATAAGCCACGGCCATAATCCTAAGATCGCCGCTGAATTGTGGCAGATCGACGTCGAAATTGACTTCGCCGCTGCTATTTGCGGTTAATATGCCGCTCCAAAATGAAACCAGTTCTGTCCGGCCATTGCTCAAAGGATTAATCCTTCTTTCCAGATCATAACCATCACCACCAAAGCTCGAAGAGCCGCTTATAGTCGGTTCCGGAAATAGCTGCGCATATAAATCGTGCGTGGTCACTTCCAGAGCACATTTCTGGTAAAAATGGCCGTGAATGTCGGGCGTTTTGGAGTTTTTGATCTGCAAAATGCCTTCATCTACAACGGACAGCGTTACCTGCGCATTCGGTGCGGTTTTGATCGTGATTTGTTGTTTTGTCTTGGATCTCGATTTTTCAATGGCCGTTATAGCAACAGGCAGTTTTCGGTCCGGGTCTTCGACCAAGATAGGAGTGAATCCGTGCGCTACGGTGAGGGGCATGTCCGTGGTGTCGAACGGGCGGATTAATGTGGCGGTGATAAAAACATTGGGTAAATGCTCTTCTTTCAGCTTGAATGTCAATTCCGCAGCCTTTTTCTCCGTTTTCAAAATATGCTGTTCAAGTACATTATTGCGTTCGACTGTAACCAGCAGCGTTCCGTCAAAAGGTGTTTTGAACAAAACCTTAGCCGACTCTCCAACCTTATAATTTTGCTTATCAGTTTCCATCAGCACGCGGCCTTCATTACTTACTTCAAATGAAGAATATTGCGTGTAACCGTAGCCGTATGCGTAGAAATGAGCCAGTGTATAATGTTCTGCGCCTGGGCGACGCACCCGAACCTCATATTCTCCCGAGATCGTGGGAACATATTGAATGCTTCCTTTTCCGTTTTTGAGTTCTAATGTTGTAGCATACACCGTCTTTTCACTTTTCCGGGAAGTGTATTGCAGCACATCATATCTTTTTTCAACAACGGTTTGATATTCAAGGCGAACAATCTCGATCTTGGCAGCGCTTTTTTTCAAAACACCTTTATTATTTACACCGACTATTTCAACAGGAACCGGCGCATTGGTCCCTACATAGGCGTCCGGAAGGCGGATTCCGTAGAATGTTGGCTGCGTGAAAACATCAAACCGCTGTAAACGATTGACCGGGCGACCATTTTCGTCAAAAACGGTCACGAATATTTTTCCTTCCAGCACGCCAATGTCTTTCAGGCCGGCGGCTATCGGGAAACTTTCGGTGGCTTGTCCCTGCTCGTTGGTAACACCCTGGCGGCTCTGTTTTTCAAACGCTGTTTCGCCTGGAATGTCAAACACAAATTCGGGGAAAGCAGCCGCGGAAAAGCCTTTTCTTTTGAACTGCGCGTCCATCTGGTACGTGCGGTTGCTGGCTGGTGGCCCAAATAAGTTGGTTGCAGTTGCGGTCAATGATACATTGCTACCCGACACATATTCCTTCGCTGCGCCGCTCAAATCCACTTTGATCCGGTCCGGCATGAACTCTTCCACGCTAACAGCATGCGAGGCAAGCAGAATGTCGTTACCATTGTAAACTTCCAGCACATATGTTCCGGTAAGCCCGGCCGCATCAACAGGCACTTCAATTGCTACGGCGCCCTGAGCATTTGTATTTTTACGCCAGGTGCGATATTCACGCCCATTAGGCGTCACCATGCGTAGTTTGAGGGGAATTTCTTTGGCGCTATCCCATTTTTTTGTTCGGATAACCGTGTTGAAATGCATGGTTTCACCCGGGCGATAAATGTCTCTTTGTCCGTAAATAAAAGCTTGTAAACCAGAGGCATTATCCCGCAAACCTTCCACTTCAAATCGCGAGGTTTCCACTTGCGTATCCTTTAAGATCAGATAGTTAAAATCCTCCTTGAAAGTCGCAGTTAACATGGCGATTTTGAATCCCGGCGCTTTTTCGCTGAGTTTTTCAATGTGCAAAATGCCGTCGCCGTCGGTGTTTGCGGTGTGGACAGTCTGATTATTTGAACTGATGAGCGTGATTTCTATATCGCCGAGCGGCTCATTTGTTTTAATGGAATTGGCAAAAATCCACATTTCGTCTTTGCCCTGTTTCGCGATCAAGCCAATGTCGGAAATGGAAACAAGCTTTGTTGCACCCAGATAGGCTTCATCTTTTGAATTGACCGAAACCAGATATACGCCTTTGCGCTGATTATCTTCGGGCAGGGCCACATTCAATGCTGAAATTCCTTTGCTTTTCGGCAGATTTTCGGTTTCAACGGTTTTGTCAACAATGATGTCACTCAGCTCATTATCCCGGTCGTCGCTGTAATTAAAGGCGCCGGTTTCCACCCATTCGTCGCCCGAATAGCCGTATTCGTTCCAGCGGTTGTTACGGACGTAACTCAGGATGTTATTGGCGTATAATTTGGAAACTTTCACCTGCACTTTGGGAATGTTCACGATCTGAACGCCCAGGTTTTTGGAGCCCTTAGGCGTCATATAAAGTGCTTTTTTGTTCGCAAAAGCAATGGACGCAGGCATTTTCCCGAAAAACAGATCCTTGGATGTTTCATCGCCCAGAAATGCGCCCAAAACACCTTTCAGTGTCTTATTAATCAGTAAATTATAAGTTTCTGTCTCGTTAAATTCACCACGTATGATGAAGCCGTTTTCTGTCGGTTCCGTTTGAACCTGAATTTCCGGGCTTAGCTTGAAGCCATTTGCAATGCTTTCCTTATCCAGTTCCTGGGTCGTAATAATGCGGGCGTATCCGGAATTGTTTTCAAAACCGGTTTTAATGTTCACAATTTCGAGATGAAGCGGCGAAGGCAGGCTTGCGCTTTTGCTGATTGTTTCCTGGCTTATATAAGAAGTATTCTGGACTTTCAGGCCCTTTTCAATGGCGATGTTAACAGGAATGGGGTTGTTGTCTGTCTTACCAGCGTCGCTGATGGCGAGCGTAACCGAATGTTCGTTCGTTACCGGCAATATTCTGTAATCCAAAGACTTATCTGCGAGCGATACTTTCAGTTTTTCAGCGACATTCTGGCTGCTTACCGGATAGTTGAAAATCAACCTTAATCTGGCTTCCTGCTTGCCGCTTTCCTGCGAAAGTGCCCACCAGCTTTCTGTTTCAACCAATTGAAGATAAGGCGTATGGAAGTCGAGCGGCTCTTTTGAAACGGATAATTTTTTGTCTTTATCAACCTTCTCCGTCAGCTGATCGGTGAGTTTGGCGGTGTATTTTGTAGCGGCTCCAAATCCAGCAACAGGCGAGAAAACGAGCTCATTAGGCGCAGACCATTTGAATTTGCCGCGCACCGCCGGTTCGAATTGTACATATTGTGTGGAATCCCAATCATTGAGCTCGCTTTCGGCGACAATGTCTTTGTTGAATGTAAAAATCAGATTTTGGGATTGGCTGATCTCATCTGTAAAGTTGGTCCCGGCAACGCGAATTTCATTAAGAGAAGAGCAACTGTTAAAAAGGATTGGAATAAAAAGGGATAAAAAGATCGCAAAAGCAGAAGTCTTTTTCATAATCACGAAGGGAGTAAACGTAAGTGAGAACACACGTAAGAAACGAAAAAAGGACGGCCGTTTTGAGCCATCCTACGAATATAATTTCAGCATAACCGGTTAGCCCACTTAATTGAGCGAACGGTGAGTTAAATGTTTTTCCGGTTCAATTTAAAATTGCTGCATCACTTCATTAATGTCTTTCGAGCCCTCGAAAAATGAAAGTAAGCGCATCAAAATACCTTCTACGACTGCATCCGGGCAGGAAGCACCGCACGTAAGCATAATGCGGGCAGGCGTATGTTGCGGGAGATAGTTTTCTGTCACCATTTCTTCTTTGGAATGCAGGTTGAAATGGCGGATCAGCTGTTTATCCAAAATTTTATTAACTGACTCAATAAAATAAGTCGGGAATTTCTGCTCGCAGAGCTCGACCAAATGCGTCGTGTTGGAGCTGTTATAACCACCGGCAACGATCACCAGATCAGCCTCATGCGTGAGCAAGGCGTAAGTCGCGTCCTGGTTGTCATTCGTAGCATAGCATAATGTGTCGCGCGTGTTGGCAAAACGATCCTCGACCTGTTCGGGACGAAGGCTGTAATGTTTGATCATTACATTTTTCAAAAAGTCGGCAATGCCTTGTGTATCAGATGCCAGCATTGTAGTCTGGTTCACGACGCCGATGCGCTGCAAATCTTTTTCCGGATCAAAGCCATTGGAATACTGACCTTTAAAATCCTGAAAAAACTGCTCTGCAGGCAATGTGCCTTTCATGTATTCGGCAAGACGTTCGGCCTGCGCCATGTTTTCAACCACAACGGTCGGCGCGTTTTCCTTGCTATGCGAGAATGTGGCGCGGGTTTCTTCGTGATTTGGCTTGCCGTGGACAATGATCGTGTAATTTTTCTCTCCGATCTGCGCGGCGCGGTTCCAGACTTTCTCTACAAACGGGCAGGTTGTATCATAAACGTAGGCGTTAATGCCCAGTTCGGTCAGTTTTTGCTGGTTTTCGACGGTTGTGCCGAAAGCAGGGACGATCACAATGTCATCTGCATTCAGTTCCTCCCACGGAATGAGCGGATTGCCTTTGGTATCCATGATAAAACGCACGCCCCGGTCCACCAGATCGCGGTTTACGTCCGGGTTATGGATCATTTCACTGAGCAGGAAAATGCGTTTATCCGGGTTTTCAGCAATGGCCTTATAAGCAATGTCAATGGCGTTTTCAACCCCGTAGCAAAATCCAAAATGGCGCGCAATCAGAAATTGGACCGGGCCAAAATCCAGCAATGTAGGTGCATAGTCACGTTTCAGCTTGTCATTTTTACGGCGGAATTCCTTAATCGGCGTAATGATCCTGCTCCGGTAAAAATCAGGAATGTTGAACGTTTTCATTGACTAAATTTGGTAGATTGCAGTAAACAAATTAGGGTATATTATGACCAAAAATCAAACATATACGATCCTTTTTTAAGAACAACGGTTCATCAAACATTGTTCGAACGACGTTTACGGAAAATTTTTTTCCCGTTGATGCAACATGCAGGCGCATCTGCTGTCCTTGATACAGAACGTTCAAATATATATTAGCCATTCTGCTTGAAAACACATTTTTACCCTGACCGGCACGTCGAACTGGTGGAACGTTGTAAACTCGGTGAGCGCAAAGCGCAATACGAGCTTTATAAGTTGTATTCGAAAGCCATGTTCAACATCTGCATGCGGATATTGAATCATTTGGGGGAGGCAGAGGACGCTTTACAGGAAGCATTCGTGGATGCATTTACCAACCTGCACCAGTTTCGGCAGCAGTCGACATTCGGTGCCTGGTTGAAGCAGATCGTTGTCAATAAGGCGATTAATCACATGCGGAGCCGGAAAGTGAAGTGGGTGGAAATTGAGGAATGGCAGGAGACGGCGGAGAATATCGACCGGAATGAAAGTTATTTCGGGATGGATGAGCATGAGACGAACCTGGAAGTGGAGCGGGTGCGCAACACAGTGCAGAAGCTGCCGGATGGTTACAGAGTGGTTTTGAGCCTTTACCTATTTGAAGGATATGATCACGAGGAAATAGGAGAGGTGCTGGGGATCAGCGAAACGACGTCCAGGACGCAATATATGAGAGCTAAAAGAAAACTCACAGAAATGCTTTCGAAATAGTTGCAGCAATAATTTTAAACTTAATCGTTTGAGTTCCATCTAAACTAATAAGGATTTGAGAACATTATTTACACATGACAAGTTGATTAACCTATGAAAAATTCTTCTGATAAAAAAGATCGATTGGAGCGGTTTGTGCGAGATAACAGGGATGGATTTGATACTTTCTTACCGCAAGATTCTTTATGGAGCCAGATCGATAGCAAATTACATAACGAGATTCCGATTCTGCCGGAGCAATCCAAAAAAAAAATTAGGCGACTGAACAGCCCTTATTTTGACTGGCGCATAGCGGCCGGTGTGTTCCTGGCGCTTGGAATTGGTTTTTTAGTTTACCTCAATAATGAATACGGCATAACCCGCGACCCGAAAGTGGCGCTCAAAGTCCCTACCTATGCCAAAGAATTCAATGCTTACAATGTTGCAATAGACCAGAAAAGAGAGGAGATCATCAAACTCGCGCGGAATAATCCGGAGGTGTATAAAGATTTCTCTGCGGATCTGGAAAGTCTGGAAGTGAGTTATAAAAATCTGCGCTCCAACTTATCGAATGCTCCCAACCAGGAAGCATTACTGGAAGCGATGGTCCAGAACTTACAATGGCAGGTTGACCTGCTCAACCAACAATTAGAAATTTTGCAACGCATTAATAAAGTAAAAAATGGAGACGATAAAGAAGTCGACAGCGCGCCTGTTATTTAGCATGTTTTTCATGCTGCCGCAGCTGTTGCTGGCAGTAAGCCCGGATCCGGAACAGAACGGGCTCATTGAAAAACGAAGGAATATTGTAAAGGTTTTTGATGTTAAAAATAATGACCAGCTTGTCGTTGATAATCAGTTTGGGCAGGTCAAAATCAATCTTTGGAATAAGGAAGAGATTAAGGTTGAGATCATTGTAACGGCGAATGCGCCTACGGACGGCCGCGCTTCGGAATATCTGGGCGCTGTTAGAATCGACGAAAAACGGATCAAGAACCAGATCAACTTGACGACACATATTGACAGGAGCCAGTTTGGAAACAATGGCTGGAACAATAAAAAAGGCGACAAGAACTTCATTCAGATCGATTACACGGTGTATATGCCAAAGGAAAATGCGCTGATCGTGCGCAACAAGTTTGGTGACACAGACATTCCTTCCTTTCACGCGCCGCTGACGGTGGATTCACGCTATGGGCATTTCGTAGCCAACATTCTGGATAATGCTGAAAACGTGATCGATGTGCGTTATGGCAGCGCTAAAATTGGGAAAATGGACGGCGGAAAGCTGGAATTCCAATACTCAAACCTGAAACTGGATATGGCTAAAAAAGTGTTCATTACCAACAAGTTCGGCGAGCTGAACATTGGTGATGTGACAAATCTGGACGCCGACATTGATTATTCGGGCGCGAAAATCGGAACTATGCGCGGTTCAGGAAAAATTAAGCTGAACTACTCAGGTAATTTCAAGATTGATCAGCTCACCAATTCAGCGGAAAACATTGACATTCAGGCATCTTACTCGTCGATTATCTTGCCGGCAGATGCAAACCAGTTCAATGTGACAGTTACTTATGGGAATTTCAGTTATCCGTCTTCTAATGTGAATTTTTCCATGCAGCCGGCGAAGGATGATAAAGCTTATAAACAAAAGCAATATCAAGGAAAAGTAGGAACCGGATCAGGAACGCGGATAACAGTCGTATCACGATTTGGTGATGTGAAATTGAAAGATTAATGTCTGTAAGCCAGTTATTTATCTTCGACTAACACATTGTATCTGAAATCCAGCGGATCGAAAAGATCGAACAGCTTTTCGATAAATTGCGGATCATTAATGTAGAAATTCAGCAGATTATCATATCGTTCCTGGGCGATTCCGTTCGGGAACAGCTTGTTTTTGAGGCTGATCAATTGCGTAATCTCGGACTCGTGGTTGCGCTCTTCGGCTTTAATAATGCGCTTTTCCAGATGTTTCAGCGAATTCAGTAACCGCGTTTGCTCGGCTTTAACAGCTCCGTGCATGGTTTGGTCCACTGCGGTTGCTTTATTTAAAATCGCCTCAAAAATCTCATTAAACGCATTTTTCTGATCTTCCAGACTTAAAATATGCTCAGTATTCCGCTCAACAAATGTCTTCCTTAACGCAACTTCATCCAGAAAAAGATCCTTGTAATTGATCTTCAATTTTTCGACCTTTTTGCCTTGCAAATGATTGATATACAATGCAAAATTACGCGGCATTAACATGGGAAAGGGCACATTGAAATGCTCAAAAACTCCTTTCAACTGCATCCAGTAAGGCACTTCGGACGGCCCGCCTATATACGCAAGATTTGGTAAGATTACCTCTTCGTATAATGGTCTCAGAACCACATTCGGACTGAAAAATTCGGGATTTTTAGAAGCCAGATCGAGGATTTCCGACTTGGTGAATGTAAGGTCTGTATTCAAAACCTGGAAATTGTCGCCGTCACGCGTAATGCGCTCGCGAAGTCCGTCGGCCAGGTAAAAAAGATTGATTTCTCGTGCGTGAAGCGGCGTGTGATAACCCAGTGCATTGAGTTTGCCGGTGGTTTCTGTGACCAGTTTTTCGGAAACTGAGTCGGTGAGTTCTTCCTTAATAATGGGCAGGAAGTGCCGTTTTAAATCTGCGTGATCTGCGTCAAGCGTGATCAGGCCCTGTTTTCCAAACAATTCGTGCATATAACATCGCACTGCATCGGCCAGCGTAGTGTTTTCGAGATAAGCTTTTGCAAACAACATGGGCTTATCCGGCAATTGTTTTAAAATGCTTTCCAGCTCCTTCGGATTCAGGCGGCCGACCGCTCCCTTGTGCTCGCCGGTCCATTTATGCGTTTGTCCAAACAGATGAAAAGTCGCAATTTCTTCAAAATCATGATCTTCCGTGGCCATCCAGTAAATGGGCACGAAATTGTATTCGGGATAAGCCTCTTTTAATGCTCTCGTGAGCTTCACCGTCGTTACAATTTTATAAATAATGTAAAGCGGGCCGGTGAAAATATTAAGCTGGTGACCTGTTGTGACAGTGAATGTATTTTCCTTTAAAAGGATCGAAAAATCGGGCAGATAAGGAAGTCCTGTGTATTGTTTTTCTAAAACATCAACCAGCGTTTTACGCTTTTCAATATCAAAATTCTGCTTGCTAATGATGGCCTCTTTTGCATTCTCCAAAGTCGGATAAATACTGTAAAACGATTCCAATGCAGGTTTTTGATCGAGATAATCAAGGAGTAATGCAGGAAATTGGCCCGTTGTACGAAGATCCAGGGAATGCAGGGTCATGAAAGGTGGTTTTTCAGTAACTAATAGAGAATCCAACGTAAATTATTTAGCGATATTTTATTCAAACAACCATTAACCTAACGTGAAAACAAAGGATATTGGTTTCCCAAATTTGCGCATTTTGGGGTAGAATAAAAAACCTTTCATCACAACAAAAAAGCCAGACCTTACAAAGGTCCGGCTTTCCATGATTCATTTGGTTTTTAGTTGTGCAGGCATTGTAATCGAGCTTTAAACCCGGCTCTCCGCCCGAAATATTGTTTCAAAAAACATAATCATTCCTGGCAATCAGTTCATCAGCAACGTTGCGGCGCGCATCTTTGAGGTTAACCGGTTCAATTTTCGTAAACCGTTTCAATCCCATCAGCATCACCCGCAGCTCATCGCTTTCTGCAAAGCTTGTGATGGCAGCTCTTCCGGCATTGTTTACCTTCTCAACAGCGCGGTGTAAGTAAATGGTAGCCATATCCTGGTGCAGCTTATTGGCATCGGCTCCAAGCAACTCAATCCGTTTTTCCACGCGTAGCAGCACCGATTCAGCAGCATAAATTTCAATTACCATGTCGGCCAGGTTCATGATAATTTCCTGCTCTTCGGAAAGTTTCATCATGAATTTCTGAACGGCCGCACCCGCCACCATTAAGGCTGCTTTTTTAAGATTTTGAATGACCTTTTTCTCAGCTGCAAAGAGCGTTTCGTCTTCGCTCATGCTGAAATCAGGAATGGACATAATTTCTTTTCCAACCGCCATCGCGGGCCCCATCAGATCGATCTGGCCTTTCATGGCGCGTTTCAGGAGCATATCCACAACGAGGAGCCTGTTGATCTCATTCGTTCCCTCAAAAATCCGGTTAATACGGCTGTCGCGGTAAGCCCGGTCCATAGGCGCATCTGCGGAAAAGCCCATGCCGCCGTAGATTTGAACGCCTTCATCCACCACAAAATCAAGCACTTCTGAGCCATGCACTTTCATAATGGCACATTCAATGGCTAATTCTTCCAATGCTTTCAGTTTAGATTCCGCGTCTGACATTCCTTTTTCCTGAAAGGTGGAAATCAGGTCATCAATGTTTTGGCCAACGCGGTAAGAAGCTGATTCGGAGGCAAACATTTGCGTAGCCATCTCGGCCAGCTTATGCTTAATCGCGCCGAATTGGGAGATAGCCGTGCCGAATTGTTTTCTTTCATTGGCATATGCAATGGCCTGTTGCGCTACTCTTTTGGCACCGCCTAATGCTGCCGCAGCCAATTTGATCCGCCCGATATTAAGAATGTTAACTGCGATCTTAAAGCCGTTTCCGCGTTCTGAAAGCATGTTTTCGACGGGAACCAGGCAATCATTAAAGAAGATCTGCCGCGTATCCGAGCCCTTAATCCCCATTTTATGTTCCGGTGCATTCATTGTAATGCCGCCGGATGACTTTTCAATGATGAAGGCACTCAGGTTTTTATCAGTTTGTCCGTTTTCTTCAATTTTGGCAAAAACAATAAACACATCTGCAAAACCGCCGTTGGTAATCCACATTTTCTGGCCGGTAATGGCATAATGTTGACCGTCGGAGGTGAGTATTGCTTTGGTTTTACCAGAGTTGGCATCCGAGCCCGAATCCGGCTCTGTTAAACAGTATGCAGCTTTCCATTCACCCGTCGCGAGCTTGGGAAGATATTTGCTTTTTTGTGCTTCATTTCCGTAGTAAAGGATCGGCAATGTGCCGATGCCCGTGTGCGCCGAAAGTGCGACGGAGAATGAATTCCCTGCGCCGGTGGCCTCCGCAACGAGCATGGAAGTGTTGAAGTTCATGCCAAAACCGCCATATTCCTCCGGAACGGCCGTTCCCAGCAAGCCCAGCTCACCCGCTTTGTCCATCAATCCAGAAATCAGCTCGGGACTTTTTGCATGATCAATTTCGTCCAGGATGGGCCATATTTCCTTGCCGAGAAACTCCCTGCAAGTGTCTGCAATCATACGCTGCTCTTCCGTAAACTCCTCAGGAATAAAAATTTGGGACGATAAGGTTTCTTTAATCAAAAATTCACCTCCCTTAATAGACGTCTTATTCGCTTCTGCAACGGCCATATTCTTTAACTTTTATTGATGGTTAAGGCTTGAATTAAGGTATGCTTGCATACTACTTCTTGTATTGCAAATATAAATCATTCGCAGTATTATGCAAGCATACCTTTCGCAAAAACCAAAGGAGAAAAATGGTGATTTGAAGCCTTACTTTTTGAAGATTTTAAACTGTTTTAAGACCGTGCCGTTGCTGTGCAGACGGACAACATAAATGCCCGAAGAAATGTATAATCTGGAAAGATCAATGTTGGCCAGGTCATCGGAAACAGTGACAAATTCCTTTGGGAAATCAATCTTTTTCCCTGAAACTGTAATCAGCTCGTAGGAAATGTCATTAGCGTCCAAACCGGCCGGGAGCTTCACATTAAAAACGCTTTCCACCGGATTCGGGAAAAAACGCCAGTCTTCCAGGTCTTTTGTAATGTTGATAGAATCGCCGTAGGAAATGCTGAACTGGATCGAGTTTGTGACAATCGCCGAATCCTCTTTCGTTGCAGTGACGGTGAGGGTGTACCGGCCGATATAAGGTGCAAATCCGCTGGCATTCTCGTAAAGCGCAAATGGGAAAGTTTTCGTTTGTGATTTCCTGTTATACGGACCTGTTAAACTGAAATCAACTTTGTCGTAGTCAAAATTTCCGTGTGCGTAAATATTCAGGGAGGATGGTAAATCGCTGTGCGCGAGGACGTCATCGCCCGTGAGTTTCCTGATGACACGCTGATCCACTTTGCTTCCGCCTTGCACCAGTTCGAAACGGAACTTGGGAATTTCAACGATCAGTATAAACGGCACTTCCACATATGCTCCTGCATTATCGTAAGCCCTGATAATGAGCCTGTATTCTCCCTCCTCTGTTGGCGTTCCGGAAAATGTATTGAGTGCGAAGTTGAGCCAGGATGGGCGGTTTTGTAATGTTATGGAAGAAATATACCCATCGGGATCACCAAAGATTTCTGTTGGTAAAATGTAGTTAAACGGCATGTTTAACTGGCCATACTTGACTGGTAATGAACCAGCTGCATAAGGCGGTGCATTAAGGAACTGCTTTTCGACGACTTTAATCGTGAAATACGTTTCCACAAAGGCATTCAGATCGTCATATGCTTTCAAACTAATGCGAAATTCACCCAAGCTAGGCGGCGTTCCGGTCAGGACACCATTTGTAAATTTAAGCCAGCTTGGAAGCTCGCTTGCTTCGATTTTGGTCACTTCACCATCTGCATCCTCAAATGCGCCATCGTTGATAGGCAGTGAAAATGGCTCTTTTACAGCAATAGTCTGATTTGAAAAACTGGCATCTACCGTTGGTGGCTTGTTGGCATTTTCACGCGTGTCCACACGAACAGTCAGGAATGCTTCCGTGACACCGCCTTCATCATCAATTCCTTTTACCTGAATGCGGTAATCCCCAAGTGTTGCGGGCCGTCCTCTCAGCTGGCCGTTTTCAAATTTCAGCCAGGATGGCAAAGTGCCGACCTCCATTCTCACAACCGTTCCGTCCACATCGGAAAAAGTATCAATAGGCAGCTTGTAAGCGAAATCTTTGTTAACCGCAATGATCTGCATCGGCACCGGCTTGAACACATACGGTGGGTAATTAGATGCATCGTCCCAATATTCAGGAGCAAGAATGTCTTCATTCAAGCCAATATAAACCGGTTTTGGGTTATTCGGATCGGCGTAAGCACGTTTTCTCCATTCGTCGTAAACAACATTCATCGGCCCGCTTTTTTCCACAGCTGCCGAAAGCCTATAACTCACGGAATCGGTATAAACAATGGGTTTCATTGGCTGGTTAAGCCAGGTCTGAGCGGCCTGCCGTAGAAAAGGCTCGGCCCTTGACATTGTGCTCTGAACGGATGCGACAACGGCAACCACATTTGCGCCGTGAGCGAAATTCTCGTTGATCTGCCTTAAATGAGCATTGTTATCAAATACGGTGTTGATAAACAGCTCATTAGCAATTATAAAGTTGGCAGGAGCTGTACTTTTAATAATATCGACGGACCATCTGTGATCGTGCGTGGCAAGGTCATCATTGATTTTGATACCATTAGATTTTTCATTTAAACTCCTGAAACCCAGCGTTCCACGTACACTGGAAATTCTGTCAAAAACAGAGCCATAGTCAGATACAAATTTGACGTTCGGATCAACAGACTTGACAGCCGTGATCATTTGCTCTGTAAAACGCTTCAATACAAGGTGACGGTAAATGTACCAGTCCTTACCAGCACGCTGACGGAAGGATTCCGACGGTTCCCAGGGCGTTGCAGGCGGTAACACCTCTTCGAAATTCTTGTGATTGATCCCCCATAAATAATTGAGGCGCTGGAGTTTTTTATAATGTGATATCAAAAACTCCCTGAACCCGGTTATCATGGACCTGGAATAATCGTACACCGCAGGGCTTTCCTTGCCATTTTCGATCAGACTGCCCGGATATTCGCCTTCCTGCGTTCCGGTGGTGGTTATGGAAACGAATAACAGCTGTTTGTTGGTCTGAAGATATTTATATCGCGTAACCGTTTCCTTAACGAATGCTTGTGCTTTTGCCGAGATCGCATCATTATCAAATCCAAATGAAGTATCCTGATATCCACTGATCACCGGCTTGCCCGTGGAGCTCATGTGGCTGTCCGAAGGTTCCCAAAAGCCCTTGATCCGCGTGCTATGCCTGCCCAGGTGAATGCGCAACGCCACTTTCATTCCCAAATCCGTGGCTGTTTTGATTTGCTGGTCGAATTTGTCCCAAAGCGGCTTGTCTGTCGGTGAGGTATAATAGATCTTATCCCAGGGAATGGTAAGATAAACCGCATTCAATCCGTACGCATGTGCCGATCTGATCAGATCCAGCTCAGGGCCCTTTTCGTCTTTATCCAACACATTGAGTAGCATCAGTGCCAGATAGCGCTGGTTGTCCGCCTCGGTCGTTCCGGGACTGGTCTGGGCATGGAGCGTTTGAAAAGAGATAGTCCAAGCCAAAACCACAAAGAATAGCTTCGTGAGCAATTTAGACCCGTACGTAGAATGGTGCATGCTAATAATTTTTATCTATTAATTCGATCCAGTTTCTATAACCATTGTCCACGTTGAACTGACTGGCTACTTCAATGCTTTTTTCACTGCTGGTTGCCGTTTCCCCACTCATTACCGAGCGGATTCCTTTTACCATTTGTTTGATACTAATATCCTGAGTAACAATGCCCATGCCCTCTTTTACAAATTCCGAAACACCACCAGAAGGGAATGAAACAATAGGCTTACCGAGCAGCGCAGCTTCAATCATCACCAAAGGAAACGGGTCCTGCCGGGACGTGAGTAAAAACCCATTTCCCATGTTAAGGTAATTATAATAATCTTCTTTCTGCTTTCCGACAAGGTGAATTTTCGTCGCCGATTTCGAATTCCTGCAACGTTGTTCTGTGTAATAAACGAGCCCGTCATCAATGCTTGCTCCCACCCATATCAGGTGAACGCGCGGATCGTTAAGTTCTTGTGCAAGATCGGGTAACATATCAAAACCTTTTCTTTCCGAGGTCATTCCTGACAGGATCCATACAAAATCATCGGCCGGAATGCCTAATGCACGTTTCAACTCGGCGGTGCGCTTTTCGTCTTTTTTTACGAGCATGTGATCGATAAAGGAATAAAGCAGCTCCACATTTTTTCCACCGGCATCTTTGATCGGCTCACAGGTTGTTTGCGAGCAGCCAATAAGCAGGCTCGAATAATCGATAATGCTTTTGAAATCCGGTGAACTTAAATAGGTGTATGTCAACGGCATTTCGTGAAAATGTGTGACCACCGGAATGGAAAATTCCTTGGCAACCACAATCGTTTCGGGCATCATCGTTGTATTTACGTACCAAAAATCAGCCTTGAAATCCTTTGCCAGTTTTCTGAGATATTTTAATGTAGGATGAATCCCGAGGTGAAAAGAGATCTTTTCCACCATATTGAAAGTTTTAGGCGCTATAAAAACGGGAATGTCCGAGGGGAACTCTTTCAATAATTCACCATTTGCAAAACTGACAATGCCGATATCAAAGCGGCTTCGGTCAATTTTGTTCACGATATAAAGCAGCATCATTTCTGACCCTGTCCGCGTAGCATAAGGAGTAAAGAAGAGGATCTTTTTCTTAACGTTGTTCATGTACAGCTGTTAGCAGATCAATATTTTCTTCGGGCTTTATCTTGTAGAGCCCTTTTTTCAATAGGAGTGTTCGCCAGAAATATTTCAGGATTACCCGCGTCTTGCGCACATATATATGCTGCGTGCGCAGTTCTGTGAATGGGTTTCCGTCTTTTTTTAGGTTAAAAGCCATTTTCCAGCCGTAAATAACGGGGATCATGAAAATGTAATGCGCAATGAGCAGCAAATACTGGAACATTCCGTATTGTTTTCTCACCCAAAGGAAGTTGGAAATCTGCATTTGCGTGCTGAAACGGTTGATCCAGGAAATATTCGTCCGTCGGAAAGGATTATTGTTTTCCAGGTGAATAAACTTGCAGTCTTTGAAATAGCAAAGTTTCCCCAGCTTTCCGAGCCGCCCCGACCATTCCACATCTTCGCCATACATAAAGAAATCATCACTGAACCCGCCGGTTTTCTCAAATCCTTCCCTGCGAAGACAAATGAAAGCGCCCACAAGCCAGTCATACTGGTCAGGATCGGCATGTTGGGGATCGGGATAAAGCTTTTTCACAACCCTATCTACGGTATTACTGATCGGAAGGATGAAAAATGTGCGGCGGAAGTCGTTAAAACTTTGGTAAAAAGGCATTGGCGTGCCATCGGCGTAATATTGTAGTGCGCCGCATGCGATAATGTCGGTTCGCACATTCAGGCGTTCGAAGCAGCGGTGAATGACATTATCGGTAATTAATGTATCCGCATTCAGCAGCAGGAAATATTTTCCTTTTGCTACGGCCATTCCCCTGTTATTAGCAATCCCAAAACCGTCGTTAGAAGGCGCGTTAATCCATGTAATCTCCGGATATGCCCTTTTTACTAATTCGCCACCACCATTTTCCGGATCATTATCAACAACAATAATCTCAAAAGAAATGCCTGAAGTAAACTTATGAATAGAGTCTAAACAATTGATTATGAGCTGAGGCGTCCGATAATTGATAATGATAATGGATACATCCATGCAGAGGTGTGTATGTTTTGGGGCAAAAATAAAGAATCTCCGCCGAAGATGGTTCATTCTTCAACGGAGACCGTAAAATAAGTTATGCAATTACCGAACGGTTTAATTTAACCTTTCAAAAATTCCAGCAACGCCCTGCCCGCCACCAACACAGGCTGTCACCATGCCGTATTTTTGATTTCTGCGTTCCATTTCATTGAATAACTGAACAGAAAGCCGCGCACCGGTTGATCCCAATGCGTGTCCCAAAGCGATAGCACCACCATTGGGATTCACAATTTCCGGATTAATGTCCAGTTCCTGGATCACTGCCAGCGATTGTGCTGCAAATGCCTCATTCAGTTCTATTTGTTCAATGTCATTCAATTTTAATCCCGCTTGTTTCAATGCAATAGGGATAGCAGCCACTGGTCCGATGCCCATTATGCGGGGGTCCACGCCGGCAGTTGCATAGGAAAGCATTTTAGCAATGGGCTTCAAATTCAGCTCCTCCACCATTTTCTCCGACATGACCATGACAAATGCTGCTCCGTCGGAAGTTTGGGATGAATTTCCTGCGGTTACGGTTCCTCCGGCTGCAAAAACGGGTTTGAGTTTATTGAGTGCTTCTAATGTTGTATCCGCTCGTGGTCCTTCATCTTGTTTTACAACAATTTCTTTCGTTTTCTTTTTGCCGGAAGCCGCGTCAAAATAGGTTTCTGTAACAGTTACAGGCACAATTCCATCCGCAAACCAGCCCTCTTTCTGCGCTCTCAATGCTTTCTGGTGTGAGCTGAAAGCGAATTCATCCTGCTTCTCGCGGCTAATATTGTAATCTTTTGCAACCTGTTCGGCGGTCAGGCCCATGCTTAAATAATAGTCTGGATTTGTATGCGCAATTTCATAGTTCAATGCTGTTTTCCATCCCATTGTAGGAACGAGTGACATGGATTCTGTTCCGCCGGCAATGATGCAATCCGCCATTCCGGCATGAATTTTCGCTGACGCCATGGCAATGGCTTCCACGCCGCTGCCGCAATAACGGTTGATCGTAATGCCCGAAACGTTTTTTGGTAATGCGAGCAAAGCCACATAACGACCCATTTGCATGCCCTGCTCAGCTTCTGGCACCGCATTGCCAACAATCACGTCGTCTACGCGGGCAGGATCGAGGTTAGGGATTTTTTCAAGCAGATATTTAATGACAGTTGCTCCCAGGTCGTCGGGACGGGTAAAACGGAAGCCTCCCCGGGAAGCTTTTCCGACGGCGCTACGGTAACCGGCAACTATGTATGCATTCATATATGTCTGATTTTTAGTTTGGAGCGTAACACAGGCACTGGAGAATAGTATGCCTGCATACCATTGGTAAAAATAGCAATTAATCATAAAACAACAAACCACCGGAATTTGTTTTCCGGTGGTTTGCAATTACCAAGTCTTACTGATGGAACCTTTGATATTTTAAGAATAAATCCGATGTTCTTCGTGCGTTTTGGGCCTTTTAGCGCTGTCCGGCATCACGATCCAAAGGATAATGTAAAACAGGATGATAGGAAATGTTACCGGAATGAAAACGCCCAAAACGAAAAGTACACGCACGATCGTTACATCTATATCCAGATAATCCGCTATTCCGGATGCTACACCACCTATAATTTTGCTGCTTGTATTGCGAAATAATCTGTTGTTGTTCATGGCTGTCGTTGTTTATTTTTTCTTTGATGATTCAAAGGTACTGTGTATTACATAGTAGTTGAAAATAATTGGTACAAACGGTTCTCTTGCCTGAGTATGGGTGCCTTATTGGTTTGAGCAAACGGTAAAAAAACATTAGAGTTACATTAGGATTCTTCTGATTCATATACAATACTATTTGCAATGAATTACCTTTGAGTTTGAAAATGATAGCTTTGCTGACAATCTGGCACGATTAACGGGCAGGCTCAATTATTTTTCTGTAAATGATCGGTTAAAAACATATACTAAAATCATGTTTAAAATATTTTCAAAGCTGTTCGGCACAAAATCAGAACGGGATTTAAAAGAATTGACTCCCTACGTTGATAAAGTCAATGCCGAATACGCACTCCTGGCTTCTTTAACCAATGATGACCTGCGGGCAAAATCCGAAGGTCTGAAACAACATATTGCCGACAACCTGAAATCCATTGATGATCAGATTGCTGCTTTAAGACAACAAGCTGCTGATGAGCCTAATGTCGATAGCAAAGAAGCGATTTTTAAGAAAATTGATGCGCTTGATCTGGATCGTAATAAAGAGCTGGAAAAGATTCTTCTGGATATTTTGCCAAAAGCCTTTGCCATTGTAAAGGAAACGGCGCGCCGCTTCAAGGAAAATGAAAAGCTGGAAGTGACGGCTTCTTTCTTCGACAGGGAAGTGGCAACCAAAAAGTCACACGTTACCATTGAAGGTGACAAAGCTTACTGGAATACAACCTGGGATGTAATTGGCCAGCCTATTAAATGGAACATGCTGCATTATGATGTGCAGCTGATCGGGGGTGTGGTTTTGCACCAGGGGAAAATCTCTGAAATGGCGACAGGGGAAGGTAAAACGCTTGTTGCAACGCTTCCCGCATTCCTTAATGCATTGGCAGGAAACGGCGTTCACATTGTAACCGTGAACGATTACCTGGCAAAACGTGATGCGGAATGGAATGCACCTCTTTTCGAATTCCACGGCATGAGCGTCGATTGCATAGACCGCCACCAGCCCAACACCATTGCCCGCAGAAATGCATATAAAGCGTCATTGACTTACGGAACAAATAACGAGTTCGGTTTTGACTATCTGCGTGACAACATGTCACGTACGCCCGAAGAGCTCGTTCAGCGCAAGCACCATTTCGCGATGGTCGATGAGGTTGACTCCGTTTTGATCGATGATGCGCGTACGCCATTGATCATCAGCGGCCCGGTCCCAAGAGGTGATGAGCAGGAATATCTGGAATTGAAACCACGCGTTTCGCGGATCGTTGAAGCACAGAAAAAGCTGGCGATGGATTTCCTTACCGACGCCAGAAAGAAAATTGCAGCCGGCGATAAAAAAGAAGGAGCATTATCCTTGTTCCGCGCACATCGCGGAATGCCGAAATACAAGCCTTTGATCAAATACCTGAGTGAATCGGGTATTAAGGCGCTCATGCAGGAATCGGAATCGATTTATCTTGCTGAAAATCAAAAGCTGATGCCACAAGCGGATGAACCGCTTTATTTCACAATTGACGAGCGTCATAACAGCATCGAACTAACAGAAAAAGGAATTGACTTCCTGACAGGTGAGTCGGAAGAGACTAACTTCTTTATTCTGCCCGACATTGCGGTGGATCTTGATGCAATTGAAAAAGACGCATCATTGAATGAGCAGGAACGCATTATCAGGAAAGAAGCATTAATCCGCGATTATTCTGTAAAAACAGCACGTATCCACACAGTTAACCAGCTCTTGAAAGCGTTTACGCTTTTCGAAAAAGACGTGGAATACGTGATCATGGACGGAAAGGTTAAGATCGTCGATGAGCAGACTGGCCGTATCATGGATGGCCGCCGTTATTCCGACGGTTTGCACCAGGCGATTGAAGCAAAAGAGAATGTGCGCGTTGAAGATGCGACTCAGACTTACGCGACAGTTACCCTTCAAAATTACTTCCGGATGTATCACAAGCTGGCCGGTATGACCGGAACGGCGGAGACGGAAGCAGGTGAATTCTGGGAAATCTACAAACTGGATGTGGTGTCGATTCCTACCAATGTTAATGCGGTTCGGAAAGACCATGAAGATAAAGTGTATCGTTCGGTTCGTGAAAAATACAATGCGGTAACGGATGAAATTGTAGAGCTTGTGGAAGCCGGGCGGCCAGTCTTAGTAGGTACAACTTCGGTTGAAAACTCTGAGATCATCAGCCGGATGCTTACATTGAGAAAAATTCAGCACCAGGTTTTGAATGCCAAGCAACACCAGCGTGAAGCAGAAGTGGTGACAGAAGCCGGTAAGCCGGGAACTGTAACGATTGCAACCAACATGGCTGGTCGTGGAACGGACATTAAGCTTACGCCGGAATCGAAAAAAGCGGGCGGACTTGCGATCATTGGTACAGAACGTCACGAAAGCCGTCGTGTAGACAGGCAGTTGCGTGGTCGTTCCGGTCGCCAGGGTGACCCGGGATCTTCTCAATTCTTTGTCTCGCTTGAAGATAACCTCATGCGTCTCTTCGGTTCCGACCGGATGGCGAAGGTGATGGACCGGATGGGATTGGAAGAAGGCGAAGTGATCCAGAGCGGAATGATTACCAAATCCATCGAACGCGCGCAGAAAAAGGTTGAGGAAAACAACTTTGGTATGCGGAAGCGTCTTTTGGAATATGATGACGTAATGAACTATCAGCGTGACGCCATTTATACACGTCGCCGCAATGCATTGTTTGGAGAACGTCTGGCTGTTGACATTGCGAATACATTATATGATGTATGTGACGAGTTGGTTGGCTCTGCAACTTCTTATGCAGAACTTGAACTGGCTGTGATCACAACATTAGGAATGGAACTTCCTTACAGCGAGTCGGAATATGGTTCAATGAGGCCAGCGGACCGTTCACAAAAGCTTTATGAAGCAGCTGAGAAGCAATATCAAGAAAAGAATGCCTCGATAGCAGCGAAAGCGTTACCAGTTTTGAGCTCTATTTACGCAGAACGCGGTGCGACTATCTCTGAAATCATGATCCCGTTCAGCGACGGAATTCGTCAGACGGGCGTTGTAGTGGGCTTGAAAAAGGCTATCGAAAACGAGGGAAGGGAAATCACGACTGAAATGGAGAAAGCCATTGTGCTATCACTGATCGACCAGGAGTGGAAAGAGCATTTGCGTGAGATGGATGATTTGAAACAATCCGTTCAGAATGCGGTGTTTGAGCAAAAGGATCCTTTATTGATTTATAAATTTGAGTCGGTTGAGCTTTTCAAGCGCTTCCTGAGCAAGGTTAACTTTGATATGATCTCCTTCCTGATGAAGGCGGATATTCCTCAGGAAGAGGCGGTTCCGGCTACTGCAGTGCAGCAAACCGTGCGTCGCCCTGCGCCAGCGCCTGAGTTGCATACCAACCGTGAGGAGGATTTTGACCTGGACATGGACGGCGGCCCAAACGAGTATGCCCGTAATATGGAGTCAACCACAAAGGCACAGCCTGTTCGCACCATTAAAATCGCCGATAGGAACCAGAAAGTATCAGTCCAGTATCGCGATGGCCGGATTTTGCGTGATGTGAAATTCAAAAAAGTGGAGCAGGAAGTGAAGAACGGAGATTGCGTAGTGATCGAATAATCATTCATAAAGCATTAATAAATTGTAAAGCCCTGCCTTTCTGAATGGATTGGCAGGGCTTTTGATGGAAAGGAAATCAGTATTTATACGATATTTGTATTTTACAGCAAGTCATTAACGAAACATAACCCTGCATGAGACTGCACAAAGAAGGTTACACCATCATGGCCATTACAGCCATTATATTGATACTGATAAACTTAGGCATATATTATCTGCTGCCTGACGGTTATTGGATTCCAAGATTGGTGTTGATTGGCAGTGTGATCGTATTCTTTCTCGTAGTTCAGTTTTTCCGCGTTCCAAAGCGTGTGGTGTATAAAAGTGACAGACAGATCGTCGCGCCCTGCGATGGAAAAATTGTGGTAATTGAAGAAGTTGTTGAAAGTGAGTATTTTAAAGGGCCAAGGAGACAAATCAGCATTTTCATGTCTCCACTTAATGTGCATATCAACTGGAACCCGATCAGCGGGGTCATCCAGTATTTTAAATATCATCCGGGATTATATCTTGTTGCGTGGCACCCTAAATCCAGCACAGATAACGAGCGCACAACCGTTGTTATCAAGACCATTGAAGGCATCGAAATCCTTTTCCGTCAGATTGCAGGTGCAGCAGCGCGTCGTATACGCTGGTATGTGAAGGAAGGCGACCAGGTGGAGCAGAGCACGGAAATGGGCTTTATCAAGTTTGGCTCACGCGTGGACATTTACCTGCCGCTGGATGCGGAAGTAAAGGTTAATCTGCAAGATAAAACTGTGGGAAGCGTAACCGTGCTGGCGGAATTAAAATAAACGCCAGCTCGGAATTAAAATAATCGCCAGCTTAAAATCTGCTGTAAAAATCCAGGAACTGCGCTGGGATAAACTACGGCCATAAACACAAATCCGAAAATCGCGCCGACCATGTGCGCGCTGTGGTTCACATAACTCGTTCCTCTCTTGGATTCGTAAAATGAATATCCCAAAAAGAGCAATCCAAAAATAAATCCGGGCATACAGATAAAGAAATACAAACAAACCTGCATCAAAGGCGAATAAAGGATTGCGGCAAAAAGCACGGCTGAAACACCACCGGACGCACCCAGCGAATTGTATTTGGAATTATTCCGGTGTTTCAGGAATGTCGGAATGTCTGAAACAATGATGCCGACAATGTAAAGGAACAGGAAATAAATGGTGCCGCTCGGCCCAAAAAGCATAGCAAAAAGCCTTTCAATTCCTTCTCCTACAAACCACAAACTGAGCATATTAAAGATCAAATGCCCAAAATCCGCATGAACAAAACCGGATGTTACGAAACGGTAATATTCGTTGCGCTGCGTGACTTTATAGGGGTTAAGGATCAGTTTGTCCATTAAACTGTAATTGTTTAATGCATAATAACTGATTCCGGATGTAATAATGACGAGTATGAGGGTTATGGACATGTTCGGTGTTGAATGTTTGAATGACTGTTACTTTTCGCGCTCAACCAGTTGCTCGGCAAATTGCAGCAATGGTTGCTTTCTTGCTTCATCAATTTTAAGTGCGTGCAGGCTGGAAAGCCCTTTGGTAAAATATTCCTGGATTTTTTGTTCGGTGAATGCACGGATGCCCAGCTTTTCGTAAATGGCTGTAACGCCCGCCACTTTTTCCTGCTTATCGAAATCGGCCAGACCGATCCATTTATCAAGTTCGGCTTTTGATTCCTGATCTGCTTTGGACAATGCTTCAATAAGCAGGAATGTCTTTTTGTTTGAAATAATATCACCGCCTACCTGCTTTCCAAATTTATCAGGATCGCCATAAACATCCAGGAGATCGTCTTTTAATTGAAAACCAATCCCCATATTTTCCCCTGCCGAATAAAGCAACTGAATGGATTCTTCATCAGCACCGCCGATAATCCCGCCCAGTTCCAATGCAAAACCCAGCAAAACCGAAGTTTTCAGACGGATCATGCCCAGATATTCTTCTTCGGTAACGTCCCAGCGGGTTTCAAAATTCATATCCAGCTGTTGCCCTTCACAAACTTCGGCAGCCGTTTTATTGAATCTTTCCAAAACACGGCGCAGCTTTTCGGCAGGAATGTCCAGCAGCAGATCATAGGCCTTTATTAACATCACATCCCCGGACAAAATCGCCGTGTTCGCATTCCATTTTTCGTGAACCGTTGGCTTTCCCCTTCGCAGCGGCGCCTGGTCCATAATATCGTCGTGCATCAATGTGAAATTGTGAAAAACCTCCACGGCCATAGCCGGTTTCACAGCATTATCCCATTGATCAGAATATATTGAAGCGGCAAGTAATGTCAGCAAAGGGCGGAAACGCTTGCCGCCGAGCGACATAATGTAGCGGATCGGCTCATAAAGCTCAGCGGGATGAGCGCCGTAGGATTGTTTTTCAAACTCAATTTGCAGCGTCTGCAGTAATTGTTCGGGTTTAATCATTCGCAGAGTAAAAAAAGTCCGTTCAGATAAATCTGACGGGTAAAATAGTAACGTCGTGATTTGATCAGATATGTATGCAAAGTAGGGAAAATTAATAACTTTGAGATTCCGCCCATCATATATTAATTCACCCCGCATGCCTTTTCACCAATATTTCAACGGAGAAATCCTTCCTATTGACAGCCCGGTTTTCAAGACCAATGACCTTGGCTTACTCCGCGGTTTTGGCCTTTTTGACTATTTCAGGACTTATAATGGCGTGCCGTTCCGCTGGGATGATTACTGGCAGCGGTTTGAAAATTCGGCGCGTTTGTTAAAGCTAACATTGCCCGTTTCGCAGCAGGAAACGGAGAAAGTCCTAGCCGATTTACACGCAATGTCGGGCGAGCAGGAAGTGGCTTTTCGCTTTGTTTTGACGGGTGGTTATGCATCTGACAGCGTAAATGTTGTGCAGCCCAATTTTTTGATCAGGACGGAATCATTGCCGCAGGACAATCCCGCCGGACGTTTGAAAGGCATTAAGGTCCTGCCTTACGACTATGTACGCGACTTGCCGGAAGTCAAAACAACGAATTACGTGCACATGGTTTTAATGGCCGATGAACTGCGTCGCCAGCAAGCTGCGGATTTACTTTTTCACAAAGAAGGGGAAGTAAGCGAGCTGACCAGAAGCAATATTTTCATTTTTCAAGGCGATAAACTCATTACTTCGGACCGCAACATTCTCAAAGGCATTACCAGAAAAGTCGTAATGGAGCTTGCTAAGCCACACTTTGACGTGGAAATTAGGCCGGTAATGTATAAAGAAGTGATTATGGCTGACGAGGTTTTCACAACCAGCACAACAAAGTGGGTTATGCCGGTTGTACAAATCGGCGACTTGCCGGTCGGAAGCGGAGAAGCCGGAAAACGGACGCTTTTCTTGCAGCAATTATTTGAAAAACTGGTTACCGATTGGGGCAAATATAAAAAGTGACGAGCTAGATGGCCGCCACTTTCTAATTCTCGTAATAAGCTAAAATTTATTTAGGTGCATTTGGTGAATCCTTGTTTACGATCGGCCATACGCCAGGTCTTGGAACGCTTACGCCCTTGGTCATGCCTCTTTTCATCTCATCCGGCCCGAAATAGTATAGCGGCCAGCCTTTATAGGTAAGTTGTTTTTTGCCAAAAACATCAATGGTCGCGAACGTTGTTTTGTCGAGATTGGAAGGAAGTCCTTTCACTTCGCTCACTTCGTATATTGGCCATGTCCCGTCTTTTTGCGGATCATTGGTTGTCCAATTGTTAATGCCAGACGAATCGCGCGCGAATGCATACAATGTTCTGCCCATGCCGTCTACAAAAAACTGCGTTTCTCCCGTTCCTTCCGTCAAATCAGGTTTGTAGGATTTCCCGTCATTGCCCACAAGCTGCGCATTGGCCAGCATAATCGTGTAATCCGTCTTGGCGACAAACCAGATTCCACCTACATTCTCACCTTTCGTTTCACCCGCAGCTGCATCATTTGCGAAATAATACAGCGGCCATCCTTTATAAGTGGTTTGAGGTTTGCCGTCAGCACGGGTAATGTTGGCAAAATCACCGACCGCAAGGTCGCCGTCGATTTTAAGCTTGGAAAGATCGCTTACAGCGAAAACAGGCCAGTTCGACTCGCAGTTGCCTGAGCAGTTGGAGTTTCCGTTGGCGTCTTTAGAAAAGAAATAGAGCGTTTTGCCGTCCTTATCGGTCAAAATCCTTCCTAATGTGGCGTTGTCTTTGAGCTGAATGTCATTGGCGACAGGCGTAGGATCTGTTTCCGGGTCGTCATCCGAGCAGGATATGGCGACGGACATGATCAGGCCCAGGATAAAGAGCATGCGGGTGAATTGAAATAATTTCATGGGTTCAATTTTTTATTGTTAGAGATGAATTGGATTGTCGTGAATACGAGCAAAGCCATCCGAAGGTTGCGCAACAAAAAAAGCATAACCAATGGCTATGCTTTTCTAAGTGAATGCGAATCGTTTTTCAGCTCCAACCCTGCGCTGTGATCGGCACCCAGCTATCTCCTTTGGTATGGAGCACTATTTCTTCCTTATCTCCCGTCATGTAGCCTATAAAGCTGATTTTAGGATTGTTTTTAATCAAATCATAAGATGCCTGTGAAACCGTGAAAAGCAGTTCATAATCCTCACCGCCGTTCATGGCCGCCGTGATCGGGCCAATGTTCAGTTCTGAGGCAGCCAGGTAAGTTTGCTCGTCAATTGGAATTCTTTCTTCAAAAACCACCGCGCCTACGCCCGATTGGGCACACAAATGCAACAGATCGGAAGCCAATCCATCCGACACATCGATCATGGAAGTGGGCAGCACGCCTGCTTCTGCAAGTTCGTATATGACGTCCATACGTGCCTCCGGCCGAAGCTGGCGCTGGATTACGTAATCTTTTCCTTCCAGTTCCGGCTGCATATCAGGATTGGCAAGGAAAACCTGTTTTTCCCTTTCAAGCAGCTGTAAACCCAGGTAAGCGCCGCCCAGATCGCCCGTAACACACAGTAGATCATTGGCTTTTGCCGTGTTTCTGTAAGTAATTTTATCCTTTTTAACCTTCCCAAAAACGCTTACGGAAATCAAAAGCCCCGATCTTGAAGACGAAGTGTCGCCGCCAACCAGGTCCACATTAAAATCCACACAAGCCGCTTTCATGCCGGCATACAATTCATCAATCGCTTCCAATGAAAACCGGTTGCTTAATGCCAGATTCACAGTGACTTGCCTCGGAATGCCGTTCATCGCCGCAATGTCCGACACATTTACCGAGATGGCTTTGTAACCCAAATGTTTCAAAGGGAAAAAGGTAAGGTCGAAATGCACGCCTTCCAGCAGCATATCCGTTGATAGCAAGCCGAATTCTTCTCCCGTATCGATCACCGCCGCATCGTCGCCAATTCCCCTTATCGTATCCGGTAATGTTGTTTTTATTCCGCTGTTTATTCTTTTTATAAGCCCGAATTCCCCCAGGCTGCTTATTTCAGTTCTTGTTTCCATGGTGCAAAATTAGCTAAAAAAAGCGAAGCCACTTCCTGTGGGAAATGGCTTCGTAATATTATAGACTATCTCAAAAGCATTGTAATATGCTAATGGAGAGGATTATGGATTGCTTAAAGTGTATTCGTTGATCGTTCCACCTGTTTTTGGGCTCGATTTCAATCTTGTCAGGATCAATCTGGCGTCGTCCAGGGATGTAATTGTGAATTCAACGGTTCCGCCGCTTCCAGTTGGCTGAGGCGTTAACTCTCTAAGGATCAGCTTGGAATCACCATCCAGTTCCCAGGTTCCGCTGAATGTGCTGCCGTCGAACTCCGTATAGGAAACCGTTTTTGTGCCGGATGCATCATTTAATGTCAGTCTGAAAGCCGAATAAGCCGGGACCGCATTGGTTGAGCCTCCTCTGGTATAGACAACCGTCGGCCCATGCTTCACAGATTCAGCCGTCCATGCTTTCGCAATACGCTCTGATACGGGTTTCACTTTTTTCTTACATCCGGTTGCAATCAGGGTCAGTGCCAGTATTGTACACCAAATTAAAGAGTAACTTTTTTTCATATTTCGTTTTCTTGAATTTCCTAAACAGAACGCCAAGTTCTTACATTTTAGTCTTATTATCAAAATATTCATCCAAGATCATTTTTAATTTCGAACCGAAAATCCGTAATCACTAAATTGCGGGCTAAACGGCAGTAATGAAAGAATATACAAAAGCGCAGCTTGCGCTCAGAAACGGGCAGGATAAGGAGGAAATCTGGTGCGCATACAAAGGCATAATCTATGATGTAACCGCATCGCGACTCTGGCGAAACGGGCATCATTATGAGCATTGGGCAGGCCAGGATCTTACCAAGGAACTGGGCGACGCGCCACATTCGGAAAAGGTTTTTAAGCGCTTCAATGCCATCGGAAAATTGCAATCCTGAAAAGCCAGCCCATCCAGAAAACATTATCATTACAGCTGAACGCCAGACACATTCATGCAGCAAACCTATTTAATAGCGGATAGCGGATCTACGAAAACCGACTGGGTCATAAAAGGTCCGGAAGGCGAACATTCGTTTCAGTCCGCAGGCATCAATCCATTTTATCAGACTGCGGAGGAAATTATTCCGGTTCTTGAAAGGGAAGTCGTTCCTAATCTGATAGGGACGATTGACAAAATCTACTTTTTCGGAGCCGGTTGTGCCGATCAAAAGACAAGTAAGCCCGTTTTTGAAGCATTAAGCAAATGTGTTTCATCTGCTGACATCATTGAAGTTGCGTCGGATATGCTGGGCGCGGCGCGTGGCTTGTGTGGGCATGAGCCGGGTTTGGCGTGTATTTTAGGGACGGGTGCAAACAATGCATATTATGATGGCACCAACATTATCCGTTCCATTGGTTCGCTGGGTTTCTGGCTCGGCGATGAGGGAAGTGGTTCCTTTCTGGGAAAAACATTGGTTGTTCATTTCCTGCAAAATGAGCTGCCGGATGATTTACATACGCATTTTACAACTCAATTTCCGGACCTGAACCGACTCTCGGTTTTAGATAATGCTTGCAAAAAACCCTATCCTAACCGCTATTTTGCATCTTTCTCGACATTCATTGCAGCGCATAGGGAGCATTTATTCTTGCAGAATATGATCGAAAACGCGTTCACGCTTTTTGCTGAAAAATACATTTGCAAGCATAGCGAAGCAACAATGGTCCCGGTCCATTTCACCGGTTCTATTGCCTTTTACTATCAGGATATTTTGAAAAATGTTTTGGAAAAAAAAGGACTAGAACCCGGACGCATTCTGCGCTCGCCGCTGGAAGGACTTTTGCAGTATTATTCCTGATCTGCTACAATAAAAAAAGCATCGAACGTTAATCCTGCGCCATGTCACGACGAACCATTCAGTCACTCACCGTTTTTTCTGCCCTGCTCATCATTGGTGTGGTGATTACGCAGATATATTGGGTGAAGCAGGCACTGGATCTCAGGCACAGGGAATTTAACCAAAATGCGCACGTCGCATTGCAGGACGTGGCGACCAAGCTTGCGAAGGTGAATGGTGTTATGCAAAGCGTCAACCCCGTGGAGCAGCTGTCGCCGCAATATTTTCTCGTAAACACCAACGCGACCACGCAGCCGGAACTCCTCGAAAATTTTATCAAAGACAGTTTTCAAAAAAATAACCTGATCACCGATTTTGAAGTCGGGATTTATGATTGTACGACCAACCGGATGCGCTATGGCATGTCACTGAGCACCAAAAACAATGATAAAATCCCCACGCCGACTTCGAATTGGATCAAAACAGATAAATATCCCTATTATTTCGGCGTTCGTTTTCCTGAGCAGGACAGTTATTTTGCCGGCACCATTAATGGCGCAATCTGGTCTTCTGTGCTGGTTTTGGTGGCGGTCTCGTTTTTTGCTTATGCGCTTTTTGTGATTTTGAGACAAAAACAATTGTCGGAAGTGCAGCGGGATTTTGTCAATAATATGACGCATGAGCTGCAAACGCCAATTTCGACGATTCGCATTGCGGCGGATGTTCTAAACTCGGATAACATTGTAAACCAGCCGAAACGACATCAGAGATACGTTCAGATTGTGCAGGACGAGATTTTGCGATTGCAGGGACAGGTTGAAATGGTGCTTTCAATGGCCAAAGCCGAGCGGAATGCTTTGACATTACAAAAGGAAGTAATGCGCGCGGAAGACATTATCGAATCAGTTTTGCTGCCTTTTGAAAACAAAATAACCTTTCTAAACAAGGCTGAGAACACATTGATCGAAGCGGACCCATTCCATTTCAGATGTATGATCAACAACCTGATTGACAATGCATTAAAATATTCCAATGACACTCCGGACGTAAGGATTGAAACCTATAATAAGGGCAAATGTCTGTTTATAGCTGTTCAGGACCATGGCATCGGGATTGCACCGGAATATCGCAAGAAAATTTTCAACCAGTTTTTCCGCGTTCCTTATGGCGATGTGCATAATGCGAAAGGGTTTGGCATCGGCCTCAGTTACGTAAAACAGATCGTCCGGTCGCATAACTGGAAATTGGACCTGGAAAGCGAACTGGGAAAGGGAAGCACATTTAAAATATCAATTCCTCAGAAATAAGCCTAAATGAAAAAGCGAATTTTATACGTAGAAGACGATCCGAACCTGGCATTTGCGACGAAGGATAATCTGGAAGAGTATGATTATGAAGTCGTTCATGCGCCGGACGGTGTGAAAGCATTGGAATACTTCGGGAAAGACCATTTCGATATCTGCGTGCTCGACATTATGCTGCCGAAAATGGACGGCTTCACATTGGCCGAGAAAATCAGGAATTCGGACAGCCAGGTGCCCATTCTGTTCCTGACAGCACGGGCTTTGCAGGAAGACAAGATCAAAGGCCTCAAACTCGGCGCGGATGATTATATCACCAAGCCATTCAGCATTGAAGAGCTCAAATTGCGCATTGACGTTTTCCTCAGACGCAGCAAATCGGAGCAGCCCCTGGCAACCAAAGCAGATTCAAGCAAGGTCGGTAAATACACATTTGACTTTCAAAAACTGACATTGGCTATCAACGGAAGCAGCCAGAACCTGACCTTCCGGGAAGCAGAAGTGCTGAAATATCTCGCCGAAAGACCCGATCAGGTCATTCGCAGGGATGAGCTGCTGAAAGCAATTTGGGGTGATGACGATTATTTTATGGGCCGGAGCCTGGATGTGTTTATTTCAAGGCTAAGGAAATATTTATCGGCGGATCCCGACATTAAAATCGATAATATTCATGGCGTAGGGTTCAGGATGAGGTGGTAATGCGGTATTTTTTGAAAATTTCTTTTATCAGAGTTTGTTCACGAAAAAATAATTGCGCATCTTTGCACCCTCATTTGGAAAAAAAGTAAGGTTATGGCTAAGGTTTGTCAAATTACAGGTAAAAGAACTCGCGTTGGAAATAACGTTTCTCACGCTAACAATAAAACAAAGCGTAAATTCTTCCCGAATTTGCAAAAGAAACGTTTCTTCCTTCCTTCGACAGGAGAATGGGTTACGTTGAAAGTAGCAACATCTGCACTTCGTACTATCAACAAGAATGGTATCGAAGCAACGATTCAAAAAGCATACGATAAAGGAACGCTTACGTTCTAAAAATATTTACGAGTTTTAAAAAGGACTTCTCCTATCCGGGAAGTCCTTTTTTCATGCATCGTGCACACCCCTGATAACGATCGCAGGCATGGCTTCCGCTAACAGCATTTTTCTTTCGCTAGGCTCAAATCTGGGCGACAGGCAGGCGGTGCTTGCATTGGCGAGGGAACAAATCGCAAACCGGGTCGGCATAATATCCAGCGAGTCTTCGGTTTATGAAACAGAACCCTGGGGCCTGGCCGATCAGCCCGCTTTCCTGAACCAGGTGATCCGCGTGGAAACCGCCTTGGCTCCCGAGGAAGTTTTGAGGATCATCCTCGACATTGAGCACGAGCTTGGCCGCGTTCGTTACGAGCGCTGGGGAGCCCGTGTGATTGACATTGACCTGCTGTATTACAATGCATTGCTGCTCAACAGCGCCCGCCTCACATTACCCCATCCCCGCCTTCAAGACCGCCTCTTCAACCTGATCCCACTGGTCGAAATTGCACCTGACTATATAAACCCGCTTCTGAAAAAAACGTCACTCGAATTATTGCAAATGTGTACAGACAACGGGGTTGTATCAAAAATTTCGTGAAAAAATACTATTTCTTGTTAGGTCTCTGATTTTCAGGTTTTGGCCATTTATTCCCTTTTTAGACGAGTTCATCACTTTTTTCTATCATATTAAGTTGATTAACACGTGCTTTGTAGGCTCCTGGAATTAGGTTCAGAAAAACTTTTAAAAAATTTAAAGAGGGTATACGTCTTTAAGGTTGTCATCAGAATAGGAAAAGTTCAATAATGAAATTAAAGCCCATGAAAAACAAATTACTCGTTCCATTCATTTTCTCGCTCTTTTTTTGTGTCAGCGCGTTTGCGCAGAACCGGCACACGGTTAGCGGTTATGTTAAAGACCAGTCAAATGGTGAAGGCCTTATCGGAGTTTCTGTCTACGTTCGGGAAGCCGAAACTGGCGTGGTGACCAATCCATACGGGTTTTATTCGCTGACATTGCCCGAGGGAAATTACACGCTTGTGTTCACCTATATAGGTTACCAGAAATCGGAAAAGCAGGTCACTTTGGATGCAGACAAGACGGTCAGCATTGAAATGTCTGACGAAAGCACCGATTTGCAAGAAGTCACAATCTCGACACAAAAGGAAGACGAGAATGTGAAGAGCATTGAAATGTCTGTCAATAAGGTGGAAATGAAAACGATCCGCAAAATGCCTGCATTATTAGGCGAGGTGGATCTGATCCGCAGCATTCAGTTATTGCCTGGGGTAACTTCTGTAGGCGAAGGCGCTTCCGGGTTTAATGTCCGGGGCGGAGATATTTCCCAGAACCTCGTGCTGCTGGACGAGGCGCCGGTTTATAACTCATCCCATTTGTTCGGCTTCTTTTCGGTTTTCAATCCCGATGCGGTTAAGGACGTAAAGTTGATCAAAGGCGGAATTCCTTCGCTTTATGGCGGCCGTATTTCTTCCATTCTGGATGTGAGAATGAAGGAGGGTAATGCTAAAAAACGGGAAATCAATGGCGGGATCGGGACTATTTTTTCCAGATTGACTTACGAACAGCCTTTTGCAAAAGGGAAAGGCTCATTCATTGTAGCCGGTCGCCGTTCTTACATTGATGTTTTGGCAAAACCATTTTTGAATTCAGACCTGAAAGATTCCAAGTTCTATTTCTACGATCTGACGGCCAAAGTGAATTATCAAATAGGTGACAAGGACACATTCTTTGCGTCGGGTTATTTCGGGAAAGATGTTTTCGGTGGAGGTGATTTTGGTTTCGGATGGGGCAATGCAACAGCTACGGCTCGCTGGAACCACATTTTTTCCAACAAATTGTTCATGAACCTGACTGGTTATTACAGCAACTACGATTACAACCTGGGCCAGAACCAGAACAAGCCGGACGCGAAAGACAAGTTTGACTGGAAATCGAAGATCATCAGCACAAGCATTAAGCCGGATTTTACATTCTATATCACGCCCAACAACCAGCTGACATTCGGCGGACAGTATATTTACTATGATACACGCCCGGGGAAAGCCATTGCCGTTTCGGAAGGTGAAAACACAGACATTAGCTTAGATCCGCGTTATGCCGACGAATCTGCATTATATATAGGTAACGAGCAGAAGTTAGGGGATAAGATTTCACTTCAATATGGCGTGCGTTATTCTTATTTCAGAAGCTTAGGACCGGGCACGGAGTATGATTATCTGGAAGTGGATAAAGGACAGCGCAAGTTTCCCATGTTTCCCGGCAAAACCTATAAAAAGGGAGACGTGATCAAAAGTTACGGAAACTGGGAGCCACGGGCATCTCTGAACATTGGGTTGACGTCCAATGCTTCCCTCAAAGCCAGCTATAACCGCACTGCGCAATATCTGCATTTGCTGTCGAACACAGCCGCAAGTTCCCCGCTGGATGTCTGGACGCTGAGCTCCGTCAACATTGCGCCGGAAAAAGCGGATCAGGTTGCATTAGGCTGGTTCCAGAATTTCAATAACAATATGTATGAAGCATCGGTTGAAGTGTATTACAAAAAACTTTATAACCAGATCGATTACGTTCCTGGCTCAGAGTTGCTGCTGAATGAGTTCGTAGCAGGCGACCTGCTTTTCGGAAAAGGCCGTGCATATGGTGCCGAATTTTACTTAAAAAAGAACAAAGGCAAGCTTACAGGCTGGATCAGCTACACCTTATCCCGGACAGAAAGAATGGTGGAGACGATCAACAATAACGACTGGTTCCCTGCACGATTTGACAAACCGCATAACTTCACTTCCGTTGCAATTTATGAAATGAGCAAAAGGCTGTCGCTTTCGGCCAACTTTACCATTACATCGGGCACACCTGCAACATTCCCTACAAATCGTTACGAATGGGGAGGCTGGCCGATTGGCAATAATTATGATGGTGCAAGAAACAACAACCGCATTCCGGCTTACCACCGCCTGGATCTCGCAGCTACATTAAAGACAAAAAGGAAATTATTTAAAACAGGTCAAGGCGAATTTGTCTTCTCCGTATATAATGTGTACAACCGTCGCAATCCGTTCTCGGTTTACACCCGCGCCAATGAAGATACGCCGCTTAAAACGGAAGCGGTCCGCTATTCGGTTATTGGCAATTTCATTCCTGCTATCACTTATAATTTCAAGTTTTAAAAGAGATCAAATCCATCACATTGATGAAAATCATAGCCATGAGACAATTCAATAAAATTTCAAATATCAGGCACTACGGGCTGCTGTCATTGTTTTTTGCCATGTTCTTGGTGCTCACGGGCTGCGAGGATGTAATAGACCTTGACACAAAGACGGGACCGGAACAGCTCGTTGTGGACGGCTGGATCACCAATGAGGCCGGCCCGCAGACAATCAAACTTTCCTGGTCGGCCAGCTATTTCAATAATGGTCCGGCAAAGCCTGTTTTAGGTGCGGCAGTGACGGTTACCGATGATAAGGGAAAGATCTATCAGTTTGAAGATGTGGCTGGAAATGGTCAGTATGTTTGGGGAAAGACCAATGCAGACACACTTGGGCATGTAGGAAGAACTTACAATTTGAAGATCGTCAATGAGGCTGCCACTTACACGGCATCCAGCGAACTGAAACGCGTTCCACAAGTCGATTCCATCGTTTATCGTAAAGAAAAATTACCATTCGAGCCTGATAAGGGGCCAAAAGAAGGATATGTTGCTCAGTTTTACGCGCGTGACTTCGTAGGCGAAGGAGACACTTACTGGATAAAGCCGCTCATCAATGGAAAGCCGAAAGTTGAGAAAGCAGTGACCATTTCCATTGCCTATGATGCTGCGTTCGGATCGGGTGCTCCTTCTGACGGGCTGATTTTCATCCTTCCCATCCGCGAATCCATTACAACAGACTCTCTTTACTCGGCCGGGGCATCCGTTGGTGTCGAATTGCACAGCATCACAAACGAAACCTTTGAATACCTAAAACAAATCCGCGAGCAGGCTGCAAACGGAGGACTTTTCGCTGTCCCGATCTCGAACATTAAATCCAATGTTGTGAATGCCGATCCAAAAGGGCCCAGGGCGCTTGGTTTGTTCGGCGCTTCCGCAGTAAGCCGGAAAGAAACAATTATTGATCCCGAAAAGGCGCGTCCTGACGAGGATTAATTTCTTTAAAACACTGCTGATCCACTGGTAAACACGTTTTGCCAGTGGATTTTTGTTATATTTCATTTTTATAAACAATAGTATGAAACGGAATATCCTGATCCTCCTCCTTCTTTTTTCAATGCCAATCCTTGCCCAGAAAAGAGCCAGGGAACTGGGCATCCGGATCGGCGTATTGCCAACCGGTGCGCTCAATGCAATTACAGATGTTGCGGGTGTAAAAGTGGGGCAGGTGACATTGCGGGAGGGCGCAGATGTGCGTACGGGTGTAACGGCGATCATCCCACATGATGGGAATATCTTTCAGGCAAAAGTGCCGGCAGCAATCTATATCGGCAACGGCTTCGGCAAGCTGACAGGTTATTCACAAGTAGAGGAACTGGGCACCATTGAAACGCCGATTTTGCTTACTAATACATTAAGTGTTCCCACAGTCTCCGACGCCATCATTGACTGGACGTTGGGACAGCCTGGAAATGAGAATGTTAGGTCCTTGAATCCGGTTGTAGGAGAAACCAATGATGGTTTTCTAAACGACATTCGGGGGCGTCACGTGCGCAAGGAGCATGTACTCAATGCATTGGCGCAAGCGCAGAATGGTCCGGTTGCCGAAGGAAATGTGGGGGCCGGGACAGGGACGGTTTGTTTTAATTTCAAAGGTGGAATCGGAACGGCATCCCGGAAGCTTCCTGCTAATCTTGGCGGTTACACGGTTGGTGTTTTGGTTCAAACGAATTTCGGCGGTGTCCTGAAAGTTAATGGTGTCCCGGTGGGAGAAGAGCTTGGAAAATTTGCCTTTAAAGAACAGCTCGATAAAACCTCCGACGGCTCTTGTATGATCGTGGTGGCCACAGACGCGCCGCTGGACGCTAGGAATTTGAAAAGGCTTGCCAAAAGAGCAATTATGGGCCTGGCACAAACGGGCGGGATCGCTTCTAATGGCAGCGGTGATTATGTGATCGCATTTTCAACCGCCAATCGCATGCTACATGAAATGCCCGAACGCACTTATGGCGCAACTTATCTTCATAATGATGCCATCAGCCCACTCTTCCTGGCTGTAATTGAATCTACTGAAGAAGCCATTATCAATTCGCTCGTAATGGCGCAGACCATGGAAGGAACCCAGGGACACAAAGTTGAAGAACTTCCCAAAGAGCAGCTTCTCGAAATCATGAAGAAATATGGCAGAGTGAAATAATGAGGCGCCGGTCGGTCGGGAGCGGGTTGTTTGGAAAAAATAGTTTGCGTTTGTAATTTTTTAGATTAAAATTTGCGGTTTAATAAGAGAACCGAATTCTAATTGAAAGCGCAAAGAGTTATTAATCAGACAATGAGCTTTATGCTGGCCATCATGCTGTTGATGGTTGCAGGAATGCGTTCATGGTCTGATCAATCGGATTCGGTTCAGAAGCACGTTGCGCACGCCAAAGAGATTGGTAAGGATCTTGCAAAACAATCTTCCCAATCGCCGGAGCAAAACCAGGCAAAAATTAGTGCATTATCCCTGGATGCGGTTATTACGCCTGCATTATCATTTGATTTTTCCCATTACTTCTACTTTTTACCGCAACCTATCTGGCATTTTGTAGCCAGCGAATCGGTTGTTCCCGTTGTTCTTAAGGAATCCGTATTTCTATTTTCCTATTTCCACCGGATCTTCGGTCGGTTTATAGTCACCAACGCTCCCTGACGCTGCATTCAGGGCAGACATTCGTGGCTAGCTTATCTGTTTTTTTACATTGATTTAAAACACTTTACGGGCTTAACGGTCGTTTAAATGTGTTTTATCAGCTCACTGAGATGAACATTACAGTTCTATCTTCTTCACATTTCAGGAATATCATTTCAATTTTTTCCAATACATAATAATGACTAATAAGAACGGAATTATCGGGCTCACCATCGTGATCGCCCTGATTAGCGTCTATTATCTCTCATTTACATTCGTGTCACGCAACATTAAGGCCAAATCTGTGGCTTACGCGACTGATGCGAAAGGTGAGGTGGACCTGTCAAAAAAACAACGCTACATTGATTCGCTATGGCGCGAGGATGTGTATATCGGACATACTTTGCAGGAAGTAATGGAGCGTGAACTGAACCTTGGGCTTGACCTTCAAGGTGGTATGCACGTGGTGATGGAAGTGGCTCCTGCCGACATTTTGAAAGGAATGGCTGGTGGAAACGCACGTGGCGCTGCATTTCAGACGGCTTTGAAAAAAGCAGCCGAAGACAAATCAGCCAGCAATAGCCAATTCATTAACCGTTTTGCAGCCGCGTACAAAGAAGCAGCGCCGAATTCAAGTCTGGCTGCCCTTTTCTCAACCAGCTCAAACAGAGGCAAGATCAGCAGTAGCTCATCGGATGGCGATGTGATCAAAATGCTGAATACTGAGGTCAATAATTCCATCGACCGTGCCTTCCAGATCACACAGGCCCGTATTGACAAGTTCGGGGTAACAAACCCGAACATTCAGCGTTTGCCAGGCCAGAACCGTATTTTGGTTGAACTTCCAGGCGTTGATAACCCTGAACGTGTGCGTCGCTTGCTTTCAGGCGCTGCCAAACTTGAATTCTCTGAGGTTTACCTGACCAACGAACTGGCTTCCGGCCTGGACGGTTTGGGAAAATATCTGGCTAAGCAGGAAGAAATTAAAAAAGCATCAGGCAAATCTGCCACTGCTGCATCTGCTGCAACAGACACCACGAAGAAAACAGACGGCGGTCTTGCTGCACAGTTGGCTCAGAAATCAGCTGATTCTACTGCAACCGATTCCTCTGCAATGGCTGCACAAAGTGCTGCATTGACTAACTTGTTCGTTCCAATGCCGCAAGGACTAGGTGTTTTCCTGAAAGACACAGCCCGTGCAAATGAGATTTTGAACCGTCCGGAAGTGAAATCATTGTTCCCGGCCGACCTCGTATTTATGTGGGATCGTAAAGGAACCGACGGCGTTAACAACCAGCTGATCCTGCCATTGTATTTTATCAAAAAAGCAAATGGCCAGGCTGCTATGGAAGGTGACGTGATCGTAGATGCAACGCACGACTACGATGAGCGTGGCCGCCCGGAAGTAACCATGCGTATGAATGGCGAAGGCGCACGTAAATGGAGAACATTAACCGCGCGCAGCGTAGGCCGCCCGGTTGCTATCATCATTGATAACCTGGTTTACACAGCTCCGACTGTTCAAGGCGAGATTCCTAATGGTAACTCAAGCATTACGGGAAGCTTTACAGTGGAAGAGACAAAAGATATGTCTAACGTCTTGAAAGCGGGTAAATTACCAGCTCCGACACACATTGTAGAAGAAGCCGTTGTGGGTTCTTCACTGGGTGCTGAGGCGATCAATGACGGACTTATTTCTTCTGCGGTTGGTTTGCTTATCGTTTTGGTGTTCATGGTGGCTTATTACAGCCGCGCCGGCTGGATCGCTGATATTGCATTGCTGATCAACTTGTTCTTCCTATTGGGCGTTATGGCTTCTCTGGGAGCAGTTCTTACACTTTCCGGTATTGCTGGTATCGTGCTCTCCATTGGTATGGCCGTGGATGCAAACGTGCTTATTTATGAAGGGATCAAGGTTGAGCTGGAAGCAGGAAAACCTTTCGCACAGGCCGTTCGGGATGGTTTTAAACATTCACTTACCGCCATCATTGACTCCAACGTAACAACCCTCCTTACCGGGATTATCCTTTATACATTTGGAACCGGGCTTGTTCTTGGTTTTGCGACCACATTGGTTCTCGGTTTGCTTACTTCACTGTTCTGCGCCATATTTATTACACGGTTGTTCCTGGAACAGCAGATCAAAAACGGCAAAACTTTCCATTTCTATTCCGGCTTGACAAAAAACTGGTTCAAAGACAACGATTTCGATTTTGTTTCCCAGCGTCGCCGCTTCTACATTATCTCAACCATTATCATGGCGATTGGTGTAGGGTCATTTATTTTCAAAGGATTTGGTTTGGGTATTGATTTCAAAGGCGGACGTTCTTATGTTGTTCGTTTCCAGGAATCTGTTGATGCGGACAAGCTGAGAAGCATTATGGATGAAGACCTGGGCTCAACTACGGAAGTGAAAACATTCGGTGGACAGGATCAGGTGAAAATCACAACAGCTTATCTGATCGAAGAAACGTCAACGGACGCAGATCAAAAGGCGGAGGCAAAAATTCTGGCCGGTGTTAAGAAAATCCCGAACAATCCAGCTAAGATCGTAAGCTCCAACAAAGTAGGGCCTACAATGGCCAATGATACGCTCTGGTCGGCTGTGTATGCAATATTGCTTGCACTTGCTGCCAACTTTGTATACATATTTATCCGTTTCAAAAGGGTTGCGTTTAGTTATGGCGCTGTTGTGTCTCTTGCGCATGACGTGATCATTATCCTGGCAATTTTCTCGCTGTTTAACGGCTGGTTACCATGGTCGCTTGACATTGACCAGGCGTTCATTGGTGCAATCCTGACCATGATTGGTTATTCTATGAATGACACGGTTGTAATTTATGACCGTATACGGGATTACCTGAAAGACGACAAAGCTCGTAACCAAAGCCTGCCTACGGTTATCAACAATGCATTGAACAGTACATTGAGCCGTACGGCCGTAACGGGTATTTCGGTAATCCTTGTGCTTATTGTGTTGATGATCTTCGGAGGAGCAGTAATTCGTGGATTTACATTCTGTATGCTTCTTGGTGTAATCGTCGGAACATATTCTTCTCTGTTCGTAGCGGCGCCTATCGTAGTTGACTTGCTGCAACGCGAAAAAAGAAAAGAACCAGCGTTAACGGTTGCAGAGCCGGTTGCGCCTGCGGGAGGCAAAAAGATTAAAGCATAAGGATTTTTTAGAATAAAAAGGGGTTAAGTTCATTACTTTCCCCTTTTTATTTTGTCTATATACTCATATGGAAAATTTTCTTTTTAGTTTTAACAGATGTTAATATAACTACAACAAACGCATTATATGGCAAATCAGCTCTGGGCAAAAAAGCCTATTGAAAAATTGTTACAAGAATCAACCGGAGAAGCGAACCAGTTAAAGCGATCACTTAGTTCAACCAGTTTGGTAGCCCTTGGCATTGGTGCCATTATCGGTGCCGGGCTCTTTTCATTAACAGGAATTGCCGCTGCCGAACATTCAGGACCGGCAGTTACCATTTCTTTCATACTTGCAGCCGTGGGTTGCGGATTTGCCGGACTTTGCTACGCAGAGTTTGCATCGATGATACCCATTGCCGGAAGTGCTTATACCTATTCCTATGCTACTATGGGCGAATTTGTTGCCTGGATCATCGGCTGGGACCTTGTTTTAGAATACGCATTGGGAGCGGCCACCGTTTCGGTCAGCTGGTCACGTTACCTGCTCGAATTTCTAAGCAAATTTGACATTCACCTTCCTACACAGCTCGTTTGCTCTCCTTTTGAAGTCGTTAAATTGAGCGACGGCACCATCATAGACAACGGAATCGTAAATTTGCCGGCCATATTCATTGTCTGCATGCTTTCGTTGCTTTTGATCAGAGGAACAGAAGGTTCTGCGTTTTTGAACAATATGCTTGTTGTATTAAAAGTGGCAGTTGTGCTTATTTTCATCGCATTGGGATGGAGCCACATTGACCCACAAAATTATGTGCCTTACATTCCTGAGAACACAGGAAACTATGAAAACTTCGGCTGGACAGGGATTGCCACCGGTGCTGCGGTCGTTTTCTTCGCATTTATTGGTTTTGACGCCGTTTCAACAGCAGCGCAGGAAGCAAAGAATCCGCAAAAAGGAATGCCGATCGGGATTCTTGGATCGCTTGTTGTTTGTACGATCCTTTATGTGCTTTTTGCGCACGTTATGACGGGTTTGGTAAAGTATACGGAGTTCGCAAATGATGCAAAACCAGCCGCCACAGCCTTTGCCAAAACAGGTTACGATTCGCTACAAACGGCTTTGATCATTGCTATTCTGGCTGGTTACACATCTGTAATGCTGGTTATGTTATTGGGGCAAAGCCGCGTGTTCTATTCAATGAGTAAAGACGGACTTTTGCCAAGATTTTTCAGTGACGTACATTCAAAATTCGCTACGCCCTGGAAAACAAACCTTTTCTTTATGGGCTTTGTAAGCATTTTCGCAGGTCTGGTGCCGGTTAGTGACCTGGGCCACATGGTGAGTATCGGAACATTGTTTGCATTCTGCCTCGTATGTGTGGGTGTGTGGATGCTGCGTGTGAAGAGACCTGATCTGAAACGTTCATTCAAGACTCCATTGGTTCCTTTTGTGCCGATTATGGGTATTGTCGTATGCCTTTACCTAATGTATTCGCTTCCGGTTGAAAGCTGGTATCGTCTTGCGGTCTGGCTGGCACTGGGTCTTGCGGTATATTTCGGTTATGGAAAGAAAAACAGTAAAATAGGTAGAGAAGGTAACATTTAAGTGTAATCTGATTTTTTTATATAAAAAAGACCCTGCTTTCACGTTGGAAGCAGGGTCTTTTTGTACCGTTTAAAGACGTTAAATTCTTGCCAGTACGCGTTCAGAAACTGTTTGCCCGATGGATAGGGAGGATGTTGCAGCCGGAGAAGGTGCATTGCAGACATTAATCGCGTTCTTGTTTTCAATGATGGAGAAATCATCCAGCAGCCCGCCGTCATAGTCACAAGCCTGCGCGCGAACCCCTGCACCGCCAGGAATAAGGTCATTGCTCTGGATCTCCGGAATAAGCCCTTGCAATGCTTTGGTAAATGCAGCTTTGGAAAAAGAACGGTAATACTCACCCATGCCTGTTTTCCAATATTTCATCGCCACTTTCCTGAAACCCGGCCAGGCCAGAGATTCCATTAATTCCGGAACATTGACATCGAGCTTATTATAACCTTCACGACGAAACGCGAAAACCGCATTAGGCCCCGCTTCAACGCCACCTTCGATCATGCGCGTGAAATGGACGCCCAGAAATGGGAAGTTAGGATCTGGGACAGGATAGATCAGGTTTTTGACCAAATGCTGCTTCTCTGGTTTTATTTTATAATATTCACCCCGGAAAGGGATGATCCGCACCTTAATGTCCTCAGGTTGTGTTAATTGAGCAACTTTATCAGAATAAAGCCCGGCGCAGTTGACGATCAGTTTTGTTTGAAAAACTTTGCCCGTTGCAGAAACGACCTCAGAATGGGTGTTCCGGTCTTTAATATCAATTGCTTTTTCCCCAAAACGGATCTCACCGCCTATTTTTTGGAAACATTCTGCATACTTTTCCGAAACTGCTTTGTAATCGATAATGCCCGTATATGGAACCCAAATGCCTTCTAATCCAACCACATGCGGCTCGATTTCCCGGATTTCTCCTTGCGAGATCATCCTGTTTTCAGTCAAGCCATTCTGATTTCCCCTTTCAAACAAATTCCTTAGCAACGGCCTTTGGTCTTCGCTCGTTGCAACCACAATTTTGCCGCATAAGTCATAATGTACGCCTTCCCGGTCGCAAAAATCAATCAGCATTTGATAACCCCGGATGCAGTTGGTGGCTTTGAGGCTGCCTGGTTTGTAATATAACCCGGAGTGGATTACGCCGCTGTTGTGCCCGGTTTGGTGCTTGGCAACTTCGTTTTCTTTTTCGAGAAGAAGAATTTTAAGCGACGGCCGCTGCTCTTTCAGTCGTAATGCTGTGGCGAGCCCTACAATGCCTCCGCCTATGATGGTAATGTCGTACATGGGTTGTTTAATTACTAAAATAAAAAGCGGCTGATCAGCCTGGAAACGAAATTTTCCCCATGGACACGCCAGGCACCCCTTCTTTTTCCCCAAAATGCATTTGTTGGCCGGCTACCGCTTCATTTGCCAAAACAGCGAACAAAACCGCCTCCTTAGCATCGCCAGAAATGCCCAGCTTATCAATTTTCAACACAGGACGGTTCAATGCGTGTGAAATCCCCGACATTAAAACCGGGTTATGCGCGCCGCCGCCACTTGCGTAAATGGTGTAAGTCTCATCCTCCTCCATTACGCTTCGGATTGCGTCAGAAATAGTTTCTGCGCTAAGCTGCGTCAATGTTGCGATAATGTCCTGTCGGGACACAGAGATCAGTTTGGATTGCTGAATGGCGGATTCTACGTAATCGAAATTGAAAACTTCGGGGCCGGTTGTTTTGGGGAAAGGCGCTTTGAAAAATGGATAGGACTTTAATGCTGCCAGCAATGTTTCATTTACTTTGCCGCTCGCTGCAATGGTGCCGTTTTCATCGTATGGTTTGTGGTAAAATCGCTTGGTATAGGCGTCCAGAAGTGTGTTTCCGGGACCCGTATCGGTCGTGAATATTTTGGTTGTGTCTAATGAACCCGGCAGGAATGTAAAGTTGGCAATGCCGCCCATATTGAGCAGAATGCGGTTTTCACCTTCTTTGGAAAAAAGAAAATGATCCCCATATACAGCCAGAGGCGCTCCTTCGCCGCCTGCGGCAATGTGTTTTTGGCGAAAATCACTTAATGTAATCACGCCCGTCTTCGCTGCAATGTGGTCACCGTCGCCGATCTGCAATGTGGCATTCGGGAAACCGGGAAGCTTATGCTGTTTTTTGGGAGCGTGAAAAACCGTCTGGCCGTGACTGGCGATCAGGTCAATGTGCTCAATGTCAAGGTCCCAGCTATTAAGGCAATCCAGGATCATCTTGGCGTGCATCGTGCCTATGAACGGGTTCAGGAGACAAAGCTGCTGAAAATCGATCTGTCTTTTTGCGAAAATTTGCAGGATTTCATTGCGAAATTCCTCGGTGTAAGGTACGGTTGTGAAAAATTCCAGTTCCAGTTCCGTTTCTGTTCCGCTTCCTTCAATGTTACAAACAGCCACATCCAGCCCATCCAGTGAAGTTCCGGACATTAACCCAATGATCCTGCGGGACTTTTTGCCCGAGATCTCGTAGAGTTTCTCAATATGTGCTCGCATAGGCCGTTTTGTAAAAAAAGGAAGTCAAACTCTTACAAGTCCTGACTTCCTTTCAGTTATTAATCTGCCGGATTTAATCGGTTTTCTGTGGAGAAGAAGCCTGCGGTTTGTTGGCATTGTTCTTATTCTTGCCCGACCGACTTTTTTTCTTTTTCTTCTTCTTTTGCTCCTCGCTGTACTTTTTATCCAGGTTTTCAAGATCACTGTTAATCTTTCCAGGCGCCCGGTCCACCGCAGTTCTTTCAACCTGTGGCGTCAGGATTTCCAGTGATTCCGGAATGATATCCTTTTTGTTCAGCTCCATGATTTCCAGCACTTTACTGATCGCCACCGGATACCAGTTTGTGTCTTTATCGAAGCCAAACCACATGATCTTCTTGAAAATATCGGTCTTTTGCAAGACAGCAACTCCTTTTTTGGTCTTTAAAGGCACATCCACTGTCGGAATGTCCCGCAAAGCATCAATGTAGGTTTCCAGCTCGTAATTCAGGCAGCATTTCAAGCGGCCGCATTGTCCTGATAATTTTGCAGGATTCAATGACAGATTTTGATAACGCGCTGCGGCTGTTGATATATTTTTAAAATCCGTAAGCCAGGTCGAGCAGCACAATTCGCGCCCGCAAGAGCCCAAACCGCCCAAACGGCTCGCTTCCTGGCGCAGACTGATCTGCCGCATTTCAATTCTTACCTTGAATTCCGAAGCCAAAGATTTGATCAGCTCACGGAAATCGACACGTTCTTCGGAAGAATAATAGAATGTAGTCTTGGTGTTATCCGATTGAAATTCTACATCCGAGAGCTTCATATTAAGCTTCATCTCGCGGATGATTTCGCGCGTCCGATACAGCGTAGGCATTTCACGAGCCATGGCCTGTGTATGCTTATCGAGGTCTTTTTCAGTGGCAACGCGGTAAATAACGTGCATATCATCATTGATGACCACGTTTTTGCGCTTCATTTGAAGCCTCACCAGCTCGCCCTGCAAAGAAACCGTCCCGATATGCTGTCCGGAAGCCATTTCACAGACCACATAGTCGCCCGTGATGAATTCCAGCTGATTTATATTTCTGAAATACTCTTTTCTTCCTCCTTTGAATTTAACTTCTACAACATCAAAACGCTGGCTGACAGGCACATCCATGTGACGAAGCCAGTCAAAAACGTTCATTTTATTGCAACCACCTGTTCCACAGGTTCCATTACTTCCACATCCTGAGACTGCCGATCCATTAGAACCGCATCCGCCGGATGAACATGATCCACATCCCATAGTTACTCATATCATCAATCGTTATAACGTATTAAATCCACACCGATGTCATGACGGAAATATTTGCCCTCAAACTGCACAGCCTGGGCCGCACGCTGCGATTTGTGAACCGCATTTTCGAGAGAATTGGCAAGGCCCGTAAGCGCCATCACCCTTCCTCCATTTGTCACAACTTCGGTGTTTCCATTGAAAGTAGTGCCCGCGTGGTATAAAATCACATCTTCTACTTTTTGGCTGCCGGAAATCACCTTTCCTTTTTCATAATCTCCTGGATAACCTCCTGACACAACCACGGTCGTCACGGCCACCTGCGGGGAGATTTGTAATTCAAAATCGTTCAAAGTCCCTTTCGCCGTTGAGGCCATGAGCATAGCAAAATCCGACTGGATCCGTGGGATCACAACCTCCGTTTCCGGATCACCCATTCTCACATTGTATTCGATCACAAAAGGCTCCCCTTTTATGTTCATTAAGCCGATAAAAATGAAGCCAACGTATTTAATGCCTTCACTTTTCAAACCATGCAATGTAGGTTTAACGACTTTTTCATCTACTTTTTTCAAAAAATTCGCATCTGCAAAAGCAACTGGCGATACAGCGCCCATTCCGCCTGTATTAAGACCTGTATCGTTTTCGCCGATGCGTTTGTAATCCTTCGCTTCCGGCAATATTTTATAATGCTCTCCATCTGAAAGGACAAATACGGATAATTCTATCCCTTTCAAAAATTGTTCTATCACAACCTTGTTACCCGCATCGCCGAATTTACGGTCCAGAAGCATTTCCCTGAATGCCGTTTCCGCTTCTGAATGCTTTTCTGCGATGATAACGCCTTTGCCGGCAGCAAGTCCGTCGGCTTTCAAAACAATCGGAAGTGGATGGGCTTCGAGATATTCCAGGCCTTGTTCCAATGTATCAACGGTGAATGTTGCGGAAGAAGCCGTTGGAATGCCGTATTTCTGCATGAATTGTTTGGAGAAATCCTTGCTTCCCTCCAACTGCGCACCCGCTTTATTCGGGCCTATAATTTTTATTTTTGAAAGATCTGCCCTGGATTCAAAATAATCGACAATGCCGTTGACCAATGGTTCTTCCGGACCTACGATCACCAGTTCAACATTGTTTTCCAACACCGCATTGGCGATGGCATCAAAATCATTATAAGATATAGAGAGGTTGGTTGCAACACCCGCAGTTCCCGCGTTGCCGGGTGCTACATATAAACTGTCACAAAGAGGGCTTTGGGCTATTTTCCAGGCAAAGGCATGTTCTCTTCCGCCTGATCCCAATATTAGTATATTCATAAATGGTTAATTGTTTCACTAAAACACTGACAACAAGTTCTTCCAGCCCGTTAATTCGCCAGTTCTGACAAAAACTTGATTCGCATAAGCCGTAATTCCTCTTCGCTGATCTCGTCATTGGCAAATTCGCCCAATGCCGCGGCTATATTGTCCGTTTCAGCAGTCATGAAATAGTCATATATATCCTGCTGTCTTTCCCGGTCAATCACCTGATTGATATAGTAATCAAGATTCAGCTTTGTTCCGGAGTAGCAGATATGTTCAACTTCTTCGATAACATCTGCGAGGGCCAGGTCTTTAACTTCTGCGATTTCATCCAGGCTTACCTTGCGGTCGACTTGCTGGATGATGAATATTTTGATTTTAGATTTATTGACAGTCGACTTAATAACGACATCTTTCGCAGTCTCAATCTCATTTTCTTCAACATACCGGGTGATCAGGTCCAGGAACTGACGGCCGAATTTTTGCACCTTACCCATCCCGACGCCATTGATCTGCGCCATTTCCTGCTGGGTAGTCGGATAAGTCGTTGCCATTTCTTCCAGCGACGGATCCTGGAAAATAACGTAAGGAGGCAGATTTTTCTCCTTAGCAACCTTTTTCCGGAGCGCTTTCAGCATTCCCAGAAGTGCTTCATCATAGGCATGCGCACTTCCGCCTCCGGCAGCCGCATCCTTGTCATCATCCTCCGGTTTTATTTCCTCTTCATCGAAATTATGGTCTTTATGAAGCGTAACCGGATAGGGATCGTTCAGGTAATTTGCACCTTTTTCACCCAGTTTGATCACCCCGTAATTTTCAACGTCTTTTTCGAGATAATTAAAAATTACAAGCTGACGAATGGTCGAGATCCAGTATTCTCTCGATTCGCTGATTTCTAACCCTTTGCCATACACATCAAGCTGATCGTGCTCGTAGCTTTTAACATATTGGTTTTCAGTAGCCGTCAGGACGTCCGCAATGTGCTCGCAGTCGAACCGCTGCTCAGTCAGCTGAACGGCTCTCAGAACGAGAATTACACCGTCCTGAACCTTTGTCTTCTCCGTTGACTTGATGCAGTTATCACAGAATCCGCAATCTTTTTCAAGATATTCACCAAAATAGCTCAGAAGCTGCCTTCTGCGGCAAACGCCCAAGGTGGAATATGCCACCATTTCGTTCAGCAAATGGCGTGCATTATCCCTTTCTGTGACGGTTTTATCCTTATTGAATTTTTCAAGCTTTTGAATGTCTTCATAGCTGTAAAACATCAGGCAATTTCCTTCCAGGCCATCGCGTCCTGCGCGGCCGGTTTCCTGGTAATAACCTTCCAGTGACTTGGGAACGTCATAATGTATCACAAAACGAACATCCGGCTTGTCAATTCCCATTCCGAATGCGATGGTTGCCACGATCACGTCCGCCTCTTCATTCAGAAACGCATCCTGGTTGGCCATGCGCGTGTTGCTGTCCAATCCGGCATGATACGGTAATGCACGAACGTCGTTAACGCGAAGCAGTTCAGCCACTTCCTCCACCGTCTTTCTGCTCAGGCAATACACGATTCCTGATTTGCCTTTATTGTTGCGGACGTAGCGGATCAGCTGTTTTTTAACATCCTTTTTCGGACGGATTTCGTAGTAAAGATTTTTCCGGTTAAATGAAGATTTGAATGTTTCCGCCTCCTCCATTTGGAGATTTTTACGAATGTCCTGCTGCACTTTTGGAGTTGCAGTGGCCGTAAGCGCAATAATGGGAAGGTTGCCAATGTTTTCAATAATCCCGTAAATGCGGCGGTATTCAGGCCGGAAATCGTGTCCCCATTCCGAAATACAATGTGCCTCATCGATGGCAACAAATGATATCTTTACTTTTTTAAGGAAATCCAGGTTATCTTCTTTCGTAAGTGACTCAGGAGCAATGTATAGCAGTTTAAGGCTTCCATCCAATGCATCACTTTTTACCCGCGTAATTTCAGATTTGGTAAGCGTAGAGTTGAGAAACTGTGCATTAACGCCAAAAGCAGTCAACTGGTCGACCTGGTTCTTCATTAGTGCAATAAGCGGCGATATAACGATGGTAAGACCATCGCTGACAAGAGCAGGCAATTGATAGCAAAGCGATTTTCCAGCTCCGGTTGGCATGATTACAAAAGTATTCTTACCAAGCAGGATGTTTTGAATGATAACTTCTTGCTCACCCCGGAATTGACTGTACCCAAAAATTTCTTTTAGTCTTTCTTTTAACGTGTCTAAAACGACGGCATCAACATTATTTACCATACTCTGTTAACAAAATGGTTATCCCAAACTTCTATATCTTTGCTTTTGAAATTAAAAATCCCATTGGTTCCCAATAAAACTGTGTTTCAGATTTGAAATTAATAAAAAATATTCAGTCAATAGCAAAAGAAGTATTACGGCAAGAGGCGGAAGCATTGCATAATCTGATCGGATTGATTGATGAAAAATTTGAAAACTGCGTATATGCCATTATCAACTGCGGAGGTCGCGTGGTTGTGTCAGGAGTAGGCAAAAGCGCCATTGTGGGGCAAAAAATAGTTGCTACTTTAAACTCCACCGGAACGCCCGCACTCTTCATGCACGCGGCGGACGCCATTCATGGTGACCTGGGAATGATCCAGGACAATGATGTGGTCATCGTCATCTCCCGGAGTGGCGACACTGCTGAAATCAAGGTGCTTATCCCCCTTTTAAAACGCACCGGCGTAACCATGATCGCCATGGTAAGCAACAAGGATTCCTACCTGGCCAAAAACGCGGATCACATCCTGCACGCCTACGCCCCCGAAGAGGCTGATCCCCTGAATCTTGCGCCTACAACCAGCACTTCGGTTACAATGGCTTTGGGCGATGCATTAGCGATTTGCTTACTGGAAGCCAGGGGTTTTACACACGATGACTTCGCCAAATTTCATCCGGGCGGTGCATTGGGTAAAAGGCTGTACCTGAAAATCTGTGACATCTATCCGCATAACGCACTGCCAATGGTTTCGGAAAATGCTGGCTTGCAGGAAATTATACTGGAAATGACTTCCAAAAGACTTGGGGCAACGGCTGTCAACAACGCAGATGGCAAAATGGCCGGGATTATCACAGATGGAGATCTGCGCCGAATGTTGGAGCAACATGACGGCGGTAACATTTTACACCTGAAAGCGCGGGATATCATGAGCAAGTCGCCCATTTCAGTTTCTCCTGATGAATACGCAGTGAAGGCGCTGGAACTCATGCAAACCCGCAGCATCACGCAGGTCGTGGTTGTGGAGGACGACGCAATTTTAGGCTTCGTGCATCTGCATGATCTGTTGCGGGAGGGGTTGGTGTAGGCTCGCTAAATGCCCTGTCAGCCTGAGCGGAGACGAAGGCGCGCTATTGGCTTGGTAACGCGCCTTCGTCTCCGCTCAGGCTGACAGGGGGGTACATTACCTAAACCGCTTCGACTGCTGCACTTCCCGCTCGTCCTTTCTAATAAAACGATTCGCGAAAACATTCGCCAGCATGGATCCTACCAGCCCATAAAACCCTATTTCGTAGTTTCCAGGAAGGGTTGGATCGAAGAGCTTTGCGGTTTTGTAAAAGGTGAAATAGATTATCAACCCCATGATGACGGTCATCAAAATGGAGTTTACTGCGCAAAGGGCGGATTGTAAAACCCTGTTTTTATATTGCAGTATGGCATAAGCTGCGACTCCGGCAACTAGAATAGCCAGAATGATGAGGTAATAAACGGGCGTAATGTTAGACTGCACGGCGCTGATTTGGTGTGTCAGTTTGATCGCAGTCAAATCCGCTCTTTCCTCACCAGCTATCGAAACTTTTGACCAGATTGGAAACGCAAGAAATATACCCATTCCGATTACGGTAAGGGTTAGAAAAACGGTCTGAATTCTTTGTAACATATTTTTTTAAATTGAGCTTTTCTCGAATAAGCCGCAAATGTAATAAAGACAAATGAGTGGGAAAGCGTTATTAGGAAATAACCGTCCCGTAAAGATCAAATTCCTCCGCGGATGTAATATTAACATTGGCAAAATCCCCTAACCGAACATACTGACTGGCTGGCACAAGTACTTCATTGTCAACCTCAGGCGAGTCGAATTCCGTGCGGCCAATAAAATGCCCGCCTTCTTTGCGATCGAAAAGGACTTTGTAAGTATTGCCGATTTTTTTCTGGTTCAGTTCATACGAAATGCCCTGTTGCAGCTCCATAATGGCATCCGCGCGTTCCTGTTTGATTTCGGCAGGAATGTCGTCGGGCAGCGTGTAAGAATGTGTATTGTCTTCGTGGGAATATTGAAATGCTCCCAAACGGTCAAAACGCATTTTTTCAACAAAATCGTAGGTTTCGTCAAACAGCGCTTCCGTTTCGCCCGGATGGCCTACGATCAATGTGGTCCTTAATGTAATGTCAGGCACCTTTGCACGGATCGTTTCGATCAATGCTTCCGTTTTTTCTCTGGTTATCCCGCGACGCATGGATTTCAGAATCTCTGTCGAGCCTGTTTGGAGCGGCATATCAAGATATTTACAAATGTTGCTGCGCTCATTCATGATATCCAGAATGTCCATCGGAAATCCGGCCGGGTAAGCATATTGCAACCTGATCCACTCAATGCCTTCCACATCGGAAAGTTGGGCCAGCAGGTCGGAAAGGTTTCTTTTTTTATAAATATCAAGACCGTAGTAAGTCAGGTCCTGGGCAATGAGGATCAGTTCTTTGGTGCCACGTTTAGCCAGTGATCTTGCTTCCTTAACAAGTTCTTCAATAGAGCGGGAAACGTGACCGCCGCGCATAATGGGAATTGCACAAAAACTGCAAGGGCGATCGCAACCCTCGGCGATTTTCAGGTAAGCGTAGTGGGTAGGCGTAGTCAATAGACGCTCGCCGACCAGTTCATGCTTGTAATCGGCTTTCAGCGTTTTGAGCAACCGTGGCAGCTCATTCGTCCCGAACCAGGCGTCTACGGTTGGAATTTCCACGGAAAGCTCATCTTTGTATCTGTGTGATAAACAGCCCGTAACATAAACTTTATCCACCATTCCGGCTGCTTTTGCATCAGCATAGCGCAGGATTGTGTTGATGGATTCCTCCTTAGCATTATCGATAAATCCACAGGTGTTAATCACAACAATCTGGGAATCATCCTTTTTCGACTCATGATCAACGGCGAATCCGTTTCCTTTGAGCTGCGTATAAAGCACCTCTGAATCCACCAGGTTTTTAGAACAACCCAGCGTTACAATATTGACTTTATTCTTAACTATTCCTTTGGTTTTCATTAGAGTTAGCTATCAGCGCCAGGCTTTTAGCTTTAAGTGAATTATGACTATGTAGATTGTATTTTAATCTTACGAACCGATTTGATTTTGGAAATGCTGCGGCTGGCATGAATGATGTTGAGTACTTCTATCCGCAATGGTGTAACCTTATAAATGATTAAATAGCTCCCGCAGCGGATATTTCTGTATTTTTTTGATTTGGTAACCAGCTGTCTGCATTCGGGATGATGCAGATATTTTGCGGAAAGGCTTTCTATACGCGCATAAATTTCATCGACAAATACGGAAGCGGAACCGTAGGAAAATGTCTCGATTCCATATGCAAATATTGCTTCTAAACTCAGTAACGCTTCCTGACTGACGACTACTTCGCGTACTTCGACTTCCACTTGGCAATGATTTGGGTTGTTTCCTGCATGCTGAAAAACGGGCCTTTTTCTGCGTCCCTAATCATATCTTTGAACGCTTCGTCGCTCAATGGAGCACCGGAGATGACAAGATTCTTTTTGGATGTTTTGATTTTGCCCATAACCAAAGATACAGAATATCAAATTTTTAGCCAATCTTCTTAAACAAAGAATCCACAAACTCTGCCCGGTCGAAAACTTGCAGGTCGTCCATTTTCTCTCCTACTCCTATGTATTTGACGGGGATTTTGAATTCGTCGGAAATGCCGATTACGACGCCGCCTTTGGCTGTTCCGTCCAGTTTTGTGATGGCTAAGGCGGTGATTTCTGTGACCTTGGTGAATTCCCTGGCTTGGATTACAGCATTCTGGCCTGTGCTGCCGTCAAGAACGAGCAGGACTTCGTGAGGTGAATCCGGGATGATCTTTTGCATGACGCGCTTGATCTTTGAAAGCTCGTTCATGAGGTTCACTTTTGTATGTAAACGTCCGGCCGTGTCGATAATGATCACGTCGGCGCCTGTTTCCATTCCTTTTTTCAATGCGTCATATGCCACTGCGGAAGGATCGGTGTTCATGCCGTGGTCAATAACCGGAACGTCAACGCGTTTTCCCCAGAGTTTGAGCTGTTCTACGGCCGCAGCGCGAAATGTATCGGCGGCACCAAGTACAACCTTATGACCATGTTGGTGAAACTGATGGGCAAGCTTTCCGATCGTTGTCGTTTTTCCCACACCATTCACACCAACAACCATAATGACATAGGGCTTGGGCAAATGCTTTGTTTCGAAGCTGTCGTGAAAGTCTACGGATTTATTTTCTGTCAATAATGCTGCGATTTCTTCACGCAGAATGCCATCCAGTTCGGCCGTGGTGGCATATTTGTCTCTTGCAACCCGCTCCTCAACCCGCTTAATGACTTTTACAGTGGTCTCAACGCCTACATCCGAACTTACCAGGATGTCTTCCAGCTCGTCCAGAACATCTTCGTCAATTGTGGTTTTACCAACAATGGCGCGGGATAGTTTACCAAAGAAACTGTCTTTGGTTTTTTCCAGGCCTTTGTCCAATGTTTCTTTTTTCTCTTTTGAAAAAAAACCAAATAAGCTCATATGGTGTGATTGGGGTAAGTTCTGTATTTGTGTAAGTGTGCTCAAAAATAAAACAAAAAAAGTCCCAAAAGGGACTTTTTGTAAACTTGATATCGCACATCGACCGCCCGACGGCTCGGTTCGCTAAGTGGGACGATTGCAATCAATGTCAGTCTAGTTCTTTAGGGCGCCTTGAACACCGTCCAAAGGAACGATTTCTTCTTTAAAGGTATAAGCTCCTGTTTTTGGAGATTTTACAGCCTTAATAACCTTGGCGAATGCTTTACCGCCTTCTTTTTTCAGGGTAGCAACTACTTTCTTTGCCATGTCTGTATATCTTTTAAAGTTAAAAAACTTATTTAATTTCTTTGTGGACTGTATAGCGTCTCAGGAATGAATTGAATTTTTTCAATTCCATACGGCCAGGCGTATTTTTCCGATTTTTTGTAGTCACATAACGTGACATTCCAGGAACACCACTATCTTTTTGTTCTGTGCATTCCAATATAACCTGTACTCTATTACCTTTCTTAGCCATTGCTTTACATCGTTTTTACAAATAGGACTGCAAAAGTAAGAACATTTACTTTTATTCACAATGCTCTCTAATAAATTTAGTATATTTTTTGAAAAATTTTATTCCGCCCGCGTCCCATTAAGGTCTTGGTGTACAAATAAATAAGTTGTGCTTATAATCCGCCTAGTTTCAATTTCTGCATTAAATTTGAAGGAAATCTAATGCAAACTTACTTTCTTCGTGTGCAGTTAGTTTGCAAATCCTTATTCTGGCGGAAATTCTTAATTTAAAAACAATGACTCTTAAAAAAAGTACCCCATTAGCGCTTATAGCTCTGGCGGTTTCATTCTTCATTGGTTGCTCTTCACAGGAAGACAAAGATAAATATGATCATTATTACGGATCTGGCAGCAAATCCAGAGAGGAGACGGCGCTTGTAGCTTTGCAGAATGAAAGAAGAAATCAGCCTGCCCCAGCGCCTGCGGCGGCAGCTTCCGGACAAGGAGCAGCGGCACCGGCAGCCGGTGATTCAGCAAATGCTGGTTCTGGCGACGCGGCAATTGGTCAGGGAGGTGCGGCAGCGGCTGCTACTAATCCGGATGCAGCGGCAGCTCCCACGGCGGCACCTGCGAAACGCAAGCCTGTTCCGGCAGACGTTTCGGCATTGCTTAACAAACATGCTTGTCTTGCCTGCCACCAGCCATATGACAAAGTGATCGGGCCGGCTTATGCGGATGTTGCCAAGAAAAAATATACATCTGATCAAATTGTAGAACTGGTTCACAGTCCAAAACCGGAACACTGGCCTGGTTACCCGCCTATGGCGCCTATGGCACACGTTCCAAAAGGTGATATTGTTGTGATTGCCAACTGGATCAACTCTTTGTAAAATAGGGTTATCAATATTAGAAAATACGGGCCGTTCATGCTATGGACGGCCCGTATTCGTATCTTTGCGAACGCATTTTATTATAATATGACTCAAAACGCACTGCAACCGGCTGACATCACGGATGAACTTCTGGCCCGGTATGAAACTGTAATCGGACTCGAAGTGCATTGTCAGCTCCTGACGGAATCCAAACTTTTTGCGCAGGACAGAAACCTTTTCGGGGCTGATCCTAATACAAACATTGGCCCGCTTACGCTTGCATTACCAGGGACATTGCCCAAAATCAATAAGAAAGCAGTTGAATATGCGGTCCGTTTAGGATTGGCTTGTGGCTGTTCTATCAGTAAAAGGACGATTTTTGACCGCAAAAATTACTTTTATCCTGATCTGCCGAAAGGTTACCAGATCTCTCAGGACAAGAAGCCGATCTGCGAAAATGGCGGTGTGACGATTTCCACGAAAAACGCGGAAGGAAAAATGACCGAAAAAGTGATCCGCTTCCATCACATACATTTGGAAGAGGACGCCGGAAAATCGGTGCATGATGGCAGTGTTACCGAAACATTGCTGGATTACAACCGCGCCGGGACGCCTTTGGTTGAAATGGTTTCCGAGCCCGATCTGCGGTCTGCAGAAGAGACAGGAGCATTTGTTACGGAAATTCGCCGGCTTGTGCGCTATCTGCACATTAGCGATGGCAATATGGAAGAAGGTTCGCTGCGCTGCGATGTCAATGTTTCCCTCAGGAAAAAGGGAGCTGAAAAACTCGGCACGAAAGTGGAGATCAAGAACATGAACTCGATCCGTAACATGATGCGGGCCATTAGTTTTGAAGAAAAGAGACAAGTTGCTATGCTCGAAAATGAGCAGGCGATCCAGCAGGAAACGCGGATGTTTGATGTGGAAAGCGGGCAGACTTACGGCATGCGCGTGAAGGAAACGATGAACGATTATCGCTATTTCCCCGATCCTGACCTCAGTCCGGTTGTTGTTTCTGACGAATGGCTTGAAAGCATAAAAGCCGATATGCCCGCATTGCCGCACGAGCTGCGTGAGAAATTTACGCATCAATATGGAATTCCGGCTTACGATGCGGCTGTACTTACGGATACGCGTGAAATTGCTGCTTACTTCGAAGCAGTTTGTGCCAAAACAAACGCCTATAAAGCTGCTTCGAACTGGTTGATGGGACCTGTGAAATCGTATTTGAATGATCACGAAGGCAACATCGACCGTTTCCCGATCAGTCCCGAAAGTCTGGCTGCATTGATCGACCTGAGTGAGGCGGATGTGGTGAGTAATTCGGTGGCGACGCAAAAGATATTTCCGGTGCTTCTGGCTGAGCCGCAGCGTGATCCGAAAGAGATCGCGTCGTCAAATAACTGGATTCAGAACAGCAATACAAACGAGCTTGAAACGTTGGTAAATGAGGTTATTGACGCAATGCCGGATAAGGTTGCAGCTTATCGAAAAGGAAAAAAGGGGTTACTGGGTCTTTTTGTGGGAGAAGTCATGAAAAAATCAAATAACACCGCTGATCCTAAGCTGGTAAGCCAGTTGCTCAACGCAAAACTCTGATAGCCAAGCCTAACAAAAACAATACAGAAGGTTATGAAAGGAATAGTCAAGCAAAGTATTTTCATATTTAGTCTAGCTTTTTTGAGCCTTCAATCTCAGGCACAGCAACTTGCACCCAAGGATTTCTCGGTTAACGGTAAAGTGAAGAATGGCGCGAAAGGAGAGAAAGTAACATTGCTGCGAACCACGGCGGGCGGATCATCAATCAAGCTGGATTCTACACAGCTTGCGGCCGACGGGACATTTGCTATTAAAGGAGTTGAGAATGATCGCGGAAGTTTCTTTTCGTTGAACATTGCGGATCGTCAGAAGGTGATTTTGCTGGTGGAAGGTGGTGAGACATTCAATGTTGTTGCCGACGGAACTGCGAGGGACGAAAAGGGAAATGGTGGCAACGCAGATATTTCCGGATCAAAAAACATGGAATACTATGGTCAGATAGACAAGCTTATGCGGTCTTTCGCGGCCAAAGTGACGGGCTGGAACGAAGAATATGCGAAGGCTGAGGAGAAAAAAGACGCTAAAAAAATTCAGGAAGTGCAACAGGCATTTGCTGGCGCGGACAAAGAAAGGCTGGATGTAATTAAGAAATTGCTTCCTGAAATGGGCACATCATTAGTCGCCCTTTTTACGGCCAACAATTTTTTAAGTCCGGACAATGATCTTGAAATGCTTAAAAAACTGGCCGACGATTACGAAAAAGTAACGCCAACACCGACATTAGCAAAAGGATTTATTGGTCAGATAAAAAGAATTGCGGGCGTTTCAGTCGGACAGCAAGCGCCTGATTTTACACTGAATAGCCCTGACGGAAAGCCGGTTGCATTGTCCTCACTGCGCGGAAAGTTTGTCTTGATCGACTTCTGGGCATCCTGGTGCGGACCTTGCCGGATGGAAAATCCGAATGTTGTTCGCATGTATGATAAGTTCAAGGACAAAGGGTTTGATATTTATGGCGTTTCACTGGATGATAACGAAAAAGCCTGGAAAACGGCCATTGAGCGCGATAAGCTGAAATGGCTGCATGGATCGGAATTAAAAAAATGGAATTCCGGCGTTGCGCAAACTTATGGCGTGAATGCCATTCCAGCCACATTCCTGATTGATAAAGACGGGAAAATCATTGCCAAGAACTTACGCGGGCCAGCATTGGAAAGCAAGCTTACTGAATTGCTGGGCGCTCAATAATAATAGATTAGATGTAGTTAAAAATCCGCAAGATCTGTCTTGCGGATTTTTTTTATGCACCAACATCTTCCAGACTATAATAAAACTGTAACGGATCGGGAAATTTGAAGTCGTATTTATAATGCTTATCCAATTTTTCACCTGATATAACTTTGAAGTCGGGCTTTTCGATTGGCTCGATAAATGTGGGTGCTTCCCAGCCGAATTGTGCGCAGGACGTTTCATAAACTTCAAGGCGCGTTGTGTGGATCGGCGATACAATGTTGAATGTTTCGTTCACGATGCCGTTTTCAAAAATGGTCGTTATAATTCCCACAGCATCATCCCTATGTATGTAATTAACAGGAATTGAGCCGGTTGTCATATCTTTTTTACCCTGCACATATTTCCCTGGAATGCGGTTATAGCCTAGTAAGCCTCCCAGCCTGAGAATGGTAACATTATGGTCGGGACGTAATGCAGTTAACAGATTTTCCGCCGCAACCATTTCCGGAGATTCCGATTCCTCAGGTGTTTTTACATCATTTTCAACTACAATCCGGTTCAGCTCGGGATAAATGCCCGTTGAACTAATGAAAATAATGTCGCGGATTCTCGACTGATTAATCTCCTGAATGACTGCTTTGATCTGTTTTACATAAAATCCAGGTTCATTCTTCGTCAGGCGCGGTGGTAACGAGATCAGAAGCGTATCAACGTCGAAAAATGTATCCAGACCTTCTTTGGATATGAAGTCAGGATTCATCGGAATCAAATGGGCCGAGATTCCTTTTTGCACGAATGCGTTCATTTTTGGCATTGTAGTGGTGCTGCCACTGATTTCCCACGTACTATGCAGGCTTAGTAAGCGTTGAGCTAATGGAAAACCTAACCAGCCGCATCCCAGAATGCTTATTTGTTTTTTTTCTAATTTTGAATCGTTATCCGTCATTTGATATTAAGGCTATGTTCCTATCGAGATTTGCTCTCTTTTGCTTCCTGATTTCTGTTTCTTTTATTTCCTGTAACAAAGATAAGCGCCTCGAATCCGACACGAGTGAGGCCGTTGTCAATGTTCAGTCCGAAAACCTTGATCAGGCACTTTTTGCCTGCAAATCGGTTAAAGATGTGGAAAATTTTCTCGACGCGCGTCCATATCTGGCAAAGGAATATTTTGCGAGTTCACAAATGGATCCCCGACAGCTGGCAACGCATTTATTCAGTATTTTACAAAATCCTGATTTTCAAGCGTTTCGCAGTCAGCTCGATAGCCTCATAGGCGACCGTAAACAGAACATTCTTGACCCGCTGGCGGAAGCATTTAAGCAAATAAAATATCATTATCCAGCCTTCGAAGCACCCAAAGTGCAGTTTTTGGTAACAGGCTTCACAGGGACAGACCTATATATTACCGATTCACTGATCATTATCGGGTTGGATTATTTCGGCGGGCCAAGCGCCATGTATCGTCCGGATGTATTTGATTATCAGCTGCGCAGATACCAGAAAGAATACATTGTTCCTTCTATCGTCTTTTTCGAATCCAACCGTTTCAACAAAATTGATCCTACCGACAAGACATTGCTCGCGGATATGATCGGTTATGGCAAGGGTTATGCATTTGTAAAGCAAATCATGCCGACTGCCGCGGATAGCCTGGTCATTGGATATTCGGCCGACAATTTGCGCAGAACGGATGCGAGCCAGCAGCAGATATGGGCCTATTTTATTGCTGGAAAATTGCTGTATGAGTCTGCGGAGATGAAAAAAAAGAAGTTTATTGAAGAACGACCATTCACAACCGAAATCGGGCAAAAGGTGCCGGGCGCCATTGCGCGTTGGGTGGGCTGGCGGATCGTAAACCGTTTCAGGGCCGAAAATCCGGGCGTAACCCTTTCCGAATTGATGGGAATGGAAAACGCTGCACAGATTTTGCAGGAATCGGGATATAACGGCGAACCAGACGAAGTAGAGTAAGTTTTTTGTTTACTTTTGGCAGTCACTAAGATTCCGAAACACCGTTGATACCGTTTACACTCATCATTTTTCTTCTTCTTGTGCCTGGTTTTGTGGTCATCGGCGTCTATCTGGAGCGCAAGGTTTCTGCATTTATTCAGGATAGGATGGGTCCGATGGAAGTAGGTAAATGGGGCTTGCTTCAACTTTTCGCCGATTTGCTCAAACTCCTTCAAAAGGAGGATATCGTTCCAAAAGCCGCGGACAGGCGTCTTTTTCTTCTCGCCCCGTTTGTCATTTTTGTTTCCGTTTTTGCTGGTTTTGCAGTTGTTCCGCTGGCGCCTGACCTGGCCGGTTCAGGGGCATCGGTCGGCGTGTTTTTCTTGCTGACCATTGTTTCCGTGGACGTTATAGGGCTTTTAATGGCCGGATGGGGTTCTAATAACAAGTTTGCGCTGTTCGGTGCCATGCGTGCTGTGGCGCAGATCATTTCCTATGAAATTCCACTGGGATTATCCATTTTGTGCGTGGTAATGCTTTCGCAGACCTTGGATTTACAGATTATCAGTTTTCAGCAAGGCATTTATTCCAATGAGCCTGTTTATTTATTTGGCATAAAAGACCTGGGCATTGATGTGACGAATGTAGGTGGATTTTTGTCCTGGAACATTGTCCGGAACCCCTTTTTACTATTGGCATACATTGTCTTCTTTATAGCCTCATTGGCAGAATGTAACCGCGCACCTTTTGACTTGCCGGAAGGTGAATCGGAGCTGGTTGCCGGATTTCACACCGAATACTCAGGCATGCGCTGGGCACTTTTCATGCTTTCGGAGTATGGAATGATGCTGCTGGTGTGCCTCTTAGGCGCTATTTTGTTCTTGGGAAGCTGGAATACGCCTTTCCCTAACATTGGCCCGTTGAAGCTGGCCGACTGGACCAGTGGAGAACCCGGAACCTGGTTTGGTTACATTACGGGCATATTTTGGCTGCTGGGCAAAGCGATTTTTGGAATTTTAATTCAAATGTGGGCACGCTGGACGCTCCCGCGACTGCGTGTAGATCAGCTTATGTATCTGGGATGGAAAGTCTTAACGCCGGTTGGACTCGTGCTTTTCTTCATTTCCGGCGTCTGGCGGCTGATCGGAATCTGATTACTCAGCGATTTCAGCGCCGTCCAGGATGTAATTCATCTGATAAATATCGTCTGCATTCAGCTTTAATGTTCCTACGAAGGTCAGACGTTCATCCGTTTTGAACTTGCGGCCATCTTTTTTCTTGAAATTCAAAGTCATAACCGTCTCAGGACCAGCACCTCCGCAGAAGAAACACGCGCTGAAAGGAAAGGCTGAAAGCACATATAAATTAGCATCCAGATCTACAGGCAGAATGTATCCCGTAATGGTAACCTGCTGATTTTTCAACTTCTGAACACTCGGCCCGAACGTAGGATGAAGCATATAAATGGATTCTTCGGCATACCACTTCTTTTTAAAAGTCACATCACGCAACGTTTCCCACGTCACCTTAACTGGATTAACAGCCGGCGTAAATGCGAATAAAGAGGTAAAGCAAAAAAGCAATATGATGATTCTTACAGATTTCATTGCGCCTTATTTTGTCTTGGTTAGGATTTAACTAAGTAAACAAATTTACGCAGAATATCATTCCTCTGCCAATGTGCGGGAGATATTCAACCGGTAAATGCCCAGCGAGGGAAGCACCGAGGCCAGGAAGCCGATCAGCAAGGCTGCAAAAAACAGGTAAATTTCTTCGGGCAGAATCGTGAATTTCCGCAACGAATAATGAAAATCCTGCTCTGCGGCTCTCGAAAACAGCCAAAGCCCAACGCGGCTCAGAATAATCCCTGAAAAATAGCCGATTACGGCCAGCATTAAGCCTTCCAGCAATAGCATCAGGAATAGCCTTGTACGCGTTGCGCCCATAGAAAGCATGAGCGCCATCTCGTATTTTCGTTCTTTCAGTGAATTGTAAAGCGAAATAAAAACGCTGATCCCCGCAATGCTGATAATGATAAGTGCTAATGCGCGGAGTGTTTCAATGCCCACGCCCAGCAGCGAGAAAAGCCGGTTTATTTCAATGCTGGGTAATGCAGCCTGCATGGATGTGTTTTCGTTGATCTGCCGCGGAAGGGTCATTAAGCCCATTGGATTCCGGAATTGGATCAGTGCGCTGGTAACTTGCCTGCCTGCTTCGGCTTCGTCGTGCTCTTCATGCTCCTCATGTTTGGCAGCGCCTTCTTCTCCATGCGCATGAACGTCCCAAACGCTTGATAATCTGGTCAGTATAAGCTGGTCGACAACGGAGCCAGTGGTTTCGAAAATGCCTGTAACCTTGTATTTCTTGTCATTATGCGCCTCGCCCGCACCGTCGAGCCCATGCGAGCTGGCGAATGTATCGCCGATTTTCAGCTGTGACATTGCCGCCACCTTACTGCCGATTGCAACCTCCATCGAAGCATTATAAATCTGCCCCTTGGCCAGTTTTGCCTGAAAATGCTCGATATACTTTGGCGTCGTGCCCACGATCCTGAACCCCTGATAACTGTCGCCCATGGAAAGCGGAATTACGGTTTTAACAAAAGGGTTTTTACGCAATGCATCCACTTCGGCCAGCGGCACATTGCCCGTAGGCGCGTCGATCTGGTAAATGCTGGACAGGATCAGTTGCAGCGGGCTGCCTTTGGCTCCCACCACCATATCAATGCCGCGAATGTTCCGGCGAAACTGCTCGTCCAGTTGTTTGTTGAGCAGCAAAAGCAGCGATATCATACCAATTCCCAGCGTAAGCAAAAGCGCACTTAAAAAACTGTTCAGCTTTTTCTCTTTCAGGTTGGCCAGACTTATTTTGACAACATTCATCTGTTCAGGATTAGGATAATGGCACTATTAAAGGTGGACCTGGTTGGAAAACGCATCTTTCAACCGCTGGTCGTGCGTGACCACAACCAGGCTTGCGCCTATGGAGGCGGATTGTTCCTTTAATAATGTGATTACTTTTTGGGTATTGTTATCGTCTAGGCTGGACGTAGGTTCGTCGGCAAGAATGACATTTGGCTCGTTCATGAGTGCGCGGGCAATGCTAACCCGCTGCTGCTCGCCCTGGCTGAGTTGATTGGTTTTTTTGTTCAAATGTTCCGCAAACCCCAGTTTTTCCGCCAGCATACGGGCTTTTTGTGTGTTTTCCTTTTGATCTGCCAGATAGTTGGAAAGCAGTATATTTTCCAGAACCGAAAGCGAGCTGACAAAATGGGGTTTCTGATAAATGATCCCGATATTTTTCGCTCTTATCTTCGTTACTTCCTCCGGGGAAAGGGCTGTTACCGGTTTTTCTGCGATTAGGATTTGTCCCGATTCAGGTTTCAGCAGCAGCGCCAGCAAGTGCAGCAATGTCGTTTTTCCCTTACCCGACTGGCCCAATATCAGCAGTGTTTCCTTGTCCTTGCAGTGAATGTCAGGGAAGCTGAACTTCTTTTGGGCGGAGTAAGAAAAGTGAAGATTGGTGCTTGAAATCATTGCAAAGGCTGTTTTTCCATTTGCAATGATAATGAAGTTTTATTTTTGGCAACATTAAAAAATTTTAGTGTTACAAATAAATCATTCGGAAATACGTTGAAATGGTGATATACCCTGAATAAAACCAACAACTGTTCTATTTTTGCAAAAAATTGATCTCACAAATGCGTAGAAAATCTGAATTAAAGAAAGTGTCCGGGGCATTGGTGTTTATCTTGACTTGTGGGCTTTTGTTTATGAATCAGGATGTCCAGGCGCAGAGCAGGGGCATTTTTGTTCCGTATTCAACAGCCGGATTTGGGCTCGGGACTTCTAGCTATTTTGGAGATTTCGCACCTTACAGAAGGCCACTTGCTTCCACATTTAAAATGATGCGTTGGAGCATTGGCGGGAATTACACACGCCATTTTACGCCCCGTCTGGGTGCAAGAGCAAGCTTTATTTATGCGCGTATCGCGGGTGACGATTACATTATGAATCGTAGCGAGAAACAGGAATCCAACATTTTTTACGCCCGAAACCTGCATTTCAGAAATGATCTGAAAGAATTTTCTGTGCAGGGTATTTTCAAACTGACACCTGATAACAGAAGCTACGACAGAAGGCCGCAGTTTGGAGCGTACCTGTTCGCTGGGATAGCGCTTACGGCCCACAACCCGAAAGCACTTGATTCGCTGGATGGCGATTGGGTTAAATTACAGCCATTGGGAACTGAGGGTCAGGGGAATGAAGGTTATGATAAGCCTTATTCGCTGGTTCAATTTGCTATTCCTTTAGGAATTGGTGTTCGCTATAAGATCAACTCTAAGTTTGATATTTCAGCAGAACTGGGTTTCCGTAAGACATTTACAGATTACTTAGATGATGCGCACGGAAAATATGCGGATCCGGCATTGTTTGCGGACAATCCGACTGCACTTGCACTAAGTAACAGGACAACAGAGCGTTATGCTGCAAGAAAAGGAGCTGACCGCACGGAGGCTTTGAAAAAATTCCTTGTGGTTAACTACATGCTGGATACCAATGATCCCTTGGCAGCATTGCCAACCACAGGCTTTGGAGCGCCGGGCACAGACCGGGGAAACAGCCCTACTTACACGGACAACTATCTTTTTGGTATGATCCATATCAACTATATGTTGCCATCGCAGATCAAATGTCCTCCATTAAAATAACTAAGGCATCCATTGAAGTCTTCTTTAAAATTTATAAATGCAAAATACTTGCTGCTTAATCTGGCGGCAGGTATTTATTTTTTTGTGGCCTCCGGGAATGCGGTTATGGCGCAAAAAATCGAGATAGGAGCGGGGTTAGGCGCATTGAATTACAAGGGAGACATTGCACCTTCAGTTAGGCTTCGTTTTTTCAAACCCGCCGGAAGCGTTTTTTTTCGGTATAATCCTTCCCAGGCATTGTCTCTGCGGGCGGAACTGATGGGCGGCATTATCGGTGCGGAGGACAAGCATAGCAAGGATCCTTTTCAGCAAGCGCGTAATTTTTCATTCACATCGCGCATTTTTGAAGGAAGCGCCGTTGCGGAATATAACTTTCTTAATTTTCAGGAACGGCGTTTTGCTGTGAACTGGAGTCCATATGTTTTTGGAGGAATCGGGTATACCAAATTCAATCCTGATCCGCAGGGTGTGGGTTACAAAACCAGCTCGTTTGTGCTTCCTTATGGGGTCGGGATCAAATATCAGATCCGGCGTCCCTGGAACATTGGCATCGAATACGGAGCCAGAAAAACTTATTCGGATTATCTTGATAACTTGGGAGGGGATCCGATAGGGACTGATAAATTTCAGCAAGGCGATCCGTCCTTAAAAGATAATTACTACTATTTACGACTTTCAGTTACGTACACTTTTTATAAAATCGTTTGCCCTTGATCCTATGAAAAAAATTCTCCTTATCGTTGCCGGCGTGCTCGTTGTTGTTTTAGCTGGATTTTTTGGAATGAGAAAATATACCAAATCTTTCAGCCCGGAAGCAGTTGCAGAAACGACGAACAATGGTGTAAGTGTAAAAGTCACTTATAGTAAGCCAGGCAAGAAAGGAAGACTGCTTTTTGGCAGGGAACAGGACAAGGCACTTGCGCCTTACGGAAAAGTCTGGCGCACCGGCGCTAATGAAGCCACACTCATTGAACTCGGCGAGGGCCTGTCTATCGGCGGCAAGCCGGTGAAAGCGGGCACTTATTCGCTTTACTCGGTCCCTGGGCAGAGCACCTGGAAAATTATCCTTAACTCGGAGAGCGGCCAGTGGGGCACGGAATATAATGATGGCAAAGATGTGATGCGCGTGGAAGTGCCTATCAGGATCAGGCCGACAGTTCAGGAATTGTTCAATATTTACTTCGAAGATATACCGGGCGGCGTCAACATGATTTTAAGCTGGGACCAGACAGAAGCATTGGTTCCTATCACCAAGTAAACCGCTCGTCTGCACGCTCCTTATGTTTGTTGAAGCTATTGAAAAAGTAGATCAGTACACCCGTCCCATTCATTTTATATTGCGTTATTACACCGGCAGTGACATTGTGCCGGGCACTGCTACATTGTTTTTTGTGAATGAAAATGGCTTTGCGATTACCTGTAGGCACGTAGCGCAGCAGATCTTGTATGCCAGCTCCATTTATGAGAATTACCTCAAATTTAAGGGTGAGCTCAGAAAATTTGAGAAAGATCCCGGGCTGGAAACACAGCGCGCTTTTCTGGAAACCAAATACAGGATCAGCAACGATAATCCGATCCGGATACTTTTTAATTTTATCAACTGCGTTACGGCTTACAAAGGCCTGGCCATTCACCTGCACCCGACTCAGGATCTGGCGATCATTCAGTTCCGGGATTATGACAGCAAGCAATATCAGGGTTATGCGCGCTTTTTAAAAGATTCCAGACTTGTAAAGCAAGGACGATATCTCTGCCGCTTAGGCTATCCGTTTCCCGAATTTACCAATTATCAATACAACAAAAACACAGGTGACATTGAGTGGCTCAAAGCAGGCCGCATCAACACGCCGAGTTTCCCGATCGACGGCATTATTACGCGCCATATTGGTGAAAGCAATGGTGTTGTGGGCATTGAAATGAGCACCCCAGGATTGAGAGGACAGAGTGGCGGGCCGCTTTTTGACACAAATGGGATCATTTACGGTATGCAAAGCTCCACGCGCCACCTGCATTTGGGATTTGACCAGGTGAACAGGGAAGTGACGACGGAAGGACAAAGGAAAAGGGTTTCTAATTATCCTTTCCTGAATGTGGGCCAATGCGTGCATGTGGACGTGATCAAGCAATTTCTGCGCGAGAAAAACGTCACATTCTATGAAGAGGAAGTTTAAAGGATCAGCATTAATTCTTCCAGGCGCCTGATATCGTATGTAGGGCTCTCGTCAAATTGGAGTCCGGCGGGATTATAATAAACCGTGTCCATTCCAAATTGCTTCGCACCCATAATGTCGGCCACCCAGTTATCCCCGATCATAATGCTCTCCGATGGCACCGCCCGGGCCGTTTCCAAGGCGTAAGCGAAAATTTTAGGATCCGGCTTTTTGGCGTTTGCCGTGTCGAACGTAATGATGTTCTCAAAAAAGTGGCCTATTTCCGAGCTCGCGATCTTCCTCGCCTGGATTTCGTTAAAACCATTCGTAATGATGTGCATGGAATAGCCAGCCGAGTTCGCATAGTTGAGCAGATCGAGCGCGCCTTCCAGCAAATGCTTCTTATCCGGCAATGTTCGAAGATAGGCCTCGCCGATTTCTGTGTGATTAGGAGGCAAGTTGGCGCCGAGTTCTTCAAACACCATCTTGAACCTGTTTTCACGTATATAGGTATGGTGCACAGTTCCGCGGTCAAATGCATCCCACAGTGCGGTATTTATTTTCAAAAAAGACTGGATAAACGAGTCCAAAGACGATACGCCGTACTGAATCAGGGTCAATGTGTGAAAAATTTCTTCCAGCGATTCGGAAGAATTTCTTTCAAAATCCCAAAGTGTATGGTCCAGATCGAAGAAAAGATGCCGGTATTTCATATCTGGTAAAAATTCAAATTTTATTAGAAAAGTGAAATTTAATTTTTATTCGCCAAAATTCATAAATAAAAAATAAGAAGTGATCCAAACGGCATAACCGGGTCGTATGTCATTTGATAAGTTCTATTAATTATTGCAATAGGAACACAGCGTACAGCCAGTACACGTATATTCTTCAAAAGAGGGGTTTGTTGTTAACAGTTGTTAATGAAATTTATTTTACAAAAAAAAGAAACCTAAAGATTTGCAAATTCTTTTTCAAATCCATTTCTTTGATATGTATAATTCAAAATACAGAAAAGACAGTTCAATATTTCACTAAACAGAAAGGAGAAACAATATCGACGAACCGCTCTACGTTAACTAAATCGAATAGTAAAAATGGAGAAAGTCCAAGTTAGCGACAGTGAGTTGGTAACATTGTATATCCGCGGTAATGAAAAGGCATTTGAAAAGCTCGTTCAGCGCCATAAATCAAGAATATACACCACTATTTATCTGATTGTCAAGGACCAGTATGTAGCCGAGGATTTATTACAGGATACATTTATCAAGGCCGTTGACACGATAAAAGGTGGTAGATATAATGATGAAGGCAAGTTCCTGCCATGGATTATACGTATCGCACACAACCTCGCCATTGATTATTTCAGACGCGATAAACGCTACCCCAATGTAGTATTTGAAGATGGAAGCAGTGTTTTCAATACGCTGGATTTTTCGGAGGATTCCGTAGAGTCAATCCAGATTCGTCAGGAAACACATGAGCAACTGCGGGAGATGATCCAGCGGTTACCTGATGTTCAGAAGCAAGTCTTGATCATGCGCCACTATGAGGACATGAGTTTTCAGGAAATTGCCGATGCAACAGGAGTGAGTATTAATACGGCATTGGGCAGGATGCGTTACGCGTTGATAAACTTGCGTAAGCAATTCAACCAACGTGCCCCACAGTATGACAAAAACTTTTACCTACGATGACGTTGTAAGGTATTTATATGCCGAAACAACAGAGACTGAAAACGACCTGATTGTTGAGGCCCTAGCGCTTGACAATGATTTGATGAGCTTTTATCTGGACTCGCTCGACATTCAGAGCCAGATGGATAAAATCGTTCGGACCCCTTCGGATTCGTCGGTTGCGAAAGTTTTCAAATACTCCCAACAATTTTTACCAAAAAGACCCACCGCTCTTTCTTTTTAAGAGGTGGGTCTTTTTATTTAATTTGTAACCGCCTGTATTAATTTGCAGGCAGGATTTTCCTATGCTTAGAAAAGACCGATTCAAGTTCTTCCTTGATTATTTTACCAATAACTTCCCAGAACCTGAGACAGAGCTGCATTACGGAAGTCCTTATGAGTTGCTGGTTGCCGTAGCCCTTTCCGCGCAATGCACGGATAAGCGTGTGAACATGGTTACGCCTGCGCTTTTCGAGCGGTTCCCCGATCCGGTTGCACTGGCGGCCTCTAATGTGGAGGAGGTTTTTACATACATCCGCTCCATTTCTTATCCCAATAACAAAGCCAAACATTTAGTGGGCATGGGGAGAATGCTCGTCGAGCAATTCAATTCCGAGGTGCCCGCTTCCATAGATGACTTGCAGAAGCTGCCCGGCGTCGGACGGAAAACTGCAAATGTGATTGCATCCGTTATCTTCAATCAGCCTGCTATGGCTGTCGACACCCATGTTTTTCGCGTTTCACGACGCATTGGACTGGTTCCGCTTACGGCTACCACGCCACTTGCGGTTGAAAAAGAACTTTTAAAATATATTCCCAAAGATCTCGTTCATAAGGCGCATCACTGGCTCATTCTGCACGGGCGCTATATTTGCCTCGCCAGAACCCCAAAATGCATGGAGTGCCCCTTGAGGCCGTGTTGTAAATTTTACGAAAAGAATGTAAAAGTTTCCCTTTTTCAATCCTGATTACAACCATTTCAAGGTTACTAGCATCTGTGTTAATAGTATCAGTCCCCATTAATTTTAAAGAAGAAGGAAAAGAAATGAAGCGAATTAATTTATCATTGGTCATCGTATTTGCGCTGCTTATCGGTTTGTCGGGTTGTATGGATTCGGATGGTCCGGATGACACGGCAAAAGTGAAGGAAAACGAGACCGCGATCGAGAACTATCTCAAAACAGACAGTCTGGGATCAAAAGCAATCAGAGACAGCTCCGGCCTTTATTACATCACCCGCGTTGCGAACCCTAACGGCCAGCTTGCGAAAAGAGGAGATGCTGCAACCATCAAATACACAGGTTATCTGCTCGACGGGACCAAAGTGGTGTCGTCAACTGTGGACAGCAAGACAACTTTTACCTTCCCGGTTGAAGGTTACCTTTTCTGGGGTGGCATTGAGAGAGGGATATTTTTGATGAAGACGGGCGAAAAAGCAACATTCTTCTTGCCTTTTTATCTGGCTTCCGGAAATGTGGATAAAGTGAACATTCCGGCTTATTCGCCGATCCGTCTGGAAGTTGAATTTATTCAAACACGCTCAGAAGTGCAGCAGATTGATGAATTCATTGCCAAAAAGAATTACAAAAATTTTGAGCGGACATCTGATAACCTGATTATTATCAGATCAAACCAAGTAACCGGCGATACGATTAAAGCCGGAGAAGCGGTCAAAGTTAAATATGTAGGTAAGCTTCTGGACGACGTCAAGTTTGATGAAGGCACCAGCTCATTTACAACTTCATCAGGAGGCACTATTGCAGGGTTCGACCGTGCGTTGCGTAAACTACGAAAAAAAGAAAAAGCAATCATTATTTTCCCATCGGCACTAGGATATGGGAAAACCGGTAGGGGCGACAAAATTTTGCCTTACGCACCGTTGCAATTCGAAATAGAAGTTTTAGCAGATTAGAATTCGTAAGCATTTCAATATCAGTGTAAAATGTAATGTCCGCGGCATCGTTCGCGGACATTTTTTTATGCAAAAAGGTTGGTAATAACTTGGATAACGCGATGCAAATCATCCTCCGCCAGGCTGGAACCGGAGGGTAGGCAAATGCCGGATCGAAATAAGTCACCGGCAATGGTGCCCCCGAAATAAGGCGCGTCCTTAAACAAAGGCTGCAAATGCATCGGTTTCCATAAATGCCGGGATTCAATGTTCTTGTATTCCAGTGCTGCTATTAGTGTTTGGGGAGCGATTCCTGTTTGTTGGAAATCCAACGTTAGTGCGGTTAACCAGCGATTGGAAAAGCATTCAGGAGGTTCATTCTGAAATTGTAGTCCCGGTAATGTGCTCAATGTTCGTTGATAAAATGCGTAATTCGTGCGTCTTTGGGCAATTCGATCTTCCAGAACCTGCATTTGTCCTCTCCCTATTCCTGCGCAAATGTTGCTCAAACTGAAATTGTAACCGGTTACCGAATGCGCATAATGCGGTGCAGGATCTCTGGCTTGCGTTGCCAAAAACTTAGCTTTTTGAATAGCCGTCTGATCGGCCGACCACAGTGCCCCGCCACCCGATGTCGTAAGGATCTTGTTTCCGTTGAAAGAGAAAACACCAAACCTGCATAATGAGCCAGCCTTTTGCCCTTTGTATGCAGAGCCAAGTGCTTCCGCAGCGTCTTCGATCAATGGAATGTCGTAGTGATGGCATAATGTTAAAATCTCATCCATACGCGCGGGCATGCCATATAAATGCACGATAATGATGGCTTTGGGTTTTTTGCCTTTTCTGACACAATGCTTGATAGCGCTTTCCAAGGCATCCGGACAAATATTCCAGGTAAGTGGTTCACTGTCAACAAAAATAGGGGTTGCGCCCTGGTAGATAATCGGATTAGCACTGGCTGCGAATGTGAAGGACTGACATATCACGAAATCCCCTCTCGTGACGCCAAGCAAAACTAACGCAAGATGCAACGCCGCGGTCCCCGAGGACAGTGCTGCCACATGTCCGTAACCCATAAACTCCTCAATCTGCTTCTCAAAAGCATCCACATTCGCTCCGACCGGTGCGATCCAGTTTGTGTCAAATGCCTGTTGAATGTAACTCATTTCCGTCCCGCCCATATGTGGCGGGGACAGCCAGATTCTCTTTTCCATAGTGTGTTTGTTTAATGATTCGGGCAGGATTTCCGCGGGCAATGGCTCCATCGGGAATGTTTCTCGTAACAACGCTTCCCGCGCCGATTACGCAGTTTTTTCCAATAATAACATTGGGAACCACCACGCTTCCGGCGCCAATTAAGGTGCATTCGCCAATTGTAACATTACCACAAAGCACGGCCCCGGGCCCAATGTGAACGAAGTCCGAAATCCGGCATTCATGTTCGATCAATGCGCCGGTGTTGACAATGCAATGATTCCTGATATTTGTATCTGTTTGAATTACAGCCCGATGCAGTACTGCATTGCCGTAACCAAACTGAACATCAGGCGCAATGAGGGATGAAGGATGAAATGCATTGGCAAAACCGTGACTTACCTCAGCGGCCAGTTTCTTTCGGATCATATTATTGCCAATCGCAAGAATTAAAGGCTGAGCAGATTGCAACCCAGGATCATAATTTGAAACAGAAAATCCTGCACAAGTTTTCCCGACCGGATCATCGTCGAAGATCGCATGGATCTCAAATCCTGCATCCCGCAACAGGCTGATGATAATTTTGGCGTGGCCGCCGGCGCCGTAGATGAGCATAGTTGTTAGAAGTGAATGAGTGAATGAGTGAATGGGTGAATGAGTGAATGAGTGAATGGGTGAATGAGTGAATGAGTGAATGTTTGAATGTTGAAATTTTAGCCTTTGAATGTTTTAAATGGTGCTGATGAGTGTTCTGTTTGATTTTTGAAAATTGTTGAGCAGGTCAAATACAAAATCTTCATATCCAGCAAGAAGGAACGGTTCTCAACATACCAGACATCGAGTTCAAATTTCTTTTCCCAACTGATCGCAGTGCGCCCGTTCACCTGCGCCCAGCCGGTTAAGCCGGGCAAAACGTCGTGACGCCTGCATTGCTCAGCGTTGTAGATTTCAAGATATTCCGGGAGTAATGGTCTCGGGCCTACCAGGCTCATATCCCCTTTTAAAACATTCCAGAGTTGGGGGATTTCGTCTAATGAAGATCTGCGAAGAAATTTGCCGAATCGTGAGATAGACGGCGGAGCATTTGGCTGATATAAAGTGCTTTGAACGTCGGTTAATGTCCGGAATTTGTATATAGTGAAAATCTTCCCATACAATCCAGGCCTCAACTGACAAAAGAGAACATTGCCTTTGGTTTCCAACCAAAGGAAAAGAGAGATTATAAAAAAAAGCGGCGACAGGATGATTAGTCCGGTCGCCGCTAAAAATATATCTGAAAGTCTTTTTCCTATTTTGAGGTAGGCAGCATTAAACGCGTTAGAAAAGCTCCGGGTAATGTTCCGGGTTGGCTTCCTGCATGATCCGATAAGCTGCTTCAAAGATGTCATCTGCATTTGGTTTAGAGAAATAATCCCCATCCGATCCATATGGAGGACGGTGATCTTTCGCCGAAACGGTTATGGGTGCAGAATCCAGCCAGCGATAAACATTTTGCTTCTCAACCACTTGCTGCATCATATAAGCAGAAGCGCTCCCCGGCAAATCTTCGTCAGCGAAAATAACCCTGTTGGTTTTTTTGACCGATTCTCCAATGCGGCTGTGAATGTCAAAAGGCAACAAAGTCTGCACATCAATAACCTCTGCTTCAATGCCTGATTTTTGCAATTGAGCAGCGGCTTCCATTACTATACGGCACATTGAGCCATAGGTCACAATGGTAATGTCATTTCCTTCACGAATTATTTCAGGTTCGCCCAATGGGACGCAGATTTCGCCTATATTATCTGGAAGAATTTCTTTTTGGCGGTAAGAATTCAGTGGTTCAACGATCAGCGCCGGGTCGTCGCCTTTGATTAATGTATTATAAAATCCAGCCGCTTGCACAAAATTTCTTGGCACAATAACATGAATTCCGCGGAGGCTGCTCAGCATGGTGCCCATCGGCGAGCCCGAGTGCCAGATCCCTTCGAGCCTGTGCCCGCGCGTACGAACGATCAACGGTGCTTTTTGACCGCCAGCTGTTCGGTAACGCAACGTTGCCAGATCGTCTGTGAGCGTTGCTAGCGCGTAATAGATGTAGTCAAAGTATTGAATTTCGACAATCGGCCTCAATCCGCGCATGGCGATGCCAATTCCCTGGCCTACGATCGTTGTTTCCCGGATTCCCGTGTCGGTAATCCTTAATTCACCGAATTTTTCCTGCAAGCCGGCTAACCCCTGGTTTACATCTCCAATGAAACCGACGTCTTCACCCAATGTCACCACGCGCGGATCTCTTTCGAAAAGCGCATTGAAATAAGAACGAATGACCTCACGGCCATCAACGGTCGGGCTTTCTTCCGAGAATTCGGGTTTTACCGGGGGGACATTTAACGGCGAGTCGGCAGAATCGCTGTAAAGATGGGTGCTGAAACGCTGTGCATTGTCTTTCAGGCTATTTTGAAGGGAGGCTTTGAGCGCATCTTTCGACGGATTATCTTCTCTGCCGAGCAACCGCAATGCTTTTCGAATGCTGGAAACCATATCCCGTCTTACTGGTAAATATGTTTTGGAGAGTTCCAGGACTATATTACTCAGCTCATTGGCATGTGCGCTTGAACGCATGGCATCCTGCAGGAGCTGGATCGTTTCGAGATATTCTTTATCCAGTTCCTTGCGGTAAGCCTGCCAGGCTTGGTTACGGGCGCTATGAGCAGTTTCCTTGGCCTCAATTTCTATCTGTTCCAGTTCCTCGTCCGTTGCATAACCATTTTGCAGGATCCAGTTCCTGAATATCACATTGCAATCCTGGTCATTTTCCCATTTCAGGCGCTGCTTGGATTTGTATCTCTCGTGAGAGCCCGAAGTGGAATGTCCCTGTGGTTGGGTGAGCTCGGTAACATGGACTAAAACAGGAACCTGCTCTGCCCTGCAAAGCGCTGCGGCCCGCTGGTATGTCTCGATAATGGCCGGATAATCCCAGCCTTTTACAGTAAATATTTCCAATCCCGGCTCTTCCTCATTGCGCTGCAAACCTGCCAGCGCTTTGGAAATGCTGGACTTTGTAGTTTGATATTCAACAGGAACTGAGATGCCATAACCATCATCCCAAACCGAAGTCAGCAATGGAATTTGCAAAACACCGGCCGCATTCATTGCTTCCAGGAACATGCCCTGAGAAGTTGAAGCGTCACCGATCGTTGCGAAAACAATTTCATTTCCCTGACGTGTAAAGTTGGTCAGATCGTGCAGGTCTTTATTGTTCCTGAATAATTTTGAAGCGTATGCAAGCCCCACAGCGCGTGGAATCTGGCCTGCCGTTGAAGAAATATCGCAAACTGAATTATAGAGTTTTGTCTGGTCCAGCCACTGGCCTTCTTCGTCCAGCCACCGCGTAGAAAAATGGCCGTTCATGGACCTCCCGCCGGTGCTAGGCTCGTGTTCGAGATCGGCGTGGGCGTACATTTGTGCGAAAAACTGTTGCCATGTAATGTTGCCAAGCGCCGCCTCAATGGTCTGGTCGCGGTAGTATCCCGAGCGAAAGTCACCCAGCTGAAAGGCCCTCGATAATGCGATCTGAGCTACTTCCTTACCATCTCCAAAAATGCCAAATTTCGAACGTCCACCCATTGTGTCCTTCCTTCCCAGCAAACTCACCTGACGACTTTCGCACGCAAGGCGATAGTCTTTGGTGATACTTTCCTTACTCAACACACTGGAACCGGTCAAACTATCATTTTGAAGCATAAGCAAAATTTACTTGGAATTAATCCGTAGTTAAATTACGTTTTTTTGAATGCAAGCCAAAATTATGCAGGAAAATAATAAAGACCGCAGCAGCGCGTATAACTTTCGGCCGCATTGTTAATATTGGTTAATGATTATTAAATTTAAGTTTTATAACTTAATCTTGTTTGCTAGTTACTTTTTTCACCACTAAATGTATAGTTAGTATCATGAAAGTATTTTTTTCCGCGCTGGTTTTATTGGTAGGCTTGTCCACCGTTAGTTTTGCGCAAAAAGGTGTGTTGAAATTCAAAGAAGAAACGCACAAATTTGGTAAAGTGCCACAAGGAACGCCTGTAACACACGAGTTTGTATTTACTAACACAGGTTCCGATCCGGTTGTACTTTCTAACGTAACCGTATCTTGCGGATGTACAACGCCGGTTTGGTCAAAAGACCCCGTGCTTCCAGGTAAAACAGGTTCTGTAAAAGCTACATTCAACGCAGCCGCAGCAGGTCCGTTTAATAAGCCTGTAACTGTTTTCAGCAACACCGAAGGAGGTTCGATTACATTATACCTGAATGGTGAAGTTGTTCCGAAAGCAGCAGCAAAATCTTCAAAATAACCGTTAACGGTTATTTAATTAAAATGGCAGTCCGGGGAGGGCTGCCATTTTTTTTGCTTTAAATGAATGTTGTGTTAGTGGCCTGAGCTCAATGTGAACCCCTCATGCTAGTAAGCAGACCTGTCGTAGAACGAACGGCGGCGGGTCACTTTCAAATCCTGCAGAATGCTGGATTTTACTTTCAATGTGAAGTTGTAATTGCTTACACGTGAAGCACTTCCCGCAAACGGCGTCCAGCTGAAACTCATATCCCAGCAATGCAGGTCGCGGTAAAGGGTTAAGGACGTGATTGTAGGCTCAAATGCAGTGAAGTCGAAGCCCGTATTTACACTGACTTTGAAGTTTTTAGACAAACTGAGGTCCCCCGTAACCTGAACGGCCTGAATGAGTTGCGCTCTGGAAAGTCCGGGCTTGGTGAGGCCGAAGTTATAGTTCAGCGACACATTCCAGGGAATATTGAAATCTACATAGAGTTCCGGGTTTTGGGCGATAAACTCACGCTGCTCCTCAGTAACGGTCGGGTTTCCGTTCGCTGGTGGCACCACAGGTTTTGTTTTGTCAGAGCTTTTCGGTGCAAAACTGGTCCCCAATGTAAAGCCCAGGTTTTGCAGGTTCGCCAATCCCTGACCTTGCGTAACGGCATATTTATTCACCCTCGTTCCCACCTGATTGCTCAACACCCGTGGATTCGCCTCATATGCGTAAGGATCCAGGTTCATATTGAAGTTCAAGTTCAGGTTTTTACCAATTCTTGCATTGGCGTTCACCGTAATGTTGGACAGGTTCAGCGAATCGGCCAGCAGGTTGTAATTTCCCCCCAAACTCAGGTTATCCAGCAACGACACTTTTTCAAACTGTTGCGCAGCCGTGTCGCTTTTTGTTTTGAGTTTCATTTCAAATGAGTTGTTCAAACTAAAAGAAACGACACTCGAAGCCTGCCCGTTGCTCACGCCTGTTCCCACACCCCTGAACCTGGATAATGAGTATTCCCGGTCCAGGCCGCGGTTTTTAATGTTTACTTTTTGATAAAAACCAAAAGCATCACCCGTGAAATCCGGCGTGTAAGTGAATGATAATGAAGGGATAACCGTGTGGCGGATTGCTTCCAGACGCTTGCCTTTAACGAAGAATGTTCCGTAAAAACGCGTATTGACACCCGCACCGAAGTTGTAAGAATATTCCGTTCCGGCCTGCCTTAATGTATCAATGCGGACCTGGTTTTTCTCAACCGAGTAAGCGTATTGTTTGGTAAAAACTTCACCTTGCAGGGAAAGGCTCGGCGTAACATTCACGAATCGCAAAACTTTAAAGTTAGGAAGCGAAATCGGCAGGCTGTAACGGCCCGTGAACTGCGCATCCTTCAACATTTGGGGAAGGTTATTAAGATTAAATTCAACTACTTTGGTTTTGTTAGCGCGTGTCGGATCAACGTTGTTAATGATCGAGAAGCCCAAGCTTGATGAAGAAGTATCTATCGCAGTCAGCGAGTTGGTCAATGCGTAGTTACCACTGAAATCGAGTCCCAGACGGAAGCTTTCATACCAGCGTCCCCGCCCGCCTTTTAATGCGAAAGGCGCAATCTGGTTTACGCCAAAGCTGAAATCGGTCGAAACGTTGGTCTTACCATTTTTCTTTCTTCCGTCAGCAGGATCAATTTGCCCGAAATTCTGGTTTACACGCAAACTCGCCGCAGCGCGCATGAACTGCCCGAAAGTACGGTTATACTGAACAGACGAACTTGCGACATTGGAAATGTATTTATTGGTTTCAAATTCCTGTAACTGGTTGTAGCTGTTGCTGCTCACATTCACATTTGCAGAAAACTGCGAATTCCCGCGCGGCCTCGGCGCATGCGACCATATAATGCTGAAATCATTGGTTTGTCCGCGGCCAAGATCCCTGTCCACCTCGTCACTCGACTTATTTTTATTGAACCGCAATGCGAAATTACCATTGTACTGGTAACGCCTGGAATACGTGGAAGCCACGCCCAAACCCCAGCTTCCGGTTGAGTAAATCTGCCCAGTTACGGATGCATTGATGTATTCACTGATTGCAAAGTAATAACCACCTTCCCGCAGGTAAAACCCGCGTCCGTTAGGCTCCTCACCATACGTAGGGAAAAGGATCCCGGAAGTTCCGTTTTCTTTCTTTTTTGGAAAAGGGAAAAACCCGAAAGGAAGCGCAATAGGCAACGGAACATCGCTGATTACCAGGTTGAATGGCCCGGAAATAACCTGTTTTTTATTCACCATTTTTATCTTCGGCGCATTGATGTAGTAATGCGGATGTGTCAGATTACAGGTCGTATACATGGAATGGCGAATGTAAAAATTGCCTTCCGCATCCTTTTTTACCTTTTCACCACGAATGTTCCCATCCCCTTCCTGCGTTACAATGCCCTGAATCAAGGCCTTTTTTGTTTTGAAATTATACCGGATCTCTTTGGTATTATAAGTCTCCGGCCCATCCTGAAATATGGGATCGCCGATCGTTTTCTTTGAAGTAGAGTCGGCAGGATCGGGGGTTCCAACGGCGTAAACTTCATTGGTGATCCAGTTGAGCCGTATATAACTGGCTTTCAGGTTAATGGTCCCGTAAGTTACTTCTGCATTTCCATATAAATGGACCTGCTTTAAAACCGCATCCGTGATCGTTGAATCCTCTGACGTATATTTAACAGTGTTTTGAAGATCGTCCGGATTTGATAAAGAGTCTACGGCAGTGGAATCTGTTAATCCTTTGTTAGTGAGGGAAGTATCGCCCCGTGCAATTGCACCATTAACGGACGCAGCATTCTTCCCGGCAACGGTTGTGTCGATGCCAGCTTGTTTTTTTACAGCAAGGAGAGAGTCCGCTGTCTGTTTGGCAGAAGTTGTGACGTTCGGCTTACCCTGATTTTTCCCGGTTCTCTTAGTGCGTTGCTGTACACAGGCGACTGTGCTGAATATAAGAAACGCTGCCACTACTGACGATATAATAATCGCCTTTCTTTTCAGTTCTAACAAATAGCGTATTTTTGCATAACGAATTTCAAAATTAGCAGAGAAACCTCTAACGAGTAACGCCCTAATTAAAAAATAATGTTAAAAGTTCTTAAATTAGTAATTGTAGTAAGTGTCCTTTTTGTAAGCCTCGCTTTTGTAATTCAAGATGATGCCGCACCGGCCAGATCCAGCAAAGTAAAAACGGTGGTCATCGACGCAGGCCATGGCGGTAAAGATCCCGGGACGCGCGGACGTGTTACCAAAGAAAAAGACGTAGCACTGGCAGTTGCACTTGAACTCGGGCGAAAGATCAAAGAAGAAACTCCGGAAGTAAAAGTACTATATACCAGATCAACTGACGTTTTTATTGAATTAGGTGAGCGCTCTGCTTTTGCAAACCGCAACAATGCCGACCTTTTTATTTCGGTCCATTGCAATGCAACACCGAGCTCCCGGTCCGTGAGAGGAACGGAAACATTCGTGATGGGTTTGCACAAAACACAAGGAAACCTGGACGTTGCGAAGCGTGAAAACTCGGTTATCTTGCAGGAAACGAACTATAAGCAAAAATACAAGGGCTTCGATCCAAACTCACCATTGGCGCACATCATGCTCGCCAACTACCAGAGTGCATTTATTTCCAGCAGCCTTCGCCTCGCAGATCTGATTGAAAAGAAATTTCAATCTGTGTCCGATCGCGACAGCCGCGGTGTAAAACAAGCCGGGTTTTTAGTGTTATGGAGATGCGCTATGCCCAGTGTTTTAATCGAAACAGGCTTTTTATCCACGCCGGATGAAGAGGAATATCTGGGTTCAGAAGAAGGCCAGAAAGAAGTGGCTGAATCCATTCATCAGGCGTTTATGGCATACAAGAAAGATATGGACCGGTAAATACGGCGATATCTTATATTTCGAGTTCAATACATTAGCCCATGAAAATATCAAGAGAAGCAAAAGTTGGGATAATGGCCGTTTTCGCCATTGTCATGTTATATTTCGGCTTTCACATCCTAAAAGGCTCCGACGTTTTTTCCAGAACACATCAGTACTACGTGGTTTACGACAACATTGACGGTCTGACAGCCTCCAATCCGGTGCTGCTGAATGGTTTGAATGTGGGCCGTGTGCAGGAAATCAGGTTATTGCAAAATCAAAAGAACCGGTTGCTGGTAAGCATCGATGTGCAGAAAAGTATTGTTATTCCTGCTGGAACGGCTGCAATCCTCGCCGATGGCGGTTTACTGGGCGGAAAAGTCGTTAATCTCGCCATGGGGACCGGCCCGGCTTTGCAGGATGGTGATACGTTGGTTTCGCGAAAGGAAGCGGGCATTTCCGCCGTTTTGCAGCAGCAGGCATTACCGCTCGTAAATCACGCCGATTCGCTCATTAAGAACCTGGATGTAGTGGTAATGGGGTTTAAAGAAACCGGTTTGATCTTGAACCAGGTTTTGAAGAACTACAACCAGACTGGGACGAATTTGCAGGGGTTACTGAATGAAAACCGCGCTAATCTGGTCGCCCTGACCTCCAATCTGAACAAACTTTCCACTTCCCTCGTCGAAACAGAAAAGGAATTGAAGCCTCTTTTGGCCAAAACAGGCACATTAGCAGACTCGCTTAATGCTTTGCGGCTGGGCGAAACGGTGCAGAACGCAAATAAGACCATTGGCGAACTGCATACCTTGCTGGCAAGCGTGGAATCGGGCAAAGGCACTGCCGGAAAGCTCATTAAGGACGGAACGCTTTACAATAACATTGACCGCACGATGGTAAGCCTCAACAAGCTGTTGACCAACCTCCGCGAACATCCGAAGCGTTACATTAACATTTCCGTTTTTGGTAAAAAAGACAAAGGCCCGTCCGAATCCCCGCTCGACACGACCACGGTCATCAAATAGACATTTCAGTTTCAGGCATTTTCAAATAAAATTAAAGTCGTTTGCTTACGGGTAAACGACTTTTTATTTTTGAAAATAAACCTGACCTTCCGGCCAGCGGCGCATTACATTACTTCATCAATATGACCAGTCAAGAAAGTCTTCCCCATTTGATCCAGGTTCTTCAAGAAAAATTCGAGCAGGTAAAACTCGGCGGCGGTCAGAAGAAAATCGAGGCCCAGCATAAAAAAGGCAAGCTCACAGCGCGCGAACGCATTGCTTACCTGGTCGATACGGATTCTTATTTTCTGGAAATCGGTGCATTCACTGCGGATGGCATGTATGCGGATGAAGGCGGTTGCCCGTCCGGTGGCGTGGTTGCTGGAATTGGTTATGTTTCGGGAAAACAATGTATGATCGTGGCTAATGATGCCACGGTAAAAGCAGGCGCATGGTTTCCTATTGCGGCCAAAAAGAATCTTCGTGCGCAGGAAATTGCGATGGAAAACCGCCTGCCGGTCATTTATCTCGTGGATAGCGCGGGCGTTTATCTGCCTATGCAAGCCGAGGTTTTTGCTGATAAGGAGCATTTTGGAAGGATTTTCAGGAATAATGCGCAAATGTCAGCGATGGGAATCGTTCAGATTTCGGCTATTATGGGCAGTTGCGTGGCTGGCGGGGCTTATCTACCGATCATGTCCGACGAAGCATTCATTGTCGAAGGCACAGGTTCGGTTTATCTGGCGGGTCCTTATCTGGTCAAATCCTCCATAGGCGAAGATGTGGATTCCGAATCATTGGGTGGCGCATCCATGCATTGCGAAATTTCCGGCGTCACCGACAACAAGTTTCCCGATGATAAATCCTGTCTGGACGCTATTAAGCGCCACATTGACAAAATAGGAAGGCCCGCTTCCGCAGGTTTTGACAAAAAACCAACGATGCAACCCAAACGCAATCCCGAAGAAATTTACACATTGCTTCCCACCGACCGGCTCAAACCCTACGACATGCGCCACATTTTGGAATGCATTGTGGACGACTCGGAACTCGACGAACACAAGCCCGATTACGGCAAAACATTGATTTGTGCTTATGCCCGCGTGGATGGCTGGGCTGTGGGAATCGTGGCGAATCAGCGCAAAATGGTGAAATCAGGCAAAGGCGAAATGCAGATGGGCGGCGTGATTTATGGTGAATCTGCTGATAAGGCAGCGCGGTTTATCATGAATTGCAACCAGAAAAAAATCCCGCTCATCTTCTTCCACGACGTAACTGGCTTCATGGTAGGAAGCCGTGCCGAGCAGGGTGGGATCATTAAGGACGGCGCTAAAATGGTGAATGCAGTCGCCAATTCTGTGGTGCCTAAATTCACATTCATCGTAGGGAATTCTTATGGCGCAGGCAATTATGCCATGTGCGGAAAGGCCTATGATCCGCGGTTGATCTTCGCATGGCCCACGGCTCAAATGGCGGTGATGAGCGGCGCAACCGCAGCCAAAACGCTGCTGCAAGTGCAAACAGCAACATTAAAAGCAAAAGGCGAAACCATTACGCCCGAAGCCGAAAAAGCATTGCTCGACGAAATCACAGATCGCTACAACCAGGAATTATCTCCTTATTACGCCGCGGCACGGTTATGGGTCGACGGCATCATTGATCCGGTGGAAACCCGGAAAATTATCTCCATAGGCATTGCAGCCGCAGATCAGGCTCCCATCGAGAAACCTTTTAATGTGGGTGTGATGCAGGTTTAATTAAAAAACGTCCATTATTATGTCTCAGAAAATAGCATTTATAGGTTTGGGTAACCTGGGAACACCCATCGCAGAAAGTCTCATTAAGGCCGGCTACGAGCTAACCGTTTGGAACAGAACTGCTTCAAAAGCAGATCCGTTGGTCACAATAGGGGCGAAAGTCGCTGAAAATGCGATCGACGCCATTGAAACGGGCGGGATCGTGATTTCGGTGCTTGCAGATGATTCAGTCGTCGAGGAAATTTTCAACATGGAATTGGTCGAAAAGTTGGGAAAAGGCGGTATTCACATTTCCATGAGCACCATTTCGCCCGAAACTTCCCGCCAAATGAGCCAGATACACGACTGGTACGAAGCAACTTATATTGCCGCGCCCATTTTTGCCAGACCGGAAGCAGTGATTGCCGGAGTAGGCAACATTGCCATTTCCGGAAAAGCCGCAGCGAAGGAGATCGCGAAGCCTATTTTGCAGGGATTTGTCAAAGGCATTTATGATTTTGGAGAAGATCCCGGCGCTGCGAATGTGGTCAAACTGGCCGGAAATTTCATGATCGCAGCGAGTTTGGAAATGATGGGCGAAGCATTTACGATGGCTGAGAAAAACGGAATTTCCCGTCAAAGCATTTACGAAATGCTAACCCAAACATTGTTTGCCGCGCCGATTTTCCAGAATTACGGGAAATTTGTGGCCAACAATGTTTACGAACCGGTTGCATTCAAGCTGGCTTTGGGCCTGAAAGACATTAACCTGACATTACAAACCGCTTCGGACGTGCATGTCCCTATGCCGATGGCGGATCTGATCCGTAACCGTTTTATTTCTGCATTAGCCAAAAAGCGGGATAATCTGGATTGGAGCGCGCTGGCGCAAGGTGCGTCCGATGACGCCGGGGCATAAAAAAAGGCTGCATTTGCAGCCTTTTTCATTGATTAGCAACGAATTAATTATTCTCGCTAAATTCAAGTAACATCTCATCACTTATATTATTCTTCTCTTTGAAGTCAGAAACCGTTTCTGTGAAAGAAGTATGAAGACCTTCTACGAGTTCAAGGTTTTTATAAATACCGTCGTAGATTTCATTTAGTGTTTTATCCAAACCCTGAACATTCAAATTCATGTTCTCCGTCTCGATCTGACCTATTTTTTTGATCACTGCAGTCTCACTGTTTTTCAAATCCTCGATTTCACGAAGGACTTTCTCCATAGTCTTATATTTCTCGATCTTATCCATAAGTCTTGTTTATAGTTTGCTGTAACACTTAAAATATCATACCAATACGGAAAATTCACCGGTAAATCCGGTCTTCATTTTCCTTTGTTTGCCATGATTAGGAGAAAATTAGCGTTTATAACTCTCGTGCTTTTTGTGATGTCTGGGCCGGTTATTCAAGCTCAGTCCAATGAAAAGACATCATTCTGGAAGGGATTTGTGAAGGTGGAATTCACCTTTGAGAATAGGAATGCTTGGTATGTGAAACCGCAGAAGGCCGCGGCCGGCAACCCCTGGGTGTGGCGCGCACATTTCCCCACCTGGCACACGGAGATGGATAGTATACTGCTGTCTCGTGGCTTTCACATTGCTTATATCAACACCAACGACATGTTTGCCCATCCCAAGGCCATGCAGGTTTGGGATGCTTTTTATGATTATTTGGTAAACGAAAAACAGTTTGCACCCAAAGTCGCACTCGAAGGCGTAAGCCGGGGAGGCTTGTATGTGTACGGCTGGGCCAAGCGAAATCCTGATAAAGTAAGCTGCATTTATGCCGAAGCGCCCGTTTGCGATCCTAAAAGCTGGCCGGGAGGAAAGGGGAAAGGGCCGGGATCGGAAAAGGATTGGGCTGCATGGCTGAAACTGTTTAACCTTTCGGAAGAGGAAGCTACGAAGTTTACAGACATTCCTTTAAATGATCTGGCGGGTTTGGCGGCTTTCAAAGTGCCTATAATTCATGTTATCGGATTAAAGGACAAGCATGTGCCGGCGGAGGAAAACAGTGATTTATTGGTCAAAAGCTATATGCAGCTCGGTGGCCCGATCAGCGTTTACCCGATGACACGCGGCGAGCAAGAAATGGAAGGGCATCATTTTCCCATCGAGCATCCCGAGTTTTTTGCCAATTTCATTGAGCAGCACAGCGTTCCCGTGCAAAAGTCATTGTCACATCTGGCTTATATTCAGGTTAATAAGGGTTTGGGAAATGCGTTTGAAAAATTCAGAAAAGAGAAAAAGGGAACGGTTGCATTTCTGGGCGGTTCCATCACGCATAACCCTGGCTGGCGCGATAAAACTGCTCAATATCTTCAAGAACATTTTCCGGACACCGACTTTACTTTCATAGCGGCAGGCATCCCGTCGCTCGGGAGCACGCCGCACGCGTTCCGCTTCGAGCGCGACGTGCTGGCAAAAGGCACGCCCGATTTGCTTTTCCTGGAATCGGCCGTGAATGACCGGGGCAATGGTTTCAGCGAAAAAGCGCAGGTAAGAGGCTTGGAAGGGATTTTAAGGCATTTATATGCTGTAAATCCGAATGCTAATGTTGTATTAATGGCCTTCGCTGAGCCCACAAAGAATGCGGAATATGAAAAAGGGAAGGAGCCCATAGAAGTGGCTGTTCATGAGCGCATTGCTAAACATTACGGCACAGCTTACATTAATCTCGCCAGGGAAGTCTATGATCGGATCACCGCAGGGGAATTTTCGTGGAAATACGATTTCAAAGACCTCCATCCTTCGCCCTATGGCCAGGAAGTGTATTTCCAAACCATCAAAGAACTAATCAAAACCGACAGCAGCGCCGCGACAAACGCCGTCAAACTGCCCGCGCCTCTCGACAAATTTTCCTACGAAAAAGGAAGTTACCACGAAGTCGCAGAAGCCAAAAACCTGAAAGGATTCACGCTCGTCTCCGACTGGAAACCCGCAGACAAAACGCCCACCCGCCCCGGCTTCGTCAATGTCCCGATGCTCGTAGGCGAACAACCCAACGCCTCTCTCGACTTTGAATTCCAAGGCCGCGGCATAGGCATAGCCATCATATCCGGCCCCGACGCCGGAAAAGTCACCTACACCATCGACAACAACCCGCCCAAAACCCTCGAAACCTTCACCCCATGGAGCAACCAACTCCACCTGCCCTGGTATCTCATGCTAAACGACGAACTAAAAAGCGGCAAACACAAAGTCCACCTCGCCATCGCTGGGGATAAGAATGAAAAAAGCACAGGAAATGCTTGCCGGATTGTTTATTTTTTAGTGAATGAATGATGGTTTTAAATAGAGGATATTCCGTAAATTGGTAAGATAAAACCACAAACTATGAGCAAGAATGATCTTAAAACCAGCCTGCATGCGCTGATTGATAGCATTGAGGATTCTACTGTTTTGCAGGCTTATCTGATTTTGCTTTCTCGGGAGGCGCAATCACAGGAGGATTTTTGGCATAATGTTGATGATAAGACTAAATCTGCAATCAATGAGGGAATAGCCGACTTTTCTGCTGGTCGCGATGCTAATTTCTTTGAGTATATGAAGTCTTCGCATGGCATTGAACGTTAGGTTATCTGATCGGGCGAGGGCGGATATAGAAGATATTTCAACTTATCTAGCCGAAAACTTCTCGGAAAAGGCAAAAATTGATTTCCTGATCAGGCTGACCGATCAGCTTAAATTGATCAGTGAAATGCCACTCATGTTCAGAGCTTCCACCACAAAAGCCGGGGTACGGGAATGCGTTTTGAACAAACATACAATCATCTACTATCAGGTTACGGATGAGCTTGTTAAGGTGCTAACTATCCGTAATACAAAGAGGGACAACGCTTAGCTCACTTCCCAGTCTGCGTGGTGTATGTACTTTCAAAGATCTTATCGGCGTTGGCGGCTTCGAAGCCGTCTCGGCGGTGTTTTCTGGTGATTTCGGCTGGGGGGATGTTTTGGAATTGAGGGAGGATTTTTCTTTCGGCGAATTCTACGTAGGAGCCGGAAATTTCCAGGTGTTCGTTGTTGGCGAATTTCGCGTTGATCATTTCGGCAATGGTTGCACTTTGTAGCAGGCCGCCGTCTGGACTGATCTTTATTTTTCCTCCTGAAGTGTTTAAGCGAATGCCATTCTTTTCCAGAAACTCATTGAATGCTGCCACGGTGTTGTAACCTTCCGGCAGGTTATGCACGCTGATCGTGAAGTGGTTGAGATAATATCGGTTGTAGATCACCCACGCAGCATATTCGCTTTCCAGCAAAAGGGATTTGTAATCTGCCACCGTCGGCGTGCGCCACAAAGGCTGATGCAGAAATGCGTCGACTTCTGCGCCATTGTCCAGATCCAATGCGTCAACAGGATCACTGGTAACTTCATCGGTATAACTTCTTAAAATGCGCTGGCTTTCGTCGGACAGGTCATTCACCCGCAGTTCACTCACAAAAATACGTGGATCAGTTTCTCTGGGCGGGCTGTACCACCATGCATCGAGCTTTTTCCCTTCGAAAAAATAATGATCGCGCTTTTCGTAACCACAATGCAGGAAGATCTTTTCAAATGATTGCACCCCGAGGTTGGCGACGCCCATCGTGCGGAATGCAATGTGGTCATTTTCAATGTTGTCTGCGCTGGGGACAACGCCATTAGCCATCATTGCATTCAGGATTACACCCACGTCAGGAACGCGCTCTTTGTAGCGGCGCATCAGGCCGTTTAGTACGATGTCCAATGTTTCAAGTCTGTGTGTTGCGCTCATAGTGTTATGTTTTAATGTTGTGTTAACGTGCAGACTATGACGTAATTAGCAAGAAAATGCGCTTTGTAATCAGCCTTTCGACAGTTCGGTTGACCTTACTTGTGCTGCTATGATGCCATTCTTCAAGGTCTCGTCCAGTTTTCCGGCTTCGAATTGCCTTAATGCTGCTTCTGTGGTGCCGCCTTTGGAGGCGACGGCTTTAATCAGCTCGTCCAGCGATTTGTCGGCGGTGTTGATCAGGTGAAACGATCCCAGCATGGTTTGTTTTACCAATAATGCAGCCACAGACTCCTCAAAGCCCATTTGCTTGCCTGCTTCGATCATGGCTTTTACCACGTAAAAGAAATAAGCTGGTCCGCTGCCGCTTAATGCTGTAACCGCATTCAATTGGTCTTCATCTTCCAAAAACACCGAACGCCCCGTCGCATTGATCAGGTTTTCGATTTTCCTTAGTTGATTAATGTCTACTTCCGGCGACGCAGAATAGGCTGTAATGCCCATTCCAAGCATGGCAGGCGTGTTGGGCATAGCGCGGATTACTGCTTTATGGTCGAGCGCATTTTGTATAATTTCAATGGTTACACCGGCCATAATAGAAAGCACAACCTGATTGGGCTTTACCACATCGCGCAGGGACGCGGAAACGGAAGTGAAATCCTGCGGTTTAACAGATAAAATAATAAGATCATATTCACCGATCTGCGGACCAATAATGCCGGTAATGACGCCCGGCTGGAAGCTGTTGAGGCTTTCCATGCGGTCTTCACTTTTCTCTACCAGGAGAAAATCTTCCTTTTTTACCAGATCAAATTTCAGGAACGCGCGGGCGAAGGCCATTCCCATATTGCCGCAGCCGATGATTGCAATTTTCATTGAAGGATAATGTATTTGTATTAAAAGGTTTTGAGCGAATTACGTAACTTTTATACAATTATCGGCTTTGGAAAAACAAATAGCGAAAATTTCCGGCGGAATGAATCCCGCGTGAGGCATGTTAGAAAACATATGCCGTTATTGCAGGGCTTAAATCAGGAATTTTGAAATACAGAGTGGTGGAAATATAATATTCTGCATATGTATTTTTATCCTGCTTAATATTTTGAAAAATTGATATAATACATTTTTTTACAAGCACATACATTCTCGCGAGCCGAATTAACCTAACACTATTGCAATACTTCAATTATGGCTATAAAAGTTGCTATTTCTCATAAAACCAAATACCAGTTTGACCGGAGCGTTTCCCTTTCACCGCACATTTTCCGACTTCGCCCTGCCCCGCATTCCCGGACAGCCATAGAAGGTTATTCATTAAAAATTACCCCCGAAAATCATTTTATAAACTGGCAGCAGGATCCCTTCGGCAATTATCAGGCGCGGGTTGTTTTTCCTGAAAAAACGACTGAATTAAGCGTAGAAGTGGAGGTGATCGCCAAAATGCAGGTGATCAATCCGTTCGATTTTTTTGTGGAAGAATACGCGGAAAAGTATCCGTTTGCCTATGAGCCGACATTAAAAAAGGAACTTGGTCCTTATCTCGAACCGAGAGAGGCGAGTCCGGCGCTGATGGAATGGGTTGAGAAGGCGAAAGTGAACCGTGATATCAAGATCGTGGATTTTTTGGTGCATCTTAATCAGCAGATTTACAACGCAATACATTATAACATTCGCATGGAAGTGGGCGTCCAGACATGCGAAGAAACATTGAACATTCAAAGCGGCTCCTGCCGGGATTCGGCGTGGTTACTGGTCCAGATTCTGAGACATTTGGGCATTGCGTCTCGTTTTGTTTCGGGTTATCTGGTGCAGCTGACTTCGGACATTAAGTCATTGGACGGTCCGAGTGGCCCGGAAGAGGATTTTACGGATCTGCACGCGTGGACGGAGGCTTATGTGCCTGGTGCTGGCTGGATTGGCCTCGACCCGACTTCCGGACTTTTTGCGAGCGAAGGCCACATTCCGCTTTGCTGCACGCCCGATTATGCGAGTGCTGCGCCGGTTTCGGGTGCGACGGACATTTGCGAAGTGACTTTTGAATTTGACAACAAAGTTTTCCGGATCCACGAAGATCCGCGTGTTACCAAGCCTTATACAGAGGAACAATGGGCAGCGGTGATGCAAGTGGGGCATGATGTAGAAAAGGATTTGCAGGAAGGTGACGTGCGCCTGACGATGGGTGGCGAGCCAACATTCATTTCGATCGACGATTTCGAATCTCCGGAATGGAACACGGCTGCGGACGGACCATTGAAAAGACAACTGGCCTATGACCTTTCATTAAGGCTTAAAAAGCGCTTCGCGCATGGCGGATTGCTGCATTTTGGTCAAGGCAAATGGTATCCCGGCGAGCCGTTTCCGAGATGGCAATATGCACTTTACTGGCGCAATGACGGCGTTCCGATGTGGCGTAATGATGATCTGGTAACCAAAGAAGGCCAGACCAAATACACATTCCGTGAAGCTGAAATCTTCACAACCGAACTCACAAAATATCTTGGTTTAGACACCAACAACATTACGCCAGCTTACGAGGACCCGATTTACTGGGCGATGGAAGAGGGGAAATTGCCGGTGAATGTGGACCCTTTGAAAGTGAACCTCAAAGATTCGATTGAAAGAAGGACATTGGCAAAATTGCTTGAAAAAGGCCTTAACAACCCAGCTGGCTTTGTTTTACCTATCAAATGGAATGAGAAAGGACAGCATTGGTCGAGCTCAGCCTGGCAGTTTAAGCGCAACCATTGTTTCCTTGTGCCCGGAAATTCGGCGATCGGTTTCCGTTTGCCGCTGAAATCCTTGCCAGAAGTTGCCAAAGCGCATCGCGAGCAGCCGGTGGAACGCAGTCCGTTTGAAGATTTGCCGCCGCTGATCGATTTCAAGTCGGTTGTAGAGTCGCGTTATGGGTCGGTGGCGCCTCCTTATGAGCTGCCGGTGAATGCTATTTTTGAAGAGGAGGAGGATGATAAGCGACCATTAACCGAAAAAGAGGCGGAAGACAAACTTCTTTTTGAGCTTCCGATTATCAAAACGGCGCTTTGTGTTGAGGAACGGGAGGGAATCATTTATGTATATCTGCCTCCGACGGATTATCTCGAACATTATCTGGACCTGATGGCGTCCATAGAAGCCACGGCGGAAAAGCTGAAAATGCCGGTCCGGATCGAAGGTTATGCTGCGCCAACGGATGCAAGGGTTCAAAAACTGATTGTTACGCCTGACCCCGGGGTGATAGAAGTGAACATTCACCCGGCCAAAAACTGGCAGGAACTCGTTGATAATGTGAGTGCGCTGTATGAAGAGGCCTTCTTTTCAAGATTAGGCACAGATAAATTTATGGTTGACGGACGCCACACCGGAACCGGCGGCGGTAACCACGTGACCATTGGCGGTGCAAAACCTGCCGACAGCCCCATTCTGCGCCGGCCCGATCTGCTGAGGAGCTTGCTGACTTACTGGCAGCATCACCCTGCATTAAGTTACCTTTTTGCAGGACCATTCATTGGCCCTACAAGCCAGGCGCCGCGCATTGACGAAGGCCGGGACGAGAAGCTTTATGAAGTTGAAATTGCATTTGAACAAATTCCCGAAGGAGAAGAAGTGCCATTCTGGATGGTTGACCGCATTTTCAGGAACTTGCTGGTGGACATTACGGGCAATACGCACCGTTCGGAATTCTGCATGGATAAGCTTTATTCACCTGATTCCGCAACGGGACAACTCGGGATTCTGGAATTCCGCGCATTCGATATGCCGCCGCACAAGCATATGAATCTTGTCCAAACATTGCTTGTAAGAGCATTGATTGCGAAGTTTTGGAAAAACCCATATAAGCACAAGCTCATCCGTTGGGGAACGGAACTTCACGACCGTTTCCTGCTGCCGCATTTTGCTTACCTGGATATGGTGGATGTGGTAAAGGATTTGAAAGATGCGGGCTATAACTTTGATATTTCCTGGTTTGACCCATTCTTTGAGTTCCGTTTTCCGCATTACGGCGGCATTACGGTGGACAACATTCAGCTCGATCTGCGACTGGGCATCGAGCCCTGGCACGTTTTGGGAGAAGAATTGTCCAACAGCGGCACTGCCCGTTTTGTGGACTCTTCGCTGGAACGCTTGCAGGTGAAAGTGAGCGGATTTGTAGAAGGAAGGCACATTCTGGTTTGCAATGGCTGCCGCGTTCCGCTGCGCAGTTCGGGGATTAAGGGTGAGTTTGTTTCGGGAATTCGATATAAAGCCTGGAACCCGCCATCGGCATTGCACCCGACGATCGGGGCCGATGCGCCGCTCGTTTTTGACATTGTGGATACCTGGAATAACCGTATATTGGGCGGTTGCACTTACTTTGTTTCACATCCGGGAGGCCGTGCTTTTGACACTTATCCGGTGAACAGTTTTGAAGCAGAATCGCGCAAAATAAGCTTGTTCCAAGGTTTTGGGCATACGCCATCTGCCAAGCAGGAAGTGCCTATTCTGGAAAAATCGACGGGTGCGGTGTCACGTTTTATTGCTGAGACGAAGAAAGAAATGAAAAGCGATACGCCGATCGAATTAATTAATCCGGAGTATCCGAATACGCTGGATTTACGTAAATACTGGAAATCAAAATAGATTTTTAGTACAAACCCTACTTACTACATTATGCTTACCGAGGCTCCTGTGGATCTTTTACAATCCTATCAAAACGGACTCACTTCTTATGACGAAGTGCTGGATTTGAACGGGAAGGTAAAGCCGTACTGGAAAGCGCTATTTTCTCAGCTGGAAAGGCTGGGCATGGATGAACTGAAAATCCGGAACCAGGAAATCATCAGCAAGCTCCGGGAAAACGGGGTGACTTATAATGTGTACGGCACGCCCGACGGCCTTAACCGTCCCTGGCAGCTGGACCCTATCCCTTTTTTAATTGAACAAAAAGAATGGAACGGCATTGCAAAAGGCTTGCAGCAGCGCGCAATCCTGATGGATCTGATCCTGAAAGACCTTTACGGACCCAGAAACCTGGTGAAAGACGGCATTATCCCGGCAGAACTCGTTTTTGACAACACCGGCTTTTTCCGCCCGTGCATTGACATAAAAGTGCCGGGCAATAATCAGCTAACCATGTACGCGGCCGATATGTCGCGCGGGCCCGATGGGCAGATGTGGATTGTGGACAACCGCACGCAGGCTCCGTCCGGGTCGGGTTATACATTGGAAAACCGTGTGGTAATGAGCAAGCTGCTTCCCGAACTGGCTGAGGGAATGTATGTTAGCAAGCTGTCGCCTTTTTTTAATAGTCTACAAAACACAGTTTTAAAATTATCGGATAAAAGAAAAGACGCGCCGAACATTGTTTATCTCACGCCGGGGCCAAATAACGAAGCCTATTTCGAGCACGCTTATCTGGCTTCCTACCTGGGTTATACACTCGCGCAGGGCGACGATCTGCTCGTGCGGAATGGCTGCGTTTGGTTGAAATCCATTGATGGTTTGCAAAAAGTGGACGTGATCATCCGCCGTATCGACGACGACTGGTGTGATCCGCTCGAGTTACGCGAAGATTCCCGTTTGGGCGTTCCCGGATTATTGCAGGCCATCAGGCTTGGTAATGTGCAGGTTTTGAACCCGCCGGGAACGAGTGTTCTGGAAAATCATGCGTTTCATGCCTTTATGGGCAATATTTCCAATTATTTTTTAGGTGAAAAACTGATTATGCCCTCCGTGGCCACCTGGTGGTGCGGGCATGTGAAAGAGCTCAATTACGTGCTGGAACACATGGATGAGCTGATCATTAAGAAAGCAAATCGCAAAACGAAATTCAGGTCGATTTACGGGAGGCTGCTGACTTTTGCTGAAAAGGACGAGCTGAAAAAAATGATCATTCAGCGGCCGCACGAGTTTATCGCGCAGCAGGAAGTGAGCTTATCCACAACGCCGTCCCTCATCAATGGCAACATTGAGCCGCGTTATGCTGCATTAAGGGCATTTATGGTAGCAGATGAAAGTGGTTACCACGTGATGCAAGGCGGACTGACGCGGAGCTCACCGGTTAAGGACCGTTTTGTGATTTCAAACCAGTATGGCGGGTTGTCGAAGGACACCTGGATTGTGTCGGATAAAACGGAAGACATTCAGGAAAAGATCGTTCTGACCTCACCGATCTCGGTTAACAAGCACGTCTCGCTCCCCAGCCGCAGCGCGGAAAATCTGTTCTGGATCGGGCGTTATTGCGAGCGGACGATGGCGGTGATCAAGTTTATGAACATTACAATCAATGTGCTTAACCTGGACAGGAATTTCGGCGGCTCGGCCAAGCAGGAGCACATTAAGATCCTGCTGCAATCACTCACACATTTGTCTTCCACTTATCCGGGTTTTCTGGAAGAGGAGGATTTAATGTCAGATCCTTATACTGAGATCATTGACCTGATTTCCAATACCAGCCGTCCAGGCACCATTGCAGCCAATATCGGTGCATTTCTGAATGCTGTTGGAGCGGTGCGGAACCAGTGGGACCAGGAGATCTGGCGGATCGTGGATTTGATTGATAATGGTTATCATGAGATCCGCAATGCGTCGTCGATGCATAACAATAACATTCAGAAAACTCTGGATGGATTGTTCAATAATATGTTCACGTTTTTGGGCGTGATAGCAGAAAGTATGCCGCGCGACAACAGCTTTTTGCTCCTCGAAACAGGCAAGCTGATCGAGCGCATCCTGTCGCGGATCAGTGTTATCCAATCTAATTTTGGTGTAAAAAACACACCTGGTGTTGAAAATGAGCTGATCGAGGCGACATTGATCAACCATCATTTGCTGGTAAATTACCGGCAGATCTATAAGTCGCATTTGAGCGTGGAAGCGATGCTGGATATGGTTTTGTTGGAAAAAACATTGCCTTACTCGCTGGTTTATATGCTCGATGAGCTGAAAAACAACATTAGCAAGCTGCCCGTTACGACCCGTAGCGAGAGGCTTAATGAAGCGCAGAAATTTGTTTTGAAGGCGGCCACATTGGTCAAGCTGGCGGATGTGAGCGATTTGAGCAAATGCAATGTGGGATTGGAAAGACGGGAATTGTTCAACCTCCTTTCGGAAGTATCCAAGCTCATCAGCTCCGTTTCGGTGAGCCTTACAAACATGTATTTCAGCCACACTTTCATGCATCATTCATTTTACGATCCGATGGATTACGATACGGATGAAATATAAGCTGATCCACAAAACGGAATATAAATACGCGGAGGCGGTCAATAATTACCATAGTCTGGTGTGCCTCGCGCCGCGCTCGCTGCCGAATCAGCTGTGCCAGAATTTCGACATTCAAATTTCCCCCGAACCTTCGCAGATCATCGACCGGAAGGATTTTTACGGAAATACAACCCATTATTTCTCCCTGCATTCCCCGCACAAAACGCTTACCGTACTCACAACAGCCATGGTGGAGCGGCTTACCGAGGAAACCGGGTCTTTGTTTTTGCCCTCCGAAATCTCCTGCGAAGCTGCGCGGCAGCAACTCCTGGGCGACCGGGCGCTGAAAATTTCGCTGCTCGAATACATGCTGCCGAGCCCGATGATCAAATGGGATCAGGAGGTGCGGAATTTTGCAAAAGATTGTTTTCAGGAAGGAATGCCGCTATATGCTTGTGTGGAAGCGCTTTGCGCCAAGATTTTCCATGAATTCGATTTTGTTCCGGATTTTACGACTGTACACACGCCTATTAAGGATGTTATTGCAGCTAAAAAGGGTGTTTGCCAGGATTTTTCGCATCTGGCCATTGCCTGCATCCGGGGTTTCGGCTTTGCTGCACGCTATGTGAGCGGCTATCTGGAAACGCTGCCGCCGCCCGGAAAGCAGAAATTACAAGGCTCGGATGCGTCGCATGCCTGGATCTCGGTGTACATTCCCGACTTCGGCTGGTGCGATTTTGACCCGACGAATAACATTGTTCCCGGTGAACGTCACATTGTCACCGCCTGGGGCCGCGATTACAGCGACGTGCCACCATTGAAGGGCATCATTTTCAGTTATGGAAAACACACGCTGAAAGTGGAAGTGGATGTAATTCCCGTGTGAAGAATAGTTAATATAAAGAATTTGAGAATTGGCCTCATTTCTCTAATTTTACACATCATTTTGAAATAAGTATACAAAACGTCTTTTAATGTAACCAAGCAGTTTAAAATCCTGCACATCGCATGGATTGGCAATGGTTTCTTCTAAGAATTAAATAATTATAAAATTACGAATGAAAGAATTAGCATTCAGAGATGCCATTCGCGACGCCATGTCGGAAGAGATGCGCCTTGACAAGAGTATTTTTTTAATGGGAGAGGAAGTTGCAGAATACAACGGTGCCTATAAAGCAAGTCAGGGAATGTTGGACGAATTCGGTCCCGAGCGCGTGATCGATACGCCTATTGCTGAGCTTGGCTTTGCCGGGATCGCAGTAGGAGCTGCCGGAAACGGACTTCGCCCGATCGTTGAATTTATGACTTTCAACTTCTCTCTTGTTGCGATCGACCAGATCATCAACAGCGCAGCGAAAATTCTTTCCATGTCTGCCGGCCAGTATGGCTGCCCGATCGTTTTCCGTGGACCAACCGGTAACGCGGGACAATTGGGGGCGCAGCACTCGCAGAACTTTGAAAACTGGTTTGCTAACACGCCCGGTCTGAAAGTGGTGGTTCCTTCGAACCCATATGATGCGAAAGGACTTTTGAAATCGTCTATCCGCGACAACAACCCGGTGATCTTCATGGAATCGGAAGTAATGTACGGTGATAAAATGCAGGTTCCGGAGGAAGAATACCTGATCCCGCTGGGTAAAGCAGATGTGAAACGTCAGGGCAAGGATGTTACCATTGTTTCTTTTGGTAAAATGATCCCCCGCGTTGTGATGCCAGCCGTTTTGCAATTGGAAAAAGAGGGCATTGACGTGGAAGTGGTTGATTTGAGAACCGTTCGTCCTATCGATTATCCTGCGGTTATTGAATCTGTTAAGAAAACAAACCGCTGTGTGGTTGTGGAAGAGGCCTGGCCGCTTGCATCTATCTCAACAGAAATCACTTATCACATTCAGCGTCATGCATTTGATTACATGGATGCACCGGTGATCCGCGTAACCAACCGCGATGTGCCGCTTCCATACGCACCAACATTGATCGAAGAAATCCTGCCTAGCGTTAAGCGTGTGGTGGAAGCAGTAAAGTCGGTGCTTTACAAATAAGAAGTTAAAGAAAAAGACAAAGCCATTTCTCGTTATGCAAGAAGAACGCACAAGATATTCGGAGGAAGAGTTGAGGGAATTTGAAGAACTCATTCGCGGAAAACTCGAAGCGACAATGAGTGAGCTTAATTATATCAAGGGAGGTTTAAGTAAGAAGAACGACAGTGGTACGGAAATCACTGCTGGTTCGGCCAAGCTTGTAGAAGACGGCGCCGACGCCAGCGAACGTGAGAACCTGAGCCAGTTGGCTGCCAGATTGCAGAAATACTCGATCCAGCTTGAAAATGCCCTGGTCCGCATCAAAAACGGCACATACGGCATCTGCATCGACACCGGCAAGCTGATTCCTAAGGAAAGATTAAGAATCGTTCCTCATACCCAGCAAACCATCGAAGCAAAGCTGAGAAGAGCGAGCTAATTCAGGCTTCTGAAATTTATCGTGAGCGACAAGTGATCTGCGGATGACTTGTCGCTTTTTTTGTTTGTGAAGCGGGAGAATTGCCAGTTATTTGAATTAATGTAAATTTACTTATTGCCTTCAAACAATATGCAGAACACTAACAAACCAAATATTCCATCAAGGCTCCTTTGGGAATTTGATCACGATAGTTTCGATTTTAAAAAATCGTATAAAATTGTAATTGAGCGGGTTTTAGAACGGGGGAATCTGGACAACTGGCGGGAAATGATCAGGTTCTATTCCAAAAGTCAAATTTTGGAGACGATTGAATGGTCATCTCAAATAGATGAAAAGGACAAGCGCTTTTCCAGATTATTCATTAACTCTGACTTTGTGAATGTTGTATAAAGACCCTTTCGTAATTCATCCGGATACGTTTAAGCTGATTCAGCGAATCCAGGCTATTCCTGAGTTGAAAAATTTTTATCTGGTTGGAGGCACTTCCCTCGCATTACAAATCGGACACCGAAATTCCATCGATATCGACCTGTTTACGAATGTAACATTTGAAACAAGTGAATTAATCGAGTTGCTACGCGAATCCTTCAAAGTAGAAGTTGCCTATCAAAAGAGTACAAATAACCTCTTCACCTTTATCGATAACATCAAGACCGATTTCATTCGCCATGATTATACATTGATAAAACAGCCCCAAATAGAAGAAGGAATTACTTTGTTAGGTTTGGAAGATATCGCAGCTATGAAAGTGAATGCCATTATAAATTCCGGCAAGCGACTGAAAGACTTTGTGGACATTTACTTTCTGCTCGAACACTTTTCGCTGAATGAAATTATTTCATTTTTTGAAACAAAGTATCCACACATGAACCCGTTAATTGCATTGAAATCGTTATCCTATTTCTATGATATAGATCCCGAAATGGATCCACCGAAATTGAAGGTTAAGCTGCCAATTTCGAAGATTCAGCAACGCATAGAGCAGGCTATTATCTCAGGAAACAAGCTTTTCCCATAAATCAGTTTTCCTCCTCAGTCCCTAAAACCTCCCTGAAAACCGCCATTAAGCCATCCGAGGGTTCCTGGCCTTTGTTTTTGGTTTTGAAGTATTCCTGGAAGAGCTTTTCCATGCTTAGGGAAAGGTCGATTTCGGAAGTAGTGGTTGCGAGTTCGCTTTTTTTGATTTGGGGGATGATCTGGATGATGCCGGGATGGGCTTCGTTCAGGCGTTTTTTGTCGGTGGCTTCCAGGTAATTGTCGGAAACGATGGTAAGTTCAATGAGGTCTTCACTGTGCTCGCCGAGCCATTCGATGGCTTTGTCAATGTCGTTAAAGCTTCTTCTGCGTAGTTTTTTGCCTTTGGTGAGCTCGATCGGGCGGTAGGAAACGAGCTTTCCGGCTTCTGCTTCTATCAGGACCACATATTTGGTTTGGTTCGCTTCCGAAAAGCTGTATGCGAGCGGGCTGCTGGAATAGATGGCGGGCGCTGGTGTTTTATCAATAACCTGGTAACGGTGCAAATGTCCGAGGGCAATGTAATGTATTTTGTCTGGGAAATTTTCGGTGTAAATGGCTTGTGCGTCACCAATGTGCAGAATAGGGCGCTCCTCCTCAGGCTCCTCGGGCACCGGTTCGCCTTTTTTCATGACGAACAAATGGGTTATGAGTAAATTGAACCCGGCATCATCCAGATACTTGTCTGCCAGTTCCTGCCAATGTTGTTGCAAATGGACGCGAAGCGCTTCTTCTGAATCTTCTACACCCAAAAAAGTCTTCAAACGCTGCTCGTTCGCATAAGGCGTGTGCAGAATTCTTAACGGGAAACGGGCATTAGGAAGCTCAATTTCAACAAATCCTTTCGCAGTCCGAAGAATGTCAACCTTCGCCTGCGTGCAGAATTGCGAGATTTCGGTGTTTGGAAAACCAACAAAAATGATCCCGCAAACTTTCGCCAATGCGTCCGGGACTTGGATGCGTTCCGGGGAATCGTGGTTGCCTGCAATGGCGATCACAGCACGGCTCCCGTTGGCGGAGAGACGGTGTAATGTGCTGTATAATAGCTCTGTGGCTTCCGAAGAAGGATTGAAATTATCAAACAAATCTCCTGCTACGACAACCGCATCGACCTGCTCGGCTTCGGCGATCTCACAAATTTCTGCCAGCACGAGCCGTTGTTCTTCGAGCCTGGAATAATTGTCGAGCTTTTTACCAATGTGCCAGTCGGCGGTGTGGAGGATTTTCATTTTGTGTGATTAATTTAGCGAAAATAACATTTCATCCGGTAAGATTTGAAATATTCAACTGCAACATTCCTGCGTCATTGCCTCCTAAAATGCATTTTTCTTTGTGTCGGAATCAGCATGACGGATTGTCGGCGAGACGCTGAAACGCATGAAAAGGCGGGGGTCGCAATCTCTTTTGACGATCATTTTATCAACGAGTGGTTTGCATTGCGGCCGATGTTCCGGAAATACAATGCGAAAGTCACCTTTTTCATAACCTGTCCCGACAGCCTGACAACCGATGAAATTGCTAAACTAAAAACGTTGCAGGCCGACGGTCATGAGATCGGTTTTCACGGCACAATTCATGGTAAATCAACAGAATTGATTGCGACAGGCCCGGTTAATTATAAAAATATAGAACTGGCACCCGGCCTTGCACATATGGCCGAAGCAGGCTTTAAACCCACTTCCTATGCACATCCCGGCGGGAACCATAACGCCCGGGTTGACTCTGTGTTGCTAGCCAGCGGCTTTAAGATCCTACGCGACGTGGCCATATCCAGAAGAAAAATTATGGGTTTTCAAATGTATGCCCTGGCGCCACGACTGATGCCCTGGATTTACTATAATTTTGATAATGAACGCATTGTGGATGCGCTGCTAATCGACGAAGACTCTGGATTAACCGACCCGGAAATGCAAGAAGCGCTGGAAAAAGCGAAAAATGATAACACGGCTTTAATGTTATTCGGACACGAGCCTTTATATGGAAAGCCGCAAAATGGCGAATACGGCTTTCATGTCCCATTTCTCGAAAAAATATTAAAGGAAGCAGCCAGACAAAATTTGAAATTCTACACCATGTCGGAATTGCCTGATAGGAATTGAGATTATCTCCCGAAGCGCTTGTCTTTGTAGGCTAACAACGGTTTTTCGAAGTAAGAGTAAGAAAGCGACGCCACTGCAACCGATCCTACGAAAGTCAACACATACAGGCCAATGTGGTAAGATGTGCCGTTCCAATCGGGTAGATATTTGTTCAAAACATTGATAATGAACACAATCACAGCTACGTGATATAAGTAAAGTCCATAAGAGATTTTACCCAAATGATTCATCACACCATTGTTCAGACTGACTATCGTGTTTGGATTACAGGAAACATTCAGAATAAAAAAGGCAAAGAAAAGGGCGTAAACTTCAAGAAAGCCGTAAAAATGGATTCCGGAAAGGAACAGGGCGATCAGCAGTGTATAGACGATAATTTGAAGATCTTTTCTGAAAACCACTTGCAGGACGTTCATTTTTTGCTTGTAAACCAGCCAGGCGCACAACCCACCCAAAGCCATCGTCTGGATCCGGAATTGGCCCAGAAAAGTTGAAATCATCGTGCTTTTCGTTTCCTCATCAACATTCACATAATGCAAGCCTATGAACAGGATTGCTGCCGTAATGCCCAGGAAAAGGAAGATGATCGGAATACGCTTTTTAGGATATTTGATCAGCCAGGGCCACAGATAGTAAAACTGCTCCTCTACACCGATGGACCAAGTTTGAGCGCACCAGTAAGGCAAGTCATACAGCACGAAAGCGAAATTGGGTAAAACCAAAAGCAGCAATGTTAACCGCTCGGCGGCGTGAATCGTGATTTTCTCGTCGGTCCCGGGAAAGCTTAGCAACTCAATGTGCGGGAAAACGAAAAAAGAGAGGCCTATAATGAGGAAGTAAATGGGCCAGATCCGGAAGACCCGTCGCAAGTAGAACTTTTTAGTATCCACATCACCAAAACGCCCGCGCTCTTCCAATAATAAATAAGTGATCAAAAAGCCGCTAAGCACGAAGAAAAGGCCAACGCCAAGCCTGCCAGCATGCTGAATAATGGGAAGCTCGTAAATATTGGCAATTCCCAAAGCATGTTTGGCCTGCTCCAAATGGTGAAAAACCACCAGCATGGCCGCAATGCACCGGATTCCGTTGAGATTTGGGAAGTAACGCTTTTTTTCCACTTAGTTAAGCCTGATTTCTGCTGTTAAAGATTATTGAAACCAAGCCATCCATTTGCCCTGAGCCTTCATTACTTGTTCGATCAGGTCGCGTACTGCGCCGTGACCGCCGTTTTTAGGAGATATATAGTCGGATAATGCGAGGATTTCATCCACCGAATCTGCCGGGCAGGCGCTTAGCACATTGGTCCGCATCACTTCATAATCGGGCAGATCGTCGCCCATGAACACAATCTCGTCTTCTGTGAGATTGGTTTCTGCAAGATATTTTTTAAAAATCGGCAACTTCCCATCCGGTGAAGTTCCGATGAAAATGTCCGATACGCCCAGATATTCAAGCCGTTTGCGGACACCCATTTGATTTTGTGCAGAAATAATAGCCACCCGGTAACCCATCTTAATCGCGCGATTGATGCCGTAACCGTCCTTTACATTAAAACTCCGAGGCTGTTCTCCGCTTTCCAGCGCAATCACGCTGCCGTCTGTCATGACGCCGTCGATGTCGAAAATAAAGGTCGTAATGCGTTTAAAGCGGTCTATTAGTGCTGCATTCATGAAAAATCCGAATAATGAATCCCGCAAATATAGCCTAACTTTTCAGGAGACAGCACGGGTCCCTATTATTTTGAAATGTAGAAGTTCCTGATTTTATCCGTCAGCAGCCTGTAAATCTCCGTCCAATCCTCATTGGTTTCCTGCAAATATTCCAAATGCCGGTTGGTCGTTTTCCAGTCGCCACGCCTTGCCGGCCCGGTCTGGCCCAGTGAAGGATCATTGGAAAGCAGTGCTTTGTGAATGGTGGTCTGGATAAGGGGTTTTAGTAAATCAAAATTCAACTGTTCCCTTTCGAGCATATTTTGGGAAACGGTGAGGAGATAATTGGTGAAATTGCTGGCAAATACGGCTGCAACATGCAGGATAAAGCGCTCATCGGAATCCATGCGGCTCACATTGTCACTCACGCTCTGCGCCAATTGAATGAGCTTATTCTCAATCAGTTCGTTTTTTGATTCAATACAAAATGGAAGTTCTTTGTAGTCCATTTCCAATCCTTTTGTGAAGGTTTGAAGCGGGTAAAAGACACCGGTATGCACATATACGTCGCTGTAAATCTCGACCAGGTTCTGGAATTCTGCTAATGATCTGGTTCCTGAGGTGTGGACCAGCATTACGCCTTCGGGGAGCACGATGCGTTCGATCACACTTTCCAGAGCATCATCGGAAACGGCTATCACGATGAGGTCAGCTTCACTTTCAGCAAAATTAAGGTCCGGCTGAATGTTGGTATCATACAGGTAGGAAGCCAGTTGACGGGCTTTTTGGGTGTCGCGGCTATATACTTCACAAATCCAGTGACCGGCATCTTCAAAGGCCTGGGCAAGGTGCCAGGCCACGTTTCCGGAACCAACGAAAGAGATTTTCATTCACAAAACGTTATATCCGCCTAAGATATGGCATAAAGTTAATTTCACAAATCAGTTGACTAGCGGGGCGGTTTGTGCTGCGCTGGTAATGCCGTCGGGCAATTCCATGATGCGCATGTTACGGAAATGGATTTCAGCGCCCTCGGCTTCGAGGCAAATGTAGCCGCGTTTTCTTTCAGAGTTCCGCAAACCATTGACAAACTTGCCATTAACAGAAAGCTTCACAGTCCCGTCTACACACACCACCACATATTTATTCCACTCGCCTTTGCCTTTACAGCGCTTTTCGAGGGATTTGCTTCTGATGCCGCGGGGGTTATCCGGAATGGCTGTCATACCCATGGTCGGGAACAGCTCGCCGTGCACGTAATCTTCTGTCGCATTGTGCTGGGGCGCGTAATCCAGTTCCAGCATTTGGACCTCAATCGCTTTGGTCAGCGGGTCATTTTCCTGCGGCGTGCCTTCGCTCCATACGAAAATGCCCGAATTGCCGCCTGCTTCCATATGTTTCCACTCCACTTCCAGGATAAAATTTTCATACTGCTTGTCGGACCGCATCACGCCTATGGGCTTACCGGAACAGATCAATGTTCCGTTTTTTACTTTCCAGGTTTCCTTCGACGTGTTTACATCAATCCAACCGTCGAGGTTTTTGCCATTGAAGAGCGGCCGGAATGAAAGGTTCTCAGGAGCCTGCGCAAAGCTGATTTGCAGCGAGAGGGCGAAAGCCAGCAAGGCCGTCGCATAATGTTTTGAAAAAGTACTTTTCATCTGAATGATTACTTATGAGGTTTAGGATTGGGAAAGGCGCAATATCGCAATTCTTCAAATGCAGTAAACTATATTTGGATCCAGGTAAATTTGATTAAAATAAGTTTCTCACACTAAAATTTTTTAAAATGTTCAGAATGAAGCTTTTCTGCTTTTTCGCAGCGATTTCAGCAGCCCTCGGCACCGTTCAGGTTTATGGCCAAGGCCAATCACAGATCAGTGCGGTTATCGACGTTGGCACCGGTTTCAGCGATGATAAATCCTGGGCACCCTCTGTATTATATTATGAGCAGATAGGGCTGAACCGCGTTCCGTGGTTCCGGCTTGGGCTGGGGATAAGAGCATGGGGTTATTATGCCAACCGGACCAATTTATATACAAAAACCGGCTCTCCGCAGGATTACCTGGAATACAGAAAAGTATCTGCCAATGGGTTAAGCTTTGTGGTTGGGGCAAACCTGCGATTCTGGAAAATCGATCTCGGCGTTAATACAGACCTTATAGGAGCATCTTTTGGATCAAAAAGAAAGGCTTTTTATGAAAAAACCACGACAACGCCGGGTGTTGGCGCACCTAATTACAATCAATGGTTATCAACCTCGCCGGTTATTTTCAATGCTGCGCCTTTATTTTTAGATAACTATAACGGGCAGTCTGAGGCATACGCACGCATCTATCTGACCAGGGGAATCGGGCTTAAAATCGGATACTTATACGGGCATATTGCGTATCACACGCATAAGGCAGATGACCGCAAGGTGTTCCTCGACAACAAGCAACGCCGTGTTTCACAAAACTATGGCATGCCGTATGCTGCGCTGAGTTTTCCGCTGCAACATTAAGAGATGTATTAGCATCAAAGCGGCCTTGAATCCTCATGGCCGGTGAAATTTCACAAACATACTTGTTATTCAATTTGTTAAACTCTATATTTGCACTCCCATTTTGCGATGGGACTGTCTTGTTACAGTGTAATTTATTGAAAATCAATTAAATTTTTGTTAATCGTGGATACGTTAAGCTACAAAACCATCTCGGCGAACAAAAACACAGTGAACAAGGAGTGGGTTGTTGTGGATGCTCAGGATGCAATTTTAGGCCGTTTGGCAAGTGAAGTTGCGAAAATTATCAGAGGCAAGCACAAGGCAAATTACACTCCTCATGTGGACTGTGGTGATAATGTTATCATTATCAACGCCGATAAAATCAAGTTGACAGGTAAGAAAATGACCGACAAAATTTATGTTCGTCATACGGGTTACCCAGGAGGTCAGCGTTTTCAAACTCCTCGTGAGTTGCTCGAAAAACACCCAGGTCGTGTAATCGAGAAAGCCGTAAGAGGCATGCTTCCAAAGAACCGTTTGGGACGTCGTTTATTCACAAATCTGTTTGTTTATGCTGATGCAACACACCCGCACAGCGCTCAGCAACCAAAAGAAATCCAGTTGTAATTCATGGAAGTTATCAACACAATAGGTAGAAGAAAAACAGCCGTGGCCCGTATTTATATGACGCCCGGTAAAGGAGATATCAAAGTAAACGGTCGCGATTACAAAGAATACTTTCCATTTGAAGTTCACCAGATCGTTCTTCAGCAACCTTTTGCTGTGATCAGCGGAGGCAATGGTTATGATCTTAAAGTAAATGTAAGAGGCGGTGGAATTTCAGGACAGGCGGAAGCAATCCGTATGGCTGTTTCCCGCGCACTTTGCGAATACAACGGAGAATTCCGTGGCGCGTTGAAAAAAGAAGGATTCCTTACCCGTGACCCTCGTATGGTTGAACGTAAGAAATACGGTCGCGCTAAGGCTCGTAAGCGTTTCCAGTTCTCGAAACGTTAATATTCAAATGTCCAGACAGTACTTATCGTGCCCGATGTGCTGTGCTGCGTAATTTTATTAAGACATTTTTTCAAAACATTAATCTGTAATGGCACAAATAGAATATAAAGAACTATTGGATGCAGGTGTACACTTTGGTCACCTTACCCGCAAGTGGGATCCACGTATGGCTCCATACATCTTCATGGAGAAGAACGGGATCCACATCATTGACCTGAACAAAACATTGAGCTGCATTAACGACGCTGAGGCTGCGTTGAAGCAAATCGTTCGTTCAGGACGTAAGATCATGTTTGTTGCTACTAAAAAACAAGCACAGGAAATCGTAACGGAAGAGGCGAAACGCCTTAAAATGCCTTACGTAACTGATCGCTGGTTAGGTGGTATGCTTACAAACTTCGGCACAATTCGCAAGTCTTTGAAAAAAATGCAGACTCTTGAGAAGATGCTAAAAGACGAAACCACGGTTAGCAATATCGCGAAGAGAGAACGCCTGATGCTTACACGTGAAAAGGATAAATTGGAAAGAGTGTTAGGTGGTGTAGCTGACTTAACACGTCTTCCTGCTGCCCTTTTCATCGTTGATGTAAAACGCGAGCACATTGCCGTTTCAGAAGCAAAAAGATTGAACATCCCCATTTTTGCAATCTGCGACACCAACTCAAATCCTGAACTGGTTGATTTCCCAATCCCAAGCAATGACGATGCTTACAAAGCTATCTCATTGATCACATTGGCGATCGGAAAAGCAATCGAAGAAGGCTTGATGGAACGCAAACAAGATAAAGACGATCAGCGCATGGTAGAGGAGGAAGAAGCGAAACGTCAGGTTGACAAAGGCAATGAAGAAACAGCTGCGGCTGCTCCTCGTGCTGAAGCGCCTGCTGAGACAAGCGTTGCTGCTGAAAGTGATGAAGAGTAATCAGGGCGATACGGAATAGGTTTCTGACCTTTCCTGTCTGAACAGATAAAGTAGCCCATAGCCTATTGCTATGGGCTACAGTTTTTTAAAATTCTACCGGATGCGGATTTGTTAATCGTTTTCTAACACAGCATTAACAGCCGTTTCCTTTCAAATCAGTAATAACCAATATTAAAAATAGATCATGGCAATTACCGCACAAGATGTAAACAAACTCCGCCAAATGACCGGCGCGGGCATGATGGATTGTAAAAAAGCACTTCAGGAAGCTGATGGCGATTTTGACAAAGCCGTTGATATTCTTCGTAAGCAAGGACAAAAAGTAGCAGCAAAACGTGCTGACAACGCAGTTTCAGAAGGAACAGTGGTTGTACAGATCAGCGCTGACGGAACAAATGGTAAATTGATCGCATTTGCTTGCGAAACTGAGCCGGTTTCTAATGTTGAAGATTTCAAAAATCTTGCACAAAGCATTTTGGACAAAGCCGTAGCAGATAACATTGCTGACAAAGATGCTTTGCTTTCCGCTACATTGCCTGACGGCCGTCCGGTTAGCGAGCACATCGTGGATCTGGTAGGTAAATTGGGAGAGAAACTTGAAATCACTGCTTACGAAAATGTAACAGCTGACAAAGTTGTTCCTTATATCCACTCCAACGGCAAATTGGGCGTTCTGGTAGCGTTTGAAGGCGTAAATGGAACAGATGTAAGCGAACTTGGAAAAGACGTTGCTATGCAGATCGCTGCGATGAAGCCTATCGCTTTGGATAAAGACGAAGTGGATTCTGCAACTGTTGAGCGTGAAATCGAAGTAGGTAAAGAACAAGCAAGAGCAGAAGGCAAGCCAGAAGCAATGCTTGAGAAAATTGCACAAGGAAAATTGCAGAAGTTCTACAAAGACAACACTTTGTTGAATCAGGAATTCGTAAAGGATTCTTCGCTAACAATCCGTCAGTTATTAGAAAAAACTGCTAAGGGCTTAACGGTAAAATCTTTCAAAAGAGTGTCAATCGGCGCTTAGAAAGCACTTCTTATAAAATAATGTTGACAACGCCTGGTATCTATTTGTATACCAGGCGTTGTTTTTTAATATTTACAAAAAATTAATTAATCCATTAATTTTTTGGACACGCGCTATACAGTGATTTAAATTAAGATGGTTGACAAATTCGCAAATTATGCACCGCATAATGTAACAGACGAGGAATTGGTTAAGCTTTTTCTGGAATCCGGGGAAAACCGATATTTTGAAAAACTTTACGACCGATATGTGCTGAAAGTATTCAAAAAATGCCTTTCACTTACGCGCGACGCCTCCAAGGCAGAAGACATTACTCACGACGTATTTCTTAAATTGGTATTTAAAATGAATACTTTTAAGAAAGGAGCAAAATTCTCCACCTGGCTTTACACTGTTACGTATAACCACTGCATGGATCTCATGCGATCCAACAGAAAGAAAGTGATCATTGTGCATGCAGAAGATGCGGATTGCATTGAGCACGTCGATCTGGACAGCGCTTTTACCACGGAGGAGGTCGATACCAAGATACTAAAACAAGCGCTCGACAAATTACCTGCGGAGGAAAAAGCCTTACTCTATATGAAGTATATGGATGACCGGAGTATCCGGCATATTGCAACAATGTCCCAAATAACAGAAAGCGCGGTCAAAATGAGGCTCTTACGCTCCCGCGAAAAGCTGAGAATTATATACCTGGAAATATCATACGCCGTGAATTTCGGGCAAGAGTTATGAATTTTGGTAATCTATTGATTACTTACCGTTGCAGTTTCTCTTCCTACTAGCCAGAGTTGAGACTCTGCATCTGAGCTTGTTTTTCAGTGCGCTTAATGAAAAGACTAAAGGCGCAAAGTGCAGTTTGCTCAGGCTTGAAAAATCGGATTTTTATACTCATTTTAATCTTCTAACTAACCTCAACTTGTTATGCTCCAGGAGTTCAAAATTTTTATTGCAAAAGGAAATGTCCTCGATCTGGCCGTCGGTGTGGTCATTGGTGCTTCTTTTGGAAAGATCACAACCTCCCTGGTTGAAGACATTATCAACCCGATTTTGGGTCTGATCATTGGCGGAGTGGATTTCACTCAGTTGAAAATTGTGTTAAAAGAAGCTGTGGGCGATACGCCCGAGGTGGCCGTTAAATACGGTAATTTCATCCAGGTTCTGATCCAGTTTATCATCATTGCATGGGTGATTTTCATGATCGTAAAACTCGCTAACAGGCTCAGGATTTCGGAGTCACTGGTCAAAAAAGAGTAGACAGTTTTATATAAAAAATGAGAAAACGAGGCGCATTTAATGTGTCTCGTTTTTTATTTCTGGAAAAGATTTACCTTCGTGTTCAATGGTGTTTGTTCAACGTTTAAAAGAAGTCTTGTGCAAAAAAAGGTCGTTATTTTGGGTGGGGGAGAAAGTGGCACCGGCGCTGCAATCCTTGCCAAATCAAAAGGTTTTGACGTGTTTTTATCAGATCGTGGCCAATTGAACCAAAAATACATTGACGTCCTTGACCGCGAGCAGATTCCGTTTGAACAGGGAATGCATTCAGAATCAAGGGTTCTCGAAAGTGACCTCGTTATCAAAAGTCCCGGCATTCCCGATACGGTCGCGTTGATCGTTGCATTGAAGGAAAAAGGGACTCCTGTTATCTCGGAAATCGAGTTTGCTTCCCGCTATACCACTGCAAAGATAATCGCCATCACCGGCAGCAACGGTAAAACCACCACCACGCTGCTTACCTATCACCTTCTGAAAAATGCGGGACTCAATGTTGGCCTTGCGGGGAACATTGGAGACAGTTTCGCGTGGCAGGTTGCCGAAAAGGAATTCGATTATTATGTGCTGGAAATCAGTAGTTTTCAGTTAGATAATATTGAAAAGTTTCATCCGCAGATCGCCGTTCTTCTAAACATTACGCCCGATCACCTGGATCGGTATGGCTATGATTTTCAGAATTATATCAATTCAAAATTCAACATTGTTCAAAATCAGACTGCGGAAGATCATCTGATCTTTTTTGAAGATAGTGAGGTGATCGCGGCCGAGCTTTCCAAACGCAACATTCAATCTCATCAGATAAAGGTATCGCTTGCCCATAAACCCGCGGAAGGCGCTTTCCTGCATGAAGGAAAATTGATTTCAAATGTTGCCAACGTCTCATTTGAACAGGTTTTTGATGAATTACCCATTAAAGGCCCGCATAATGCAATCAATGCAATGTCCGCAATTGCCGTTGCGCAGCTTGTCGGCATAAGTCCCGAGAAGATTTCAGAGGGCTTGAAATCCTTTACCAATGCGCCGCACAGGCTTGAACTAGTGGAAGTTATCAATGGCGTGACTTACATTAATGATTCAAAAGCAACCAATGTTGATTCTGTATTTTACGCATTGGGCAGTTTTGAAAAACCGATCATTTTAATCGCTGGCGGAGTGGACAAAGGCAATGATTATAGCCAGATAGAAGCGCTTGTACGTAATAAAGTGAAGGGTTTAGTAGTTCTTAGTAAAGATTCCGAAAAGTTGGAAAGATACTTTTCCGGAATTACTCCTCAAATATACATAACCCAGGACGTCCAGGATGCGGTAAATAAAGCGCGGCAGTGGAGTGTTTCAGGGGATATCGTACTTCTTTCTCCCGCCTGCGCAAGTTTTGATTTATTCAAAAATTACGAGGACCGGGGTGAAAAATTTAAAACTGCTGTAAGAAATCTTACCATTCATAATAACTAATAAGCATTACCGGTTACCATTATGGATTTCTTGCTCAAATCAAGAGAAGACACGCAAGCATGGTTCAGCAAAAATCTGAAAGGTGATCCCTGGATCTGGGGGATCTGCATTGTAATGCTGATGTGGAGCATTGTGGTGGTGTATAGCGCAAGTGTTAAGGACGCGTACAGCCAGATGGACGGAAACACCGAATACTATCTTTACAAACACGTCCTGTTGTGCTTTCTGTCGCTGATGGTCATGTATTTCGTCCATCGCATTCCCTATATCAAATTCGTTTACGTTACCCGGCTCGCGGTTTGGAGTTCGATATTGCTATTGATTTTCACAATGTTCTTTGGGACGTCGGTGAATGATGCAGCCCGCTGGATAGAAATTCCGGTCATAGGCCAGCGTTTTCAACCTTCCGAGTGGGCGAAAGTGGCTTTGATTGCGCATTTATCATTGATCCTGGCCAGGCACATTAAAGGCGGCTGGAACACCAGAGAGCTTTTTACAGAGCCGCTGGCATTGGTAGGGATCGTTTGCGGGCTGATTTTTACTAGCAATGTTTCTACGGCAGTAATGCTGGCGGGCATTTGCTTTCTTTTAATGTTTGTAGGCAAAGTCCCGCTGCATTATCTGTTTTTCACGGCATTAGGCCTCGTTTTCTTCGCAACCATCGCCATTTTACTTAATTCAACACAACGGTCCGGAACAGCCCAAAACCGGATCTCTGCGTTTTTTGACAAAGACATTGTTGTATATCAATCCCAGCAATCCTACATGGCCATGGCCCGCGGCGGATTGTATGGAGAAGGCGTCGCAAAAAGCCGCCAGCGCCGCTTCCTGCCAGAGCCTCAGAAAGATTTCATTTTTGCTGTTGCCGTGGAAGAATACGGCACATTAGGCGGCACCATTCTGATCATTCTTTATCTCATTCTTTTATACCGGGGCTTAAAAGCCATTGAAGCGACCAAACGGCCGTTCGGTGGGTTGCTTTCCGCAGGGTTAACATTCATTGTCGTCAGCCAGGCATTCTCGGCTATGGCCGTAACAGTCGGACTGGTGCCGGTTACGGGGCAAACATTACCATTTTTTAGTCAGGGCGGAACGTCTTTGCTCTTCACCGGCATCGCAATGGGCATGATCCTGAGCGTAAGCCGCGGGGAAACAGTAGAAGAGAAAAAGATTTAAAATGTCAAAAAAGGTCATTATCAGCGGCGGCGGCACGGGCGGACACATTTATCCGGCCATTGCAATAGCCAATGCGTTACAAAAGAAAGATCCGGATCTCGAAGTGCTTTTTGTGGGAGCTTTGGGAAAAATGGAAATGGAAAAAGTGCCGCGTGCGGGTTACGAAATCGTTGGTTTGCCCATTGCAGGTCTGAAGAGATCCTTGTCTCTGCATAATCTCCTGGTTCCGTTCAAACTTTTAAACAGCCTGTCCAAAGCAAAGCGCATTATTCAGGATTTTAAACCCGATGTTGCGGTAGGAGTAGGCGGTTTTGCGAGTGGGCCTCTGCTCATGATGGCGTCTCTGGCGGGCATCCCGACATTGATCCAGGAGCAGAATTCTTATGCAGGCATTACTAATAAGTTTTTGAGTAAAAAAGCGAAGAAAATCTGTGTGGCATATCCCGGAATGGAGGCATTTTTCCCTGCTGAGAAAATAGCGCTGCTAGGCAATCCGGTAAGGAGTGATATTGTGGATGTTTCTGCCAGAAATAAGGAGGCGCTGGTCGAATTTGGTCTGGATGGTGCGCATAAGACCTTGTTTGTCATGGGCGGAAGCCTTGGCGCCAGATCTATTAATGAAAGTATCAATGCAGGCCTGCCGCAGTTGCTCGAAGCCGGTTATCAGGTTTTGTGGCAAACGGGAAGAAGTTACATTGATACGGCCAAGCAAACCATTGCAGGCCTTGGAACAGACAAAATAAAAGCTTTCGATTTCATATATACAATGGACCTGGCCTATGCGGTTGCCGATGTCGTGATTTCCAGAGCAGGCGCATTGTCTGTTTCTGAGCTATGTCTGGCTGCTAAACCTGCTATTCTGGTTCCATTTCCGGCGGCGGCTGAGGACCATCAGACGAAGAATGCATTGACATTGGTGGAGCAGGATGCGGCACTAATGATCAAAGATTCAGAAACAATGGAAAAGCTTGTCTCTCAGGCACTTCAATTGTTAAAGGATATTGCAAAACAGGACGAGTTGAAGCTAAACATCAGGAAGCTGGCCCGGCCCAATGCTGCTGACGACATTGCAGCGGAAGTTTTTAAATTAATTAAGTAAATAACCTCAGGAATTGATCTTATGTCGTCATCTATGACAAATTGGAAATACATATATTTTGTTGGAATCGGCGGAATTGGCATGAGCGCATTGGCAAGATGGTTTAAGGCCAATGGTTTCAATGTGGCAGGTTATGACAAGACATTGACAACATTAGTCCAAAAGCTCCAAGATGAGGACATTACCGTAACGCTTGAAGACGAAATTGGCACTATTCCAGCTGAATTCGCTGCAAATCCTGATGAAACGCTTGTGATCTACACGCCGGCAGTTCCGGTTCAGCATAAGCAAATGATCTATTTCCGGGATAATAACTTCCTGATTTTAAAGCGTTCGCAGGTTTTAGGGTTGTTAACCAAAAATCTGAGAACAATTGGCGTTGCCGGAACGCACGGAAAAACAACAACTTCTTCGCTGGTAGCACACATATTGCGTCATGCGAAGGTAAACAGCACCGCGTTTCTTGGGGGGATCACTCAAAATTATGGGACAAATCTCCTCCTCAATGAGCCGACGGACAACCTGGAAGAAGTTTTTTGTGTAGTTGAAGCCGACGAATTCGACAGGTCATTTCTGACATTATTTCCTGAAATCGCCATTGTTACTTCCACTGACGCGGATCATCTGGACATTTATGGAAAGCATGAAAATGTGCTTGAATCGTTCCGGGATTATGTTAGCCAGATTGACGACAATGGCGTGCTTTTTATGCGTGAAGGATTGGAACTGGCCTCCTCGACAAAAGCGAAAGTGCTTACTTATTCGCTCAATTCAGGAGATTATCATTCGGCAAACATTCACATCGAAAATGCGCGTTTTGTTTTTGACCTGATCCATCCTGATGGCACAATCGAAGGGATTGCGATGAAGATCCCGGGTTACCATAACATTGAAAATTCAGTTGCAGCCAGCGCGGTAGCTTTGCATTTGGGTGTGGATCCGGAAAAGATCAAAGAAGCACTCGAAAATTATGGCGGCGTAAAACGGCGCTTTGAATATCAGCTAGAAGAGGATGGACACATTTACATTGACGATTATGCCCATCATCCGACAGAAATCGAAGCATTTCTTTCATCTGTAAAGGGCCTGTATCCGGGAAGACATGTAACGGCGATTTTCCAGCCGCACCTGTTCACCCGCACACGCGATTTTGCGGACGGATTTGCCGAGAGCCTCTCGCTGGCGGATCGGCTTCTCCTGCTGGAAATTTACCCGGCGAGGGAACAGCCTATAGAAGGAGTGAATTCGGGAATGCTGATGGAAAAGATCACTGCAAAGGAGAAACAACTTATCACTAAAGATAAAGTTTTGAACGTTTTAGCTGATTTAAATACGGATATTGTGGTGACAATAGGGGCCGGAGACATTGATACATTGGTTGAACCGATCAGGAACTTGCTGAAAAATTCAATTGTGAATAATTAGTCAAAGCATTTTTAATATTACTAAGATGTTACGTAAATTTGACTATCCATGGTTTTTGTTAAAACGTAGTTTATGGCTCATTTTGCCAATAGCCGGGATAGGCATGGCAGAAAATAAGCTTGGTAATCAGCGTTGTACAAATCTTGTGATATCCATTGAAGGAGATTCGGGAGCAAGGTTCCTTAATCAGATGGATGTACGCATGCTTGTAACTGAAAACGGAGCAGATCCGCTGTTAGGCAGCAGGTTAAGTGACGTTGCACTCAATGATTTAGAGCATCGGGTGCGCAGGAACAAACTGATCAGGAAGTGTCAGGTTTATCGTGACTTGAAAGGGAATGTGGTGGTAGAAGTGGAGCAGGAACGGCCGCTGGCAAGATGGATCAACACTTCTGAAAATGGCGAAATGCGCAATTCATCTGGTTACTATATCAGTGATGAGGGCGTTTTTTTTCCGTTATCGGATAGTTATTCGGCCAGGACATTGCTGGTTTCCGGTTCATTTTTCAATGATCCTGAAAAATTAAAGACAACCAAAGGGGCTTCATTGATGGAGCTTTTGCGCTTTTTAAATGCGGATCCCTTTTGGAAAGCACAGGTAGCACAGCTGGACGCTGACAAAGATGGTGAAATTCATATGATGACGGTCCTGGGTGACCAGCGCATTGAGTTTGGATCGGCAGAAAATTATGAATCCAAATTCGATAAGCTCAAAATGTTCTATAACAAGATATTGAGCCAGGACTGGAGCAGGTATAAAAAAATTAGTATTAAGTTTCAGAATCAAATAGTTTGTGAATAATAATTCACCATCAGCATGGCACACGAAAAAATTGTAGTAGGCGTAGATATTGGGAGCACGAAAATTACCGTGGTTGCTGCACAGGGAGCCGCGTCGGGCTCTCGTCAAAACAATATTGAAATTTTAGGTTTTAGCGAAGTCCCTGTTCCCAAAGGTGCAGTTGTAAACGGAGCCGTTGAAAATATAAAACAAGTAGGGACCGCAGTTCGTGAAGCACTGGCGGAAGCATCTTCCCGCTCGGACCTGGACATTGCGGTGGTGAATGTTAGTTTTGGCGGCACGCAGGTAAAGGTAAGTCAGCATAATGATGGCGTGATCCGGCCTTCGGCGTCTTCTGGCGAAGAGGTAACGCAAAGAGATGTGGATCAGCTTGTTGACGATATGTACAGGGCTAAAATTGAGCCTAATTACGATGTTTTGCATGTTTTACCCATGGAATTTGTCGTAGACAATTCTATGAATGTGCGGGAACCTGTGGGCAGGACGGGTATTAAACTGGGCGGTAACTTCCTGATTATCTCGGCAAACAGTCAGTCTGTTCTGCGTACGAAAAAGAGTCTGGCAGATGCAGACCATAATTTGAAATGCGACAAGATGGTTTTTGCGCCCCTAGCTACCAGTCTTGCAGTTTTAACAGACAATGAAACAAAAGCGGGCATTGCGCTGGTGGATATCGGGGACCATACAACGGACCTGGTTATATATCACGATAGCATTGTACGCCACATTGCTACTTTCCCGATTGGCGGCAGGCATATTACGAATGACCTCGCAACAGGTTGCGGCATTCAGGTTGAGAATGCAGAACGATTGAAGCAGGAATACGGCGTAGCTATTGCTGCCGACGTTCCGCTAAACATTGAAATCCTAGTTAACTTCCTGGCCGGACGTGCTCCAAAGCAGGTTTTAAAGAAAAATGTAGCATTGATCATTGAAGAGCGATTGAAGGAGATCGCAGCGATGGTTTATGCAGAAATTATCAAATCAGGATATCTGGATAAGCTTATCGGTGGAATCGTGCTCACCGGCGGGTCTGCGAATATTGATGAGATTGAAAAACTCTTTGAGAAAGTAACAAACATGTCAGTCCGGGTGGGTTATCCCGAAAACCTGGAAAGAACCGCCAAAGCAGATGCGGTCAGCAATTCTTCATACAGCACAGCGATCGGTCTGGCCTGGGCCGGACTTCGTAATATAGATCCCCGGGTAAAATCGGTTTGCAAGCCTACGACTTCATTTAACACAGGCACTGTTGTGCAGCGTGAAAAAGTAAAGGAAATTCCGCCTAAGGAAGAACCGGGTAAGAAAGTCGGGACTTTTTGGGATAGCTTTAACAGCATTATCCGCAAAAAAGATGATGGTCTGAGTGACTATTGAAAACAAAGCATAAACGCATTCAATCTCCGAAAATATGAATAAAAGCTTGTTGCAATCTTTAGACCAGGACTACATTGTGAACGAAATAATTAAAGACCAGCCTACCGGCGAACACCAGGCAGAGCCAGCCATTATCAAGGTGATCGGTGTTGGAGGTGGAGGAAGCAATGCGGTCAACTACATGTTTGAGAGAAAGATCAAGGATGTAGAATTTGCAGTGTGTAATACCGACCGCCAGGCGCTTGCTAACAGCCCTGTGCCCGTAAAAATCCAGCTTGGTGCAACATTAACGCAAGGCTTGGGAGCCGGAACGGATGCTACCAAAGGCAAGGAAGCTGCGTTGGAAACGATTGAAGAAATTAAAAGCCTGCTCGGCGGATCGACCCAAATGGTGTTTATCACGGCGGGTATGGGTGGTGGAACAGGAACAGGCGCCGCACCGGTGATTGCACAGCTTGCAAAGGAAATGGGCAAGCTTACAGTGGCGGTAGTAACTGCGCCTTACACCTGGGAAGGACTTGATAAAAAGGAACAGGCACTCGAAGGGATTGAGCAATTAAAGGAGTTCAGTGACACGGTGCTGGTGGTTTTGAATGACAAGCTGGAAGAGCTTTATGAGGATATGACCCTGACACAGGCATTCGCCGAGGCAGACGGCATTCTTCTTAATGCTGTAAAAAGTATTTCTGAGATCATCACGACAAACGGAAATATCAACACGGATTTTAAAGATGTTGAGAAAGTTCTTAAGAATGCAGGCCAATCGGTAATGGGAACCTCTGAGGCGACCGGAGCTGATCGTGCATCTATGGCCATTAAGGAAGCGCTGGATTCGCCGCTTTTGAATGACAGGGATATCCGCGGAGCAAAACGCATCCTGGTAACGCTTGCTACAAGCAAGAAAAAGGAAGCGACCATGAAGGAGCAGCGCGAAATCTGGCGTTATGTGCTTTCACAAGTGGGTGGAGAAGCACGGATGTTCAAGCTGGGAACCATTACAGATGATTCTTTGGGCGATAAATTACGCGTGACGATTGTTGCAGCAGGATTTGATAGCATAGAGTCACCTATCCCGGGAATTGAGCTTAGAAACGGCATTAAATCCAAAACACCAGATGCTAAGCCTGTTATAGAAGAAATTAAAGCGCCCGAATACGAAACAGAATTGGTCGTAACGAGCGAGCTGGAAGAAAGCACGCCAACTGGCCCGATCGATCTGATCATTGACCGTGAAATTGTACCAAGCGGATTTGCTCAGTTGCCCATAACAGATGTTGAAGGCAATAGTGACTGGGACAATGAAGAAATTGGAAAACTGGATGTAATGATCGCTTCGTTCAAAGACGGCCTGGTTAAATTCGGGGATCTCGAAGGCCCCGCGTTCCGCCGGAGCCGCGTAGAGCTCTGGAAGCGACCGACAGTTCCAGCGACCGAAATGGAGCAGCACTGGTTGAAATAATTAAAGACAAAAAAGGGAGCAAACGCTCCCTTTTTTGCTTAGAAAAGGATCATTTGCCCGGCTTGGAGTTCCAGCAGTTCTTTGTACAACGCATTGGATATTACATTGTCATGATAATATGAGCGGATCTGCCCTAATTTCACCCGTAATGCCAATGTGTTCATGCCCAGATAACTGAATACATCATTCAGATGGCTCAATGCTAATGCAGCCCCTTGCATATTGGAAGATAAGCCCACCAGCGCGGCCTTCTTATTGGTAAAGCTGTTGGGATAAGGCAGTCCGTCGATAAATGCTTTGAGAACGCCGGGATAGGAACCATTGTACTCGGGAACGATAAAGATAAATTTGTCGGTTTGTTCCAGCAGGGATTTGAGATTATTAAAATCTGAGTTTTTTCCTGAATTTTCGTACATCGCCGACACGGTGAAATCATGCGGCAGGTTTATCAGATCAAGGATTGTACTGGGAACATTGAGCTTATTGAATATTTCCTGATAATAGTCGGCTATTTTTCGTGACATGGAGTTGGGCCTGTTAGTGCCTACAATGATCACGATAGGAGAAGAAGTTGTTGTCATGAATGTAAAGTAAAGAGGCGGATGTCGCCTGTATGTTGCCCCTTAATGGGCTGATTTAGTAACAAATTAAGGACAAAATTGTTCAAGATAGTGCCGTAAACAGCTTATCAATGTAATGTTGCGGCATAGTTCGTTTTACTATGCATGACATTTATTGCTATCTTTGAGGCCAACATTCATCATGAAAAGCAGTTAAAAATCTGATATTCAGATTTTTAGAATTAACTCACGTAATAGTATGTCCTGGTTTATTCGTAAAGAGAAAGGTATTAATACACCCACCGAAATGAAGCGTGAAGCTCCTGACGGTTTATGGTACCAGTGTTCTAATTGTAAAAAAATTACGCCTACCAGAGAGCATAAGCAGAATGCGTTCACTTGTCCGCATTGCAATTATCACGAAAAGGTGGGTTCTGATGTTTATTTCAACCTGTTATTCGATGATAATGAGTTTATAGAGCTCGACGAAAATCTCATGTCGGGCGACCCGCTTCATTTTGTTGATACAAAAGCTTACCCCGACCGCATTAAGTCAACAATGCAGAAAACGGGTTTAAAAGATGCGGTCAGGACAGGTCACGGCAAGATGAATGAGCTGGACATTGTGATCGCTTGTATGGATTTCAATTTCATCGGCGGATCCATGGGTTCGGTTGTGGGGGAGAAGATCGCGCGTGCGATTACATATGCGTTGGAGCACAAGCACCCGTTCCTGATGATCTCAAAATCGGGTGGAGCGCGGATGATGGAGGCTGGATTTTCACTGATGCAAATGGCTAAAACTTCGGCGCGTTTGGCACAACTATCGGAAGCAAAAATTCCATATATATCACTTTTGACGGATCCTACAACGGGCGGTGTTACTGCATCCTACGCCATGTTAGGAGACTTTAATATTTCTGAACCGGAGGCTTTGATTGGTTTTGCCGGCCCGCGCGTGATTCGTGAAACCATTGGTAAAGATTTGCCAAAAGGATTTCAAAGCGCTGAATTTGTTCTGGAACACGGCTTCCTGGATTTCATTGTGGACCGCAAAGACCTGAAAGATAAATTAACCAGCCTGCTTACTATGCTTCGTTGATATGCGTTTGATTTCCCATCCGGTCCTTTGCAATTACTACGTGACTTATCGCTGCAATGCATCATGTAGTTTCTGCGACATTTGGGAAAAGCCTTCGCCCTACATTACGGTTGAGAATTTAAGAGAAAATTTAAGGGATCTGAAAAAGCTGGGCGTGAAGGTCATCGACTTTACCGGCGGCGAACCATTGCTTCACCGGCAGCTGGATGTGCTCTTAAAAGAAGCCAAAGACCACGGCATGATCACTACGGTGACCAGCAACGGCCTGCTTTATCCAAAACAAGCGGAGAAGCTCCGTGGCCTCATTGATATGCTCCACTTCTCGCTCGATTCCCCGGACCGCGATGAGCATGATAAATCGAGAAATGTGAAGTGCTTTGATAAGGTGATGGAATCCATCGCAATCGCCAAATCACTAGGCGAACGCCCGGACATTATCTTTACGGTTTTCGAAAATAATGTTAATCAAATCCGGCAGCTTTGGGAAGAAGTTTGTTTACCCAATGATCTAATCCTGATCCTGAATCCGGTTTTTGAATATAATAATGTCGGTTCCAACCTTTCCAAAGAAACATTGAACGAGCTGACATGGTGGGGAAAACAGAAGAACATTTACCTTAACGAAGCATTCATACAATTGCGGCTCGATGGCGGAAACCACGTCGAAGATCCGGTGTGCAAAGCGGCCAGCACGACTATTGTCATCTCTCCCGAAAACAAGCTCGTTTTGCCCTGCTATCATTTGGGCCTGAAAGATTTTCCTATCGAAGGAAATCTCTTCGATCTCTATCATTCCGACGAAGTCCAAAAGCTCGTAGCATTGGAAGGCAAATTGCCGGCATGCGAAAGCTGCGCGATCAATTGCTATATGCAGCCCTCATTTGCCGTGGAAATGAATAAATACTGGTGGAAAGCGCTTCCCAGCACCATTAAGTATAATCGCATTAAAGGCACCTGGAAGCAGATGGTGCGGTTTTGAGTTTATAAGCAGCCTTCTTTTCTTCGCGTGTCTGTTATGGAGGTTATTTTCCAGGTATTAGCGATTTTTATCAATGTGAAAACATTCACGCCGCAATGTGAGAATTTCTCCCCCAGGAAGAATTTATAAGGAGCCCACACAATCGCCATTGGCCCATCTACTGAAATGTTCACTTTATAAATCTGCTCATCCCACTTTTCTGAATGTGGTTTACCCACGGCTTTTACAAATCCGTCGATTGAGCTTTTCTTAATCGCAATGGAATCCTTTGGATTTTCCGGCACCGACATCATTGTGCTGCCTAGCGCAAAAGCATTTCGTACTTTCGTTGAGTCTCCTTCACGCATTCCGTCAAACAATGCATTTACAGTGCTCATAATGCGAGGATCATATTCCTGGCTGAATGCGCTGTTTGCAACGAAAAACATTGAGATCATCATCCGAAAGAATCTCAGACGGTTCATGCGTGCATGCTTTTTCATTAATTGGTATAGTTTTAACAAAAGCTTAATTTTGAGCCCCTTTTGAATTTGAGAATTAATATGTCTGAAAAAATAGTTAAAAAAGTAGATATAAAAAACCGCAAGGCCTCCTTCGAATATTTCTTCCTGGAAGAGTTTACGACCGGAATGGTGCTGACGGGAACTGAGATAAAGTCGATCCGGCAGGGCAAAGTGAATTTTCAGGATGCATACTGTCTGTTTATGGACGGGGAGCTTTATATAAGGAGCCTGCACATCTCCCCTTATACGGAAGGGACACATTACAATCACGATCCAATGCGTGACCGTAAATTACTCATTACCAAGAGAGAACGCCGGAAGTTGAATGAGAATCTGAAAGATCAGGGCTTAACGATCATTCCGGTGAGGCTTTTTACCAGCGAACGCGGGCTGGCGAAGTTGCACATTGCTTTGGCCAAAGGTAAAAAGTTGTATGACAAGCGGGATTCCATCAAAGAAAAGGACATGAAGCGCGAAACGGATCGCATGAATCTTTAGGTAACTATTTTTGACTCTAAAAACAGCTAAACGGGTGATACAGGGCATCTTCTGCAAATTATTTTTTCACAATAATTGAATTTGCGGGCGCGTTTTGTAAGGTAAAAATTCCTATATTGTCGGAATTAAATACCTCTAGGGCTCATGGGTAAAGTACTGGTTCTTAATCAAGATTATAGTGCGTTAAGTGTTTGCACCGTTCCAAAGGCGTTTTTATTAGTCTACATGAACAAGGCCGAAATGCTGGCCGAATCGCCGAGACATTATCTCCGAACGGTCAACGATCAGTTTCCCATGCCCGTTGTCATCCGCCTCAACCGCTACATTCATATTCCATACAGAGGTGTTGTCATGACGAGGCAAAACCTTTTTAAGCGGGACAGTAACCGGTGCCAATATTGCGGAACACACGATAATCTCACACTAGACCACGTTATTCCCAAATCCAGAGGTGGCAAAACCACCTGGGATAACCTCGCCACTGCCTGCAAGCGCTGCAATTCAAGAAAAGGAGACCATACACCGGAAGAAGTAGGCATGCCACTTCGCCAGCGCCCTTTCCGTCCTTCGTTTTTAATGTTTATCAGGGATTTTTCCGGTTTAGCTGATGCAGAATGGCTTCCGTATCTGGGGGTTAAGGAAAGATCATATTAATTTATAGCCTGAATTTTCCCTTCCGAAAGCTCCAATTCTTCCCGTCTATTACTGATTTCAAAAAAATCTACTCTTACTAGGGATTTTATTTTGAATAATGCGTACTTTTGCGCTCTATTTTTTCAAAAAATACTTGTTTAACTAATTTTCAGCTATTTAGCTCGGAAGCTGATGTACACAGAGCAATAATTCCTATTTATGTCTAAGGAAAATCAACATCAACCTCTTCCTGATTTCGATTGGGATAAAGCAGCAGACAAAGGTTTCGGTACGGGTTATTCAACTGCTGACCGCGATCGTTTCGAACAAATGTATGAGACTACTATTTCTCCTGTTCAGGAAAAAGAAGTAGTAAAAGGTATTGTAGTAGGTATTACAGACCGCGAAGTGATCCTTAACATCGGTTTCAAATCTGATGGTATCGTATCTTCAAATGAATTCCGCGATTTGCCAGGAATGAAAATTGGCGACGAAGTGGAAGTTTACGTAGAAAACCAGGAAGACGCTCAAGGTCAGCTTGTTCTTTCACGCAAAAAAGCGAAAGTAATCACTGCATGGGATAACATTCAGAAATCGTTTGACGAGGATGTGGTTATTGATGCGAACGTGAAAAGAAGAACTAAGGGTGGTCTTATTGTTGATATATTCGGCATCGAGGCTTTCTTGCCAGGTTCACAAATCGATGTTAAGCCTATCCGCGATTTCGACATTTTTGTTGGAAAGCGTATGGAGGTTAAAGTTGTTAAGATTAACTACGCAAATGATAACGTAGTTGTATCTCACAAAATATTGATCGAAAAAGATCTTGAAGCACAACGTCAGCAAATCCTGAACAACCTTGAAAAAGGTCAGGTTCTGGAAGGCGTTATCAAGAACATGACAAACTTCGGTGTGTTCATTGATCTTGGTGGTGTAGATGGTCTTCTTCACATTACTGATATTTCATGGGGCCGTATCAACCACCCATCTGACCTGCTTGCGCTGGATCAGAAATTGAACGTGGTTGTGTTGGATTTCGACGAAGAGAAAAAACGTATTTCTCTTGGCTTGAAACAACTTCAGTCTCACCCATGGGATTCTCTTGCAGAAGAAATGCAGGTTGGATCAAAAGTTACAGGACGTATTGTTAATGTTGCTGATTACGGCGCATTCCTTGAAATCAAACCAGGTGTTGAAGGTTTGATCCACGTTTCTGAAATGTCATGGTCTCAGCACCTGCGCAATCCTCAGGAGTTCATGAATGTTAATGACGAAATCAGTGCAGTAGTATTGACACTGGATCGTAACGAGCGTAAAATGTCTCTTGGTATTAAGCAATTGACTGAGGATCCTTGGACACAAGCTTCGTTGAAAGACAAGTATGCAATCGGAACACGTCACAAAGGAGTAGTTCGTAACCTTACTAACTTTGGCTTGTTCATCGAGCTTGAAGAAGGTATCGACGGTCTTGTTCACGTTTCTGACCTTTCATGGACTAAGAAAATCAAACATCCTTCTGATTTCGTGAAAGTAAATGACGAGCTTGAAGTTGTTGTTCTTGAACTGGATGCGGACAACCGTCGTCTGGCTCTTGGCCACAAACAACTTGAAGAAAACCCATGGGATACTTTCGAAAGCATCTTTGAAGTGGGTTCTGTTCATAAATCTACAATCGTTGCAAAAGGTGATAAATTCGCAACCCTTGAACTTCCTTACGGAATCGAAGGCGTTTCGGCTATCAAAAACCTGACGAAAGAAGACGGCACAGTGGCAGAAGTAGGTGAAAGCCTTGACTTCACTGTTCTTGAATTCCTGAAAGACGAAAAGAAAATCGTTCTTACGCATTCCAAAGTAACGAAAGCAGCGCCTGCTCCTGAGGAGAAAAAAGAAGACCGTCCTGCAAAGGCACAATCTTCTGCTCCTGCGAAAAGCGCTCCTTCGTCAGACTCAACCAAAGAAGGTGAGAAATCAACTTTCGGAGACCTGAGCGTTCTTTCAGCATTGAAAGAACAAATGGAAGAAAGCGAAAAGAAAGGAAAAAAGTAAACAATAGTGCGGAGTAGCGAATTTTTTTGATACTTTTGCACCCGGATTAGCTGCCAGCGAGAGCAGCAGCTAATCCAAATTGGTTCCGTGGCCGAGTGGCTAGGCAGAGGTCTGCAAAACCTCGTACAGCGGTTCGAATCCGCTCGGAACCTCCCGTGCCTCGATGAAATTGGCACACAAATTTATAGTAGAAAAATGCCATTTGTTTGAAACCTTGAAGCTGGTTTCCAAATGGCATTTTTTGTTGCTAAGTGTCTGAAAATCAATAAAAAATTCCATCACTCAGTGATCTAAAATATGTGCACAAATTAGACAAATTATAAATAAGATAGGTGCCCAAAATATCCCTTAAATACTTTTGTGGATAAAAAATCGTGAACTAGTTTTGTCTGTTGAAGAATAATGAATAGTTGATTATGAATATACCATTCCGAAAGGACGCTAAGTTTTGTTCCTTCTTTAGTTACTCAAAAACATTTATAGCTGCCATCGCCGTGGCTATATTATTAAGTGTGCCAAGCTTAATATATGCTCAGGACAGCACTGCTGCTGCGGGAGCTGCACCGGCTGCCGGTGCGCCAGCTGGCGGCGGAGATGCTGCCAAAGGCGAGACACTTTTCAAAAATAACTGCGCGCAATGCCACGCTGTTACGGATGAGCGTGTAGTTGGTCCGGGTCTTAAAGGAGTGAGCGGACGTCATGACTTTGCATGGCTTTCAAAATGGGTTCGCAATTCCCAGGCTGTCATCGCTTCCGGAGATCCTTATGCCGTTAAGATCTACAACGAATATTCGAAAGCGCAAATGACAAGCTTTCCTAACTTATCAGACGATGATATAAAAGGAATCTTCGCTTATATTGATCAAGCTGGAACCGCTGATCCTGCTGCTGCCGGAGCTCCTGCTGCTGGTGGCGCTGCTGCCGGTGGTGCTTCTGCACAAGGCGATGGTCCTTCTGATTTGTTTGTGATCGTGCTTGCGGCACTTGTAGTGGTAATGCTTCTGGTGCTTGGTGTTCTTTTAGTAATTGTATCATTGCTTTCCAAAGCAGTGAGCGGTGAGCCGGGAACAACGGTTGAAAAAGGGGATTTTATGAGTCGCCTGGGCAACTCGCTGAAAAGAATCGCTTCTGATCCTGCCATTCGTTCTGCTACTATCTGGATCTTTGTTCTGCTTGTTTTAAAAGCAACATTGGACGGTGCGTATAGTGTAGGTGTGCAGCAAGGTTACGCACCAAAACAACCGATTTCATTCTCGCACAAATTGCATGCAGGTGAATACAAGATTGACTGTAACTATTGCCATACCGGCGTAAACCGCGGTAAATCAGCACATATTCCTTCTGCTAACATTTGTATGAACTGCCACGGCGTCATCAAAAAGGAATCACCTGAAATTCAGAAAATTTATACTTCTATTGAAAACAACCAGCCTATCGAATGGGTAAGGGTGCATAACCTTCCTGATCTGGCCTATTTCAATCACGCTCAGCACGTTAACGTCGGCGGACTTGAATGCCAGAACTGTCACGGAGAGGTTGAGAAAATGGAAGTGATCCAGCAACGCTCATCCTTGACAATGGGATGGTGTATCGACTGTCACCGTAAAACGGAGGTTAATACAAAAGACAACAAGTACTACGATAAGTTGGTGCAGCTGCACGCTGGTGAAAGCAAAGAAGCATTGAAAGTTGCTGATATAGGTGGGTTGGAATGTTCTAAATGCCACTATTAATCAAAACAATATTACCTGATACAACTCATTTGTATTGAATAGTTTTATGGAAAATACTAATAAAAGATACTGGCGGGGACTAGAAGAGCTGCGGAACGACGAGAAATTTGTAAAAGAAGCGCGTTCTGAGTTTTCCGACGGTCCGACCGAAAACCAATACGAAAGTTTGGTAGATGGAGCCGGAACCCACCGCCGAGATTTTTTGAAAGTGCTGGGTTTTGGAATGGCTGCAGTATCATTGGCAGCTTGCGAAGCACCTGTAAAGAAAGCAATACCGTACGTTAATAAGCCTGAGGGCGAATTCCCAACCATAGCCAACTGGTACGCATCGACATATGCAGAAGGTGGCGATTACGCAAGTATTCTCGTTAAGACACGCGAAGGGCGCCCTGTTAAAATTGAAAGCAATTCACTTTCCAAAACATCTTTTGGTGTCAGCGCCCGTGCTCACGCTTCGCTTTTGGGATTATATGATAACGAAAAGTTAAAAGGCCCTAAAAAGGGTTCAGACACAAAAATTAGCTGGGATGCAGTTGATAAAGAGATCTTAGATCAACTTACTAAAATTTCAGCACAAGGCGGAGCGATCAGAATTCTTTCTTCTACGATTCTGAGCCCTTCTACAAAGTCGGTTATTGCCGATTTCACTACGAAATATCCTACGACTACGCATGTCATGTACGACGCTAACTCGTCGTCAGCGATTTTGAAAGGAAATGAGCTTTCATTTGGCAAAGCAGTTTTCCCATCTTACGATTTCAGCAAAGCAAAGGTTATCGTTGGCATTGACGCTGATTTCCTTGGAACCTGGGTTTCACCTGATACATTCTCGGCTCAGTTTGCAGAAACACGTAGACTAGGCAGCGACAAGGAAGGCAAAAAAGAAATGTCCCGTCATTATCAGTTTGAAGCGATTCTTTCTGTAACGGGTTCAAACTCAGATTATCGTACAGCAGTTAAGCCATCACAACTTGGTTTGGTTGCAGCTGCTCTTTATAATAAAGTAGCTGCCAAATTAGGTGGATCGCCCATTTCAACGGCTGCAATCGATGTCCCTAATCTTGATAAAGCAGCAGCTGATTTAGTAGCTTCAAAAGGACAGGCATTGGTTGTAAGCGGTATCAATGATGCATCTGTTCAAGTAGTTATAAATGCTTTGAACGGCTTGCTTGGAAGCTACGGAACAACCATTAACTTGGATAAGCCTGCTAATTATCGTCAAGGAAATGACGTGGCGATGAACAGTCTTGTTGACGAAGTGAAAGGCGGAAAAGTTGCGGCATTGATTTTATTTGGTGCTAATCCGGTTTATGATCACCCTCGCGGTGCAGAATTGGCAGCAGCTTTACCACAAGTTTCACTGAGCGTTTCATTTAATGACCGCGCGGACGAAACATCTTCATTGTTAAAATACATTTGCCCAGCTCCACATTACCTGGAATCCTGGAATGATGCAGAGCCGGTTGCAGGCTCTTACAGCCTTGGTCAGCCTGCTATCAGCATGATTTTCAGCACACGTCAGGCGCAAGTTAGCTTACTGAAATGGGCTGGACTGCCAACTGACTATCACGAATATGTTAAGGCATATTGGAAAAAGAATGTTTACACGCAAGGTGGAACGGGAGATTTCGAAAAATTCTGGATTAAGTCCCTTCATGACGGTGTGTATGACGTGCCTGCAACTACGGCAGCTACGGGAGCAACATTCTCAGGAGATTTGAGTGCAGCAGCAGCAGGAATTGCTAAAAAATATAAAGCTTCTACTTCCGGAATTGAACTTGCCTTGTTCGAAAATGTCGGTCTTGGTAACGGATTTGCAGCAAATAACCCATGGCTTCAGGAGTTACCTGAGCCGGTTACCAAAGCATGCTGGGATAACCACGCATGTGTTTCCCAGAAGACAGCGGCAGATCTTAGCCTTGCACAGGGAGATGTGGTAAAAGTGGATATTAAAGGTAAAGCGGTTGAAGTACCGGTTATCATCCAACCCGGTCTGGCCAACGGCACAGTTGCTATTGCAATTGGATTTGGTCGCGAAAAAGCAGGGAAATCTGCAAATGGAGTTGGAAAGAATGTTTATCCGCTTGCAGCATTCGCTGATGGTTATCTGACATTCGCTCCTGGTGAAGTAACTGTTTCTAAAACAGGTGATACAAGAGAAATAGCACAGACTCAGACACACAATACGGTGATGAACCGTAAGTCGGTTCTTCAAGAGACTGTTTTGGCTCATTTCCAGAAAGATCCAATGGCGGGCCGGTTTGTTCCGAAAATCCCGACATCAGATGGCGTAGTAGATGCGACCGATCTGTCTCTTTGGAATGGACATAAATATAAAAACCATTCATGGGGAATGGTCATTGACCTGAACACATGCTTTGGCTGCGGCTCATGCGTGGTTAGCTGCCAGGCTGAAAACAACATTCCGGTTGTAGGACGTCAGGAAGTAATCAATGCGCGTGAAATGCACTGGCTGCGTATCGACCGCTATTACAGCAGTGATGCAGATGTTGAAGATTTGAGAGGATTGGAAATCGCTTCTGAAAATCCGGAAGTTACATTCCAGCCGATGCTTTGCCAGCACTGTAACAATGCGCCTTGCGAAACGGTTTGTCCTGTTTTGGCTACTACGCACAGTTCAGAAGGGCTTAACCAAATGACTTACAACCGTTGCGTTGGTACGAGATATTGTGCGAATAACTGCCCATATAAAGTACGTCGTTTCAACTGGTTCAAATATTTTGATAACGAGAACTTTGATTACCACTTCAACAATGATCTTGGTAAAATGGTGATCAACCCTGATGTTACTGTACGTTCGAGGGGAGTTATTGAAAAATGCTCAATGTGTGTTCACAGAATCCAGGAAGCGAAACTGACTGCGAAGAAAGAGAGAAGACGCATCGTAGATGGAGAGGTAAATGTGGCTTGTGCTTCGTCATGCCCGACCAACGCGATCACTTTCGGAGACATGAACGATCCAGAGAGCAGAATTTCGAAATTGCTTGAAGTTGAGAAGGAAGGCCGCGCGTTCCACATGCTGGAAGAGATCAATGTTCGTCCTCAAATCTCTTATTTAACCAAGGTTCGTAACAAAGACGCTGCTGCGAAGGCTCCTGAAAAGAAGGAACACGCTTAATTTGAAAATAGAGTTTTAGAAGATTAAATCATTATAAATTATAGTAGTATGCATGTTACTTCACCTGTAAGAGAACCGCTGATTCAAGGTGGGAAAACGTACGCAGACGTAACGGAAGACATATGTCGGCATGTTGAAGGAGCTCCAACCAAGGAATGGAAAATTGCATTTGGGCTTTCTCTGATTGTTTTGGCTTATGGATCGGTTTGTCTTGCATGGACTTGGTGGGAAGGGCTTGGCGTATGGGGTCTTAACAAGACAGTTGGCTGGGCATGGGATATCACTAACTTCGTTTGGTGGGTTGGTATCGGTCACGCCGGAACGCTGATCTCCGCGATCTTGCTTTTGTTCCGTCAGAAATGGAGAACATCTATCAACCGTGCGGCAGAAGCGATGACGATTTTCGCGGTTATCTGCGCAGCATCATTTATCCTGATGCACATGGGCCGTCCCTGGATGGCATACTGGGCGCTTCCGCTTCCAAACGCATTCGGATCTCTTTGGGTTAACTTCAACTCGCCGCTTGTTTGGGACGTATTTGCGATCAGTACATATTTCTCAGTTTCATTAGTGTTCTGGTACATTGGTCTTATTCCTGACCTTGCTACAATCCGTGACCGTGCAACAAGTAAAGTGTCTCGTTTAATGTACGGAACATTCGCAATGGGATGGGACGGATCGGCAAAAACATGGGCACGTTATGAATACATCAGCTTAATTCTTGCGGGTCTTTCTACACCTCTTGTACTTTCAGTTCACACAATTGTAAGTATGGACTTTGCAACGTCGGTTATTCCGGGATGGCATACAACAATTTTTCCTCCATACTTCGTTGCGGGTGCGATTTTCTCAGGGTTCGCAATGGTGCAAAACCTGATGCTGATCACAAGGGTTGTTTACAAGCTTGAAGATTATATCACGCTTGAGCACATTGAAACGATGAACAAGGTAATCACGTTGACCGGTTCTGTGGTTGGTGTGGCTTACATTACCGAGTTCTTTATTGCTTGGTACTCGGGTGTTGAATATGAATATTATGCATTCTTCAACCGTATGACCGGTCCTTACTGGTGGGCATACTGGGCGATGATGACCTGTAACGTAATTTCTCCACAACTTTTCTGGTCGAGAAAACTACGTAGAAGCATCACCTTTACATTCTTCATTTCAGTAGTTGTAAACATTGGTATGTGGTTCGAGCGTTTTGTAATTATTGTTACGTCGCTGCACCGTGACTACATTCCTTCTAGCTGGGCAATGTTCTCGCCTACACGCTATGACATCGGTGACTACATTTTCTCATTCGGTTTGTTCTTTACCCTATTCCTATTGTTCTCCAAATATTTGCCGGTGATCAATATGGCGGAAGTTAAGGCAGTGATTCGTTCTACATCTGCTAATCTGCCTACTAAAATTGCTGGTGTGGCGAAGGTTAGACAGCGTGGTACAGCTGAACCGGCTTTTGATAAGGATAAAGAATAATTAGACTGACAGGTATTTTAATATAAGTATTGATATGGCAGAATTATCTGGTAAATATTTGGTCGGAGTTTACGACGATGACGATACTGTTCTTCATGCAGTGCCAAAGCTCAGAAAAGCAGGAGTAAAAATAAAAGAAGTGTATTCTCCATTTCCGATTCACGGATTGGACGAAGCATTGGGGCACCCAAGAACAAGGATCGGGATTGCCGCATTCATGTTTGGTGTAACAGGGTGCTGCGTTGCATTGACGCTAATGATCTGGACGATGGGAATTGATTGGCCGATGATTGTCGGTGGTAAGGATCCTATTTCAATTCCTAACTACATTCCGATCACATTTGAGCTTACTGTTTTATTCACAGCTTTTGGAATGGTTACAACATTCTTTATTTCAAATGGCCTGGGACCCGGTACGCATTTTCATCCAAGATTTGATTTGCGCTCAACAGATAACAAGTTTGTAATGGCGATTGATCTGGGAAGAAATTCAATGTCAGAGGATGAAATTTCAAGAGCATTGAGAGACAGCGGAGCAGAAGAAGTCAACATTAAGCAATTTTAATGGAGTTTGAGAAAATGAAATTTAAAAATTTATATAAATATCTGTTAGTTGCTGCTGTAATCCTTACTGCTGCGGCTGGTTGCACAAGGGATCCTAATGATCCTGGTAAAGAGTATGCACCAAACATGTATCTGCCTGTTGGTTATGAACCTTACAAACAGGAAAAGGCCAATCCGATCAACCCTATGGGCTTGACAATGAGATTGCCTGTTGCAGGAACAGTGGCAAGACGTAATTATCAGACCTCCTTCGGTGAAGCGGATTCTGTAAGTACAGATTTGATGGTTTACAACATTCCTGCTGACAGCATTTCCATTTCGGAGCGTGTGTTGAAAAACCCTATTCCATTAAACGAAAATACTTTGGCAGAAGGCAAAGTACTTTACGACAGATATTGCCAGCATTGCCATGGCGCAACAGGAGCCGGAGACGGAAAAGTTGCAGCGATGTATAAAGGGGTTCCCAACTATGCAAGCGACGCCTACAAAAATCTAAATGAAGGTCACATTTTCCACGTCATTACACATGGAAAAGCACGTATGTGGCCACATGGATCTCAGATCAATCCTGAGGAGCGTTGGAAGATTGTACATTATGTACAAAAATTGCAGAAGGGAGCTTAATTAGTTTTTGATAACAGAGAAATAAAATAAATAATGGCATCAGCACATTCGATTCCTTCTATTGAAGAACGGTTTGAATTTACTTCGGGGGCTAAAAGAAATTTAATTATTGGCGGTGGCATCGGCATTGCGCTAGTTGCATTAGGTGCTTTCCTGGCAGCTAATGGTGGCGGACACGAGGCTGCAGCACATGGTGCAGAGGCAGCTGCCGCAGTTGGACATGGGGCAGCAGAACATGGTGCTGCCGGAAACGAAGCTGCTGCTGCGACAGGACATCACGAGGCTGGCTTGATGACTCGCATCTGGGCTAACCTCTGGGTTAATGGTGTTTACTTCACTGGTATGGCCGTTGTGGGAATGTTCTTCATTTCTTACAATTATCTGGCGCAAGCGGGATGGTCTGCAGTATTCAAAAGAGTTCCTGAGGCGTTGCCAGCGTTTTTGCCATTTACGGGGATTGTAATGTTGTTAACGTTTATCTTCGGAGGTCACGATTTGTTTCACTGGACTCATGAAGGGCTTTACGAAGTAGGCGGCCCTGAATATGACCCGATTATCGCCGGGAAAAGAGGCTTTTTGAATACACCATTCTTTGTTTTCAGACTTGTATTTTATTTCGCAGTATGGTATTGGTTGTGGCGTGTGATCCGTAATTTATCTTTGAAAGAAGATGAAATAGGCGGAACTGAATTTTATGAAAAATCGATCCGTTTCGGAACTGCGTTTCTTGTCGTGTTTGGTGTTACTTCTTCAACTTCTGCATGGGACTTTGTTATGTCGATTGACACGCACTGGTTCAGCACAATGTTTGGATGGTATACGCTTGCTAGCTGGCACGTAGCTGGCCTTGCAGTAATCACTTTGGTTATTGTAATGCTGAGAGAGCGTGGATATTTGAGAGCAGTAAATTCAAGTCACCTTAGGGATTTAGGGAAGTTTGTATTTGCATTCAGTATCTTCTGGACGTATGTGTGGTTTGCTCAATTCCTTTTGATATACTACGCCAACTTACCGGAAGAAACGATTTACTTTTTGGAGCGTTTCAGAGGTCACGGTGGGTTTTTCAAGGCGCCATTCTTTATCACATTGTTCCTGAATTTCTTCTTCCCATTCCTTGTTTTAATGACGCGTGATGCGAAGTATACACATTCAATTCTCAAAGTGGCTTGCTGGAGTGTGATTATTGGTCATTATATGGATTTTTATACCAATATAATGCCGGGTACGCTTGGAGCAAGTGCAGGTTTCGGTCCGTTGGAATGGGGTTTCTTCCTTATTTTTATATGTGCGTTTGGTTATTCAATTGCAAGTCAGTTAGAAAAGGCGAATTTGATACCAAGGAATCATCCAATGTTGGAGGAATCATTGCATCACGATATAGCCTAATTGCAAAACCCAGTTTATTATCATGAATATTATTATCGCATTAGTTGCTCTTGTTTTTCTGGTTCTCACAGGTGTTGTGATATCCAGGCTTCAGAATGTTCTTCAGAATGTAAATAAAACCGATTCGCCTGATGCGGAGCCGTCGGGTAATAAATGGAATGGTGCCATGTTTATCGTAATCCTTATTGTAGGAGCGATTGCGATCACTTGGTCTTATCTTCACGCCCGTGAGTTCTTTTTGCCTGAGGCATCCTCGATTCACGGAAGAAGAACCGACGACCTCTTTTGGTTTTCAATGGGTATTTTGACGATTCCTTTCATCATCGTTAACTTCCTGATCTTCTTTTTTGCATGGAAATATCAGCATAAGAAAAACCACCGTGCATCATTTTATCCTGATAACCACAGGCTTGAACTTATCTGGACGATCGTTCCGGCTATTGTAATGGCGCTTTTGGTATTTACAGGTTGGAAAGCATGGTCGGATATAACATCTGACGCACCGAGAGATGCGGAAGTGATTGAGATCACAGGCAAGCAATTCAACTGGATTGCGCGCTATGCAGGGATGAGCGATAATAAATTGGGAGACTATAACTATAAATTGATCGATTCTCAAAATGAGGTTGGTATAGATCTTTCCGATGAAAATTCTTTTGACGATTTTACTAATCCAAGTGAAATGCACATTCCTGTAAATCGTCCAGTGTTGCTTAAAATACGCGCCAGGGATGTTTTGCACAGTGTATTTATCCCTCACATGCGTGTGAAAATGGATGCTGTTCCAGGTATGCCGACTAAATTCTGGTTCGTGGCGGACAAAACAACAGCCGATATGCGCGCTGAGACAGGTAATGCTAATTTTGATTACGAAATTGCATGTACTGAGGTTTGCGGTCAAGGACACTTTTCAATGAAAATGCGATTGATAGTTGAAGACGAAGCGTCTTATAAGAAATGGTGTGCTGAGCAAGCTACTTTCCTTCAAACTTACCCTGAATATCTTGCGAAAGTGCCAGAGAATTTGAAAGCGAAGGCGATGAAATATGTGCCAGCCGAAGCGGCAACTCCTGCTGATAGTTCAGCAACTTCCACAGGAGGAGCAGGAACAAGTACAAGTCTACGCTAATTTGTTAATTTAAATACATTAAAAGTATATGTCAGCTATTGAAGGATTGGAAACAGCTCATCACCACGAAACTGAGCATGAACACCACCATGAAGCACAAAACTTTTGGCAGAAATATATATTTTGTGAAGACCACAAAGTTATAGCGAAGCAATATTTGATCACCGGGATTTTGTGGGCGGTGATAGGGATTTCCATGTCAGTGGTTTTCCGTATTCAATTGGGTTTGCCGGACTCTAATCTTTCTTGGCTAAAACCTGTCTTGGGCGGATGGATCAGTGATGCTGGTAAATTGGATCCTAATTTCTACCTCGCCTTAGTCACAATGCACGGAACCATCATGGTATTCTTTGTATTGACTGCCGGTCTGAGCGGAACATTCAGTAACTTCTTGATTCCTTTGCAGATCGGCGCACGCGATATGGCGTCTGGTTTCATGAACATGTTGTCTTACTGGTTTTTCTTCCTGGCCAGCGTTATCATGTTTGCGTCACTGTTCTTGCAAGCAGGACCAGCAGCAGGTGGTTGGGTAATTTATCCACCATTGAGCGCACTGCCTCAGGCACACCCAGGCTCAGGAATGGGTATGACGCTTTGGTTAGCTAGTATGGCATTTTTTATTGTATCTCAGCTTTTGGGCGGGATCAACTACATTACTACAGTTATCAACTTGCGTACAAGAGGAATGTCGTTCGACCGTCTTCCGCTAACGATCTGGTCCTTCCTTATCACAGCGGTTTTGGGTCTGATTTCTTTCCCTGTTCTTTTGTCATCTGTATTGCTTTTGATCTTCGACCGTCACTTCGGTACAAGCTTTTATCTTTCAGATATCTATATCAATGGTGAAGCGCTTCCTAATGTAGGTGGTAGCCCGATCTTGTTCCAGCATTTGTTCTGGTTCCTGGGCCACCCCGAGGTTTACATTGTACTATTGCCAGGACTTGGTATCACCTCCGAAGTTATTGCAACCAACGCACGTAAGCCTATCTTCGGTTACCGTGCTATGATTGCATCCATGTTGGGTATTGCATTCCTTGCATTTATCGTATGGGCTCACCATATGTTTGTAACAGGTATGAATCCATTCCTTGGATCCGTATTTATGTTCCTTACATTGATCATTGCGGTTCCATCTGCTGTGAAAGGCTTTAACTACATTACCACACTGTGGAAAGGAAACATTGTTTTCACACCTGGAATGTTGTTCTCGATCGGTCTTGTTTCGTTGTTCGTATCTGGTGGTTTGACGGGGATTATCCTTGGAAACAGTGCGCTTGACATTCAACTTCATGATACTTACTTTGTTGTAGCCCACTTCCACCTTGTAATGGGAGCTGCATCTGCCTTCGGACTTTTCGCAGGGGTTTATCACTGGTTCCCTAAAATGTTTGGCAGAATGATGAATACGACTTTGGGTCAGATTCACTTCTGGTTGACATTCATTGGTATTTATCTTGTATTTATTCCAATGCACTATGTGGGTATCGCAGGTTTCCCACGCAGATACTACCAGTTCACCAGCTACGACTTTACGCATAAGTTTATGGACATGAATATGTTCATATCTATCGCGGCGATCTTGTCATTCCTTGCGCAGTTCATTTTCCTTTGGAACTTCTTTTACAGCATTTTCAAAGGTAAGAGAGCCCCACAGAATCCATGGAGATCCAACACATTGGAATGGACTACACCAATTAATCCTGGTCACGGAAACTGGGTTGGAGAGATCCCAGCAGTTTACCGCTGGTCTTACGATTACAGCAAGCCGGGCGCTAAGGAAGATTTCATTCCGCAAAACGTACCATATTCTCAAACACTGGAATCCAACTTCCCGCATGAGAATGAACTGATAGCCACAGAAAAGGCGATTGAGTCACAAAATTATAATGATCAGTTCAACGCACATTGATATCAAGGCCAACCGACGATTCCGTCGGTTGGCCTTGAATACTGTCATTGTACTCTATTTTCTTATTATAGCGGGTGGGGTAGTGAGGAGCACGGGCGCTGGAATGGGTTGTCCGGATTGGCCGCGTTGCTTCGGACGATGGGTTCCGCCGACTGAAATTTCGCAATTGCCGGCCAACTACAAGGAAATTTACGGCGCTAAGCTAAAAGGAGAGATTGAATTTAATCCGGTTAAGACTTGGATTGAATACGTAAACAGACTTCTGGGCGCTTTCACAGGGGTAATGATCTTCCTGACATTATTAGCCTCCATACCTTTCCTTAAATCTGGAAACAAGCGAATCTTCTATTACAGTTTGTCAGCGTTCATTCTGGTAGGATTTCAGGGGTGGCTGGGTGCCAAAGTTGTGTCCTTTGAATTGTTGCCGGTGGTTGTAACGCTACATATGCTGTTAGCCATTGTGATCGTTTTTCTGCTTTTGTTTCTCTACACCTGGTCGGCTTATGCTGGGAACATTTTACAGTTGAAAGAGTCAAGCAAGAAGGCAATCGGTGGGATTGGCGTAGTAGTGATCACATTGTCGTTGATTCAGATTTTGCTTGGAACTCAGGTTAGGGAGGCAATTGACGAGGTGGTTCACAGGTTAGGTTATCAGGCGAGAAGTCAATGGATTGATGAGTTGGGGTTGAATTTTTATATACACCGGTCCTTTTCAATTATTCTTTTTGTTGTAAACCTTTATTGGATCAATAAAATTTTTAAGGCAGAAGGCAGGTATTCGATAGCAGGGAGGATTGCAATTGCTTGCTTTTGTATATTGATGGTCGAAATTGCCACAGGGATTTTGATGGCTTATTTCGGAGTACCAGCATTTGCCCAGCCATTGCACCTTACATTTGCAATACTATTGATCGGCCTTCAATTTGTGATTTGGCTTGTCGTAAATGGAAATAAGTATTTAAAGTATTCGTCAGATATCCGTCTGGATAAGAGTACGATTTAGAAACAAATAGTTGTAGTAATGATATCAGCTGAGGGAAGCTTAGGAGGCGTAGGGAAGTTAAGAGAGCGGATAGGCGTTTTATTTGAGTTGCTAAAATTCAGGCTGGCTTCGCTGATTGCATTTTCTGGTGCTATGGGTTACTGCCTGGGTGCGAAGGAAGTTGAAACAGGAAAGTTGGTGCTTTTCATCATGGCATCAATCGGAATCACCGGAGCAGCAAACATTATCAATCAGATTCTTGAAAAGGACTTTGATAAATTAATGAAACGGACTGCCAACCGACCGTTGCCTAGTGGGCGCATTACGGTAGATCAGGCAATCATCTGGGCGGTTTTTCTGGGAGTTGCTTCCCTGGCGATTTTCGTGCTGGTGTTTAATCTTAGCACAGGTTTGATTTCGCTTTTGTCGCTGGTGCTGTATGGTTTTGTTTACACACCACTAAAAAGGGTTGGTCCGATAGCAGTTTTTGTCGGAGCTTTTCCAGGGGCATTTCCTCCGATGATCGGCTGGGTAGCAGCGACAAATCATTTCGGCTTAGAACCAGGAATTTTGTTCGCGATTCAGTTCTTCTGGCAATTTCCGCACTTTTGGGCGATTGCCTGGGTGCTTGATGAGGACTATAAAAGAGCAGGGTTCAAATTGCTTCCTGCCAACGGACTGAAGGACGTCAATACGACATTGCAAATAATGATTTACACGGTGTTCCTGTTGCCGATTGGGTGGCTGCCTTACGAATTGGGTATGACCGGGATCAATTCGGCTTTTGTTGCAACCGTGTTCGGCGTTTTGTTCCTGGCTCAGACGTTCCATTTGATGCGCACTTGCACGGATAAAACGGCAAGGCAATTGATGTTCGGATCGTTTATATATTTGCCAATTGTGCAAATCGCGTTTTTGTTGGATAAATTGTGAAAATGAAAAATCAGTGAAAATGGAAAGTGTTCAGCAGTATAAAGTAGATAGAGAACCGCAGGAAACATTGGCAATGGACCCAATGAAATTCATTCTGTGGCTGTTTTTGGTTAGTATTATCATGTTATTTGCTTCTCAATCAAGTGCTTATTTGGTGAGAAGAGCCGAGGGGAACTGGTTGGAATTCTCAATGCCAACAATTTTCTGGTATAGCACAGGCGTTCTTTTAATGAGCAGCGCAGCTATGCAATGGGCGTTTTATTCGGCAAAAAAAGATCAGTTCAAACAATTGAAAATAGCAATTTCTATTACTTTTGTACTCGGTCTGGCGTTCCTTTGGATGCAATTTGAAGGATGGAAACAGCTGGTTGCCATGAATGTTTATTTCGTTGGAAACCCGTCTGGTTCGTTTTTTTATGTGTTCACAGGATTACACGGTTTTCACATCATCAGCGGATTAATCGTGTTGCTTTATTCTTTGACGGCGGCGTTCAAGTTGAAAGTGCACGCTAAGAATTTGAGACGCATTCAGATCTGTGCCAGTTACTGGCATTTTCTAGATTTACTTTGGTTATACCTTTTTGTTTTTTTATTGACTTTTAATTAATACTTTTTCAATGGCTGCAAATGTAACAACACCTGGCGCGGTAGAACCCAAAATGTGGATGGGGGGAATTGAGCCTATGAGAGCTAGTTATGGTAAACTGATGATGTGGTTTTTCCTTATCTCGGATACCTTTACTTTCTCAGCCCTGCTCGTTGCCTACGGTACAGCAAGGTTCGCCTTTCCGGCATTTTCCGGAAACGTGGATGACTTTACATTTTCAAACATGTATTGGCCGATTCCAGAAAAGGTGTACGAGGCGGTGCCTTTCCTTCACGGAATTTCTCTTCCCCTGGTCTTTGTGGGGATCATGACATTCATCCTGATCGCGAGTAGCGTGACGATGGTTCTTGCAGTAGAAGCAGGTCACCGTATGGACCGTGCCAATGTTGAAAAATATATGCTTTGGACAATCCTTGGCGGATTTACTTTCCTGGGCTGCCAGGCTTGGGAATGGGCTCACTTTATCCATGGAACGGATACAGGAAGTGTAATGAAAGTTATTGAAAACGGAGTTTGGGTCGATAAGACAATTTTTGGGGCAAACCTTACGGAAAACCAGTATGGTCCTCCTGCATTTGCTGACTTCTTTTTCTTTATCACGGGTTTCCACGGAACGCACGTATTTAGTGGTGTGATCCTGAACATTCTGATCTTCTTCCGTACTGCCACAGGTTTTTATGATAAGAGAGGAAGTTACGAAATGGTCGAGAAAGTTGGACTTTACTGGCACTTTGTAGACTTAGTGTGGGTATTCGTATTTACATTCTTTTATCTGGTTTAAATCATCCAATAATACTAATTCCTAATCAAATGTCGGAAGTACACCATATTCATAACCAGGATCCAAACGCAGGTGCTGAGCAACGTAAAGCAATCTGGAAAACCTTTTGGATTCTCCTTATCCTGACTGCCGTAGAATTCCTTATCGCATTCACGGTTCCTCACGGAATATTAAAGGTCACCATTTTCATTGTGATGACGATTGTTAAAGCGTTCTATATCGTGGGTGAATTCATGCACTTAAAGCATGAAACGAAGTCACTGATCTGGTCGATTCTGGTTCCCGTTATCTTCGTAGCCTGGTTAATTTTGGCGCTTATGTTGGAAGGTAATGCGATTTTTGAAGCCATATTCGATTAAATAATACGCATGAAGAATTTTCCCAAGGCCGGATTACTGATCGTAACATTAGTAATACCGGCTTTGATTTTTGTACTACTCAGACTTTTCGCAACCAATCATTACGATCTTCCCTATTTCAATCCGGAGATTGGTAACGATGGAAAGGTGTTGATAGCAAATGGAGATACTGTTTTTCGCAAGCAGTCAGTGGTGCAACTGTCATCGGGGAGTTATGATATTGCAAATCAAATTACGGTAATCAGTTTTTTACCAAAAAATTGCGCGGATAGTTGCAAGCTTGGGCTGTCAAACCTGAAAAGGATCTTTGATATGCGCAGCGAGACCAATAACCTCACTATTAAGACGCTTACCGAAGATAGTTTAGCCACTTCCTCAACCTATCCGATTGAGTTGGGTAAGGAGGGATGGGAAACTTGGAAAGCTTCAGTAATGGACGCCGAACGTTTGTTGGCGTTGCCATCTTCGCAAGATACCTCTGAACTTTATCCGATCGAAAGCAGGTTAATGTTGATAGATAGCAGAGGCTACACCAGAGGTTACTACAATGGGATGGATCCCGAGGAGATTGATCGCCTGATGGCGGAAATAAAGATTTTAAATTACGAGAATAAAGCAAGTGCTGATAAATAGTTATGGCTTCATTGGTATTAGAAAAGAAATCCAAATACGAACGCATTATCAACATTCTCGCCATTGTGATCCCGATTGCGGTTGCGGCGTTGTTAGGCATTCGGCAGAAAGTTGAGTTAGGAGCGTGGACGAAGGTTCTGCCTCATGTTATCGGGGTAATCAACACGCTGACGGCGGTGTTTTTGATTGCAGGGTTTTATTTTGTCAAAAACAATAACATTAGTGCGCACCGCAAGGCGATGACAGGTGCATTTTTGTTGGGAGCTGTATTTTTGGTTTGTTATATTTTATATCACATTTCGAATCAATCCACGCCTTTTGGTGGCGAAGGCGTTGTGCGGCCGATCTATTACTTTTTATTGATTTCACACATTACATTGTCTATTGTAGTCGTTTGGTTTGTGTTGCGTGCGGTGTATTTTGGTTATACTAATCAAATTATTGAACACAGAAAGGCTGTGAAATGGGCTTTTCCTATCTGGCTTTACGTGAGTATCAGTGGCGTTGTGGTTTACCTGATGATTAGTCCTTATTATGTATGAAAAAGTTTAAGATCATATTCGGTTTTGTAATGCTGTTTGTGCTCTCAGGCGTCGATACCTGGGCGCAATGTGCGATGTGCCGCGGTTCTGTGGAAAGTTCTATGGGAAATGGCAGGAACAATGTAGGTGTCGGGCTTAACACCGGCATTATGTTTCTATTCGTGATGCCTTACTTATTGGTTGGGGTAATTGGCTACCTATGGTATCGGAATAGCAAAAAGAATTTACAGGAACGCCAGTTCATCGCTTCCCGTGTGAAGCAGGCTTATCAAGGCTAGGATTTAGGACAATGATATGACAAGCGAGGCAAACTGCTTCGCTTTTTTTATGTCCAATCTGAATGCATAAAAAATGTTATCAAAGGGCGTAGAAAAGCGTTTCAGTGTCTTTAATGAGAAAACTGGGATTATGCGACTGTTAATTTTACTCATATTGCTTCTGAATAGTGCCTTAGCAAATGCACAAACAATTTCAACTTCAAAACCCTGGACTTTCTGGTGGTGGATGGGCAGTGCGGTGAATGAGAAGGACATTACGGCTCAATTGGAGTACTTTCAAAAATCAGGAGTTGGTGGCGTACACATTATCCCGATTTATCAGGTTAAGGGTTACGAATCACAATCCGTTCCGTTTTTGACGCCCAAATGGTTGGATCTGATGCAGTATACAGTGCGCGAAGGCAAGCGGCTGGGACTAGGTGTCGATATGACGACAGGAACCGGCTGGCCATTTGGCGGTCCCAATGTTTCGCCAGAGCTTGGGGCGAAGCAAATGCTGGTTAAAAATGGAGCTATCGCCATTGAACCCACAAAACAAAAAGTAAAACGTGCGGCGCCAGGTGGAGAAGGATTGGTCCTCGATCCGTTTCATGCCACCGCAATGCTACGCTATCTTACGAGGTTCGATTCTGCGTTTACTAATAGAAAAGATTTGCCGCGTTCCATGTACAATGATTCCTATGAGGCATATGGAGCTAACTGGACTGACGATTTTTTGCAGGAATTTAAAAAAAGACGCGGTTATGAACTGGGTGAAAATCTGGCCTTACTGACTGATTCAACTGGAAAGGCAGGCTCAGATCTTGTCCGGATCGATTACCATCAAACATTATCGGAGTTATTGAGAGAGCGCTATGCCAAGCCCTGGACCGATTGGAGCACAAACCACGGTTTTCTGACCAGATATCAGGCGCACGGTTCGCCCGGAAACCTGCTCGACTTGTACGACACGGCCGACATTCCGGAAACTGAATCTTTTGGAACCAGCCGTTTTTCAATTCCCGGATTACGCATTGATCCTGACTATTCCATCGACCAGTTTGGGACACCTGATCCATTGGCAATGAAATTTGCCTCATCGGCAGCACATTTTTCTGGCAAGAAGCTTGTCAGTTCCGAAACCGGAACATGGCTTGCCAATCATTTCAAAGTTTCGCTGTCGCAGGTCAAGCCGCAAATTGATGAGCTTTTTGCCGCCGGCATTAATCACATCTTTTATCATGGGAGCACTTATTCACCTGCTCAGGAGCCATTTCCAGGCTGGTTATTTTACGCTTCCACGAACTTTGGATCGACCTCACATTTCGCTGAACACTTTTCCCTGCTAAATAAATACGTACAGCGCTGCCAGGAGCTGCTTCAAAACACTAAATCGGACAACGATGTGCTGGCCTATTTTCCGATACATGACCTTTGGGCAACCAAAGCGAAGTCGTCCGGCAATGTGCATTTACTGGAAGTGCATCACGTGGATCGATGGCTGCTGGACCTGCCTTTTGGTAAGCTTGCACAGCAACTTTGGAAAAAGGGTTTTGGATTTGACTACGTTTCGGATTTGCAATTGAGCCGTTTAAAGCTGGATAGTAATGGTAATCTCACCAGCGGAAACGCAGTTTATAAATCCATAATAATACCCTCAAGCACCTATATGCCCGGGGAAACATTAAAAGAATTACAACGACTCGCCGGGAACGGAGCAAAGATTATATTCCAAAACCACATGCCGGAAAAAGCAACCGGTTACGCTGTCGAGACTGAAAGGCAAAACAGCTTTGAGAATGAGTTAGTAATGCTGAAAAAAGAAAAGAATGTCCGCATTTCGAATGATATTGAAAAAGAATTAGTGGCAAGCGGAGCACTTCGGGAATCGTTCGCAGATAATGGGTTGACATTTATCCGTAAAAAAACACAAGACAACAAACGACTTTACTTTGTCAGTAACTTGGCTGATCAGTTTAAGGAAGGTTGGATTAAGGTTAGCAATGTCGGCGGGCTTGAAAAATTTGATGCACTGGATGAAAATGCTACCTGGAAGCCAGTTCCGCGAAATGGAGATGCTATTTATTTAAAGCTTTTGCCAGGACAATCATGTTTTTTACGAGAAACAACAAAAAATACAGGCACAGAGAAAGCGAACATTGCCGATAAGCAATTTGAAATAAAAGGTAATTGGAATCTGAAATTTCTAAAAGGCCGGCCTTCAATTCCAGTCACCGCCAATCTGAACGAACTCAAAACCTGGACAGGCCTGCCTGATTCCGCAGTTTTCTTCTCAGGGACAGCGAGATACGAAATTCACTTCGATTGCCCTGACAATCTGATGAAGACTGACCCTAAAATCCTGGACCTTGGTGATGTGCGAGAAGTGGCCACGGTAAAACTGAACGGTAAGCCCATAGGAACAGCTTGGAGCATTCCTTTCCAATTGGGTTTTACAGATAAGCTTAAATCAAAGGATAACGTCCTTGAAATTGAGGTTACCAATCTTTCAGGCAACTATATGTGCCTGAGGGACACGCAAAAGCCCGATTGGAAAAAATTTCATGACATTAACATTGTCGATATCACTTATAAAAAGTTTGACGCGACAAAATGGGAGCCAATGCCATCAGGTTTGCTGGGACCAGTGAAAATCCTTTTCCACTAATACTACTCCCAAAGCGGGTAATGTTCAAGCTGGATTTGCCTGCCAAAGAATATATTTGTCGATTGTTCAAAGGACAGCGTGTAGTCGGACACGTAAAATGCGCGCTTGCCTTCTCCCTTTTCATTGACCAGATAATGTTGTTCGAGCCAGGATTTTAATGAAAAAGCCACGATCTCGGATGTGTCGAGGATTTCTACATTGCTTTTATAAAATTCGCCGATCTGGTTTTTGATCAGCGGATAATGCGTGCAGCCAAGAATCAATGCTTCAATATCTGTCAGCGAAGGATCAGACAAATAGCTGGTTATAATACTTTCACTAATGTTGTTGTCAAAAAAACCTTCTTCAATCATGGGCGCCAGCAAAGGAGTGGCCAGTGATTTTAACTGAATATTTTTACCTAAAGCATCCACTTTCTTTTTGTACACATTCGAAAGGACCGTTTGCTTCGTTCCGATAAGGCCGATCGTCTTGCCGTCATAATGTTCCTTAATGTAATCCACCACCGGATCAATTACATTTAAAACCTTCGCCTTACTACCCACGTATTCCCGCACCAGCTCATAAGCCGCCGCAGAAGCCGAGTTACAGGCAATGAGGATAAGCTTGCAATTTTGCTGCAGAAGCATGTTGCAAATTTTGATAGAATAAGCTTGAATTGCCGCCTGAGACTTATCGCCGTAGGGAAGGTGCGCCGTGTCGCCAAAATAAATTGTATTCTCTTGCGGCAGAAGCCTGGTAACTGCACTGGCAACGGTCATCCCGCCAATGCCACTATCAAAAATCCCAATTGGCGCCGAAGAATCAAACATAATGGATGGGGGTAAATCTTTTAGTTAAGCGATATTTGATCCAAAACTAAAGGAACGGTTCGAATAACTTTTTAAAAATTAAATCAATTCGTAAATTTTTTAAAATCTGATGCAACCTACCGTTCAGGAAAGAGCATCTTGCTGTTGAAACCACCAAATGAATGGGTCGAATTTTATCACTTGTCAGTAACGAGGCACAACTCATCAAAGCGCTTAGGAAGGAAGATCCGAAGGCTCAGCGACAGTTGTACGATAAATACAGCGCTCGCATGCTGGCTTTATGTTTTCGTTATATCTGTGATGACATGGCGGCTGAGGATGTGATGGTTGAAGGTTTTGTAAGAGTGTTTGCCAAAATAGAGCAGTTCAGCGAAGAAGGCAGTTTTGAAGGCTGGATCCGTCGCATTATGGTAAATGAGGCGCTGGGTTATTTAAGAAAACAAAAACGTATCCTCGAAGACACGCTGTCAGACGAGGCCAATAACATTCCGGATTATGCACACGCTGATCAAAATCTGGAAACACAGGAGTTGTTGCAATTGATTGAGTCGCTTCCAACAGGATATAGGACGGTTTTCAATTTATATGCCATTGAAGGTTATCCGCACATTGAAATTGCGCAAATGCTTGGCATAACGGAAAGCACATCCAAGTCGCAGTTGCACCGGGCAAGGGCAATGCTGCAAAAAATGGTGGCGGATTGGGAAAATGATTTTAAAAAAAAAGTAGAATATGAAAAAGCATCCGGTTGATGATCTTTTCAAGCGCAGGCTTTTGGAGTTGGAAAAAAAGCCATCTGCCGCTGCCTGGGAAAAAATTCAGATAAGCACTAAAAAAGAGCGCAGGCTTGCGGGTTGGGTCTGGTATGCCGCAGCGAGCGTTGTCATCACGCTTGTAGCAGGTTATATCGTTTGGAATAGTGAGCGCTCCAATATTGAAACGATTGGTAAGGAGAAGAAAATCGCAGTTATTTCTAAACAAACGGAAATAGCAAAGGAAAGGGAAATCGTTCAGGAACATCAAGTTGAAAAGATTCCGGTTCCTGCTAAGGAGATTCAAGTTTCTTCTGAGGACATTGCGTTAAATGAAGAAAAAAAGCAATTGCAGAATCCGGATAATGCAAAGCCGAATGCGAAGGAACCGATTTCTGTTGATAAGCCCATTCAGAACATTGAACCTCAAAACCTGGCAGTAAATGATGTTGAATTAGAGAAAGAGCCTGTTGCTAAGTTGCCAGCGATCGAGAAAAGTGCCCCGATAGCAGAAGATGTTTTGGCGGCCAAGATCACGCCGACGCCTGTTGAACAGACCAGGATTGTTGTAGTCGCCGTGCAGACCAGTGATCAGGATGAGGATAGACCCAAGTCTTCTAAATTTTCAAAAGTATTTCGTCAGCTAAAAAATGCGAGAGCGGGCGAGCGTGTGGATTGGGAAGAAATAGGTTTTAATCCAAAAAACCTCGTTGCGAAAGTAGACGACCGTTTGCGCAACGGAGAAGAGAAAGTGTCGGAAAAGTATCATAACCTCAAAGACAAAACAAAACTTTAAAATCACAGCCATGAAACTGAAATTATATATTGCCGGCCTATTCCTTGTTTTTGGAATGAATGTGCATGCAGGTGGTCTGAAACCTGCACAACAAAATACCCCACAGGAGAAAGATTCAATTATCGTGACCTTTGGCGACAGGACAAGACTCATTATCTATGGAGAAGACCGCAAGGAACTCGAAAAGATCATGAAGTATGATCTGAACACATTGTTGAAGGACTTGAAAATCAGGCTTGACAGCACCGATGCAGACACCACTTATTTGCGGGAGGAGATTAATGGCAGCAAATACTTGAAAGATAAATCGAATGACGAGGATTATGTAAGAATTGGCCTGCGGGGAATCCACATTAAAAACGGGGATACAGAAGTTAAAATTAATGCAAAGGGAGTCGAGGTGGAGGACGAGGATGATGACAACGGTAAATCAGATTCAAATTACAGGCGCACGGGCAAGCGTTTCTATCGATCGGGCGGTGGTTCCAGTCCACGAAAAGGGTTTAATATCGCATTAGGCCTCAATACTTACGGCACAAATGAAACGACGCCAGGCTTCTCCAAGGACGACTACGACCTTAAACCATTTGGGTCCCGATATATCAGCTTAGGCTACATTGCGAGTACAACCATTGCAAAAGGTAAAAATGCGCGCCTTCACCTTGATTTTGGGGTTGATTTCTCCTGGTACAATTTGATGTTTGATGGGAATAATACGGTTGCGAAAGATTCGCTTCAAATTAGTTTCCCGCTCGTTACCAATGAAAACGGCGAAGAGATTGAGATGAAAAAGAGCAAGCTCACTGTTCCTTACGTAAACATTTCATTCATGCCGACACTTAGTTTTTCCCGATCATTCATCTCATACATTAGTGCAGGCGTTTATGGAGGCTACCGACTGGGCAGCTATACCAAGTTAAGACGTGAGGGAAGCAAGGATGTAGACCATGTCAGAAAAAACTTTTACATTGAAGATCTGAGATATGGCCTGTCCGCAGAGCTAGGAATCAGAAATTTCCCCGATTTCTTTGTCAACTATGATTTCAATAATCTATATCAGGATGGCAAAGGGCCGTCTGTAAGGATGCTTAGTTTTGGGGTAAGGTTATTTTAAAAGAGTTCAAATGTGCGTAATAGCGGTTTAAAACAATGTATTTTGTTTGAGCCGCTATTTTTCTTTATTTTTTTTTCAAAAGAATTTGAGAATTTAAGAAAAGGGCTTAATTTTGCGACTCCAAAAAGTGAGACAAGCGGTTTTCACGGTTGTGTTGAAATGTTGATTGGGGGTGTACCAGAGCGGCCAAATGGGGCAGACTGTAAATCTGCTGGTGTATGCCTACGGTGGTTCGAATCCATCCGCCCCCACAGTTAATGCCAAAATAAGCTTTTGAAATCACCAGTTTCAGGAGAAGGCAAAAACAAATGCGGAAGTAGCTCAGCTGGTAGAGCGATAGCCTTCCAAGCTATAGGTCGCGAGTTCGAACCTCGTCTTCCGCTCATTTAAAACACCATCGAAGCGATTAGCGAAAACATTCATTAGATACTTTTTCGCTAATCGCTTTTTGGTTGTAATAGCCCAGAATTGCTTAACGTAGCATTTCAAATGTATTGAAATTTTGCTTTTGTAGCTCAGGGGTAGAGCACTTCCTTGGTAAGGAAGAGGTCAGGGGTTCAAATCCCCTCAAAAGCTCGGAAGATGAGAAGTTGAGAGAGATCCCCTCAAAAGCTCGGAAAAGATTTTGATCCTTGTATTTAGTTAAATTGATTTTGGGGTGCTTGGCTAGTGTAAGCTAAACAGGATCAATCATTAGTGTTTAATAAATTGTAACTTTTAATTTTAAGCGTACTTAAGTCATGGCAAAAGAGACGTTTGACCGCTCGAAACCCCACGTAAATATTGGTACTATCGGGCACGTTGACCACGGTAAAACTACCCTTACTGCTGCTATCACAACTGTGTTGGCGAAAAAGGGTTTAGCAGTACTTCGCGATTTCTCATCAATTGATAATGCTCCTGAAGAGAAAGAGCGTGGTATCACGATTAACACATCCCACGTTGAGTATTCGACAGCAAACCGTCACTATGCTCACGTTGACTGTCCAGGTCACGCGGATTATGTAAAGAACATGGTAACTGGTGCTGCACAGATGGACGGCGCTATCATCGTAGTTGCTGCTACTGATGGACCAATGCCACAAACTCGTGAGCACATTCTTTTGGCTCGCCAGGTTGGTGTTCCTCAGCTTGTTGTGTTCATGAACAAAGTGGATATGGTTGATGATCCAGAACTTCTTGAACTTGTTGAAATGGAAATCCGTGAGCTTTTGAGCTTCTACGATTACGATGGAGACAACATTCCTGTAATCCAAGGTTCTGCTTTGGGTGGTTTGAATGGCGAGGAAAAATGGGTTAAAACGATCGAAGAATTGATGGACGCTGTTGACAGCTACATTCCAATTCCTCCACGTATGACTGATCTTCCTTTCCTTATGCCTGTTGAAGACGTATTCTCGATCACTGGTCGTGGTACTGTTGCAACTGGTCGTATCGAAAGAGGAGTAATTAACTCTGGTGAAGCAGTTGATATCCTTGGTATGGGTGCAGAAGGTCTTAAATCAGTAGTAACTGGTGTTGAGATGTTCCGTAAGATCCTTGACCGCGGAGAAGCTGGTGATAACGTAGGTCTTTTGCTTCGTGGTATCAACAAAGAAGATATCCGTCGCGGAATGGTAATCTGCAAGCCAGGTTCAGTTAAGCCTCACGCTGCATTCAAAGGCGAGGTTTATGTACTTTCGAAAGAAGAAGGTGGACGTCACACTCCATTCTTTAACAAATACCGTCCTCAGTTTTACTTCCGTACCACGGACGTAACAGGTGAAATTTCTCTGCCAGCTGGTGTAGAAATGGTTATGCCTGGTGATAACATCACAATTGATGTGAAATTGATCAACAAGATCGCTATGGAAAAAGGTCTTCGTTTCGCGATTCGCGAAGGTGGACGTACCGTAGGTGCTGGTCAGGTAACTGAAATTCTTGACTAATCAAGATTAGCATATTAAAACAAGTGCATTTCTTATGAGATGCACTTGTTTTTTATAATTAAATCGTATCTTTGCAGCCCGAAAGTACCGGGTCGTTAGATAAACGGGTGTAGTTCAAGGGTAGAATAGCGGTCTCCAAAACCGTTGATGGGAGTTCGAATCTCTCCACCCGTGCATATTAAAAGGAAAAATGGAAAAATTTACTTCTTTTTTAAAAGCTTCCTGGGAAGAAATCACCCAGCACGTAACATGGCCTCCTTTTAACGAGCTTCAGGCTAATACGACACTAGTGCTTGTCGGTTCCCTCATTTTTGCCTTCGTTGTAGGCATTATGGACTTTGTCTTTGAGAACGCACTGAATCTGTTTTATCAGTCTTTCTAAGGCTATTTTTATTATAGTGGCAACCCCCGGAATGGTATGAGTAGTCTAAATTGGTTTGTATTGAGAGCGGTGTCTGGACAAGAGAAAAAAATTAAGTCCTACATTGAAAATGAAATCGCTCGGCAGAAACTGGATGAATTCGTTCCGCAGATCCTGATACCTTCTGAGAAGATATATGAAATGCGTAACGGTAAGAAACGGGTTAGAGAAAAAAACTTCTTTCCTGGTTACATTATCATTTCAGCGGATTTGTCAAAAGGAGAGGTTTTGCACATTATAACCAGTATTCCTGGTGTCATAGGCTTTCTTGGAAGTGCAGAAGGTAACTCAAAAGTTCCGGTGCCGCTTCGTCAATCTGAGATCAACAGGATTTTAGGTAAAGTAGACGAAGCTGAGCAGCACGAAGAAGCACCAAGCATGTCATTTATCAGAGGGGAAACTGTCAAAGTTGTAGACGGTCCTTTCAGCGGATTCATCGGCGTGGTTGAAGAAGTATTCGACGAGAAGAAAAAACTCAATGTAGTTGTAAAAATATTCGGGCGTAATACACCCGTGGAACTCAGTTACGCACAAGTAGAAAAGGATAGTTGAAAGAGTAACGGGCAGGGTAAGCTTCCACTTGCATGTTAAGCCGTTAAACAATCAATGAACCGACAAATTACAAAACAATGGCAAAAGAAATAGGTGGATACGTCAAACTACAGGTAAAAGGTGGCCAAGCCAACCCTTCACCTCCAATCGGTCCTGCACTAGGATCGAAAGGTTTGAATATCATGGAGTTTTGCAAGCAATTCAATGGCCGTACCCAGGATAAAATGGGTGTGGTATTGCCGGTAGTTATTACATACTATAAGGATAAGTCTTTTGACTTCGTCATTAAGACCCCCCCGGCCGCGATTCTGCTTCTGGAAGCATCAAAAGTAAAGACAGGTTCGGCTCAGCCAAACCGTTTGAAAGTAGGTTCGGTATCATGGGATCAGGTTCGTACGATCGCTGAAACTAAAATGCCAGACTTAAATTGCTTTACAATTGATTCTGCTATGAAAATGATTGCGGGAACGGCTCGTAGTATGGGTATTACTGTAGCAGGCAAGGCCCCGTGGGAAGAAAACAACTGAGCGTAAAAATATTTATACGCTGAAAGAAACAAAGAACATGGGAAAATTAACCAAAAAGCAAAAAGAAGCTCTTTCGAAATTCGACGCGAATCAAGTTTACTCTCTTGAGCAAGCAGCGGACGTCCTTAAGACGATTTCTTATACCAAATTTGATTCTTCCGTGGATATCGACGTTCGTTTGGGCGTAGATCCTCGTAAAGCTGATCAAATGGTACGTGGCGTGGTAACATTGCCACACGGAACCGGAAAGGAAGTTCGTGTATTGGTTTTGTGTACTCCAGATAAGGAGGCAGAAGCGAAAGAAGCAGGAGCAGATTTTGTTGGTCTTGATGAATATATCCAAAAGATAGAACAAGGCTGGACAGACATCGACGTAATTATCACAATGCCGAGTGTAATGGCAAAAGTGGGACGGTTAGGTAAGGTTTTAGGTCCTCGCGGATTGATGCCAAACCCTAAATCAGGAACGGTAACACCGGACGTAGCGAAAGCTGTGAAGGAAGTAAAAGCAGGTAAGATTGATTTCAAAGTTGACAAAACAGGAATCATTCACGCAAGTGTTGGCAAAGTTTCTTTTGGAAACGAGCAGCTTGTACAAAATGCTACAGAAGTTATCAATACTCTGGTTCGCCTTAAACCATCTTCGGCAAAAGGAACTTACGTAAAAAGCATTCACTTGTCAAGTACGATGAGCCCGGGTGTTACTATTGATAAAAACACGATTCCAGGATTATAATATGACACGGGAAGAGAAAGCAGTAATTATAGACGAGTTAAGTCAAAAATTCGCTAGCACCCCATACTTCTATATCACTAGCGCAAACGGAATGTCTGTCGGTGAAACAAACCAGCTAAGAGGCCTTTGCTTCGAACGCGGTGTGGAGTATCGTGTTGTTAAGAATACATTGATTAAGAAAGCACTAGAAACATTAGATACGGATTATTCCTCTTTTGACGAAGTTTTGAAAGGATTTTCCGGAGTTATGTTTCACCCGGAGTCAGGTAAGGTTCCTGCACAATTGATTAAAGAATTCAAGAAGAAATCAGGTACTGACAAGCTTAAATTCAAAGGAGCTTCTGTTGATTCATCTGTTTTCGTTGGTGAAAGCCAGCTTGACGTTCTGATCGCTCTGAAATCAAAACAAGAAATGATTGGAGAGATTATCGGATTGTTGCAATCGCCTGCTAAGAATGTTATCGGCGCCCTACAAAGCGGCGGAAACAAATTGGCTGGTATTTTGAAGACCTTGTCTGAGAAAGAAGACTAATATTAATAGCCAGGCTGAGCTCTCCGGGAAAAAAAATGGAGCTTTTAAAATCATCTTATTGTATAATCAAAAAATCTAAATAAAAATGGCAGATTTGAAAGCTTTCGCAGAACAGCTTGTTAACCTTACGGTTAAAGAAGTGAACGAATTGGCTACAATTCTTAAAGACGAGTACGGTATTGAGCCTGCAGCGGCTGGTGCGGTAATGGTAGCAGGTCCTGCTGCTGGTGGTGGTTCTGATGCTCCTGCAGCAGAAGAGAAAACATCTTTTGATGTAATCTTGAAAGCAGCTGGCGCAAGCAAACTTGCTGTTGTGAAATTGGTTAAAGACCTTACTGGTCTTGGCTTGAAAGAAGCAAAAGAACTAGTTGACGGTGCTCCTAAGCCTGTTAAAGAAGGAGTTGCAAAAGACGAAGCAGAAGCTTTGAAAAAACAACTTGAAGAAGCAGGTGCAGAAGTTGAAGTGAAGTAATTTGCTTTATACCAAAAGCCTATAATTCTAAGGAATGAGGCCTGATTAACGTCAGGTCTTTTTCCTATTTATGTATATACCAAACGAAAAACTGGTTTTTTACGTTTGTACTTAGATAGCCCATCATTTATTCCGGGTTTTATCATTCTTCTTTTCAAATAATTTGCGCGAAACACTTCTTTACTCGTAGGAAAGGAGAATAGGGGCAGTTATTTATCTCTACGAGGCAATAGATTAGGTTTAAAACTAATTATTACGATTGCGGCGCGTAAAGGTTACTCCGGCGCATTAGTTTTTCTACTAACCAAAATCAAACATAGCCTTGGCTACAATTAAAGCAACAACACCTAGAAAAAACTTTTCAAGGATCAATCAGATTATCGATTATCCGGATTTGCTAGGAATCCAGGTTCAGTCGTTCCGCGATTTCTTCAGTCTTGATACATCGGTTGAAGATCGTTCGGGAGAAGGATTGTACAAAGTTTTCGCTGAAAACTTTCCTATTGCTGATTCACGCGACAATTTCGTGCTGGAGTTCATTGATTATCTTCTTGAACCACCAAAATATTCTGTTGATGAATCCATTGATCGCGGACTGACTTATGCAGTGCCGTTGAAAGCAAAATTACGTTTGATATGTAATGATGCTGATCATGAAGAATTTGAAACCATTGAGCAGGAAGTTTTCTTAGGAAACATTCCTTACATGACCGAGAGAGGTTCTTTCGTAATCAATGGTGCTGAGCGTGTTATCGTTTCACAACTTCACCGCTCACCTGGTGTGTTCTTCTCCATGAGCAAGCACACCAACGGTTCTAAATTGTACTCTGCGCGGATTATTCCTTTCAAGGGATCTTGGATTGAATTCTCGACAGATGTTAACAATGTGATGTACGCGTACATCGACCGTAAGAAAAAATTCCCGGTTACAACATTGCTTCGCGCCATCGGTTTCGGATCTGATAAAGATATCCTTGACCTGTTTGGATTGTCAGAAGAAATTAGTGCAACACCAACAAACTTGAAAAAAGCTGTTGGCCGTCGCTTGGCTGCAAGGGTTTTGAGAACCTGGACAGAAGATTTCGTTGATGAAGATACTGGCGAGGTTGTTTCCATTCAACGTAACGAAGTGTTACTTGAACGCGATTCGACTATTTCTGCTGAGGACATCGAAGTAATCGTGGAATCAGGGCAGAAATCTGTCATCCTGCACAAAGAAGATATGAATGTTGCGGATTATAACATTATCTATAATACGCTTCAAAAAGATAGCTCGAACTCTGACAAAGAGGCAGTTGAGCAAATTTACCGCCAATTGCGTAATGCAGAAGCACCGGACGAACAAACTGCTCGCGATGTAATCCAGAGCTTGTTCTTCAGTGACAAACGTTACGACCTTGGTGATGTTGGCCGTTACAGGATCAACAAAAAATTAGGTTCTGACACAAGTTTGGACGTTCGCGTTCTTACAACAGGCGATATCGTTTCCATCGTGAAGTATCTGATCGGTTTGATCAATGCAAAAGCGGTTGTCGATGATATTGACCACTTGTCAAATCGTCGAGTGCGTACAGTAGGCGAGCAGCTTTATGCTCAGTTTGGTGTAGGTCTTGCTCGTATGGCGCGTACCATTAAGGAGCGTATGAACGTGCGTGATAATGAAGATTTTAAGCCTGTTGATTTGATCAATGCACGGACTTTGTCTTCTGTTATCAACTCTTTCTTTGGTACAAACCAGTTGTCACAGTTCATGGATCAAACCAATCCATTGGCTGAGATTACGCACAAGCGTAGAATGTCGGCACTTGGACCTGGTGGTCTTTCTCGCGAAAGAGCCGGTTTCGAGGTTCGTGACGTTCACTACACGCACTACGGTCGTCTTTGTACAATTGAAACTCCGGAAGGACCAAACATTGGTTTGATTTCATCCCTTTGCGTATTTGCAAAAGTGAATGGAATGGGCTTTATCGAAACACCATATCGTGTAATCGATGGTGCTGGTAAGCTAACCGATGAGCTTATATATATGACTGCCGAGGAAGAAGATTCCAAATACATTGCACAAGCAAATGCTTCCGTGGATGATAAAGGAAACTTTACGGTAGAAAAAATCAAAACGCGTTTCGAAGGTGATTTCCCGATGGTTGATCCTTCACAAGCATCGTTCATGGACGTTGCTGCGAACCAGATTGTTTCGGTTGCCGCTTCTCTTATTCCTTTCTTGGAACATGATGATGCTAACCGTGCCTTGATGGGATCTAACATGCAGCGCCAGGGTGTTCCATTGTTGCGCCCGCAAGCGCCAATCGTTGGAACTGGCCTTGAAAAGCGTGTTGCGATGGATTCAAGAGCATTGGTTGTTGCAGAAGGTGACGGTGTGATTGAATTTGTTGATGCGAAGAAAATCGTTGTTAAATACGACAGAACAGATGACGAACGCCTTGTAAGCTTTATTGAAGACAGCGTTTCTTACGATCTTGTTAAATTCCGTCGTACCAACCAGGACACTTGCCTTAACCTTCAACCAATGGTTCTTAAGGGCCAAAAGGTGAAAAAAGGTGAAGCACTTTGCCAGGGATATGGTACAGAGGGTGGTGAACTTGCATTGGGCCGTAACCTTTTGGTTGCGTTCATGCCTTGGCAAGGATACAACTTTGAGGATGCGATTGTAATCTCTGAGAAAGTGGTTCGTGAAGATATCTTCACTTCTATTCACATTGAAGAATTTGAATTGGAAGTGCGTGATACAAAACGTGGAGAAGAAGAGCTTACCGCTGAAATTCCAAACGTAAGTGAGGAAACAGTTAAAAATCTTGACGAAAATGGTATCGTTCAGGTTGGTACGGAAGTAAAAGAAGGAGACATTTTAATTGGCAAGATTACTCCAAAAGGAGAATCAGATCCAACTCCGGAAGAAAAACTGCTTCGTGCGATCTTTGGTGATAAAGCCGGTGATGTGAAGGATGCTTCGAAAAAAGCGCCACCATCAATGAAAGGTGTGGTTATTGACACGAAACTTTTCTCTCGCCCAACCAAAGAAGAGCGTGCGAAACACAAAGATGAACTTCGCTTATTGATGAAAAAATACGGACGTGAGCTTACGGCGCTTCGTGGACGTATCATTGAGAAACTCGTTGCATTGGTTGACGGTAAAACTAGCCAGGGTGTTAAACACAAGTTTGGTGATGAATTGGTAAGCAAAGGAATGAAGTTCAATGTGAGAAATATCTCTGAAAACTTGTTCCCAGCAAATAACCCTTACCGCGATGAATCTCAATATGCAGTTGCCGAAGAAGTTAACTTGATCGGTGATGTATTGACGGATTCCTGGACTGAGGATTCTGAAACCAACTTGCAAGTTTCATTGGTTTTGAAAAATTACCTGAACGCCCGCAGTGAATTGATGGGCCGTTTCAAACGCGATCGTTTCGCTCTTGAAGTAGGTGATGAGCTTCCAGCTGGAATCGTGAAATTGGCGAAAGTATACATTGCCAAGAAACGTAAGTTGAAAGTTGGGGATAAAATGGCAGGCCGCCACGGTAACAAAGGGGTTGTTGCCCGTATCGTTCGTGATGAAGATATGCCATTCCTTGAAGATGGAACTCCAATGGATATCGTGCTGAACCCACTTGGGGTGCCTTCACGTATGAATATTGGTCAGATATATGAAACCATTCTTGCATGGGCAGGTCTGAAACTGGGTCGTCGCTATGCTACTCCGATCTTCGATGGAGCTACGGAAGCGGAAGTTGCGGCTGAGTTGAAAGAAGCTGGTTTGCCAGACTGGGGACGTACATTCCTGTACAATGGTTTGAGCGGAGAGCGTTTTGATCAGCAGATTACAGTTGGTTTAATGTACATGATGAAACTGGGTCACTTGGTTGACGATAAGATGCATGCGCGTTCTATCGGGCCATACTCGCTCATAACACAGCAACCATTGGGTGGTAAAGCACAATTCGGAGGTCAGCGTTTTGGAGAAATGGAAGTTTGGGCGCTTGAAGCGTTTGGAGCATCTCACATTCTTCAAGAAATCCTGACTGTTAAATCCGATGACGTGGTTGGCCGCGCCAAAGCATACGAAGCAATCGTGAAAGGTGAAAACCTTCCGAAACCAAATATTCCGGAGTCATTCAACGTACTTGTTCACGAGCTTCGTGGATTAGCATTGGAGATTACGCTGGACTAATATTTAGTCGTTGGCGCGGGAAACCGCGCCATTAATGAAATCAATTGAGTTTCGACTAACAGACAAACGACTTTTTAATTATGTCTTTCAAAAAGAACAAAAAACTTAATAGTGATTTTTCCAGAATGACGATCAGTCTGGCTTCACCTGAGTCTATCCTTGAGAGCTCATTCGGTGAAGTAACCCAGCCTGAAACCATCAACTACCGGACTTACAAGCCGGAGATGGGCGGATTATTCTGCGAAAGAATCTTCGGACCTGTGAAGGACTGGGAATGTCATTGTGGTAAATACAAACGTATCCGTTACAAAGGAATCATCTGCGACCGTTGCGGTGTAGAGGTTACTGAGAAAAAGGTGCGTCGCGAGCGCATGGGCCACATTGAACTCGTTGTTCCTGTTGCACATATCTGGTATTTCCGCAGCTTGCCGAACAAAATCGGTTACCTGTTGGGATTATCGACCAAGAAATTGGATCAAATTATTTATTACGAGCGATATGCAGTAGTTCAGGCTGGTATCAAGGAAGAAGACGGCGTAGGCTATCTTGATTTCTTGACCGAAGATGAATATCTGGATATCATCGACAAGTTGCCACGCGAAAACCAAATGCTTCCGGACACGGATCCAAATAAGTTTATCGCGAGAATGGGTGCGGATGCGCTTGAAATGCTTTTGAACAGAATTAAACTGGATGAGCTTTCATACGAACTTCGTCACCAGGCAGCAACGGACACTTCGCAGCAACGTAAAGCAGAAGCATTAAAGCGTCTGAAAGTTGTAGAAGCATTCCGTGATGCAAACACACGCATTGAAAACCGTCCTGAGTGGATGGTGATCAAGATGGTTCCGGTTATTCCACCAGAACTTCGTCCGCTTGTGCCTTTGGATGGTGGTCGTTTCGCGACTTCCGATTTGAATGACCTTTATCGTCGTGTGATCATTCGGAACAACCGTTTGAAACGTCTGATCGAGATCAAAGCACCTGAGGTGATCTTGCGTAACGAAAAAAGGATGTTGCAGGAAGCTGTTGATTCGCTTTTCGATAACAGCCGTAAAGTAAACGCGGTGCGTTCAGAAGGTAACCGTGCATTGAAATCACTTTCTGACATGCTGAAAGGTAAGCAAGGACGTTTCCGTCAAAACTTGCTTGGTAAGCGTGTCGATTATTCAGGTCGTTCGGTAATTGTCGTTGGACCTGAATTGAAATTGCACGAATGTGGTTTGCCAAAAGATATGGCGGCAGAATTATTCAAGCCGTTCATTATCCGTAAGCTGATCGAGCGTGGAATTGTTAAAACTGTAAAATCAGCGAAGAAGATCGTAGATCGTAAGGATCCTGTGATCTGGGATATTTTGGAAAACGTTTTGAAAGGACACCCTGTTCTGCTTAACCGTGCTCCAACATTGCACCGTTTGGGTATCCAAGCATTCCAGCCTAAGCTGATCGAAGGAAAAGCGATTCAGTTGCACCCATTGGTTTGTACTGCATTCAACGCTGACTTTGACGGTGACCAGATGGCCGTTCACGTGCCATTGGGTCAGGAAGCCGTTTTGGAAGCTTCAATGTTGATGCTTTCGTCACATAACATTCTTAACCCTGCCAATGGTGCACCAATTACGGTTCCATCACAGGACATGGTTTTGGGTCTGTATTATGTTACAAAAGGCCGCGTAAGCACCGATCACTATCCGATTATCGGAGAAGGAATGATCTTCTACGGTCCGGACGAAGTGATCATTGCCATCAACGAAGGCAAATTGTCAAAACATGCGAATATCAAATGCCGCCTGCGCGTTCGTAACGACGACGGAACATTTGAAACGAAAATGGTTGACACCGTTGCCGGACGTATCCTTTTCAATCAGGCAGTTCCTGAGGAAGTAGGTTACATCAATGAATTGCTGACTAAGAAAAAATTGCAGCAAATCATCGGTTTGGTGTTCAAATTGGCTGGTGTTGCCCGTACAGCTCAGTTCCTGGATGAAATCAAAGAACTTGGTTTCCAAATGGCCTTCAAAGGCGGTTTGTCAATGGGATTGAATGACGTAATGGTGCCAGACGAAAAAGTGAAACTGATCGAGCAAGCGAAACTGGACGTTGAAAACGTTTGGAGCAACTACTTGATGGGTCTTATCACTGAAAACGAGCGTTACAATCAGGTTATTGATATCTGGACTCGTGTTAACTCACGCATTACAGAGACGTTGATGAAGCAATTGGAAACAGACCAAGGCGGATTCAACTCCATTTATATGATGATGCACTCAGGTGCACGTGGTTCGCGCGAGCAGATCCGTCAGCTGGGTGGAATGAGGGGTCTTATGGCCAAGCCTCAGAAAAACATCGCGGGTGGTGCAGGTGAAATCATCGAGAACCCGATCCTTTCTAACTTTAAAGAAGGTTTGGACGTTCTTGAATACTTTATCTCAACACACGGTGCACGTAAAGGTCTTGCCGATACAGCCTTGAAAACGGCTGATGCGGGTTACCTGACTCGTCGTCTTCATGACGTTGCACAAGATGTTGTTGTTATCGAAAATGACTGTGGATCACTTCGTGGAATTGCAATCTCTGCATTGAAAGACAATGAAGATATCGTGGAACCGCTTTCTGAGCGTATCCTTGGACGTGTAAGTGTTCACGATGTATTTGACCCGCTTTCTAATGAAATGATCTTGGCTTCTGGTCAGGAAATCACAGAAGAAATCGCTTCTTACATTGATGAAACGAGCATTGAAACTGTGGAAATTCGTTCAGTATTGACTTGCGAAACACGTAATGGTGTTTGTGCTAAATGCTACGGACGCTCACTGGCTTCTGCTTATATGGTTAACATTGGTGAAGCTGTGGGTGTAATTGCCTCGCAGTCAATCGGTGAGCCGGGAACGCAGTTGACACTTCGTACATTCCACGTCGGTGGTACAGCTTCCAATATTTCTGTTGAAGCAAACATCAAGGCGAAATTCGACGGTGTGATTGGTTTTGAAGATCTTCGTCTTGTTCAGTCTGTGAATTCAGAAGGAGATGAAGTAACCGTAGTAATGGGTCGTTCAGGCGAGGTGAAAATTACAAATCCTGAAACAGGCCAGTTGCTGATCTCAAACAATGTTCCTTACGGAGCACATCTTTTGGTAAAAGATGGAGAGAAGGTTCAAAAAGGACAAGAACTTTGTACTTGGGATCCATATCACGCAGTAATCCTTTCCGAATTCACCGGAGTAGTATCTTTCGATGCAATTGAAGAAGGCATTACATATCGTGAAGAATTTGATGAGCAAACTGGCTTCCAGGAATCTGTGATCATTGAAACACGTGATAAAACCAAAAACCCGGCTATCGTGGTAAAAGGTAAGTCAACGTTGTTGAAAGATCAGACAGAAAAAGGTTATAACCTTCCTGTTGGAGCACGTTTGGTGGTGAAAGCTGGAACGAACATTAAGGCAGGTCAGCCATTGGCGAAAATCCCACGTGTTGTTGGTAAAACACGCGACATTACGGGAGGTTTGCCACGTGTAACTGAACTTTTCGAGGCTCGTAACCCGTCTAACCCAGCAACTGTTTCTGAAATCGATGGTGTAGTTTCTTATGGAGGCGTGAAACGCGGTAACCGTGAAATTCATATCGAATCAAGAGACGGAACACAACGTCGTTACATGGTTGCCCTTTCGAAACACATTCTGGTTCAGGATGGTGACTTCGTAAGAGCAGGAGATCCATTGTCCGACGGAGCGATCACACCAGCTGATATCCTATCTATCAAAGGACCAACAGCGGTTCAGGAATATCTTGTAAATGAAATTCAGGAAGTATACCGTCTGCAAGGTGTAAAGATCAACGATAAGCATATCGAGTGTATCGTACGCCAGATGATGCAGAAAGTAGAGATCCTGGATGCAGGTGACACCAACTTCCTCGAAATGCAACCGGTTGACCGCGTTGTATTCCGTGAAGAAAATGATAAGATCCTGGATTTGAAAGTGATTGAAGACGCTGGTAGCTCTGAGACTCTGAAGCCGGGTATGATCGTTTCAGTTCGTCGTTTGCGTGATGAAAATTCAAGCTTGAAACGTCGTGACTTGAAACTGGTTACTGCGCGTGATGCGCAGGCAGCTGTTGCGAAACCTACTTTGATGGGTATCACACAAGCTTCATTGGGTACTGAAAGTTTCGTTTCTGCGGCCTCGTTCCAGGAAACAACCAAAGTATTGAGCGAAGCAGCTGTTCGTGGAAAACGCGACGAACTGAAAGGCTTGAAAGAAAACGTGATCGTCGGTCACTTGATCCCAGCTGGAACAGGAATGCGTCAATACGAAAGCCTGATCGTTGGATCAAAAGAAGAGTTCGATGCTTTGACTGAATCTCGTGAGAAGCTTTCTCGCAAGAAAAAGGAATTAGTATAGGCCAATTCAAGTAAAATAAAAAGAGCCGGTTCTGCGATGTGGAACCGGCTCTTTGCTGTTTTAATACTAAATTTTAGTAATTTCCGCAGAGATAATCATTTGCTGCCAAGCACTGTAATGCCAATAAAACCAACCGATGGAAGATAACACAAAAGAAAACGAACAGCAGATCAATGTAGAATTGTCAGAGGAAATGGCCGAAGGAGTTTATTCCAACTTGGCGATGATCGCACATTCAAACAGCGAGTTTATCCTTGATTTTATTCGCTTAATGCCTGGCGTTCCCCGCGCAAAAGTAAAGGCACGGATCATTATCACGCCGGAACACGCAAAACGCCTCATCGCAGCATTACAGGACAATATTCAAAAATACGAAGACCAATACGGCCAGATCCAAAGCTCACAGGATAACGAGCCATCATTTAATTTTCCAATCAGTTTCGGAGGGCCAGGCGGCGAAGCATAAGCATTTGATTGCAGCATTTATTGACTTATTCTGATAAGCGATTTAACTTTAAGTTGCTTACAGTCACCATCCTTTTGACATTTTTTGTAACTTCGGTATCTGCATAAGAACAATCATTTCCGAACCCAATCAATTCACCATGGCGTTATTCAAACTTTCAATTAACAACCGTGCCTACGACGCGGATGTGGAGCGGGACACTCCGCTCTTATGGGTCCTTCGCGATAATCTCGGACTTGTAGGCACTAAATATGGCTGCGGGATTGCACAATGTGGTGCATGCACCGTTCACATAGATGGTAAAGCGGTGCGCTCTTGCGTGCTGCCCGTTTCAGCTGTTGGAAAAGCAAAAGTGACCACCATTGAAGGACTTTCAGAAAAAGGCGATCATCCGGTTCAGCAGGCCTGGGACGAGGTGGACGTGGCACAATGCGGTTACTGCCAGGCTGGCCAGATCATGACGGCGGCTGCATTGCTCAAAGAAAAACCAAAGCCTACCGAAGAAGAAATCGTCTCCACCATGAGCGGCAACATTTGCCGTTGCGGCACTTACCACCGCATTCGTGAAGCAGTGAAAGTAGCAGCATCCAAAACCAACTGACCATGCAGAAATTAGAACAAACTTCAAGGCGCAATTTTATGAAAATTGCAGCCGCGGCAGGTGGTGGACTGTTTTTGGGTTTCAATTGGACCAATTCCACTGCGCTTCCTGTGGTTGTCGATGCGAAAAGCATTGCCGCCGGCTCTATAAATTTTAACAGTTATTTGTCAATTGGCACAGATAACATCATTACGATTGTTTCTCCAAACCCGGAAATCGGACAAGGCATTAAGACAGCATTTCCAATGGTCGTTGCCGAAGAACTGGATGCGGATTGGAAGCAAGTGAAAACCGTTCAGGGAAATCTGGATACAGGAATTTTTGAAAGACAAGTTACCGGTGGAAGTGGCGCAGTTCCTCATTCGTGGGAACGCTTGCGCAAAGCAGGAGCAACCGCTCGCTATCTTTTAGTTGAGGCAGCCGCAACGAAATGGAATGTTCCTGCTGCTGAGCTAACCACTGAAAATGGTAAGGTCCTGCATAAAACCTCAGGCAAATCTGCCACATATGGCGAACTGGCAGAAGCAGCTTCGAAGCTGACGGCACCAACGGAGATTAAATTAAAGAATGAAAAAGATTTCAAGCTGATCGGACAATCGGTTCGTAATGTTGATAACCATAATATAGCCACGGGCAAGCCACTTTTCGGACTTGATTTTTACAAGGAGGGAATGCTGTTCGCCTTGATCCAGCGGCCAAAAGCATTTGGATTAAAATTGAAATCGGTCGATTCCGCAGCAGCCAAGGCTATGCCCGGCATTGTGGATGTAGTAACATTTGAAAACAGTGTTGCCGTCGTTGGGAAGTCTACCTGGCAGGTGAAAAAGGCCAAAGACGCTTTGAAAATCGAATATGAGAAAGCAGCAGAACTCGAAAGCACTGCCGATCATAATCGCATTTTTTCTCAGTTGATGGACAATGGCGAAGCAACCGTAAGGCGCAAAGACGGCGACGTGGATGCAGCATTCAAAAACGCTGCAAAAGTCATCAAAGCCGAATATCAATGCCCATTCCTGCCGCACAGCCCATTGGAACCCATGAACTTCTTTGCGCACGTGCGTGAGGACGGCGTAGAACTCGTGGGCCCGACGCAAACGCCCGAGCGCGCGCGTACGGAAGTAGCGAAAATCACCGGCATAGCACCCGAAAAAATAACGGTCGAAATCACCCGTCAGGGCGGTGGATTTGGTCGGAGGCTTTCAGCAGACTTTGTAATCGAAGCCGCGCATGTTTCCAAACTCGTGAAAGCGCCGGTAAAAGTGGTTTGGACGCGGGAAGATGATATGACAGGCGGCACTTACCGCCCCGCAGTGCGTTACCGCTTCGAAGCCGCATTGGACAAAGACGGAACCATGATCGGATATAAGCTGCGTGGTGTCGGCATGAACTCCGGAAATTCAACAAGGGAAGACAATTTTCCGTCCGGATCCGTAGACAACCTGCTGATCGACTCTGTCGAGCACAAATCCCCGATCACAACGGGCCCATGGCGTGCGCCGATCACCAATTTCCTGGCTTATGCGGAGCAATCCTTCCTGGACGAAGTTGCTGAGGCAGCAGGCAAGGATCCGGTTGCATTCCGACTGGAATTGCTTGAAAAAGCGAAAAAGTCACCTGTTAATGCAGTAAAATATGATGTGGACAGAATGATCGCTGTGGTGAAAATGGCGGCGGAGAAAAGTAACTGGGGCAAAAAGAAAGGCGTTTATCAAGGATTCAGCGTTTATTTTTCTCACAGATCTTACGTAGCGCAGGTAGGTGAGATCGTAATGCAGAAAGGCAAGCCGGTTCTTAAAAACGTGATTGCAGCAGTCGATTGCGGCATTGTAATCAACCAAAGCGGATCTTTGCAGCAGGTTAGAGGCGGTGTTGTAGATGGCTTGGGCCACGCAATGTATGGCAACATGACATTCAAGGACGGTGCGCCGGATCAGACCAACTTCAATGGTTTCCGCCTGATCAGGATGAACGAAATCCCGGAAGTGGATGTGCATTTTGTCAACAACGGCATATCTCCCACAGGTTTGGGCGAACCGGCGTTGCCGCCTGCTGGCGCTGCTATGGCCAATGCATTTTATAAAGCAACAAAACAGCGCTTGCGCAACCAGCCTTTTGTAAACGAGGAAGCTTTCAAAGGCATTTCTTAACCATTATCATGAAGAAAACCCTATTGCTCATTGCCTCCATATGCCTGTTCATTACTGCATTCCGATTCGCCGATTTCCCGGAGGCAGTCATTTCAAACGGCATCATTAATGCGAAGTTAATGATGCCGGATGCTAGCTCAGGCTATTATCGTGGCGTGCGTTTCGACTGGGCAGGACAGGTTGCCAGCCTTGATTACAAGGGACACTCTTATTTTGGGCAATGGAACAGCACCTATGATCCCAAATTGCATGACGCCATTATGGGGCCGGTTGAGGAGTTCGTCGCATTGGATTTTGATGCGGTAAAGCCAGGTGAAACATTCGTGAAAATCGGCGTTGGAGTGCTGGTTAAGCCTGATGATAAAAAATATTCGTTCGCAACGAATTATGAGGTGAAAGATGCTGGTAAATGGACCGTTGACAAGAAAAAGGATCACGTAACATTCACGCATACATTGAAAGACGCAACAGGCTACGGTTATGTATATACAAAGACATTAAAACTGGTTAAAGGAAGGCCTCAACTCGTTTTAGAACACAGCCTTAAAAATACCGGCTCGAAAGAAATTTCAACCAGCACTTACAATCACAACTTTTTCATGATCGATAAAGAGCCAACGAACGAGCATATACGGATCGTTTTTCCCTTCGAAGTAAGTGGGGAAGGAGCAGGTTTTGGGACCATTATCAATGCAAAAGGCAAAACCCTCAACTATGCTAGGCCGGTTGTAAATGGCGATCAGATATTCTCCAGTGGCCTGAAAGGCTTCAGGTCAAGCGCAAAAGATTATAATATACGCATTGAAAATACAAAAACATCGGCTGGCGTAAGAATTACGGGTGATAGGCCTTTGGAGAAATTGGTATACTGGGCTAATCCCACCACCTCATGCCCTGAGCCCTACATTCATATCAGCGCAAAACCGGGTCAGGAAACAAAGTGGAACATCAACTACGAGTTCTACACTTTTTGACCCGCTAAATCTTAGCGTTATATTCTATTCTTGATCCGTGCAAAAGCGAACCCTTCTCAATAGAATTACTTCGTAGATGAAAAATTTATTTAATGCTGTTCCAACGATCTTAACGCAGGCAGTTTGGGTAAACCAATGCGCAATTTGTGGATAAGATACTTATTGTTAATAAGATAACTATTTTGATATCTAATACCATCGGTCAAAAAATGCCTCTGATTAATTTTAAACAAACAATATTGAAATAATATTTGATAGCACGAAAATGTCACTCTTAGGAATAGTTTTGGATGTCACTGCGAGTATCAGACCATCAACAACTAAACTGAACTAAGATGAAAACTTTAAAAGCATTTATCCTGATCGCAGCGCTGGGAGTTTCTGCCGCAAGCTATGCGCAGACTGTTCCAACAACGCCAACATCCCCGTCGCAGCCACAGAGTGTGCCTACGCAGGATCCAACTACCACAACGCCTTCATCGTCTAATCCTACGACTGAGAAAAAGGCAGAGTTCAACTCTCCTCAATCGCCCGTAAGGCCTTCAAATACACCGTCGGAAGATACATTGATTAAATCCCAGGGCGCGTCCGGCGCAGTAATGAAGGATTCGCTTATGCCAGCAAGTGATAAAAAGATGGATAGGAAAAATCGTAAGAAAAATAGAAAAGACGCCAACGCAACCGATACAAATTCATCTGGCTCAGCAACCGAAGCCGACAGAAAACCATAATCATCAACAAACAAAAATTAAAATGCCCGAAATTCAATTTCGGGCATTTTAATTCAATGCAATTGCTTGAATGGTCGGGAGACGAAAGTTCTTGTGAAATCAGTAATTAGCAACTTGCTGCGGTACAGCCGGTTCAAGATCTGATTCTAAAAAAGGCTGGGTAACCACAGCTTTATTCTCATTTACCCAGGTACACCAAACTTTTCCGTTATAACTTCTTTTCGTTACAGGCGTTGAGTTACCATTTACATAGGTTACAATGTCTACAATTTGATATTCATCAACTTGCATAATACGGGTTCCGTTCTTCTCCTTCACCCAGTCATCCTTCATATAGTTCAATGTGACCATCGGTTTATGTGTTTTCGTCCGATGGTGTTTTAAAATTTTATGCCACTTTTTAAAAGCCCCAAAACATAAATATAAAATTTAAAAATGTCATGTAAAAACATAGAACTACTTGTATTCAACTTGTGGCAAGAGTTTTATATAACATAGAAAATCCGTTGTATACCCGGGTTACAACCCATATGCGGCGTATAAAAGGTAAATCCATTCATTGTTATATTATTTGAGTATTTTTTAGGACAATTAAATTAGCATATCATGAAACATGACACTAGAAAAACGATATTGTCTTTGAGCAACGAAAGTTTTAAACACTATCTTTTGCTTCGTTATGTAGATGATTCCAGCGATCCGAAATGGAAGAAGCTAAGCTTTGTTTCCGTAGAATTGATTGCGCCGGAAGTTTGGATACAGCTTCATAATTATGCACGTGCAGATGTGGAAAGTCAGGGAGGGCGATTGATTGGCTATGAGGTGATTGATGAGAAGCTCGTAAGGCACGATAGCATTCGCTCCAATTCATGGCCGGCAGATTGGATGTGGGTTATTCAAAAGAGGGATAATTGAACGAGCAGATTAACGCAAGCCGTTTATAAATAAGTACGGAATGGTTAACAAAAAAAAGGGGACATCTGTCCCCTTTTTTTGTTAACCATTTTAATAGAAAATCACGGTTCGTTCCCAGACTGCACCTTTTTGGCAACTGCCTTTTTGATGCCTCCCAGCAAGCCTTCCCTGAAAATAAAACATAGTGAGAACAGGACTAATGTAAAGCCCAGCAACACAACAAAACCCAGATAATCGCTGTTAAACGCATTGTTCAGGAAATGGCCCAGCAAAACGACTACCATGATCACAATCATAAATACAATGATCGCAACAAATGCGTAGTAGGAAAAAGGTGCAGTAATCTGGGCAATTTTCGCCTTGATCTCAGCCCTGATCGCATTCAGCTTATCATCGATGAACTGGGTGACCGTGTCCATCATTTTATGCGTCACTTCCTTTGGATTTACGGAGGTTGTGGCGTGCTGTGCATCCGCAATAGCCTGTTCGGGCTTATCCTGTTCCATTTCCCTCCTTACCATGAGCACCGCATGCTCATTAGGCGAGATTCCCACACCGTCTGTTTTTGCATAAACTTTGGTAAACTCCGCCCCGAAATACAGGATAATAGAGGAATAATAAACCCAGGTCAAAAGGATCACGATCGAAGCGGAAGCGCCATAGGTTGCACCAAGATCCTGTTTTCCAAGATAAAAGCTGATGCCAAATTTACCAATTGCGAAAAGTATAGCCGTAAATGCCGCGCCGACAATGCACTCTTTCCAACGCACATGGCCATCGGGCAATATTTTAAATATGACAGAGAAAAGTGCCGTAATGATCGCCATTACCACAACGACATTCAATACAGAGAAAAAGATCACGGACACTTCCGAGAAATAGCGCTCCAAACGCGCACTCATCAAATCAACCAGAGTATTCACACCCAGGGAAACGATGAGCAAAAAGCCTAAGGTGATAATGATGGAGAAAGATAGCAGCCGGTTTTTAAGATATTGCAGCCATCCTTTTTTGGGTTTGGATTTGATAGACCATATGTAATTGATCGAATCTTGTATCTCGGCAAAAACCCCGGTCGCACCAATGAGCAGCGTCACAATCCCGATTGTGGCGGCAAGTCCTGATTTATTGGAAAGCTCTGCATTTTTAATCAACTCCTGCAACTGCAAGGCAGCCTCCTTGCCGACCAGACCACTTATTTGCCCAAACAGCTCACCTTGAAATGCTTCCTTCCCAAATACAATGCTTACGATCGAGATGATCACCAGCAACATCGGAGCGAGGGAAAAAATAGTGTAATAGGATAGCGCAGCGCTTAATTTAAGGCAATTGTCTTCCATAAACTCTGAAAAACTGTCCTTAAAAAGCGATAAGAAAAACTTAGGTTTTGATGTAGTAGCGTCCATGGTGAAGCATGCTTTCGTGTAAACGCCAACCACTGGTAAATATCCATGCCAGTTTGGGCCGCATTGTTGCGGGTATGATTTTTAAAGAAGCAGGCATCAACATTCAACAACTAACAATTCCAATCATGAAAAAGGTAATCGCAAGTTTGATATTTACTTTCGCCGTTTCTGCTTCGGTATATGCACAATCTACTACGCAGTCGACCAATCCGAAACAACAAGGAACTGCCACTGCGGACAGCAGCAAAACCGGTGGAAAGAATGAAGGAACAGATACGCAGGGAACTACGCAAGGGGCCAATCACGAGGTAGGGAACTCAAATGCCACCCAGCCTGGCAAAGCCGGACAAGTGAATGGTTCTAACAAAACCAGCGGAACAGGTAAGGAAGGTAACGGCGCGAATGGCAAATCCAATGTGAATAAAATGAACAAAGGAGACGCTACATTGAACAAAGGGAACAAATCAACTCCGAAGAAAGAGAACTGATCGAAAGGAAAAAACTGATTAAAATATATTGGTAAGAATAGTCTGTATATATTGGTAAGAATAGTCTGTCCCGTCATTGGGGCGGACTTTTCTTTTGAGAGTCAAGCTTGAAAATTGGTCAGTGGTAATGTATTAAATCCTTGAAGTGGATTCGCGTACGATAAGCTCTCCCGAAAGCACAACTTCTTCGCCTGCAAAACCTGCTTTTTTAATGTGGATCAACAACAATTCACAGCTCTTGCGACCGATTTCGTAAGCAGGCTCAGCTACGGTGGACAATGTCGGTGATATAATTTCACAGATAGGATCATTCGTAAACCCAATAACACCGACTTCTCCCCCAATCCGAATGTTTTTACGCTTCAAAGCCACCATCGCCCCAATGGCTTTACGATCATTAACTGCAAAAATGGCGTCAGGCTTTTCAGTATTTTCTGTAAACAACCGGGCAACATCCGATTCTCCGTCTTTTTGAGAAAATCCCGAATAAACCACCCAATCATTGTCAAACTCCAGGTCATGCTCCCGGAGTGCGTGTTGATAGCCGCGAAGTCTGTTTTCAGTCAGCAACACCCCTTTTGGGCCGGTAATATGCGCTATTTTTCTATAACCCCTTTCAATAAGATGATTTACAGCCTGACAGGCGCCGTTATAGTCGTCCTGCATGACCTTTGAAATACTGATCTCCTCGGGAACACGATCAAAAAACACTACTGGAAGTCCGTCGTCAATGAGTTCCTGGAAATGCCTGCAAGCGTCGGAAGGTGAAGAAACGCAAGCCAGTAAACCGTCCAGGCTGCTTAGTGAAAGATCATGAACGATCTTTTTTTCCAGCTCCGGCGAATCGTTTGTAATGTATAAAATAATGCTATATCCCTTATGCTGAGCTACTTCCTGAATGCCGGTAATGACCGTTGAAAAATAATAATTGGTTATAGCGGGGATGATCACGCCAATCTTATGCGTGCTGCTTTTGACCAAACCCGTTGCATTAAAATTAGGCTTATAATGCATTTCCTCTGCTTTTTCCAGCACCAGCGCCCGCGTCTGCGGGCTCACGTCATAGGCATCCCGCAACGCCCTGGAAACCGTCGCGACGGAGATGCCGAGTGCTTTTGCAATGTCCTTGATGGTGGCTGGTCTTCGCATGGGTTTAGGGTTTGAAAGCTTTAAAAAACGTCAGTCGTTTTCGATAACGTTCTCGTTAATAATTAACTGCAATGTCAGCGATAGCTAATCGAATCGTTGTAAAATTGTAAGTATATCAAACTAAACCCATGAAAAAAAGAGATTTCCTCAAACTTACCGGGCTGAGCAGCATCGGGTTGCTAAATGCCGGTTATGCAGGTGCCAGCCCGCTCGATTTGCCTGCCAGGATCGTTCCTGCGGCTCCGAAGTTCAACATGAGTGGTTATGCCGCGCCCAAAATCGAAACCGTTCGCATTGGATACATTGGGCTTGGTAACAGAGGCGGCGGTGCCATTCAAAGGATCAAAAAGTTGGAAAATGTGCAGGTTACCGCACTTTGTGATATCCGGCCAGAAAAAGCCGAGGGTGCAAGAAAGGCTTTTGAAGGAACAGGCCATAATCCCAAAGTGTATTCCGGAACAGCCGATGCCTGGAAAAAAATGTGCGAGCAGGAAGATCTCGATCTCATTTACATTTGCACGCCATGGAGCCTGCATGCACCAATGGCCGTTTTTGCAATGGAACATGGCAAGCACGCGGCCGTAGAAATCCCCGCCGCCGTAACAGTGGACGAATGCTGGCAGCTGGTTGAAACCTCAGAAAAAACAAAGAAGCATTGTATGATGCTCGAAAACTGCTGCTATGATTTTTTTGAATTACTAACCCTAAATATGGCCAGACAAGGCTATTTTGGCGACATTATTCATGCAGAGGGAGCTTATATACACGACATTTATGATTCCTTTTTTGATAAATCCAAACGTTTCGACCTCTGGCGTCTGAAAGAAAACCAGCGTAACGGTAACCTCTATCCGACGCACGGGCTGGGGCCTGTTGCGCAAATCATGGACATTAACCGGGGCGATAAGATGGATTATCTGGTAAGCATGGCAAGCAACGATTTTATGCTGCAAGCCCGCGCTGAAAAGTTGGCGGCCGAAGATCCCGAGTTCAAACAATTCAAAGGGAAGAAGTTTCGTGGGAACATGAACACGACAACCATCCGGACTGCAAAAGGCAGGACGATCATGTTGCAGCACGACGTGACTTCGCCGCGCGTTTATTCCAGGTTGCATGTGATCAGCGGCACCAAAGGCTCCGCGCAAAAGTATCCTTTGCCCGAAGGCCCGGCAGGAACTCCCGAAGGACGCATTGCCAAGGGGCATGAATGGTTGAAAGACGCGGAATTCAAAGCATTGGAACAAAAGTACCAGCCCGAAATCGTGAAAAGAATCGGCGAGCTGGCGAAGAAAGTAGGCGGTCACGGCGGCATGGATTTCCTGATGGACTGGCGCCTTATCGACTGCCTCAGAAACGGCCTCCCCCTGGATCAGGACGTTTATGACGCCGCTTCATGGAGCGTGATCTCCCCACTGAGCGAATGGTCCGTAGCGCATCGCTCCAATTCCATCGACATCCCCGATTTCACTGCCGGGGCCTGGAAATCCAACAAGCCGGTGGACATTGCCCTTTCGCAAGGCGGCAATACGGGTGTGAAATCGTAATTTCTGAGTCAAAATAAAATCTTAATCAAGAACAGATTGTAATGAAAGTTGTCATTTCGGAGACTAAGGAGGAGTTAGGAACACAAGCGGCAACGCTTGCAGCACAGCTGATCCGCAAAACCATCGCAGAAAAGGGTTTTGCGAACATTATCCTGGCCACAGGAACCAGTCAGTTTCAAACTTTGGAACAATTAATAAAAGAGGAAAATATAGACTGGGGCAAGGTTACCATGTTCCATCTTGATGAATTCATCGCCTTGCCGTTGGCCCATGCAGCCAGTTTCAGGAAATATTTAAAGGAACGTTTTCTGGACAAAGTGCCTTCGTTAAAAGCCGTTCACCTGATCAATGGCGAGGGCGACATTACGGCGGAGATTGAGAATCTGAACAGCATTATCAGCCACCACCCGATCGATGTAGCATTGGTGGGCATTGGTGAGAACGGGCATCTGGCATTCAATGATCCGCCCGCAGATTTTGAAAATGAAAACCCATATCACGTCGTGAACCTGGACGAACCTTGCCGCATGCAGCAAATGGGCGAGGGCTGGTTTGGTTCGCTGGACGAGGTGCCCTTGCAGGCCATTAGCATGACAGTGAAGCAGATCATGAAGTCGGAACACATTGTCTGCTCGGTGCCGGATGAGCGTAAGGCGCTGGCTGTGAGGAATAGTCTGATGGAGGAAGTAAGCAACATTTATCCGGCGAGCATCTTGCAAAATCATGCACATTGCACATTTTTCCTGGATAAAAGCTCCGCGTCCCTGCTGCCCGAAAGTGTGATTGCATAACCCAACTACGATATGAAACCTGAAAATCCGGAGGGAAACAATGAGCGGCGGGAATTTTTGAAAGCGTCATTGACTGCCATGGCAATTCCACTTAGCTTTGACATTCATGCAATTTCAAATTTTATCCCGGCGCAAAACATGGTTTCTGAAAACGCATCTTTACCTGGCAAAAGCATAATCGGCGACTATGGAAGCTGGGCTGCCTCACTATTGAAACCCGTTCCGCCGCTTTCGTTCAGGGATCCCAAATGGAAAGATCTCAATACCTGGAAAAAAGAAGCCTACGCCAAAGCGCAGGAACTGATCGCCAGCCCGCCGAAGTCAGCTTTGCCAAAAGTTACGGTCGATAAAAAATACATTTACGATGGTCTGGAAATCGAGGAGATTTCCTGGCAGTTGCCGTACGGCCGCAAAACCCAGGCCATTGTATTGAAGCCGCAAGGCACCACCAAGCCGCTTCCTGCTATCCTGGGTTTGCATGACCATGGTGGTAAAAAGTATTTTGGATATCGGAAAATTGTCAAAACCGCAGATGAACAGCACCCGCTGCTGGTGGAGCACCGCGCAACCGATTACAGCGGAATAGCCTGGGCCAATGAAGTCGCCAAGCGTGGCTATGTGGTGCTGGTCCATGACACATTCACATTCGGGAGCCGTCGCGTCATGTATGAAGATGTGGAAGGTTTAACCTGGGGCGACGTGGACACGACGGGAAAATCGGACCAGGATCCTGAAAAAAGTGAGCACATTGAAACCTATAATCAATGGTCCGGCGCGCACGAGCATGTCATGTCCAAGTCGCTTTTCAGTGCCGGGACAACCTGGCCGGGTGTTTTCCTGGCCGAAGATCAGGTCGCGCTCGATATTTTGGAACAGCGTAAGGACGTGGATCCGCAACGTATAGGGTGTGGCGGTTTGTCTGGCGGCGGTTTGCGGACTGTTTACCTCGGTGGAATGGATCCGCGCATTAAATGCGCAGTATGCGTTGGTTTCATGACCACCTGGACAGATTTGATCTTAACAAAATCCGTAACCCACACCTGGATGACTTACACGCCGCTTTTGCCCAAGTATATGGATTTTCCCGAAATCCTGGGGCTGCGAGTGCCCTTGCCAACATTGGTTCAGAACAACAATCAGGACGAGCTTTACACGCTTCCTGAGATGAAAAAGGCAGATAAAGTTTTAGGAGATGTGTACAAAAAAGCGGGTGCACAGGATAAGTATCTGGCCAAATTCTACGACGGAGAACACAAGTTCGATGCTGCAATGCAGAAAGACGCATTCGACTGGTTTGATAAATGGCTTAAATAATGTTGATGGTCAGAGTCATAGGCAATAATTAAAGTAGTAATCAGGGGACTCATCATTATGGATGAATCACAAAATTGTTTACATTTACGGGCACGTGCCCGTAACTCATATCAATCATGGCAGCTCAATCCACTTCCCGCAGACATTTCATTACAACTGGCTTAACCGCGGCCGCAGGGTTGTCGGTGATCGCCAATCCGCTTTTTGCAGCGCGGTCAGGAGCCGCTGACAGGATTCGTTTGGGCATCATCGGCACGGGTTCCCGGGGAGCCGGCCTCTGCACATTAATCAAGGAAATGCCGGAAATTGCGCTGGTTGCATGCTGCGATACCATTCCTGAAAATCTGCAAAAGGGATTAAGCCTGGCCGAAAAAGGAGCAAAAGGTTATTCGGATTATCGCAAGTTACTTGAAGATAAAAGCCTGGATGCGGTCATTATAGCCACACCGCTTTACCTGCATTATCCCATGGCTGTTGCCGCTATACAGGCTGGAAAGCACATTTATCTTGAGAAATCAATGACTTACGACATTCCGCAGGCCATTGATCTGGTCAAAAAAGTGCGTGATTCGAAACTCATTTTTCAAATCGGCTATCAGTATCGTTACTATGGCCTTTATCATCGCGTTAAGGAAATAATCAAGGAAAACTGGCTGGGCAAAATCACCCATTTTGAATGTCAGTATAACCGAAATTCCAACTGGCGTTTTCCTGTCAAAGACCCGAAAATGGAGCGCCAGATCAATTGGAGAATGTATCGCGAATATTGTGGCGGTCCGCTTTCTGAGCTTTGCGCGCACGAGATTGATGTCGTAAATTATCTCGTCGACAGCCATCCCACGAAGGTGGTCGGGCTGGGAGGCATTAATTATTGGAAAGATGGCCGCGATACTTACGACAACATCCGGACGGTTTACGATTATCCGGGCGGCGTGAAAGCCAGCGTAACTTCGGTGTTATCAAATGCTTATAATGGATACAGCATCAGGATCTTAGGAGATAAAGCGACCGTGGAAATCCTGCGCGATAAAGCATACATTTACGCAGAAACAACCAACAATGCCAAAGGAACCGTAGACGGTGTTACGGGCGCAACATTGGCTGTAACCACGCAAGGTAAAGGCATGGAAGTAGCTTACGGAAAACCCGGGGAAGAAAGTCTGGAACCCACCGTTTATGCTTTGCAGGACTTTATAAAATGCATTAAGGATAAAAAACAGCCGATTTCCAATGTCGAAACTGGCCGCGACGGCTCTATTGCGATCCATATGGGCAATGCGGCTGCGGACACGGAAGCTGTGCAGATCTGGAAACCCGAATACTCCGTTTAAGCCATGCGGCTTTCAAACTATAAACAATTTTTGCTCGCAGGCATAGCCACTCTGGTCTTGCCTGCTTTTTGCATTCTGAATATTCCGGAAACTAAATCGTTCAAGCGTTTTCAAATCAATGGTTTAGCACAGGGAACTAGCTATGCGATCACTTACTATGCCGAATCTGAATCGGTAAAAAAATCGGAGATCGACAGCATTTTCGGCCAGCTGGATCGTTCACTTTCCATTTATAATCCCAACTCAATCATCAGCCGGTTCAATGTATCTGATTCCGGTGTGGACATTGATGACCATTTTTACAATGTGGTCAGGAAATCGCAGGAAATTTTTAAGGAAACGGACGGCGCATTTGACGTAACCGTTTATCCGCTCGTTCGGGCGTGGGGATTTGGGAATGAACGGGTTAGTGCCATTCCGGACTCTGCTGAAATTCAATCGTTAATGCCTTGCATTGGCGCGGAAAAGCTGCATTTAAGCCATAGCCGGCTTACTAAGGATCTGCCTTGCATTAAAATTGACGTTAATGGCATTGCACAGGGTTATAGCGTAGATGTAATGGCTAATTTTCTGGAATCCAATGGTATATCAAATTATTTGGTCGAAATAGGAGGAGAAATAAGGGTTAAGGGTAAAAAGTATCCCGAAAATACGGCCATGTCCATCGGCATTGAAAAACCTGCTGAAAATGAATTCCAGGCCGCAGGCATCCGGCAGGTTATTCAGGTTCCGGATGGCGCGGTAACAACCTCGGGAAGTTACCGCAACTTCCGCAAGCTCGGTTCGCGGCGGATTTCCCACATTATAAATCCGAAAACGGGTTATCCCGCATCGACAGAAATAATCAGCGCAACCGTGATCGCCAACGATGCGATAACCGCCGACGGATATGATAATGCATTGCTTCTCATGGGTTTAGATCATGCAATGGAATTTTTGAAAAAGCGTAAAAACCTGCACGCCTATTTCATTTTCCAAAAGCCGGACAGCACCATTGCCGACACAACCACCGCCGGATTCAGTAAGTTTTTAAAGCCCTGATAGCAGCGTTTTTATTCCCAAACCTTCCTCAAAACCGCTTCTGCAATTTTCGAGAACGTTAACGGTAACGTTCTCGCTACTATTTTCAGCAAATGTCATTGAACCAGAATGAATTCATTGTAACATTGTTCTGCCTCCAAATTAAATTCTGACTAACGGCGAAATGCAGGTTTTAAATTTTCACAATCTCCTATTGTGAAGCAGAATTGCTATGCGAAAAAAATGATAACCAAACTCTTATGAAACTAAAATTACGACAGAACAAATCCAAGAAAATCTGCATGACGCTCGCATTGCTGACCAGCTTGTTGTGGATCGGGCCCATGTGGCTTGGGCAGAAGCTTCATGCGCAAGATTTGAAAAACATTTCGGGCAGTGTCCTGGATAGCGTGACCACGGTTGGCCTGCCTGGCGTTTCGGTGATCGTGAAGGGCACCCAGCGTGGAACCACCACCGATGCCGAGGGTCGTTTTTCGATTCAGGCGGCCGGTTCGGAGGTGCTGACTTTTAGTTTTGTCGGATATAATCTGAAAGAAATTCCCGTAGGAACGAAATCGGTGATAGAAACCACGTTGCAACCGAGTGTGAATGCATTGGATGAGCTGGTTGTGGTCGGTTATGGCACAATGAAAAAGAGTGATTTAACAGGGGCGGTGATCCGGATTGATGCCAAAACATTTAAAAATCAGCCCATGACCCAGCTTACCGACATGCTGACCGGAACCGTTGCCGGCTTCAATGCCAACCAGGGCGCGACGGCTGCGGGCGGAAGTTCACTGCAAGTACGCGGTCCCAAATCACTGAATGCGTCCACAAATCCCATGGTCGTGATGGACGGAGTGATCTTCAACGGCAGCATTGCAGACATTAACCCGGCCGACATTGAAACGATGGACATTCTGAAAGATGCCAGCTCAGCGGCCGTATTTGGCGCAAGAGCAGCAGGTGGCGTCATTTTGATTACAACCAAAAAAGGCGCAACCGGAAAGCCAATCATTAATTTCTCTGCAAATGTGGGGATTACCGAGCCCACCAATGACTTCAAGCCTTTCGATAAGGACGGTTATCTCACATTCAGGAGGGATCTGCTCAAAGCCACGAACCCGAATAATCCCACGTTCTACTATGATAACCCGACCCAACTGCCTGCTGGCGTGACCATTGACCAATGGCGGAATGCAAGTAACAATCCCCAGCAGGACAACACCCAGGAATGGCTGGGACGCCTGCGTTTTTTTCCTATTGAAACTGAAAATTTCCTCGAAGGTAAGTCTGTGGACTGGTATAATGAGGTCATACGGAGAGGTAAGCGACAAAATTACGATGTCAGCATCGGTGGCGGATCGGATAAAGTAACCTATTACTGGTCACTGGGTTATCAAAATAACGAAGGCGTTTTACGCGGGGACAAATTTTCAACCATCCGGTCACGATTGAATGTGGATTTCAAGGTTACCGACTTCCTGAATGTGGGTGTGAATACGCAGTTTGCAGACCGGGACGAGAGCGCTGTGACGGCAAATCTGGGCCAAATGTTCATTATGAGCCCTTACGGGTCCATGTTTGAAGACAATGGCGATGTTTCCTGGTATCCCAACAGCTTCGCAACAGCCAATCCGCTGATCAATTATTTTGGGCAGGAAAAAATGAGAAAGATCAACACATTGTTTGCGTCCATGTATGCAAAGATCAAGCTGCCTTTTGGTTTCGACTACAAAATTTCTTTCCAGCCGCGCTATGAAACGCTGAAAGATTATAGTTTCTGGTCGTCCAAAACGCTTGATGGCGGTTCCACACGAAGCAATGGTTATGGAACACGCGATGATTCTTCCACTTACGAATGGATTCTGGATAACCTGCTGCATTGGAATAAGGAATTTGGCGCGCACCGTTTTGATCTCACATTGCTTTACAGCTCCGAGCGAAACCGCGGCTGGGCTTCCACGATCAGCAATCAGACTTTTGTACCCAATCAAAATCTCGGATACCACGGCCTGCAATACGGCACAAACCCGGCATTACTGACCAACGACACGCAGATCACGGGCGACGCCGCAATGGCGAGATTGAACTACACATTATTGGATAAATATCTGATCACGGCCTCGCTCCGGAGAGATGGCTTTTCCGCATTTGGAACAAAACAACCAAGGGCAACCTTCCCGGCAGCGGCGGTTGCATGGAAAATTTCGGAAGAAAAATTCTTTAACCTCGATTTTGTAAGTCAAATGAAGCTCCGTGCTTCCTGGGGAGTGAATGGTAACCGTGATATCGGCGCATATTCGGCCCTTGCGCAACTTCTTTCAACCCAATATTATGATGGTTCCAATGTGCAGGTCGGTGTTTACAACAACTCGCTGGCTAATCCCGATCTGGTTTGGGAAAAAACGCGCTCTATTAACTTCGGGATGGATTTGAGTTTGTTGAAAAACCGCGTGGATTTGAGTGTGGAATATTATGATATGACCACTACGGATCTGTTAATGAACCGCTTACTCCCTGAAATCACAGGCTTTAAGAACATTACATCCAACCTGGGTGAATTGGGAAACAAAGGTTTTGAAATGACAATCAACACCATTAACACCGAAAAACGCAATTTCAGCTGGCGGTCGAGTTTGGTTTTTTCCTTTAACAGAAACAAGATCAAGCGTCTTTTTGGGGATTATGAAGAAAAAACCGTGGATGGAAAGACCGTTACCACCGAGCTGCCGGATTATTCCAATGAATGGTTTCCAGGACAAGCATTGGACCGCGTCTGGAATTACGACGTGACGGGAATCTGGCAGTTGAATGAAAAGGAAGCGGCAGAAGTCTATAAGTTGCAACCGGGCGATTTCAAGGCAACAGATGCAGACGGAAATGGCAAATATGAGGCATTAGCAGACAAAATGTTCATCGGTTACCGCCAGCCCCGGTTCAGGGTTGGGCTCCGGAATGAATTTACATTCCTCAGATACTTCTCGGCATCCGTGTTTTTGCGGGGTGAATTTGGTCACGTCGCACCTTTTCAGGAAGGTTTAAGATCAGGCGGATCAGACACTTACGATCGCCGCAACACGAATGATTTCCCTTACTGGACGCCGGAAAACGGCAACAACGAATATGCGCGGCTTAACACCAACACAAACGTTTTTGGCGGCGGAATCCAGATTTACAGACCCCTTTCTTTTGTACGGATCCAGGATGTGAACCTTTCCTATGCATTGCCCGGGGCAATATCTGAGCGGTTAAAACTGAGCAGCTTACGGATATTTGCATCTGGACGCAATTTATACAGTTTTGATAAATGGCCCGGCTGGGACCCCGAGTCGGTTAATGTGGCCATGCCCCGGAATTTTACGCTCGGTTTGAACTTGTCATTGTAATCAGAAGAAATTAAAATCATGAAACGTCTCATTCACATATCCCTGGCAATGGTTGTGCTGCTATTGACACAATCGTCCTGCGACAAAGACTGGCTGAAACCGGAACCATTGTCTTTTTTCAGTCCTGAAAATGTATTTACAGACAAAGCCGGTTTCGAATCTTTGCTCATCACCATGCGCAAGGATCTCAAAACAGAGAACACGGGCACAGCGTCCACATCCACGATCATGCCGAACCTGACCATGGAATTTGCAGCATCGGATCTGGCCTCGCCCTGGTCGCAGCTGGATTTTTATAATCTCACCCCGAACACCGACATGTATTACCGCTATCTGTCGATGTTTACCGTCATTTATTCATCTGTTAAAAATGCGAATGTGCTCATATCCAGGATCGACGACATTGAATGGAAGTCCGAGCAGGAGCGGAATGCGATATTGGCCGAGGCTTACTGGCACCGCGCTTACTGGTATTATCGTTTGGTGAATTCCTATGGAGATGTTCCTTTTATTAATGAGGAAATTCAGGGAGCCAAGCTCGATTTTCGCACGCATAGCCGCTGGGCGATCCTGTCCAAAATCCAGTCGGATACGGAATATGCGGCGGAATGGCTGCCCGTTGCTGCCAAGCCAGGTGTTATTACCAAAGGCGCTGCCCATCATTTACTGGCAAAAATTTATCTTGCCAACCTGGAATTTGATAAGGCCATTGAAGCTGCTACGAAAGTCATTAATGGCCCCTATGCCTTAATGAGCCAGCGTTTTGGCCTGGATGCGGACAAAGCTTACCGCAATCTGATCTGGGACTTGCACCGCTCCAAGAATTTCAGCATTGCACAGAATACGGAAACCATCCTCGCATCCATTGATCGCTATGAAGCGCCTCCGGGAGCCCGCTCGGAAGGACTTTACACGATGCGGATGTATAACTGCCAGTATTTTCAGCCACAGGTTCTGGACAGTCAGGGGAAGCCCGGCATGGTCAGGAGCGGGCCTATGCTGGATTCGCTGGGCATTGGCAACGCAAATGTGAGGCTCACGGGTTATTATCAATATGATATCTGGGCTTACAAAGGGCAAACCTGGAAAAACACTACGGATTTACGCAGAAGCGACATCAACTGGGTGGATAAACACGAGCTGCGCTACAACAATCCCGCTTCCGTCGATTATGGAAAAGTGATTAACACCGCATTCCTCGCTAATCCGATCGATACATTCAAGCACGTGTACGCGATGCCGCATTACATTATGTACAATCCCATGGACGATCCGCTCGCCCGCACTGTGGGCGGCAATGGGGACTGGTATATTTTCAGGTTAGCGGAAACTTATTTGCTGAGAGCCGAGGCATATTACTGGAAAAATCAGCATGCATTGGCAGCAGCAGACATTAACAAAGTCCGTGAAAGGGCCAAAGCATTGCCCGTTTCCGCTGGCGAAGTAACGATCGACTTCATCATGAACGAGCGCGCCCGCGAGCTGTTCGCCGAAGAGCCGCGCCATTCAGAACTGGTAAGAGTTTCCTATATTATGGCTAAATCCAACCTGGGAGGCTACAATCTGGCCGGTTTCAGCGAGAAAAACTTTTTCTACGACCGCGTCATGCGTTACAATAACACGTACGAGAAAAAGGTGCAATTGCTGGGTAACACCGCTAATATGGCCCCATTCCATGTCCTATGGCCCATTCCTTCCCTGGTTATTACAGCCAATACCAAGGGAGTGATCAATCAGAACGCAGGCTATGACGGAGCCGAGCGAAATGTGGAACCGCTGATGACGATTGAGTAGGGTGGCATAGTGCTTGCGCTGAGCGGAGCCGAAGCGCAAGCACGATGATCCCAACCAAGCACCTGTATCAAACATGAACCATGAAGCACGACCATCCAACCCAGCCACCGGAAAAAAGCCTTATTGGTGCATACGGAAACTACTTCGCCAATCTTGCAAAGAAGCCAGGAACATTATCCTTCCGGAATGCCGGTTGGGAAAACCTATCTGACTGGCAGACAAAAGCCAGGGCGAAAGCGGCTGAGTTGCTTTCTGCGCCGGGAACGGGGAAAATGCCGGTGGTGAAGTTGGAGAAAAAGTATGTTTACGATGGATTGGATATTGAGGAACTGTCCTGGCAATTGCCTTATGGGAAGCGTAGCAAGGCGGTTTTTTTGAAACCTCAGGGAAGCTCAAAGCCTTTGCCAGCCATTCTTGCGCTGCATGATCATGCGGGGAAAAAGTATTTTGGCTATCCGAAGTTGGTAAAGACTTCCGGCAAGCAACATCCGCTGATCGTAAAACACCAGGCTGCAGTTTACAGCGGTAACGCCTGGGCCAACGACATTGCCAGGCGCGGTTATGCTGTGCTGGTGCACGACACATTTGCTTTTGGGAGTCGGCGTGTATTTTATGGTGATATTGCTGGCTTGGACTACGGGCCGTTGAAAACGCAGGATAAATCGGACCAGAATCCGGATGAGGAAACGCACATTTTGACCTATAATGAATGGTCGAAAGAACATGAGCATGTAATGTCCAAATCCCTCTTTTGTGCAGGAACAACCTGGCCGGGCGTTTGTCTGGCTGAGGACCAGGCAGCATTGTCTATGTTAAGCGCCCGGAAAGATGTTGATAACGAGCGTATTGGATGTGCGGGACTGTCCGGGGGTGGTGTCCGGACTGTTTATCTGGCTGGTTTGGACGACCGTATCAAGTGTGCGGTTTGCGTTGGTTTTATGACCACATTCAATGACCTTGTGCTGAACCGGTCCTACAATCATACCTGGATGACCTTTGCGCCATTGCTTGCCAACTATATGGATTTTCCCGAAATACTAGGTCTGCGCGTTCCGTTGCCCACTTTGGTCCAGAACAATAACCAGGATGCCTTGTTTACATTGTCAGAAATGAAGCAGGCAGATGATATTTTAAAACAGATTTTCAAAAAGGCAGGCGCTGCGGAAAAGTATAAGGCAGGTTTTTACGATGGCCCGCACAAGTTCGATGCACAAATGCAGGCTGACGCATTTGACTGGTTCGATAAATGGTTGGCATAAAAACGATAAACGGTCGCAACACGAAATGCAAACGGTTGGAGGAAAACGCTGGACAGGTTAAATAGTCTTTTCACACGGTTTTGAAGTAGCATTAGGGAGGCAGGAAGTCAGTGAATTATTTTCGAGTAAATTATGAAAATAACCTGCTTAACAAAATAATAAACCTGTCCAAACTGTTGGATAAAGGCTGAATTGTTGCTGGCAAAGCACTAAACCAAAACCCGTGATGGAAAAAAAGAGTACAACAAGTGAAAAGTCAACCTCTTCCAGGAGAGACTTTGTTAAAGCTGCAGGTGTGACCGCGGCAGGTTTTATGATTGTCCCAAGGCACGTGCTGGGTGGAAAAGGCTTCACTGCACCCAGCGACAGGCTCACGGTTGCGGGTGTAGGAGTTGGCGGAAAAGGAACATCAGATCTTGCGAGCTTTGCAAAAAGCGGGAAGGCCGACATTGCTTATTTATGCGATGTAGACGACCGCCGTGCTGCTACAAGCATTGCCAATTATCCCAAAGCCAAGTATTACAAGGACTTCCGGGAAATGTTTGAAAAAGAATCCAAGAACTTTGACGCAGTTTCGGTTTCCACGCCCGACCATACGCACGCAGTTGTAGCCATGGCGGCCATGCAGCTGGGTAAGCACGTTTATGTGCAAAAACCGATGACACATGATATTTACGAGGCAAGAAAACTAACCGAAGCTGCTGCAAAATATAAAGTGGTGACCCAGATGGGAAACCAGGGCTCATCCGGCGACGGCGTAAGAACATTGCATGAATGGTACGACGCAGGCATCATTGGCGACGTCGACACGGTTTATATCTGGACCAACAGGCCGATATGGCCACAAGGCATTCCCTGGCCGTCCGAAAAACCACCGGTTCCCAAGGAACTTGATTGGGATCTCTGGCTGGGCACGGCACCAAAAAAAGACTATGTAGAAAACCTGATCCCCGGAAGCTGGAGAGGATGGTGGGATTACGGAACAGGCGCATTGGGCGACCTGGGCTGCCACTTGATGGAAGCTCCGTTCCGCGTGCTGGGATTGAAATATGCAACGGATATGCAGGCAAGTGTCGGCAGCGTTTTCACTGCTTTTGGCAAGAGAGGCATTTTCCCTGACAGTTGCCCGCCATCAAGCCACGCAACATTAACTTTCCCAAAAACAGCCAAAACAAAAGGCCCGGTAACCATGCACTGGATGGACGGCGGCATCAAGCCGGAGCGTCCGGAGGAACTTGGCCCGAATGAATTGTTCGGAGATGGCAACAGCGGTATTTTGTTTGTTGGCTCAAAAGGCAAAATGATGGCCAGCGAATATGCTGCTAACCCTCGTTTGCTGCCATTAACCAAAATGCAGGAAGTGAAAGTAAAACAAAAATTTGCCCGCGTACCAGGAAGCGCAGACGGTCACTACGCACAATGGGTGGAAGGCTGTATCGCCGGTTACGGTAAGATGGAGCTAAGCTCACCATTCGAACTGGCAGGTCCGCTAACCGAAGCAATCCTGGGTGCCAACCTCGCCATCCGCGGCGCAGATATGCCAAAGGCAAGAGAAGACGGAAAAGGTTTCACATATCCGGGAAGCAACATGAAAATGCTCTGGGACGCTCAAAACATGAAGGTTACCAACTTCGACGAAGTAAACCAGTTCGTCCGCCGGAATTACCGGGAAGGTTGGAGCTTGGGGGTTTAAGAATCTCATTAACTTTTAGCAAAAAAGCCGTGGCTAAGATCACGGCTTTTTTGTGCCCTAACTCTTCCTGCGATACAGATAGGGCGCCTTGTTAGCGGCGCCGGTGAATTTCTTTTCCAGGCGTTCCAACACATTCAGATCCAGGATCTTCTTTTGGAAATTGTTTCTGGCGAAAGGTTTGTCGTAAATGGTTTCGTAAAGTTCCTGCACATCTTTCATCGTAAATGTTTCGGGGAGCAGGTTGAATGCGATCAACTTTTCGTCCAGATGGAAGCGAAGCGTTTCAAGCGCTTTGGTGACGATTTCGTTGTGGTCGATGATCATTTCTGGCAGTTCTTTAATGTTATACCAATCAATCGACGAGTCAAGATCCGTTTTTTCAGGGACCACCTGGTTCAGGTCCACAAGCGCGTAGTAGCCGATTGAAACGAATCTTTTTGTAAACCAATTGAACTCCTTCCCATACTGCCCGTTTTCGCTCAGGAGTTGCGGATTAAGTTCAATAAGCTTAGTCATGAATTTCAAGCTGTTCCTGGCAGCTTTACCAAAAATGTGAAACTGGTCGAGGTAAATTTCCTTAATGCCGGTCCGCTGCTGAAGAATGCGGTTTGCTGCTGTATCAATGTCCTCGTCTTGCGAAACAAAACCACCTGGCAGGGCCCAGAAATCACCATTGAAATTGAGCTTAGGCACTAAAACTTTGAGTTGCTTATTGTGGTAACCGAATATCACACAGTCGATAGACAGCTGTTCAATATAATTTTGTTCACTTGGATTACGTATCATGTAGGTTTAGGGATGTAGTACAATACAAATGTAAAATAGAAAAATATTTATTGTCTAAATTTAAGACAATAAATAAATTAATCATAGCTTTGCTTCCACTCAATCAAATCTAAGATAACGGATGAAAGTAAAGTCTCTACTACTAAGCATGCTCGCTTTGAGTTTTTGCTTAACGTTTCAATCTGCTGACGCGCAAACCCCAAAGGTGAATGTGTTGGTTTTCAGTAAGACCGCTTCTTTCAGGCACGAGTCCATTGCTGCTGGAAAAACAGCATTGACCAAAATGGCTAAAGAGAAGGGTTTCGGTGTCAGCTTCACGGAAGATGCCAGCCAGTTTAATGAACCTAACCTGAAAAAATACAATACTGTCGTTTTTCTAAACACAACAGGCGATGTGCTGACCAATGAGCAGCAAGTTGCGTTTGAGCGATACATTCAGGCGGGCGGAGGTTACACGGGCATACATGCGGCCACTGATACGGAATATGACTGGCCTTGGTATGGACAACTTGCAGGTGCCTATTTCCTGGATCATCCCATGATACCCAGCAATGTGCAAAAAGGGAAATTCATCGTGACCGAAAAAAATCATTGGGCAACGCAAGGGATGCCGGATGAATTTGAAAGAACGGATGAGTTTTACAGCTTCAAAGACATTTCACCCAATATCAAAATTGTACTTAAAATTGATGAAAAGAGCTATACAGGCGGCAAAAACCCTGATTTTCACCCGATGGGATGGTATCAGGAGTTCGACGGCGGCCGCTCGTTTTACACGGCGATGGGACATACGGACGAGACATTCTCTGACCCTCTTTTCCTGAACCATCTGTATGCCGGGATTAAATATACAGCTGGCGGTGATTCACCGAAAACAGTGGATTTTTCCAAATCCCGACCTGAGGAGAACCGCTTTACAAAGGTAATCCTGGAAGAAAAGCTGGATGAACCGATGGAGCTGAGCGTGCTGGACAAAGACAGAATCCTGTTCATTCAGCGTAAAGGAGAAGTGCGGCTTTATAATGCCAAAACGAAAGAATTGAAGAACATTGCCAACATTCCGGTCAGTACGAAGTACAAAAATAAGGAAGGAAAGGAATCGACAGGCGAGGATGGGCTTCTGGGTTTGAACAAAGACCCGAACTTTGCTCAGAATCATTGGATTTACCTATATTATTCCATACCGGAAGCGCCTAAGAATGTGCTGGCAAGGTTTGAAATGAAGGGCGACCAGCTGGATCTTGCAACCAAAAAGGTGCTGCTGGAAGTGGAAACGCAACGTGAAGAATGCTGCCATACGGGTGGTTCAATTGCCTGGGACAAAGCAGGTAACCTGTATTTATCGACAGGGGATAACACTAACCCACACGGCTCGAATGGTTACAGCCCGAGTGATGAGCGCGAGGGAAGGTCAGCCTGGGATGCGCAGAAATCTTCTGCCAACACAAATGATCTTCGTGGCAAAATCATACGCATTAAGCCACAGCCGGACGGAACTTACACCATTCCGGAAGGCAATCTTTTTGCAAAAGGAACCCCGCAGACGCGTCCGGAAATTTTCACAATGGGTCACAGAAACCCATTCAGGATATCCGTGGACCAGAAAACGGGTTACGTATATTGGGGTGAGGTTGGCCCGGACGCAGCCAAGCCGGATTCCAGCAGAGGACCTGCCGGGCACGATGAAGTAGGACAGGCCCGTAAGGCGGGAAATTTTGGCTGGCCGCATTTTGTAGGAGACAATAAGGCATATAATAAGTTTGATTTTACGGCAAGCAAGTCTTTGGAAAAGTGGGACGTTGCTGCGCCTACCAATAATTCGCCGAGCAATACCGGCTTAAAAGTGCTTCCACCGGCTCAAAAGGCATTTATCTGGTATCCATATGGCGCCTCGAAGGAGTTTCCTTTAACGGGTAGCGGTGGCAGAAATGCAATGGCTGGGCCGGTTTTCTATTCGGATGGGTTCAAAAATGCAACTAATGCATTTCCGGCTTACTATAACGGCAAACTGCTTACTTACGACTGGATGCGCGGCTGGATTATGTCTGTGACGATGGATCAGGAAGGTAATTACGCTGCTATGGAGCGGTTTATGCCCAGCTACAAGTTCTCCAATCCGATGGATATGGAATTTGCGGAAAACGGCGATTTGTATATGTTGGAATACGGAACAGGCTGGTTTTCAGCGAATGATGATGCGCGCTTGATCCGCATTGAGTATAACGGTGGCAATCGCAAACCGCAGATCCAGATGGCTGCTAACAAAATGGGCGGCTCTGCACCGCTTGCTTTGAAACTGGATGCAAAAGGAACGGTTGATGCAGACAACGATATGCTGAATTATGCATGGAAAATCACTTCGAAAAATGGTTTCTCAAAGCAGATCAATACTCCGGAAGCAAATCTGACACTTACCAAGCTGGGTGTTTACAAAGCTACTTTGACCGTTAATGATGGTAAAGGCGGCGTCAACACGCAGTCGATGGAAATTACGGTTGGCAACGAGCCGCCGGTATTGAGCCTCGATATGCCCATGGGTAACAAGTCGTTTTATGCTGCCAACAAACCTTTCAATTATGATGTAAAAGTTTCTGACAAAGAAGACGGGACATTGGAAAAAGGCATTGAAGTAGACCGCCTTGCAGTGAACATTGATTACCTGGCCGAAGGTTTTGATAAGATCGCCATTGCGCAGGGACACCGTTCGGCAGATGCCAGCGCTGCATTTGCTCCTGGAAAAAAACTGATCGAAGCCAGTGATTGCAAAGCTTGCCACAGTGTGGATAAAAAATCGATTGGTCCTGCTTACCGCGAGGTTTCAGCCAAATACAAGGGCGACAATTCGGCCGTTGAGAAGCTGACTAAGAAAGTGATCGCCGGTGGGGGAGGTGTTTGGGGTGAAACGGCCATGGCTGCGCATCCCCAGCTTTCAGCAGCGGACGCTTCTGAAATGGTGAAATACATTCTGAATGTGACCAATGAAAAGCCGAAGGAGAAATCAATGCCGGCGAAAGGCAGCTATGTGGCCAAGGTTCCGGCGGGCGATAAAGGCAAGGGCGTATTCATTGTAAGGGCTGCCTATGAGGATAGTGGCGCAAGCGGCTTGCCATCATTGAAGTCGGAGAAGACGCTTGTGCTGAAAAATGCAAAAATGGATATGCACAATTTCGATGTGTATGAAGACATGATGAAGATATCAAATGGTGGTATGAACCTGGCTATAGCTTCGAAATCAGGATCTTATGTTGTGCTTAAACAAACAGATCTCAGCGGAATTTCGGAGGTGCAGTTGCAAGCCATCGCACCAAAGCCGCAGGTTAATGCTGCCGGTGGAAAAGTAGAGCTGCGGCTCGACAGCCCTACCGGCCCGGTAGTAGGAACGTCTGAATTCCTCGAACCGACCGAAAAAATGGATTTCAAACCAAACATCCTAAGTATTCCGATCAAACTGGCAGGGCAACCGGATGGCAAACTGCACGATGTTTACCTTGTATTTATCAATCCCAAAGCCGATGGACATTCGCTGATGGTTGTGCTTGGAGCGGAGTTTAAGCTTGCGGAAATAAGTAATTAAAGAAAATAACAGTCAGTCTATCAATTTTAATTAATCAGAACAATGAAAAGAACCTGTATCGCCTTCGTATTTTTATTTTTAGGATTTGCTATTAACGGATTTTCCCAAACCGCAGCAACGAACGACTTTTTCCTGGGTAAGTGGGAAGTTTTGGTTGTAGGCACTCCCGACGGAGATTCTAAACTGGTGACCGAATTAACCCGGAAAGACGGCAAACTGACCGGTGAACTGAAAGATCCTACAGGAAAAAATCCAAATGCTTTGCCAATCTCAAACATTATGGAAGAAGGAAACAAAATGACCATTTTCTTCGAAGCGCAAGGAACGGAAGTGTCTTTGGACCTGGCAAAAGTAGATGATGACCATTTGAAAGGCTCGGTAATGAACGGAATGTTTGATGCTACGGCGGTCCGGATTAAGGAGTAGGTTTGAGTTGATGGCTGAGTAAGTTAGTTTAGCCCGAAATGAGGTTTCATTCAAAATGTTTGAAACCTCATTTTGGGCTTTTTATTTTCCATGGATGATTGCTTTGCCTGGCAATGTTGCGAAGGGTTCATTCCGTTCATTGATCAAGAAAACCTTATATACGTAAAGTCCGGGCACAGGATTGGCGGGCAGCCAATACCATTCATTTGTAAGTGTTCCCGGTAAAACTGTGATGAGCTTATCTTCCACAACAATGCCCTGCTGATTGTAAATGACAGTCCGGATGGCCCGTAGATCCGCATTTTTTGCCACTTTAAGCTCGAAACGCAAATACACGGATGTTGGGTTAGGGCTTACTACGAGTTCGGTAGGCGGATTTTCATTATCAACCACTTCAAAAAGCATTCTATAAGGCTGTGCGGTTGCATTGCCGGCGCGGTCTTTGGCATTGACCAGGATTTCGTAAGTGCCTGCTTTAAGATCCGTTGCATAACTTAGCCGTAGTGATTTGGTGTCTTTGATCGTGATTTCAATGTCGTTTTCTCCATATGTGACTTTTTCAAAATCACAGTTATCATCCCCACAACGCTTTAAGAATATTTCAACCAGCGAAGTATCCGGCAAAAGCAGTCTGTCATCCGACAATAGCACCGTCACATTCGGATCCGCTGAAATAGTTTCCTTGTGTTGTAATAATCCGTCATTAAACTCCACTGTGAGCAGAGGCGGCACAATGTCCCTTGTATTCCCGGAGGAAAATGTGGTTTTTGTCTTGATAATATCCCAATCAATATCCAGTTCTGTAATGTTGTTACTTGTGTTTAGTTCCTCAATCAAATGATCAGGATCTACATGGACCTGGATTTTTTGGATATCTTTTGAATTAAGAAAAGTGACTTGTAATGTGTCTTGAGCAGGAAAAGATTTCAGCATTTGTGTTTTGACAACATTACCCTGCTTCCCAAAATACGTCACCTTAACCCGCACGTCTTGTCCGGCAACGAACCTGCCGTTATTATGCATTTCGACTTTAACTTTCAAAGAATCAGACGATTCAAGCGACTGGCTCACCGATTTTGAGTGTAATGAAATGCTTTCCTCCTGATCAACTGAATAATCAGGCCTGTCTACCGTGACGAGCCGCAATGCGGGATCACCCTGCAACAAAGACTGATGCACATTGGCAATGCTGTATTCATCCTTATCCTTGGTGACAATGTCACGGGCAACTGCCATCTGGATTTTTCCGATCGGCAAATGCACAGTGGCCGGGTCTGTGAACATATAGTGATACAACCTGCGCAGATATTTCGCAGAGGGGCCTACGTAGCTTTGAAAGGAATTAGCAATGATTGCGATAGCGCCGCGGTCAGCGGCCAGCAACCAGTCCAGTGAAAGGGTAATCCTGTCATCTGACTTAGGCGTTTTCGGGTTCTGGTTGGACCTTCCGGTAAATATATTTCCTACTCCGCAGCCATTGAAATACATCATCGGATACTTGCGCAGGTTATTGTAGTTGCGAGGCGCATCCGTAATGTAGCCGAAGTCCAAATCAGTGATGTAAGTCGACCCATGACCAAAAAAAGTGATCAGTCCCGCTCCCGCATTGACGTCTGCCGCTATGTTGACGGGTTCTGGCTCGGCCATTGCCTGTTGTTTTACATATTGTTTCACTTTACCACCCAGCTGTCCGTTTTGAACATCGGGTTCCAGGATACTTAGCAGTCCTTTTAATTGTGTGATCTCGCCGACGGTTTTGCCGCCATTCAGATGCAGGACATTCTTCCGCCAGGCGTAATCCGTGCTCTTACTTTCATACTGCTTTACCTTTTCCAGATAGTCGGTAACATGCCGGGGAATAAAAGCAGACAGCCTGCCGACCGGCATAGCAGGGACATCCTTGGCCGCTCCGGCAAGGCCTTCCACGAGCAGCACGTCAGAACCGGGATACCCGATCGTGGGCACTTCTCCCGGCAGCTCGCGCTTCATTTTCTCATTGTGCGTGATCGATTTCCCGATCAGGAACAAATATTTGTCCTTCCCACCCTTGGTAAGCATATAAGACATCATCTTCCTGATGGCAACCGGGCTGGGTTCGCCGTAATTGAACTGATTGTACACTTCCTGGATTTCCATAACCAAAGGTTTAAAGCTCCCTCCGGCCTGAGAAGCGCGGTAATCAGCGTATTGGTTTGCGCTTTCCAGTAAAGTGTCGGTGGTGATGATGATAAAGTTCGCTTCCTTAGGAGATAATGGTTTTAATTTAACAGCCTTTATTTTGGCCGCATCAACGTTAATAATCTCTTTTGAAGCAAGCAGAACCTGAGTTTTGCCTGCTTGCCGGGGCACCATTATGCCCTCTTTTTTGCCTGATATAATCACAGGTTTGTCCGGGTCTGAAATTTCCAGGAACATGAAATCTTGTGAAGCGCCTTTAATATTAACCCTGCTCCATGGATCCGGGGTAGGGACCAGCGTAAATTCCTTACTTGCCTGCTTATCGATTTGAAGTGACTGTTGGAAATTTAATGAGAAATAAGTGAGTGAAAACCGGTTCAATATATCCGCTTTGGTCGTTTTGAGCGAAATGATCCCTTTGCCTTCGGCATCGGTATCTCCGGGTTTTAAGTCGAACGAATACGCAGCCGGACTAAATCTTGAAATCGGCAGCACATTTACCAGTCGCAATGACTTTGGATTTTTACCAACATAAATTTCGATATGATGCTCCATGTTGCTTCTGCCGTGAATCAGCAGCTTGATATTAGGAAGTTGCGCATGGCTGGCCAGGTTCTTCAACTCAAAATTTCCCGTTATAGAACCAGCCCCGTCTCTATCCTGGATGCGACTGGTCTTGCTGGCGCCGTTCACAAAAAAACTATTCAGAAAGGGTGGTGTGCTCTCATATTTAAGCGTGCTCAATGTATAATCTTCCCGGTAAACCGTAGTTACCTTTTCCTGATGGAATGTGAGTTCAGGCAAACGCTGATCCACAGGCTGTTCGACCGATTTTGCTCTGTCACCCTGCGCATCTCCGACCGTTAAAAAATAGGCACCCTCGTCAGAATACAGGCTGAAATAGGGATTAACCCGGGAGTTCATGGGCCGGTATAACAGCGAATCGCTCGCTCCGTCATTGGGAAGCGCGTAAAACAGAACCTCCTTGTTATTGGCGCTTAAAATGGAAATTTGCTTTCCCCGTCTCCATAATTGCAATTTGTCAGGAGATCCGGTTGGAAAATCTTTCGGCAGGGAGGCTAGCGATATCCTGTGGATGCCTTTTTTTGCTATCCCGATTTTCACATACGGCTTTTGATAATGTATCCAACCATTTGCATACGGCGGCCCCCATTGCGCGCTGGCTGCGTGCTGCATAAGCAAAGCAACAATGGCTAGTGTCATTGTTTTGGCCAGGATTGAAATAGAATCTAGCATATGTGGTTTGGGAATGTGCAGGCCTGTTACCCTGCATTGCGCAAGAAAAAGCACTCGGTTCACTACGCAACTTTACATTGAGTAACCGTGCGGAATCAGTTATTCTGCGGCAAATAACAAAACGGCCCGCCGAGCATCAACTCGACGGGCCACTTCATATGTTAACTTCACAAGTGTTCAGCTCTCTATAATTCTAATATCTGAACACCGCCGCAACAGGCGATTCGGCGGGCATTTTATCCTCGTCCAGCACATACACTTCGCCACCGTTCTGAATCGTCTTAATCAAAGCTTCGTCCAGCAAGTCTTCCGAGTCGGCACTTTCTGAATCACCAAGTGTGAGCTCGTTCGAATTTTCATCAAATGTGCCCCAAATGTGATTTGCCTTTTTTACGAAAATGTGGGATATCCTGCCGTAATAAGCTGCGGGAATGATTTCGTTGGGAGACGATGAAGTGAGTTCCGTAGCCGACTGATTGGCGAAGATCGTCAGCGCTTTGTCCAATGGTTGCTCGAAATAAGGCAACATAATTTCCTTGGCCAATTTGTACAGTTCATTCTTATCGTCGTGCTCATGGCTGCCCGTTATGGATTCGCTGCATACATTATGGTAGTCACAAACGGATTTATAGATCGGGATCAGATATTCCACCCCGGCCAGGAGAAGCGGCACATTCTCGGTATGCAATATTTGTTTGTACAAAATATCATCTACATGCTCGAAATAGGTCGCAATGTTGGCTTTCTCGTCGGGATTGCCTCCGCCCATTCCGTGAAAATTGGCGCCACCTCCCGAGCTGTTTGCTACACGAACGGTGCTCGCATCTTTTTCGGAAATCCGTTTCACTTCCATCATTTCCTCTGGCAGGTCGGGCACATCGATATATTCCATTCCAAACGCATCCGCCCTGAACAACTTGCATTTCTGCTTGCTGATAACAAGCAGGAAGAAATGCTCTTTGCTGGCCATGATCGGGATTAACGGGGAGACGTAGAAGCTTTTTTCGCACATCAGCTCGTTTTCGGGAGCAACCGGCATTTTAATATACCTGAAATAACCCTCCGAAATGAAGACTGCGAGCCCTTCGTTCATGCCAGCCCAAAATGTGTCGTTTTGCAGCAGCTCATAACCTGGCGTCAGCATTTGTTCGATTACCGCCTGAGGAATTTCCCTATCAGCCAACCGTTTTGAAACATCCTGAAGAGCATTTTTGAAATTAATCAAATCCTTTTTCTCGTTCACTTCCACACCCGACTTATGGGTAGGAATGTACATGGTAACGCAGCAGGGCGCCTGGTAACTGGCTAGCTCAACAAACAACTCTTTATCAAGCACCTGCGGAAGCTCTTCGGGTTCGGTTTTATTCTCGTCATCTATCGAAAGCTCGGCTGTTTTATCACTTTCAGGCTTATTTTCCTTACCCTTAAAAGAATTTTCGCCTTTTGAGGTGTTCCTGTTCGGGTGCCGGATCGGCAGCGACGGATCCAGGGTCAGGTCGTCTTCGACATATTTATTATCCAATTCCAAAAATTCATCCAACTTCTCAGCTGGCGCATTGGAAATTCCTAATCCCTCCACTTTGTTAATGGTTGAAGGTTTTCCTTTGGGCGGATGAAATCCACCTGATTGATCTTTTCCCATAATTCAAACTGATTTTGATACTTACTGTTAGGCTGGCGATGCATTAAAAATTATGCCAACATCGACTCAGGCAAATGGTCGTTTAAATGTTGCCGCCCGGCTCTGTCAGGATTTTATCCTCCTGATTTTTGATTTTCGCCTTATCGCTTTTTGTTTTGTTCAGGGGCCGGTTGTAGGAAGTCCCGTCGCGCTTTCTAAACAGTCCGGGTGTGAATAAATCGTCCAATTTGACACTGCCATGCTCATCAGGGCTGGGCTTATTGTCAGCTGTGTGATCGTTCATGATTTCGCAATGTGGATGGGTGGTTGAAAAAATCCCGCGCTAGTAAATTTTCGTGCCAAGCTGGACGATGCCGATATGCGTTCCGTCCGCTCGCGATTCCTATCACCCTTGCAGTACGCCATAAAACCAAAAAAGCCCGGTTGTTAGACCAGGCTTTGTCGGGATGACAAGATTCGAACTTGCGACCCCTAGCACCCCATGCTAGTGCGCTACCGGGCTGCGCTACATCCCGAAATGAGACTGAGCTGACTCAGATCCCGAACTCTTTGGGGTTGCAAATCTAGGAATTTTTGGAATACTGCCTATTCCAATTTGAAAAAAATTGAAACAGGCAGTAAATCTTTTATTTGCTAAATGGTTTCGTTCTGCCAATTCGGGTTCACGACCTCTTGCTTCCCTTTTCTGAACCACTTATCCCGCACACGCTCGTTTACATAATACATGCACGGAACCATGATCAATGTAAGTATCGTCGAGAATGTTAGTCCGAAGATGATGGTCCAGGCGAGAATGTTCCAGAAAATGGAGCTCGGGCCGCCGATGATGAGGTGCGGTTCGAGGTTTCTGAACAGACCTACGAAATCGACTGTGATACCCAATGCAAGCGGAACAAGTCCAAGTACGGCGGCCGAGGCGGTCAGCAATACTGGTGTTAAACGGATCGCCCCGCCTTCGATAATGGCTTCGCGCATCGGGTAACCCCGCCCGCGGAGCTCTTCGATAAACTCAATGAGCAGGATCCCGTTTTTCACCACAATCCCGGCCAGTGCAATGATCCCCACACCGGACATGATCACAGAAAAATCCTTTTTGAAGATGATAAAGCCGAGCAATACACCGATCAGTGATAACAGGATAGTGAAGAAGATAATGAATGGCTTCACAACCGAGTTGAACTGCGTGGCGAGGATCAGGTAAATCAGCAGGATCGCGGCACCAAATGCGGTTCCGAGGAACGCCATGGATTCGTTTTGCTCTTCCTGTTCACCACCCATTTTGATAATATAACCATTCGGAACTTCCATATCCTCAATCAATGCCTGAATTTGTCCCACGATTTCGTTGGCATTGTAACCCGGCAAAACGTCCGAGCCTAATGTTACGATCCGGCTTTGGTCCTGGCGGTTGATCTGGCTGAATGTTGTGGAATAATGAATGTTAGCCACCGACGTGATTGGAACCTGGCGCAATGCACCGCCCATATTCATGTCGCGGTAAACCACGTTCAGACTCAAAAGCTTCTCAATTTGCTCGCGATCGTCTTTTTCAAGCCTTACCATGATCGGATATTCGTCCTTATCGTCGCGGAATTTGGAAACTTCCAGACCGAAAAGTGCGGTGCGGACGGCTAGGGCGATTTGCTGCGAACTAATGCCTTCGCGCTGAGCTTTTTCACGGTCAATGTCGATGACGATCTCTGGCTTGTTCGTTACCAAATCCGAACGCAGCTGGTCAATCCCTTCAATGCCCGATTGCTGTACTTTTTGCAAAACACTTTTTTCAAGTTTTTGAAGCACTTCAAAATCATCACCCGAAATCTCAATTGAAATAGGCTTACCCGTCGGTGGCCCAACAGCTTCGCGTTCTACTGAAATTTCCGCTCCCGGGATGCCTTTCACTGCTTCGCGAATCTTGCGTAAAATGGCTTCTGATGAACGTCCCCCGCGTTCTGTTCCATAAACAAATGCTACGGTAACTTTCGATTTGTGCGGGGTTGCGGCGCGGTCTGGGTTGTAAGGGTCACCGGCGTTTTTACCCACGTTGGCAATTACCGAGTTCACCATATCCATGGCTTTTTCTTTTTCCAAAACATCAAAAACCTTCTTTTCAATGATCTTGGTCACAGAATCCGTCACACGCGCATCAGTGCCTATTGGCATTTTATTGTACACATACACATAATCCGGGTCACCGCTTGGGAAGAAAAGTACTTTGGGCTGCACAATGCCGGTCAGGACAAATGTGAAGATCAAAAGTCCGAATACAACTGCAATCGCGACAACCGGTCTCCATCCGCGCAACAGCCAGTCGATCAGCTTACGATAGTTGTTTTTCAAAGCTGGTAATAAGCGGTCCTGGAATGGAACAAGGATTCTTGGTGTCAGAATATAATGATTGAAAATCCAAAGGATCAGGATAAATACGAAGAAGTTACCCACACCGCGGTCGATCAGATAACCGATTATCGCTGCCACTGCGAGGATAATTAATGGCCGACGGATTCCCTTGAAGCTGGTGTCGTGCGCTTCCTTCTCATCATCATGGCGGCCCATAAACGAAACGGCGAAAACGGGGTTCATTACATAAGCCACAAAAAGTGATGCTCCCAACGTGATAATGAGCGTCAGCGGCATGAATTTCATAAATTCCCCGACTATGCCCGTCCAGAAAAGCAGCGGGAAGAATGGCGCGATGGTCGTTAATGTTCCGGAAAGTACGGGAATAAACACTTCACCCGCCGCCGCTTTTACAGCCTGCTGGATTGTCCAGTCTTTATGGTTGTTGAACAAGCGGTGTGTGTTTTCAATAACCACGATCGCATCATCCACCACAAGCCCGATCCCTAGCAGGAAGGCGAAAAGAACGATGGTGTTCAATGTAAATTCTGTTCCTACCAGCGGCCCGATGATCGGCATCATTACGAATGCAACGAGCGCGGAAAGCGGTACGGAAAGTCCTACGAAAATTGCGTCACGGACACCCATGAAGAACATAAGCACCATTACCACGAAGATAAATCCAAGCACAACCGTGTTGATAAGGTCATGCAGATCAGCGCGCGTCTGGATGGATTGATCGGCTGTGATTTTTACATCTAAGCCCGGAGGAAAGCGGTTTTCTTTAAAGTCCGCAATTACATTCTCAATTTTGTCGGCAGCGTCCACGAGGTTTTCACCGGAACGTTTGATGACGTTCAATGTGATTACCGTTTTATTGGCCAAACGTGCAAAATCCTGCTGTTCTTCAAAGTTGTCGGAAACCTCAGCTACGTCGCCCAAGCGAACGGTTGCGCCGGTTGCGGTGCGGATGCGAATGTTCGCCATATCGGCAACATTGGTATACTCACCCTTTACACGAAGCGTCCTGCGCACACCTTGTACATTCAGTTCACCGCCCGAAACGTTGATATTTTCACTCTGAATGGCACTTTGCACGTCGAAGAATGTCAGACCGGATGATTTCATGCGGTCCAGGTTTACATTGATCTGAATTTCACGGTTCAATGCACCCAGAATATCCACACGCGTAATTTCCGGCAATGCTTCAATTCCGTCCTGCAAATCTTCTGCGTATTGCTTCAACTGTTTCAACGAGAAGTTACCCGCAATGTTCACGTTCATGATCGGGAACTCCGAGAAGTTCACATCCTGGGCCGTGGGGCCCGAATCCAGGTTTTGCGGCAAATCGGTTTTAGCCTTGTCAATCGCATCCCTGACTCGCTGCAATGCGACCTCCACGGCCACATCCGGCGTAAATTCTACCAGGATTACAGACACATCCTGCAATGCATTTGACTTGATCTTTTTAACACCATTCAGCGATTTCAGCTGCTTTTCGATGGGTTTGTTGATCGTGTTTTCAATATCCGCTGGCGCCGTTCCGAAGTAAATCGTGTTGATATAGATCTGCGGGATCTTGATATCCGGAAACTGCTCTTTGGGCAGGTTATTATAGACCATAAACCCGGCAAGCGTAATGATAAACGTAAAGATGTAAATCGTCGTCCGATTCTCTACGCACCAGTTGGTAAAGCCTAAGGTTTTATATTCTTCGAATTTCATAAATAGCTAATGTTGAATGAGATAAATAGCCCTTAATAGCTTATCGGCTGACCGTCGGAGACTTCCTGGTAACCCAATGTGATCAGCTGGTCGCCCGCGGTGAGGCCCGAAAGAATTTCAACTTTTCCGTTGTAGCTCAATCCCGTTTTCACCTCTTTTGCCTTGGCTACTTTCTTATTGCCCTCGGTTACAGCCACATATACAACATTTCCTTTTTCAGTGCTCTGAACATAATTCTGATCGATCGCCAGCGCGTTTTTGCTGATCGCATCATTGATCTGAACTTGTGCCATCATATTAGGCTTAATGTCCTTGCTCGTTGGCAGATTGGCTTCAATCGTGAATGTGCGCGACAATGGGTCCACAGCCGTGCTTACGAAAGTGATCCTGGCTTTATATTCCTTTTTCAAATCCGGAAATTTCACGATCACTTCATCGCCTTTTTTCACGCTGGCGGCGTAAGTGTCAGACACTTTTGCAATTACTTTCAGATTGCTCAGATTCACAATCCTAACCACACCTACGCCCGGAGAAGCCATTTCTCCCACTTTCACATTGACCATATCTACAACACCGGCCATTGGCGACACAATGTTGGTCTGCGATAATTGCGCATTCAAAGTGCTCATCTTTCTTTCCAGAGCCTCTTTGTTGTTTTTGGCTTGCAGATATTGAATCTCCGTTCCGATCTTCTGGTCCCAGAGGTTTTTTTGCTTTTCATAGATCGTGTTGGCAAGCGACATTTGCGTTTTCAGCTCCTCGATAGATTCCGTCAGAATGCTGTTGTCGATTTTACCAATAATGCCTCCGGCCTTCACGTAATCGCCTTCTTTTACATACATGGCCACCACAGCGCCGCCCGATTTTGGCGTAACCAACACATTGTTTTTAGCGTCCACAGTTCCCTGCAATTCTACGTAGTGACGGAATGTTTCAGCATTTAATGTGTCAATGCTAACGGGTTTTACTTTCGCTTCGGCGGCTTTGTTTGGATCCATTTTTGTGATCTCAATTTCAAGCGCTTTAATCTTTTTCTCGGTCTCTGCACGCTCCGCTTTCAGCTTGGCAAGCTCTTCTTTCTTGCCTGCCACGCCTTCTTTCTTTTCTCCTCCGCCGCATGCTGAAAGCAGGACGGTCATGGCTGTAATAATTAAAATATGTCGTTTCATGATGTAGGTAAATAGCAGTTTCAAGTTTTGTTTTCGTGTTAATGTGATGCTTATTTTTCAGTATAAAGTTCGCCTTTGGCTCTGCTCAGGTCCACTTTTGCGATCATCAGATCATACAATGCGGTGAAGTAATTGGTCTGCGCTTCTTTCAGGGAAGATTCCGCATTGATCACCTCAATGTTTGACCCAACGCCTTCTTTGTATTTGATTTTTGAAACCCTTACAATTTCCTCGGCCAGCGTCAGGTTGCGTTTCTGCGTTTCCAGGGTTGCAAATGCATTTTTAATGTTAATGCTCGCCTGGTTATTTTCCAGATCGATTGACTGTTTCAGCAGTGTCTGGCTGTTTTTGACCTTATCAATGGCGATCTTTTTCTGGTTGATCTGGTATCTTTTAGAAAAACCATCAAAAATCGGAATGTTCAGGTTCACGGTCAGCACCATGTTGTTGTACCAATTGTCGGTAAAAAGCTGCGAGAATTTATCATAACCGGCATTATATCCATATCCCACCGAAGCCGACAGGCTAGGCAGATATCCGCTCCTGACATTGCGAAGGTCCAGTCCGGCCAGTTTTTCCTGCGTGTTCAGCAATGAATATTCGATGCGGTTTTCATAATTAAGATCCGGGTTGCCAAGTTCTGCTCTCAGCGAATCCACATTAACCGCATTAATGTCGTCCGTCAGCTTAATCGGCTCATTAGCAGGCATTCCCATTTGGTATTTCAATAAAGCATAGCTAAGCTCGATCAGGTTCTGCACTTTCTGGCGCTCGGTTTGCAGGTTATTGATCTGCACTTCCAAACGGTTAACATCCAGAAGCTCCACAAATCCGCTGGCATTCATCGCTTTGGTCTCACGCATCAGTGAATCCACGCGCGAAATGTTCAGATCCAGGAGCTTGGCACGTTCCTCCGCAACTTGTGCGGAATAATAGGCCTTGGTAACCGACTCAGCCACTTGCACTTTCGAAGAAGTAGTCGATTTCTGCGCCAGCTCACGATAGGTTGCCGCGGCTTTTAGACCAATAAAATAAGAACCGTTGAAAATAAGCTGGTTCAGATTGGCAGAAGCCGAACCTTGCCACGGAATCCCGAACTCAACCGCAGCGGGAGGCGCGTCGGCAGGAGCTGTGGGATCAAACGCATTGGCAGGCAGGAAAAACCGGGGGATAATAATGTTGTTGGTCACCGAAACGGCCGCACTCAACTGAGGCAATCCCGCCGCCCTGATTTCACCAATTCTTGCTTCCGCAGAAAGGGCATCCAACTGTGCATTTTTAATGTTCAAATTATGCTTAACCGCATAATCGACGGCTTGTTCCAGGGAGAAATCCTGCGCGCGGAGCGGACCGAAGGCGAGTAAAATCGCCAGCAGCATCAGGCTGCGGCGTATTATTTGTTCATTTTTCATGGGTATTGATTTCAATTGCTGATCTGTCTTTTATGGTGTTGTAATATTCAAATCCTTTTTCTGATAAAATTCCTCTCAAAAAGTGGAGCAGGAACTGCATTTGGGTATGCATCATACTGAATTTTTTTTGTGGAAAAACGGTCGGGTCGAAAGCCAGCACAATCTGTTCTATGCGGAGCAACGCGAGAATATCCACGTCGATATCAGGGCGGTAAAGGCCCTGCTCAATGCCACTTACCAGGTTTTCGCGGATGTTTTTAAGCAGGAACTCATGCTTATACGTTTCAAACTGCTCCCAAGCCTTCGGGTAATATTTTTTCAGATCATATAATAAGGCCGGGTTCATTTCAGAAAGTGTGTTCTGCATTTGCGTCGATGAATGCATGATCTGCTCGATTGGATTGGCTGCTTTTTCTTCCAGTTTCTCAATCTCACACTTCTGATCCATGATTTCTTTCTGGATCACCAATGCCAGAATGGCCTCTTTGTCGGAATAATGCTGGTAAATGGTCCGTTTTGAAATCCCCAGATCTTTGGCAATATCATCCATGGTAACGCTCTTGATTCCATAGCGCCAGAACAGACTTAGGGCTGATTTTATAATTCGCTCTTTCACGAAAGCAAATTTGAAATATTAGCTCGAAATAAACTAAGAAAACTTTGAAAATGCTGAAAGTTTTCTGGTGTTCCCTATGTGCTTGCATTCAGACGGTTATAATAGCATACCAGCACTGAGAAGCTCAAAAGTAGGTCCGTATTGTCCGTTTGACCAATCAAAAACTTATTAAGCGGAAAATTTCAGGTATGAACTTGGCAAATACCCAGATAAAATGCGCCGGTGAGGGAATGATTTACATCTTGCTGATGTTTGGAAATGACACATATTCTGACCAATTTTCGGGTCTTTTGTCTTAGTTATTAACTTCCAATTCACTAATTGCTATCGCGACAAACAAATCAATGAAAAGCTACATTGACCTGATTCAGCAGACATTCGAGTTTCCTACAATGGAGTTCAATGTTGATAATAATGAGTTGCTGTTCAACAATGTACCACTGATGGATATCATCAAAGAACATGGTACGCCGTTAAAAATCAATTATTTGCCGAAAATAGGGGAGCATATCGAGAACGCAAACATGTTTTTTCGGAATGCTTTCAAAAGACATAATTACAAAGGAAGCTACACTTATTGTTATTGCACCAAATCTTCGCATTTCAGCTTCGTGCTGGAAGAGGCTTTGAAGCATAATATACATCTCGAAACTTCTTCGTCTTTTGATGTTCCCATTATCCGCGAATTGTATCGCCGGGGTAAGGTAACCAAAAACACTTACGTGCTTGCCAATGGTTACAAGCTGCCACGTTACACGCAGTATCTCAGCGAGTTGATCAACGAAGGGTTCAATGTTATCCCCATTTTGGATAACCTCAAAGAAATTGAATCATACGAACAGCAGGTTACAGCCGATACGGTCAATTTTGGGATGCGTATTGCAACGGATGAGGAGCCGAATTTTGCTTTTTATACGTCGCGTCTGGGGATCCGTTATAATGACGTGCAACAGCTTTATAAGGAGAAAATTGAACCGAATCCTCGGTTTAAGCTCAAAATGCTGCATTTCTTTATTAATACGGGGATTAAGGACAGTGCTTATTACTGGAGTGAATTAACCCGGTTTATGTTCAAATACTGCGAAATGCAGAAAATTTGTCCTGAACTGGATTCCATCGACATTGGTGGCGGCTTGCCAATTCAGACTTCTTTGCAGGCTGGCTACGATTATCAGCAGATGATCGACGAGATCATTGAGAACATTCAGTGGATCTGTAACAAGAACAATGTGCCTGTTCCACATATTTTTACGGAATTCGGCAGTTATACTGTGGGTGAAAGCGGCGCGGTGATTTATGAAATCATTGACAAGAAACTGCAAAATGATAAGGAGCTCTGGTATATGATCAACGGCTCGTTCATTACGCAGCTTCCCGATTCGTGGGGCATGAACCAGAAATACATCATGCTGCCGATCAATAACTGGGATAGTCCTTATCAAAAGGTCAATCTCGGTGGATTAACGTGTGATTCGCAGGATTTCTACAACAGCGAAATGCACAGCGCTGACTTGTATATGCCGATTTTTGAAGAAGATTCGGAAAAACAATACATCGGATTCTTCCATACCGGCGCTTACCAGGAATCTCTGGGAGGTTATGGCGGCATTCAGCATTGCCTGATCCCGGCCCCTAAACACGTTTTGGTGGATAAGGACGAAGATGGCAAGATTGTAACGCGCGTTTTTGCAGAAGAGCAGAACAGCGATTCGATGCTTAAAATTTTAGGCTTTAAAGAAGAATCGTTTGTGGTTCCTGAAAAGAATGTCGGAACGGAAATGCAGCCGATTGACGAAGAGGAAGAATTGGTCGAAACAAAAATCTGACCTTTGATATAAAGTTCTTTGAATGAGTTCGTTATTAGTCCAACTAAAACGCTCATTCAAAGAATTATTTTTTATATTTTTGCGGTGACAAAATTTTTACACGAACAGGAAAATGAAAAAGTTATTACTTCTCCTTACTATTTGCGGTTCGCTTGCATTTGCATCTTGCACCAAACATGCTTGCCCGGCTTACGGTTCTACGCAGAAAATTACGCAGTCGGTCGCAGCTGAAAGAGTCTAAATTTTACCTTCCAGGATTATTTTAGCTGCCTCAAATAAACTTACAGCAGCAAAATCGCCAGTTGAAGCTTCATTTTCGGGAACAATCTGAATTGTTCTCACACCCGCATTTTTCCCAGCCTCCATATCCCTGTCACGGTCCCCGATCATCCAGGACTGTGTTACGTCTATATTATATTTTGCAATCGCCTTTTCCAGCATAAGCGAGCCTGGTTTGCGGGAAAGCGAAACGCCTGAAACGCTCGGGTGATAAGGCGAGAAATAAAGGTCGTCCAATGCATTATCGGAGACTTTTTGCATCGCTTCGTGGATCGCATGAACATTAGTTGCCGTGTAAAGCCCTTTCGCAATCCCCGCCTGATTCGTCACCACAATGAGCAGAAATCCTGCTTTATTAAATGCTTTAAGCGCCTCCGGAACGCCTTCGGGAATCACCAGTTTTTCCAGTTCGTATAAATAATCCGGGCAATCCTCATTCAGCACTCCGTCGCGGTCGAGGAAGATGCATTTTGTTTTGGGTAAAGACATAAAAAGGAGTGACTAGGAAGAAAATTCTTTAACCGATTCGATGAAACAACGCACCTTATCAGGATCAGTGTCCGGATAAACCCCGTGGCCCAGGTTAGCGATATAGCGCTGTGTGCCAAATTGTTGCACCATATTTTTAACCTCTTTCCGGATCTGGTCATATGAAGCATACAGCACGCAGGGATCCAGATTTCCCTGCAACGTTTTATTAGGAATCAGCTCGCGCGACTCGGCAATGTCCATGTTCCAATCCAGGCCAACCACTGCGCAATTCAGCTCGCTAATCGCCTTCCGCGCGAAGAATGCGCCTTTGGCAAAAACTGTAACGGGCACTTCATCAATGGCGTCACAGATCTGCTTGATATAGGGCAAAGAAAATGTGTTGTATTGCTCAGGAGATAGGATTCCGGCCCATGAATCGAAGATCTGGACCAGGTTAGCGCCTGCTACAACCTGCGCTTTGAGGTAAGCAATGGTGCTATCCGTTATTTTTTGAAGTAATAAATGCGAGAATTCAGGATCCGCGTAAAGGTGTTTTTTAGCAACGGAGAATGTTTTGGAGCCTTTGCCTTCTGTCATGTAACAGAAAATCGTGAATGGCGCGCCCGCGAAACCGATCAGTGGAACACGTCCGTATAAGCCTTCTTTTGTAAGCTTAATCGCATCCAGCACATATTTCAAATCCGTTTCCGGCTCCGCAATGTGCAGTCTGTCAAGATCTTGAATCGTATGAACCGTTGCCGGGAAAATCGGCCCGCTTTTTTCTACCATTTCATAAGGCAGTCCCATCGCTTCGGGAATCACCAGAATGTCAGAAAAGATAATGGCTGCATCAACACCCAGCAAATCAACAGGTTGTAATGTAACCTCAGCCGCCATTTCCGGCGTTGTTGCCAACTTTATAAAACTTCCGGCCTTCTCGCGAACGGCCCTGTATTCAGCCAAAATCCGACCCGCCTGCCGCATCATCCAAACAGGCGTGCGTTCCGTTTTCTCCCCACGCGCCGCCCGAAGCAAAAGATCATTTTTCAATTCCATGCGGCAAAGTTAGGCAGAAAGCGGCATATCAAAACCTAAAATTCACCCCAACCAGAAAATTCCTGCCTGCTTGCGGGAAGTAAAAATTCTCCTGCGTTAATGCGCCGCCTGCGAAATATCCGTACGTATATCCGTTGGATTCGTATTTTTCTTCCAGCACATTATTGACCAGCAAATTGAAGGAAATCTCTCTCGCCCAGGTTGGTCGGATCGTCCAGGAAAGGCGGACGTCATTGGTAAAGTAAGCGTCCAGCTTGCGGGTTTCAGATGATGTGTTGTCCAGATATTGCTTGCTTACATATTTGCTTAGCAATGCCAGTTCCAGGTCTTTTCTGATAATGTAAGTCAGCTGGCTTCCGGCGATGGCGTTGGGCGAGAAAGAAATGTCGGATTTTCCGTGGTTGATCATGTTGTAATCGCCGGTGTCGTAATTGATGACATACTCGGTGAAATTATTGATCTTATTTTGGCTGAATGTTGCGTTTACATTCCATTTCAAGGTTTTGCTTAATGCAATGGCACCTTCCAGCTCGATGCCCATGCGGTAACTTTTTGGCACATTTACTCGGATAGCGTTGCCCACGTCATTGATCTGGCCGGTCAATACGAGTTGATTTTTATAAGCCATCAAATAATAGTTCGCCGAGAAAGCCCAGATGCCGCGCTGCGTTTTGAAACCTGCTTCCACATTCTGCAGTCGTTCGCTTTTTGGAAATAAACCAGCCGTTGATGAAGTAAAATCATCCCGGTTAGGCTCGCGGTTTCCTACGCTATAAGAGGCATAAACTGAACTTTGATCCGCCAACTGATAGGTTAAGCCAGCTTTTGGATTAAAAAATGAATAGGCTTCATCCGTTGCCAGGGCGATCTGATCATTGTCCGTTCCCTTAATGTTGTGACTTACACTTCTGAACTGCAAATCGGCGAACGCATTGAGTTTGGGCGTCAGCTGATAGTAAACCTTTCCGTAAATGTTAAAATCCTTCTTAATGCCTTTGCTGTAATAATATTGATGGTCGTTTTCAATGTTCCCGGCATTGCGCGCCCACACAATTCGGCCATAATGGTCGCCGTCATATTTGTTATAACCGCCGCCAAAGCTTGCAGTCAGCTTTTTAAAACTGTTGTATTCCAATGAAAATGTAGAGCCGTAAAAGTAATTATCCAGCCAGCGGCGACGGATCAGATCCGTGCTCGTAAGCGTATCCTGGCCGATAACCACATTGGGCAAATTGTAATTGCTGTAATCGTCGCCCATTCTGGATTGCTCATAATAACCCAAGCCGCGAACCAGAAATGCATTGAGGTTAAAGATCCATTTATCGCTCAGATTATGCGATGAAACGATCTGGTAATGATCCTGGCGGTAATTATCCACCTCGTTTTTATAAGTGTAGGAATTGTAAGTCCGGTTATCCGAATCGAGCAGGTTCTGCGCATCTTTTTCGCCCAGACCATTGCGATCAATATAGCTCAAAACGCCTTCCCGATCGCCGCGCAACTTGGCTTCCGGCACGCCATTCCAGGATTGGTAAGTCCGCTCGTTGCCCGAAAACACATTTACCCGCACAAAACTCTTTTTACCAAAAAAGCCTCCCGACAAATAATAAGAATGCAATTCCGAAGAAGCCCGGTCCACATAACCATCCGAAGACACCCGCGATAGTCTCGCATCAAAGGTGAATTTATCCTTAATCAGCCCGGAACCGACTTTCAATGTGTTTTTGAATGTATTGAATGAGCCATAAGAATTGTTCAGCTCCGCATAAGCTTCTTCGCGGAATGCATTTGTATTAATGTTCACCGAAGCACCGAAAGCCCCTGCGCCATTGGTAGAAGTGCCCACGCCACGCTGGATTTGAATGCTGCTAACCGACGAAGCAAAATCCGGCATATTAACCCAAAAAACACCCTGGCTTTCGGCATCATTGTAAGGAATCCCGTTTACCGTCACATTAATGCGCGTCGCATCCGAGCCGCGGATGCGGATGCCCGAGTAACCGATGCCCGCACCCGCATCACTCGTGCTCACGAGCGAAGGCGTGAAGTTGAGCAGAACGGGTAAATCCTGTCCAAGATTTTGTTTATCAATAGCTTCGGCAGAAACCGTGCTGTATGCCATGGCCGATTTGTCGTTGGCGCGGGTGGCGTTAATGATCACTTCATCCGCCTGGAAAGTGCTTTTGGAAAGCTTTATTTCCAATTGGTTTTCGGAAGAAAGGGGTAATTTTTGAGTTTGGTAACCGATGTAGGAAACTTCGAGGATGGCGATGTTCTCTGCAATGTTCTTTAAGCTGAAATTCCCTGAACCATCGGTCTGCGTGCCGCGGATTTCACCTGCCTTGATGGTTGCGCCGGGCAGTGGTTTTCCATCTTCCGCATCGGTAACGCGGCCGGAAATGGAGCGTTGCGCGAACGCAGAACGGAATGATAATGTGGTGATTATGAATATAAACAGATAGGTAGTAACGTTTCGCATTGCGATTTTTGGGTTACAACAGGCAGGGGCCACCTATCAAATGGTTGCTTTTTCTCTCCCTACGCCGGCATTACCCGGATCAGGTTCATGGGTTTGATCTCAGCCCGTTCGGTAGGGCACCCCTTGAGATTATCCTGCAAAGCTACGCCGGAACAGCGGATGATTCAAGCTTTTCCTTATTTTTACATAACATATAAAACCAACCTAACTTCAGGAATGACGAACTATACAGACACAATTGAATTGAATGCTTCGCGGGCTGCGATGGAACTGGAATATCGCTATGGGGCGCATAATTATAAGCCGATGCCTGTCGTGCTGGAACGTGGGCTGGGTGTGCATGTGTGGGATGTGGAAGGGAAACAATATCTGGATTTTCTGTCTGCTTATAGTGCTGTTAGTCAGGGACATTGTCATCCGAAAATCGTAGAGGCGATGGTTGCGCAGGCGCAGAAGCTGACGCTTACTTCGCGGGCTTTTTATAATGATAAGCTGGGTGAATGTGAGAAATTTCTTTGTGAGTATTTTGGCTTTGATAAAGCATTAATGATGAATTCCGGCGTGGAAGGCGGGGAAACGGCATTGAAGCTGACGAGAAAATGGGCTTATAAAGTAAAAGGAATTGAGCCCAATAAGGCCAAAACGATTTACGCTTCGGGCAATTTCTGGGGAAGAACATTGGCTGCGATTTCTGCTTCCACCGACCCTTCGAGCACGAATGATTACGGGCCGTTTTTGCCAGGTTTTGAGATAATCCCTTTTGATGATCTCGAAGCATTAGAAAATGCATTTAAATCCGATCCGAACATTGCAGGTTTTATGGTCGAGCCGATCCAGGGCGAGGCTGGCGTCGTAGTTCCTCAGGAGGGTTATCTCAAAGGCGTCCGGGACCTTTGTACCAAATACAATGTGCTTTTCATCGCCGACGAAGTGCAAACTGGCATCGGGCGAACAGGGAAACGTCTTGCCTGCGATTGGGAAGGCGTTAAGCCGGACATTCTGGTGCTTGGAAAAGCACTTTCAGGAGGTGTAATGCCTGTTTCTGCAGCATTGGCGGATGATGAAGTGATGCTGACGATCGCGCCGGGCGAGCACGGTTCGACATATGGCGGAAACCCTCTGGCTTGTGCCGTCACGGTGGCCGCTTTGCAGGTTGTTATTGACGAAAATCTCGCGGATAATGCGGAGAAAATGGGCCAGCTTTTCAGAAACAGAACAATGGATTTGCAAAAGCAATGTTCTCTGATTGAAGTCGTTAGAGGAAAGGGTCTTTTGAATGCGATCGTGATCAATGATACGGAAGACAGCCACACGGCCATGGATCTTTGTTACAAAATGATGGAAAAAGGGTTGTTATGTAAGCCGACGCATGGTAACAAAATCCGCTTTGCGCCGCCTTTGGTCATCAACGAAGAACAAATGAATGAGGCTTGTGACATTATAGAGCAGGTATTTTTAGAAAATGCATAGCCGTTTATGAAAATAAAACTATTTCTGGCCATCCTGCTGACAAGTGCGGCGGTGATTTCTTGCAAAGAAAAAAACGTGGATCCCGCGACTGAAACGGAGACGAATCAGTGGATTTATGAGAACATGAAATATTGGTATTACTGGAATGATGACATGACCACCAAGCCAGATTATACCAAAGATCCCGCCTCGTTTTTTGAATCATTGCTTTATAAATACGACGCCACATTGCGGCCCGACGGCGACCGGTTTTCCTGGATACAGGAAAGCGCCGAGGAGCTGGAAGCATCCCTGGGAGGCCAGTCGAAGGCGTCCGGGATGGAATATAAGCTGACTTATTTCCCAACAGGCACCCAGAATGTGATCGGCGTGGTGCTTTACGTGCTGCCCGATTCCCCTGCGGCCAAAGCGGGCTTCAAAAGGGGCGATATTTTTAACAGCATTAACGATCAGAAACTTACCGGCAGCAATTACAGCAAACTACTGAATTCGCAGGAGAAGCTCACTTATACATTGGCAACGCTCTCCGCCGATGGTGTTTTGACGGACGGGACAACCAAGCGTGAAGTTACGCCGGTGGTGTTGCAGGAAGATCCTGTTTTCTTTGACACGCTTTACAACATTGGCGCAAACCGGATCGGCTATGTGGTTTACCATCAGTTTATTCCAGAGCCTTACCAAGCCGACAACAAGCAATATGACAAGAAGCTGGATGCTATTTTTACCAAATTCAAAGATGCGAATGTCAATGCGTTGATCGTGGACTTGCGCTATAATCCGGGTGGTTATGTGAGTTCAGCGACCAACTTTGCGAGTCTTATCGCCAAAGCGACGGCCAGTGATATTTTTTATTACAAAGAATACAACACGGAGGTTACGGAGACAAACATGAAGAAATTCGGTGAAACTTATTTCTATGACAAGTTTGCCAGCAAAAGCCAGAACATTGGTAATCAGCTGAATGACGTGGTTTTCCTGGTGTCTTCACGCTCGGCTTCCGCGAGTGAGTTGCTGATCAACGGTTTGAAACCTTATATGAATGTGACGCTCGTTGGCGGGAAAACGGTTGGCAAGAATGTAGGTTCGGTGACGTTGACAGATTCCAAAAAGAAAGTAAAATGGGGCTTGCAGCCTATTGTTTCAAAATCTTTGAACAAGGATAAAAAGTCGGATTACAGCATCGGTTTTACGCCGGACATTGCGGCGAGCGAGGGCAACCTGCTTTATCCTTACGGGAATCCCAAAGATCCTTTGCTGGGTGAGGCGCTTTTCAAGATCACCGGAAACCGCATTGTCAGACAAAAAAATGCCCGGACAGTGCAGGAGGAAGAGGATCAGGAGATTATATCGACAATAAGCCGGAAAGCAGGCGGCAGCAATATGTTCTATGATAAATAGATTTCCGAGGGCACAGTTTTTGTAATTAATGCTGCAAACAAACATTAAACTAAACTGAGCTTTATGGGAATCATAACATGGATCATCGTCGGCCTCATTGCGGGCGCAATTGCAAAAGCCATTCACCCAGGAAAAGATCCGGGCGGCTTTATCGTCACCATTTTGATTGGTATCGCGGGTGCAGTCATAGGTGGCTGGATTTCTTCCATGCTGGGCTACGGAACAGTGGATGGTTTCAATATCGGAAGTCTTTTTATAGCGATTTTGGGGGCGGTAATTCTGCTCTTTATTTATAGAAAGTTCAGCACGAGGTCTTAACCGGCTTATCCTGAAATGAATGGTGGAGGAACATGTTCAAACTGTTCTCCCACCATTTTTTATTGCTATTTTTACAAATTGCAATGCGAATGCAATGCCGATGCAATGCCAAAGTTCCTAACTGATTGACTCATGAAGCTGGTTAACGATATGACTGTCTGGTTTTTGAAGCGACGCTTCGAAAGGATCGAGCAGTTTATGAAAAACCCGATTGAAACCCAGGAGCGCGTTTTTTCTGAATTAATTGAAACCGCGCGTTATACGGAATGGGGGAGTAAATACAATTATGGCCAGATCCGGAATGTCAAAGAGTTCCAGGACCAGGTGCCCGTTTCAACTTACGAAGAAATTTATCCCTATATTGAACGCGTCCTGCGGGGTGAGCCGAATGTGATGTGGCCGTCGCAGATCGACTGGTTCTCAAAGTCTTCCGGGACTACCAATGCAAGAAGCAAGTTCCTGCCCGTTTCGCCCGAGGCGCTGGAAGAATGCCATTACGAAGGCGGTAAGGATATGATGACATTGCTTATCAATAACCGGCCTGATACGCGGGTTTTTGATGGTAAAGGTTTGTCGATAGGGGGCACATTGCATGCCAATCCATTTGATGATTACACCCAAATCGGCGACGTTTCGGCGGTTATTATGCAAAATCTGCCTTCCTGGGCCGAGTTTATGCGAACGCCGCCGCTGGATGTTGCCTTAATGGATCATTGGGAAAGCAAATTGGAAAAAATGGCGTCCATATGCTCTCAGGAGGATGTAACAAGCATTCTCGGCGTTCCAACGTGGACCATTGTGCTGCTGGATCAGATTCTCGAACTGACGGGCAAGAAAAATATGCTTGAAGTTTGGCCTAATTTCGAGGTTTTCGTCCACGGCGCGGTTTCTTTTGAGCCATACAGGGATCTCTTTATGACCAAATATTTCCCTTCCGACCAGGTTTTATATCTCGAAACTTACAGTGCTTCCGAAGGGTTTTTTGCCATCCAGGACGACGTAAATCGCGTTGGGGAAATGCTGTTAATGCTGGATTATGGCATTTTTTACGAGTTTGTGCCCGTTGAAGAAGTCGGTAAGCCGCATCCGAAGGCGTTGCTTTTGGATGAGGTTGAGATCGGTAAAAATTACGCGCTGGTTATTTCTACAAATGCTGGCTTATGGCGCTATCTGATTGGGGACACGGTGAAATTTACTTCAACTTATCCATTCAGGTTGAAAGTAAGCGGCCGGACGAAGCATTTTATCAATGCATTTGGTGAGGAGGTAATTGTGGAGAATGCGGATTATGCAGTTAAAATAGCAACTCAAAAAACCGATTCGCTGGTGGCCAATTACACAGCCGGGCCCGTTTACATGGGCGACGGCTCGCGCGGAAGGCACGAGTGGATCATTGAATTTACCAAAGAGCCCGACGACCGCGAACATTTCATCGCCTTGCTCGACGAAGCGTTGCGCGAAGTTAATTCAGATTACGACGCCAAACGATACAAAGATATGGCGCTGCTGATGCCCAAAGTCCATTTTGTTCCATCGGGCACATTCTATGCCTGGATGGGAAAACTCCACAAGCTGGGCGGACAAAACAAGGTTCCAAGACTAAGCAACAGCCGGGAATATCTGGATGATCTGCTGGCAAGTTTATAGCACATGATCCCTATTTATCTCAAAATCAAAGGTCTGTATTCCTACCAGACCGAGCAGGAAATCCATTTTAATGCATTAACGGACGCATCATTGTTCGGGATTTTTGGCGCGGTAGGAAGCGGAAAATCATCCATACTTGAAGCAATCACATTCGCCTTGTACGGCGACACCGAGCGGCTCAATAGCAAGGGCGACGACCGCACGTACAACATGATGAACCTCCGTTCGGATGAGTTAGCCATTGATTTTGAGTGCATTGCAGGGAAAAATGGAGATCGTTACCGTTTCACCGTTCGGGGAAAACGGAATAGTAAAAATTTCAAAGACGTAAAAACCTTCGACCGTCGCGGCTATGTGTGGCAGGACGAAAACTGGGTGCCGCTTCCGGAAAATGAGAATGCAGAAACGATCATTGACCTGAGCTATGACAATTTTCGGCGCACGATCATTATCCCTCAGGGCCGTTTCCAGGAATTCATCGAGCTGCGCGACGCCGACCGGACGCGGATGATGAAAGAGCTTTTTCAGCTCGAAAAATATGATTTGAGCCGGAATGTTGGCTCCTTAACCAAGCAAAATGACCTCGCCATGTCCAATGTGGACGGCCAGCTGACAGGCGTAGGCGAAGTGACAGGCGAAATGGTGGCAGCGGAAGAAAAGCGGCGGGAAGAAGTCAGGCTTGAAATCGAGAAAGTAAGCGAAGAGCTGCGCATCCAAACCGAACTGGAAACGGCATTTCAAAAATTGAAATTGACCGCTTTAAAAGTCAGGTTGCTGCAAACGCAGCTGCAAACATTAGAAGCCGAGCGTCCGGTTATGCTGGAACGGGAGGCGATGTTGAAGATCTTCGAAACGTGCTCTATTCATTTCAAATCCATTTTAGATCAAAAAAATACATTGAATGCCGGCATCGCCCGGGATCAGAAAATAGTTGATAACAACAAAATACGCCTGGACGAGCTCACAAGGCTGGCCGAAAAACAACAGGAGTTACTAACCCGCCTGCAACCGCAATACGAAAAGCGTGAAGAACTGCTTGATACGGCGGATGAGCTGGAAAAGATCATTCTAATCCTTGATAACAGGGTTTTTGCGGAAAAAAGGAAAGATGCGTTAACGCGTGGAAATGAGCAACTGAAAGAAAAAGAAGCATCCATAGCCCGCTTAACCAAACAGAAACAGGAAAAAGAATCTGAAAATGAGCAGCGTAAAAATGCCCTTTCGGACATTCAGGAAATTAGTGAGATCAAGGCCTGGTTCACGACTTGCGATGCATTAATTGAAAAGCGGCAATCCGTAAAAACCGAAGCGGAAACATTACAGGCGGACATTACTGCCCAGCAACAAATGTTAATTGCGAAAATCGACGACATTAATTCCAAATTCCAGCTTAATCTTGCTGAAAATGCTACACTAGAAGCTTTTCAGCAGTCTATCCAAACATTTTTAACTCATTCAGAAGCAGAAACGAGGGATAAAAACCGGGAACTGCTTTCGCTTCATACCAAACTCGCATTGTATCAATATGCAGGCGCGATTGTGGACGGCGAACCTTGTCCACTGTGCGGATCGGAGCATCATCCGGCTGTTTTGCATGCGGACCATGCTGTTAGCGAGCACATTAGAGTTGCGGCAGGCGTGCTTGCAACATTAGCCGCGCAGGAAAAAGCCATCCGCACATCCCAGGCGCCGGTTGAAAGAATTTACAATCAAATCGACAATCTCGAAAAGCTGAAAGCGACCATTAAGCAGCGCTGGACGGACGCAAAAATGCAGATTGAAGCACATGAGAAGCTTTTTGTTTGGAATAAATTTGATAAAAATGATCGTGCGGGTTTTGAAAAGCATTTTACAGAGATTACTAAAAATCAGTCTGAAATAAAGGAGGCGGACGCGGCGATTAAGGCTTTGTCTTTGAAAATCGAAACAGAGAATCTTGAAAAAACGGAGAAGATTGAGAAGCCGTTGCAAAGTTTGAAAGATGAAATCCTGCGCTTTGAAAACACAGTTCTAACATTGGCAGGCCAACTTCAAAAGGTCAATCTGCGCGAATTTGAAGATCAACCGAAAGCAGCAATTTTAGAAAAAATTACAGCCTTTAAAAGCAGTTATAAAGAAATCACCAGCCTGTTTGAAAAATCAGAAAAGGATCTTGATGGAGTGCAGAAAGAAAAAGATGTGCTCTCCGGTGCCCAGCAGACATTAAAAACAACATTGGATTCCAGTCGGCGCGACCTCGCTGAATTGCAAATCACTGTGGAGGCGCAGTTAAGGGCATTCAATTTCGAATCCGAAGATCAGGTTAAATCCATTTTGCAAAAGCCTATTCAGATTGAGTCCGAAAGAAAAGCAATTGAGACGTTTAAATATGCTCTGGATACGACTTCACGGGATCTGGACAATCTTTTGAAGGAAAATACGGAGCAGCAATACGATCCTGAGCAGCACGAAACGGTCATTAAGGCCAGGGAAACATTAACCGAAAACCTCAATGCATTCCGTAAAGAAGAAGGCGGATTGGACCGGTTACTGAAAAAAATGGCCGAAGATCTGGCTAAAAAAGCAGCATTACTAACCGAAAAAGCCCGTTTGCAATTACGAAAAGAACATCTGGACGATCTTACCAAGCTGTTCCGTTCCAGCGGTTTTGTGGATTATGCATCCAGCATTTACCTCCAAAATCTCATCCAGGCCGCCAACCATCGCTTCCATCAAATGACGCATCAGCAGCTGCATCTGGAATTGGGCGAAGGCAACAGTTTCTGGGTCCGCGATTTGCTCAACGGCGGACATTTGCGCTTGCTGAAAACATTATCAGGCGGCCAGAAATTTCAGGCCGCGCTGTCATTAGCATTAGCCCTTGCCGATCACATTCACGTCAGGAACGGTTCGAAGCATAATTTCTTCTTCCTGGATGAAGGCTTTGGCTCGTTGGATAAAAATGCATTGCAAACTGTTTTTGAAACCCTGAAATCGTTGCGGAAGGAGAATCGGATAGTTGGCATCATCAGCCATGTGGAAGACCTGCAACAGGAGATTCAAACGTATCTGAGCATTGAGGAAACAGAAGAAGGAAGCCGGATTGTGCCTAGTTGGAAGTGATAAATCCCGGAGGGATGCAACATCGGTAGAAATGCAAAATGATGATAAACGTCAAATCCCGGAGGGATGAAACGTTGTGCACAATGTTTCATCCCTCCGGGATTTGACGTTTATCACGCGCCCTTTTGTTGCTACCAATATTGTATCCCTCCGGGATTTGACGTTTATCACGTGCCCTTTTTTGCTACCGATGTTGTATCCCTCCGGGATTTTAAAACCAGCGACTTACACTAAAAGATATCAGATAATCTGCAAATGCAGCGTCGCCATGCGATTTTCCAGTAACATCCTGCTTGTCAGCATAGCTTTTCGTTCTGTTGCGGTAGAGGGCGATGGGGACGGAGAGGGATGCTGAAAATTTGTTTTTGATGTAGGCAACGCCTGGTTCGCCGGAAATTACGTATCCCGGACGGCGGTAACCCTTGCTGCTGCCGATCAAATCGTCAGAAGGAACGCCTTCGGCGCGACCGCCTAGCAATACGGAAAATCCACCACCTAATGACTGGCTTACACCAAGGCGCGCTGCAAATTGGTCTACGGCAGCGAAATAGCCTACGACGGGGTCGATAGTCGCCGATTGCGGGTTCCGGTTGACGCCGTTATGCTCTTTTGGATTGGACAAATAGAAACCGTTGAAATATAGCGCCGTCCGGGGCGTAAAGGAAAGGTATCCCTGCGTTTCCAGAAAGAATCCGACAGCGCCGTCGCCAAGCTGGATCGACTGATCCACCGGTTTTACGATCGTGTAATCATTGCCTTCCTTGTCCAGTTTGTGAAATTCACCTTCCACCGCCTTATCGCCAGTTGGAAGTTTAATGCCACCGCCGATGGCAACATTGAATTTCGGCATTTTCATGGGATCCCGTAGCCAGTAACTTGTAGAAATTCTCAAATCACCAATTCCTTTGGAGCTTGTATGAAAGCGTTTTTGCTCCGGATTCGCAGTAATAGCATTTCCATAATGTTCGTATAGCGACGAGCGGTCATTGTGCTGAACAGGCAATGTTACCGAAATAGACCAACGCATATTAGGCTGATAAGTAAGTCCTAAGTCCAGTGCATGCGCCACATTAATCACCTCCGTTCCCTGTTCCACGCGCTCCTTCTCTTCATGGTCGCCGCGGAAATGTTTGTATGACCTGAAAAAGCGATATCCGGCATTCACCTGGAATTTGCCGTTTTGTTGTTTAAAGAAATCCGCAGAAGTCGCGCCGGCATGGCTCATGCCGCGAATAGCCACACAGCCTTGGGCGAAAATATCATTTGTAGATTGCGTGATCAAAAGGCACACCGTAAACAGGAGTGTAAATATATTTTTCATTGTCTTAGAATTTTAGAAGATAAAATGGAACATAGCAGCAGCAATTCCCAAACAGGAAGCTGAGCCACAGTTATTTATAAAGTCCTTAAAAACTAAGACAATTCAGGCGGAGGCGATTCGGCCAGACGGGGGGAAGATGGTAATAAAGCGAAATAGTCGGGGAAAGAAACGGAATTGGTCAGCTGATAGCATTCAAAGGCCAGCTGTGAGCGCGTTTCAATGGGCAAATAACTTTTGACCAGGTCATTAAGTAGTTTCAGCGCTCGCTTAGATGGTGATTTTTTAGCCAGATCACTTTCCGGCAAATCATTCATACTGCCCGCTAGCTCAAAGAACCGTTCACGCGCCGAGGCGTTGGACTGGAGTGTAACGAACAGGGTATCGTTCTCGATTTTTTGATGAACAACATTGTAAAATTCACCATCTTTTTTGATCAGACCGGCCGTTCCATCTTCGTTTTCCCAGGAAGTCGTATAAGGAAGAGACGGCGCAGGAATGGCCAAAACTTCGTGTTTTAAAGCAATTTCGGACTTTTCGGCAGTTTCAAATTCCCTATCAAAACATAGCACGGCAACAGCTAGTCCAAACGTGTTGTACAAGAGTAAACCCAGAAGCGCTATGGATAGAAGTCTTTTCAAAAAATCTAAATTTTTCCAAAAATAGTATAGTATTTACGATTTATCTATATACGCTGATATTAAAAAATGGTTTGTGGGTGTAAACGCAGCCTGTCATTGTATGTAACATTAAAATGTATATTTGGGTACAATTTGCCCTACACGAGTTTATGCTTTTAGAGAATTTCTACGAGTCTTTTAGTTCCTGGTTTGCAGCGAAATTATCGGACAAAAACTGGTTGTTGAAACTGGCGCTTTTGTCTGTCCTGATTTCTCTTTTTCTCGCATTTCCGCCTTATTCGCTGCTTGTCTCACATCTGAAAACCAATGGTGCAAAACTCGATGCATGGGTTTTTATCCAAAATCAGGCACAAGATCTTTTTCATCCGAAAGACATGGACTACGATGTCCGCCGTGAAAATATGATCCTGAGATGGACATTGCCGTTCCTGTCATTCATTACCAATCATAATGTAGTCCTGATCCTGATGGCGCAGGCGTTATGCGGTGTATTATTTCTTCATAATATTGGCAAGTATATTTTTAAGGTTTCGGGGGACAAAGTGATCACCGGTTTTTTTGTCCTTGCCATTGCAAATATCTTCGTCAGTGTCTGGACATTCGCAGACATTCACGGCTACGGTGATGGTTTTGCCTACTTTTTCCTGCTGACAGCATTGCTTAGCCGTAACCCTTTCGTCATTTTTATTTCATTACAAATTGCCTTTTTTACGGACGAGCGGGCGGTTGTCGCGGGCGGTTATCTGCTGCTTTGGTGGATTGTTGTAAAAGCTTACGAAAAGAACGATTTCAGCCCTTCAGGGATGATTAAGGCCGGATTGCTGGGCGAGAGTGCTGTTGTATGGATCGCCTGGATCTGTTATTTCGGAGTCCGGAATTATGTTCTGGCTACCTACTTTCCCAATCACAGCTATTCAACCATCGGAACGCCCGTTTTGTTTGCCAGCGCACACCGGAACGGGCTTGGCAGCAGCATCTGGTCGGCTTTTGAAGGGACCTGGCTGTTAATGGGAAGTGCTTTGCTGGCGTTATTCCTCACCAGGCGTTACTGGCTGATCGGCGCATTGTTTATTGGCTTTTCAATCCTCGTAGCAACAGGCATTTACGTACATGATATCGACCGGGCGCTTTCCTATGGTTTCCCTTTTATACTTGCCGCATTTTTCATTTTGTATAAAACGGCGTCCCTATCGTCATTGAAGCTTATACTTTTTTTTACAATGCTCATTTGTGTCGGGCATCCGCAGGTTTTTTATATGGGTTATAACAAGATTTTATGGCTGGAACCACTTCCTATGAAGTTATTCATGCTGTTGGATCAAACGATGTCCTGGAATCTATTTCGCTGAAAATTATAAAACGCTCTTACCCGTAAATCTATTTATGCCACAATTAGTTGAGTTAAACACTTTCAATACCGGTGCAGGCAATCTGACGGTCTTTGAAAAGATCATCCCGGGCACAATCAAACGTGTATTTTACATTTATGGAGCCGGGGAAACCCAGCGTGGCGGGCACAGGCATCACAAAACATGGAATGCGCTGATCTGCATTCACGGAAGCTGTCGGGTGTATTCCAATGATGGAGAAAAAGAGGAGTATTTCGATCTCGATAACCCTGCATCCTGCCTCATTCTGGAACCCAAAGACTGGCACATTATGGACTCATTTACGCAAGACGCCATCCTGCTGGTGCTTTCCAACGAGTACTACGACGTTGCCGACTACATTGACGAACCATATTTGCAGAAACACACCGTATCGCAATGATCCCTTTCCTGGATTTGAACGAGGTTAATGCACCTTACCTTGATGCCATTGAAGAAGCCTCGCTGCGCGTAATCCGGTCGGGCTGGTATATTCTGGGAAATGAGCTGAAAGCTTTTGAGAGATCATTTGCAAGTTATTGTGGCGTAGCACATTGCGTGGGCGTGGCCAATGGCCTTGATGCCATTGGTTTGATTCTCATGGCTTACGAATTTCCCGGGGAGAGCGAGATAATTGTTCCTGCAAACACCTATATCGCATCGGTTTTGCCGGTTGCTTATTTAGGGTTCAAACCCATTTTTGTGGAGCCGGATCCGGTTACTATGCTTCTGGATCCTGATAAAATTGCTGAAAAGATTACCTCAAAAACCAGGGCGATCATTGCAGTAGATCTTTACGGGCGCATTTGCGAAATGGAACCGATCATGGCGCTTGCCCGAATGCATGGCCTGAAAGTAATTACCGACGCCGCCCAGGCGCACGGTGCGATCTATCAAAATAAAAAAGCCGGCAGCATGGCCGACGCAACAGCATTCAGTTTTTATCCTACCAAAAATCTGGGTGCGCTTGGTGACGCGGGTGCTGTTACAACGGCAGACGAAGCGCTGGCTGAAAAGATCCGATATCTGCGTAATTACGGGTCGCAGGTTCGGTATAAAAGTGATTATCAGGGTGTTAATAGTCGGTTGGATGAAATTCAAGCTGCGATATTAAACGTCAAACTTCCCTTTCTCGACGCGGAAAATGATCGGAGAAGAGAAATTGCAGCGCGTTATTTAAGTGAAATCAAAGTAACGGATTTGATTTTACCGCCAGCTGACCGCATTCAGGATGATGCGTGGCATTTGTTTGTGATCAGGCATCCGGATCGCTCCAGATTGATCGCATATCTGGATGCTAATGGCATTCAAACCAATGTGCATTATCCTTTGCCCATCCACAAGCAGCAGGCTTTTTCGGAATATAACGATTTGATATTGCCGATAACGGAAAGAATTCACAACGAAGTGATTAGTTTGCCATTAAATGCGGTGCTAACGAACGAGGAGGTTACTTATATCATTCAAACCGTTAACCAATTCGATTATCAGCAATGAAATTATCCGTTGTCATTCCGGTATATAACAGCGAAAAAACGATCGGGCCGCTCGTGGAAACTTTGCAGACCGCATTGGCGGAGGTCAGTTTTGAAATAGTGATGGTAAATGACGGCAGCAGGGATGGCTCGGAAAAAGTCTGCAAGCAACTGGCCGAGCATTATGCCAATGTCCGTTTCATCTCGCTGCGCCGGAATTACGGCGAATTCAATGCGGTCATTTGCGGCCTGAACTGGGCATACGGCGATTATTGCGTCATGATCGACGATGATTTTCAGAACCCGCCGGAAGAGATTTTGAAACTGATAAAGGTGGCCGAAAACGATGGTAATGATGTGGTTTACACTTATTATTCCAAAAAAGAACATTCAGTAGGGCGTAATCTGGGAAGCAAGCTGGTCAACTGGCTCACGAGTTATCTGCTGAACAAACCAAAGGACCTTTACTTGTCGAGTTTCAAGCTGATCCGTCAGGAGGTTGTGCAGGAAATTACGAAATACAAAGGCCCTTACCCATACATTGACGGGCTCATTTTCAGGATCACGCGCAACATCGGAACCGTTCAGGTTACCCACTTAAAGCGGGAAGAGGGAGCCTCCAATTATACCTGGCAGAAGCTTATTTCCTTGTTTCTCAATATCTTATTTTGCTATTCTTCTCTCCCTATCCGCATATTTTTGCCCATCGGTCTGGGTTTGTCCCTGTTCGGATTTCTGCTGCTTTGCTATCTTACCGTACAATGGGTGATGGGGCCTGATCCAAAAGGCTGGCAAGTCGTCACCGCGACATTAATCTCCATCGGCGGCATTCAATGCACATTACTGAGTGTTTTAGGAGAGTATATCGGTAAAAGTTTTATGGCGCAGAGCGGTCAGCCTCAATATGTTATAAAATACAATAGCGCGGAGGCCATATGATCGATAACAGACTCGAGTACCAGCGCATGTATGAGGTGGAGCGGATGCTATGGTGGTATCAGGTGCTGCACGAAAAGGTTTTAAATGCGATTAAAGCGCATTTCGGCATTGGTAAGCATAACCTTAAAATACTCGATGCTGCGTGCGGAACAGGCGGTTTATTGTCATTTTTGACAGACGCCGGATATGCTGATCTCGCCGGATTTGACTACTCGCAGCACGCCATTGATTTTTCCCGGGAGCGAAATCTGAATGTTGGTTTCGGCGATTTAAAGAACGTCAATGCGTTTCAACCGGGCGAGACGTTTGACCTGATTTCCTGCAACGATGCGCTTTATTTCCTAACCGATGAAGAAATCATTCAGGCGTTAGCAGGATTCAAAAGAAAGCTTAACAAAAATGGTCTGATCATTATTAACATTCATGCGTTTGAAGCCTTTTCCGGCACACATGACTTGGCCGTTGGGAGTTTCAGGAGGTTTAAGCTGGAACAATTTATACATTATGCAAAAGCCTCGGGATTAGTCATCAAGCACAACACTTACTGGCCCTTCGCATTGTCGCTGCCCATTTTAGCTGTCCGGCAATGGCAAAATTACCAGATCCGCAAGCAGAAGATTAATACGGAACATTTGGATTCGGACGTGAAATTTCCTGGTAAACTGGTCAATTCCATTTTAAAAGGCATCACCAAAACCGAGCAGTTACTGATCCCGAGAGCGCCATTTGGCAGCTCTTTGTTTATGACATTGGTTTGCAAAGATTAGCATCGCACTGGCTATTTTTTGGAGAAACCTGCATTATTGATCTTTTCAAACAGATCTTTCACTTCACCGATCCGCGTAGCGCCGTTCATTTCGAAATAGAGAAAGGTTTCCAGATCGCCGCGATGCATCGCCTGGTTCATATCGCCGCTTTGTGACTTATGCGCTGCCTTAACCCAGTCCGCTACGATCATATAACTGTGTTTTTTATCTTCCCCAAAACCGTAAGTCCGGTCAAATTCGAAAATCGGGGCTGTTAAGCTGATCGCTGTTTCGGGATAACCATCCAGCCGGGTGAATTTAGAAATAGTGCCTTTGTTTTGCGTTTGCCCGCCCAATACAATGGGTTTTTTATCACCTTTAAAGCGCTGAACAGCCCTTATAGCGCTGATTGAGGCCGTTTTATGATGGGCGTGCTGGCCCTCATTTGGAACCAGGCAAAAGACATAGTCATAATTTCCTTTCGCCAGAATTTCATCAAGGCGACTTTCTACATATTTAATGTTCCAGTTTTTCCCTTCCAGATAGGGCTTTTCGTTGCGGTTGTAATAATCATCAAGCTGGTCCAGGAAGAAAAAGTTGCCAATGCCCAGCACTTCGCCGGCAGCCAGGATTTCCTTTTTTCGGATCAAAGGCAGATGTTTCCTGCCAACGACAGAATCCACCAGGCTCATGCCATAATAGGACGATGCCACGAGCCCGTTATAACCGCCTGATGCATCCGTAATTAAGGCAAGGTCGGCCGACCCTTTCAGTTCGTGCGTAATTTTGAAAATGGTCACTGGGAATGTTGTCTCGTCATCAGGATGTGCCGTAACAAGCAATACGCGAGGACTTTGTGCGTGTGCGGCAATGGTAATGATGAAGAAAATGAAAAGATAAATGTTTTTCATGCGGACGATTTCTTAAAGTGAAGTGTTATCAGGATAATTTACAAAATTTACATGACATGGATTTACAACTGAAAGGGAAAACGGCATTTATCAGCGGTTCTACCCAGGGAATAGGCTTTGCAATTGCTCAAAATTTATTGAAAGAAGGGGCTAATGTCGTGATCAACGGCAGAACACAATCGAAAGTAGCGGAGGCTGTTCAGCGCCTGCAAGAAAATAATCCATCCGGCGCTGTTTCTGGTTTGGCAGCCGATTTTTCCAAAGTAGAAGAAGTGAATGCGTTGCTGGAAAACCTTCCTGAAATTGATATACTGATCAACAATGCCGGAATATTTGAGCCTCAGGCATTTACAGACATTACGGACGCGGATTGGTTCAAGTTTTTTGAAGTGAATGTGCTCAGCGGTGTGCGCTTATCCCGTCACTATTTTCCAAAAATGATCGCGAAGGATTGGGGCCGTATCATCTTCATTTCCAGCGAATCGGCAGTGAACATCCCCGAAGAAATGATTCATTACGGCATGACCAAAACGGCTCAGCTGGCTGCAAGCAGGGGATTGGCCGAATTGACAAAGGGCACAAATGTTACGGTTAATTCCGTGCTGCCGGGGCCAACCAAATCGGAAGGCGTGGCGGAATTTGTCAAACAACTTGGTGCTGCAAATAACGTCTCAACAGAACAAGCAGAAACGGATTTCTTTAAGGATGCGCGCCCTACTTCGTTGCTGCAACGCTTTACATCGGTTGAAGAAATAGCGAACCTGGTTACTTATGTGGCTAGTCCGCTGTCTTCCGGCACCAATGGCTCGGCGTTGAAAGTGGATGGTGGCGTTGCCAAATTTATTATCTAGTGAATTGACTATCATGGTGTTGCATGTATTTGACTAAAAATGGTTTATTTTGGAACAATCGTTCTGTAATAATTGTCTGTTAATTATGGCACGTACCAAAGCATTTGAACCCGTAGAGAAGCTGGAAAGAGCGAAGGATATTTTTTGGCAAAAAGGATATCAGGCAACCTCCATGCAGGATCTTGTAGACACCATGGGCCTGAACCGAGGCAGCATTTATGACACTTATGGAGACAAGCACAGCTTGTTTTTAATGTGTCTGAAAAGCTATTCGGACGGCATGCTGAATGATTACTTGCAGGCAACCGACGCTGCAAAGTCTCCTGTTAAAGCGATTGAAAAGATCATTAAAAGAGCTGCCGCCAGGACCATCGAGGAAGGAAAAACTTGCATGGGCGTGAAATCGGCCTTTGAGCTTGCTTCGGATGACGAAGAAGTGCATGCGATATTAAAAGAAAATACAGGCAGCGTTGTGAACGTGCTCAAAGACCTGATCAGAAAGGCTCAAAAAGCAGATGAGATTAATGCAAAAAGAGATCCTGCCGTGCTGGCCAATTTTATCGTTTCCAATTTTACGGGATTCTGGCAACTGTTTCTCGTATATGGGGATCCGGAAATGTTGAAACAGCAGGCCGACTTTCTGATCAGGTCGATAAAAAAGTAAGATGAATGCCGATTATGGAACAGCCGTTCCGTAATTATTTTTGAACAGATAGCCATGTTAGATACTATTAAAGAGACAACTTATAAATCGAGCTCTATAAAAATCAGCAAGCAGGGAAGCCCTTCCGTGCTTACATACAGCAAGGATATACTGGACCAACCCGGCCCGGGCGAAGTGCTGCTCAGGCAGGCCGCTATCGGATTGAACTTCGTGGATACGTATTTCAGAAGCGGCATGTTTCCTGTTAAATCGTTCCCTTATGTGCCTGGAGTTGAGGCTGCCGGGGTTATAGAAGCAATCGGGCCGTGGGTTACTGATTTCAAAGTCGGCGATCGTGTGGCTTATCATTTTATTCCGGGCGCTTATGCCGAAATGCGCATGATAGGAACGCACCAGCTTGTGCATGTTCCCGATGATGTTAGCCTGGAAGAAGCTGCTGCCATTATGGTGAAGGGATTTACAGCCAGAATGTTGGTGAAAGAATCCTTCAAAGTCAAACGCGGCGATGTAGTGCTTGTACACGCTGCTGCGGGCGGCGTAGGGTCACTCGTTGCTGGCTGGGCCAAAGCGCTGGGTGCGACGGTGATCGGAACGGTGGGTTCGGAAGGAAAAAAGCAGACGGCGCTTGACAATGGTGCAGATCATGTTCTTCTGGTGGGCTGTGAGGGTTTTGCGAAATCGGTTTTGGCAATTACAGATGGAAAGGGAGTGGATGTGGTGTATGACGGTGTTGGTAAGGACACATTTTCTGAATCTGTTGGAATTGTGAAAAAAGGCGGAAAGATCGTGTTGTATGGGTCCTCATCAGGTCAGCCCGAACACATTGATCATGCAGCTTTACGCGCAAAGTCGATTGCTATGCTTACACCGGTGCTGAATGCTTACATTTCGGATTACGATAGTTTGCATTTGTTTGCCAGCGATACATTCTCAGCATTGCAAGCGGGGATATTTGGCAAAATAAACATTACAAAATATCCGCTTTCGGAAGCAGCACAGGCACATAGCGACATTGAATCGCGCAAAACGAAAGGGTCCGTGATAATGATCCCGTAGGCACTAGGAAGCCGTTTTTATTGCTGAGACCTTTTCCCAGACTATGCCCGTGAGCATGCCAACAATACTGGCGAGCAGGCCGAAGATCAGCGGCGGATATGCTGTTTCCATGTATGCGCAAACCAGCCATGCGACCAGGCCTGCGAGCATTGACAAAATGCAACCCAACTGATTCGTGGCTTTCCAGTAAAGGCCGGCTGCGAGTGGAACAAACAGGGATACCAGGCTGAAAGCGGAGGATTCTGCAACCAGTTCAAAAATGCTGTCGCCCCGAACGGCCATCACAATACATATGCCCGTAATCACCACAATACCACAGCGAATGATGCGGAGCAATTGCTGGTCGGTTAATGTTGGGTTGAAAAATTTGAAAATATTCTCTCCCAAAACGGCTGCCGGGGCCATAATCGCGCTGCTCGTCGTGCTGAGGATCGCAGAAACCAATGCACCGAAAAACACGATTTGCAAAGGCAGTCCCATATGCTTTAAGATCATATTAGGAATGATCAGCTGCCCATCATTGTCCGATTCTGGGTAAAGATGATGGCCGCATAAGCCTATGAACAGGGGAAGCAATGCCACTGTCAGGTACATGAGCGATGACAATAATGTTGCTTTTACCGAAACGTTAGCGGATTTGGCAGACATAACCCTTTGAAAAACATCCTGTTGTGGAATTGATCCCAGTCCGATCGTGATCCAGGCAGCGAAATATTCTACGGACGCCTTGAATGTAAAATCCGGGTAAAACTTAAAAAAACCTGGCGGTGCAGCTTCAATCAGCGGCGTAAAACCACCGACTTTATTGTAAAGAACGGTTGCCACAATGGCGAGGCCGACGATGATCATAATCGTTTGCACAAAGTCCGTAATGGAGATCGACCACATTCCGCCCCAGATCGTGTAAAGGATCACGACCACGGAACTGCCTAAAATACAAGTCATTAAGGACCAGCCCAGCACGACTTTCAAGACAATGCCCATCGCAAGCAACTGCGCGGCAATCCAGCTGAAATAAGAAGGAATGATTAAAAGAGCCGACAGCAGCTCGGCGTTGCGACCATACCGGATCCTGAAAAAGTCGCAGAAGGTGATAATGTTCATTTTATAGAATCGCCTGGCAAAAAATAATCCCACCAGCAACAGGCACAACGAAGCGCCAAACGGGTCTTCAATGACGCCTAATACACCATGCTCAACGAATTCCGTGGGTGCGCCCATAATGGTTTCTGAGCCGAACCACGTAGCGAAAGTTGCGGAAGCGGCCAATATGAGCGGTAGCCGCCGGCCTGCCAGAACAAAATCCTGTGTTGTCGAAATTCTGCGGGACGCCCAAAGGCCAATGCCCAGGTTAGCCAGCAGATATGCGAGAATGGAAACAGCAAGCATTGAAAATCAATTAGAAATTGGCGGGTTTTTTAGAGAATTGCTCATACAAATAGCGCGTGTAAATGCCTGATCCTTTTGCATTGAGATGGTGTGAATCAAACAAATTCCCGGGTTTGAAGATAGCTTCCAAAGTTGGATCTTTTGGTAAGGAAATGAAATTTGCCTGCGGAATGTAGGGCGTAACCTGCGCCAGCAGCTCATATTCGCCCTTTGTAACATTATTGGGCATGTAAAAAATGACCCGTTTGCGATAGGCTTTGCCTAGTGTTATCACTTCATTTATTGCGGTGAGAAAATATACATTCGGAGCGGGGTGATCAGATGAAGCTGTGAGTTTTCTCGTATAAAAACGATTGTTAATGACCATTGTATTCAAACCCGGAATTGTCAGATTTACATCCTGAAAGCCGTTTATTTCCAGATTTGGCGGTCCTTCAATGGGGTCATTTACCGGGTTGATCCATTTTTTGAATGTTGCAATTTGCGGCGCAATGGAGAATGTCTGGAAAAGGGTTGTATTAAAGTCGCTCAGGAAATCGCTCCATTTACCGTGATCATCAGGATTAACAGTTGCTTCGTCTGCACGCATTCTGAAATAGACATCGTTAAAAACCAGATCCGGCGTCATGTGTATGGTGCTGTAATCGAGTGCGCTTAATTCTATAAAGACGATCTGGGTTTTAGGGTCATTTTCAATGATATGACGTGCAATGTTAAGCGAATTGGCTATGGAAAGGCTGAATAATCCCATGTTATAACTGCGTGTTTGTCCAGCATTCAGCGAATCAAAAATCAAAGGATTGATTCCGTAAAGCGTGCGGCTGGTTCCGATAAAAACAGCGTTAGGAGCGAATGCCTGCCGATGCTTTTCCCGTGTTGCAATGTCACGGCGCGGGTCTGCCGGCAGCAGACCAACAATCAGGACGACGGCTATTTTAAAGCCAAGAAACAGCGCGATCCAGAGCAGTATTTTTTTAACCATTGTGTGTTCGGGAGTACATAAATGGTTGGTTTTCAGAATTGAATGTAGTAAAAATTAGCAACGGTGATCTGCCCGAAAATGAGGACGAGCTGGACTAAAACCAGGAAGGAAAGGTTTCGCTGCACGGGATTTCTTTTTAACAAAAAGGAAGCAATGTCCTCTTTTTCACCCATTTGATAATTTATAAAATCCAAAATTAAAAACAAGGCAAGCGTCAAGCCGAAGCCGGAAGTGAAAATAGAAAGTGCGCCCGACTGAAACCCGAACATTGCACTGTACAACCGCAAACCACTGTCCAGCTCCGCCGCCCGAAACCAGCCCATAATGAGCGTTCCTGTAAGCAGACGGACGATAATGCGTAAAACAGTATGTGGATTTGACCCAATCCGGAGACCGAGACCGCTATAAAACCGCTCCCAAAAGCGTTTTGTCCTGATCTCAAAATTAATGTAGGCCCATTGCAAAAAACCCCAGATCACAAAAGACCAGCTCGGCCCATGCCATAATCCCGTGACCACAAAGGTGAGCAGGCGGTTGATTTCGAGCATTGTTTTGTTGGTAACGCCTTTGCTAATGTTGAAAAACACATAATCGCGGAACCAGGATGTGACCGTAATGTTCCAGGAGTTCCAGGATTCGGTGCGGGAAGGGGTGAAATAGTAGCGGTTCGCAAAGTTTTTGCTTAGCCGGATACCAAGTAACCTGGCCGACCCGGTGGCAATGTCGCAATAGCCTGAAAAGTCGCAATAGAGCTGGATTGAGAAGAGGAGAACGGCTAATGTCACAGAAACTGCGGTGTATTTTTCTGGCTGGTCGAACACGGGATTGACGTGATCTGCGAACCTGGCAGCCAAAACCATTTTTTTGAACAAACCCCAGACAATAAAGAAAATCCCAGCCTTAATGTTCTCAGGATCGTAGCTAACAGGATTTTTTAATTGCGGGATCAGCTGCCTGGCACGTTCCAGCGGACCGGCCAGCATAGTCGGGAAAAATCCCAGATAGAGTGCGAGATAGCCAAAATGCGGCTCGGGTTTGATGTATTTCCGTTGCACGTCGGTAAGATAGCCTATGATCAGAAATGTATAATAGGATATCCCGATGGGCGCTAACCAGTTCAAAACCACCGGCGAAAAGGAATTGTTGATGGGAATCAGATATTTGAAGAACAGCAGCGGCAACAGGCAGATGACGATTAATAAGGTCAGCAGCGTTTTGCGCTTCTTTTTTGAATGTGCCGGATTTCCCAAATACTGACCTCCGAGAAAACAGATCGCCGTCAGCCCAAGCCAAACAAACACATAATAGCCGCTCCAGCTCATATTAAAAAGCACGCTCAGGATCAGCAGAAAGATCCATTTCTTGGTCTGGGGCGTGTTATAGTAAGCTGCAACAATCAGGAAAAGGAGCAGGAAATATGTAAAATCGGTGAATTTGATCATTAAGCCTTTATTTTAGAAGCACAGGCAAATGCTTATGACCTCTGAAAAACACTTTCGAATCCCATTCACCAGGCTTGTCGGGATGCAGGCGGATGTTTGGGAACGCTGCCATGAACCGGGGCAGGAATTTCTGCATTTCGAACCGGGAGAGACGGGCGCCCATGCAATGATGGATTCCAAATCCAAACCCAATGTGCGGATTGGGTTTACGTGTAGGTATAAACGTTTCGGGATTTTGAAAAATGTCAGGATCACGGTTGGCGGAGGCGATGCCTAGCAGCACGGTTTTTCCCTTTTTGAGCTGTAAACCTGCAAATTCCATATCCTCTTTCACTTGTCGCGGAATCCAGTTTACAGGGCTAACATAGCGGATCAGCTCTTCAACTGCGATTGCGCAGCCGTCGTGCGCATTCCAATCTATGGCGATGTCCTTATGCTCAATCAATGTAGCAATGCTTCTCGTAAGCAGCAATGTGGTGGTTTCCGTAGCAGCATTGACCAGAAATTCCCATGTTCCGATCAGTTCATTCACCCGGGTGCTGCCCATAATTTCCTGCATTTCCAGTAACAGGCTGTTAGTCAGCTCTTTTTCCTGCCTGGAAAGCGTCTCGCCAAGGTAACTACGGAATTGCCTCGACATATGCGCGCATTCCAGCAAGTCTTTTACATTTAGTGTTTTTTCAAAAATCAGGGTAATGACGTATGAGAACTTTTGGATAAAATCGTAATCCTCACTTCTTAAACCAATGATCTTGCTGATAATGAGGAAGCTGAATTTCCTTGTGATCTCTACCAGATCCGCTTCTTCCTGATCCTGATATGCACCTATCACTTCCTGGGTCGCTTCCAGAGTAATGTGCTCGTAATTAGCCTCATAGAACTTTTTGTTAACCATTTTCCGATGTTCGGCATGTGCTTCACCATTCATGAACAGCAGCCAGTGGCGCAAGCTTTCGCCAAATTCCAGAAGTGCAGGATTATTGTTTGCAATGGCAGAAACGACTTTAAAACGTTCCTTAAAATCGAAGTTTTGAAAGTTTTCGGAGTCGGCAAAGATCTTCTTAACGTTTTTGTAATCCATCACAACCAAGTCCCCAAACACATTCAAATGCACGGGATTGGTTTTTCGCACATCATCGATCAGGTCAGCGTAATTTTGACTGATTTTGTTTTGAGATGACCAGATAGCCGCTACGGACATATGCAAGACGTTAAATGAAAGGTTGAATTGAGGCAGTAGGGGCGATAAATCAGGCTTCCTGATTTTCCAGGATCCATTCGGTTGTGGCTGCAATGGTGCCCATTTCCCAAAAAATAGAGGGGCTAAGTTCCATTCCCAGCCATTCTTCGAGCTCAGAAGTGATGTTGACCATTAAAAGGGAATCAAGGCGGAAGTTGACAATGTCTGTGTCCGGGGTAACCTTTTCAGGATTGAGCTCTGCATGATGCGCTATACGCTCAATGATCCAGCCGGAGATTTCGGTATAAGTCTTATCCATGGTGCGGTTTAAGGGAGCGTTAGTAAGATTTTAATGCGGTGAAAATAGGGATTTTATCCGTTTTTAGTGGAAAAAAGCGGCTTAAATGATTAAGTGGTGATAAAAGAAAGCCTAATTTATATTAAAAACTTCCCGTGCTTTCAACCGTTGAATTTTCCCGCTGGACGTTTTTGGCAATTTCCCAACCGCTGCGAGCACAATTTTATGGGGCACCAAACCAAACGCCAGACCTACGCTATTGGCAATATTTATTTTAATTTCATCCGTATCATCTTCATTTTGAGCATTGTTTCTAACCTCGCTCACGATCATCAGTTCTTCACCTTGTTCGGTTTCAATAGAAAATGCCGCGGTTCCATGCGGCTGAATGTGCTCATGGCAGGCACCCACCACTTCTTCAATGTCCTGCGGATAATAGTTTGTCCCGCGAATAATGATCAGTTCCTTCTTTCTGCCTGTGATAAAAAGCTGTCCGTCAGACAAAAAGCCTAAGTCGCCGGTTCGCAGAAACGGACCTTTTCCACACGCCGTAAATGCTTTAAAAGTCATATTGGTGGTAGCAGGATTTTCCCAGTAACCCAGCGCAACGCCTTCATTACGCACCCAAATTTCTCCTATCTCTCCGTCTTTCTGAATTGAATTCAGCTCTGGTTCGACAATAGTAACGTTGGTGGACTCAACGGGCGGGCCGCAAGCCACAACCATTTTCGCGTTCGTCTCCGATATGGGCCGGAACATCATTGGCGTGCCATGCAAGTGCAAGCTTACAGCCAGCGTTGCCTCTGCTAACCCATAGGCTGGAACCAGGCTTTCTCTCTTGAAACCAGTTACTTGCATCGTTTCAGCAAACTTTTCCAGGCTGGCAATGCGTACGGGTTCTGCACCCACATATAGTACACGCAAGGAACTGAGATCCAATGTTTCCAGCTGTTCGGGCTTTATCCGGGCCACACAGTGATCGAGTCCAAACCCGGGTCCGCCACAAACCGCTGCCTGATGACGGAAAATTGTTTCGAGCAGCAATAACGGTTTGGTAATGAATAAAATGGGAGAGATGATCAGCCCGGTGCCGCCTGTGAAAACAGGGGAAAGCAGTCCGTCCACCAGGCCCATGTCGTGATAATGCGGGAGCCAGGTTACGGAAGTGTCCGCAGCCGTTCGGCCAAAACAATTGTTGATCGCATTTAGGTTGGTAGTAAGATTGGCATGGCTAACCATAACGCCTTTGGGATGACCTGTTGAACCCGACGTATATTGGAGATAGGCAGTTTCATCGGGAGCAGAAACTTGCTTCGCTGTTTGTTTAGAAACATCATTACTAAGCTCATCTGTAAAAAACCACTGAATGTCCAATGCTCTTAATGTCCTGGAAGCCTCCGTTTGCCTTTGAGAAAGCATTTTAAGGGACTTTTGATTGGTAATGATGAGCGAGGCTTCGCAGTCTTTTATAATGTTTAAAATCCTTTGAATAGCCGGTTCGGAATAACCAATGGGGCATGGCACTGCAATGAGGCCGGCGTGCAATGAACCGAGGAACACTTTAATAAATGCCGCTTCGGCAGGCAACAGGATGATAACCCGGGCGCGCGGCTGGCAAATGTCAGCCAGCTGGCCGGAAGCCGCCCTCACCGCTTCCAGTAATGTTGCATAGCTAAGCGTTTCAGACAAGCCACCCTCTTTCTCCACAAATCCATAAGCAAGCTTGTCCGGAAACTGCCGGGCATAGACTTCCAGTCTGTTAAATAGATCCATGAAACCAAAGGTATAAAAAAAGCAGTACGACTAAGAAATGATCTTAATCGTACTGCTTTTCAATGCTTTATTTCAAAATTATCTCGGCCCGCGCGTTCTGTTTCGCTGCCCGTAATGATTGCCATTATTGTATTGGCGTTTGTAAGCCTTGTTGCTATAACGGCTGGAATTATAACGATCGGCGCGAATTACTTTCCGGTGCTGAGGATGCGGTTTCACAACCACAACTCTTGGTGGCGGAGGTGGCACTCTGTGATAACGGTAACCATAGCTGGGTCCGTATCCGTAGTCATAACCATAACCTGGCCCGTGTGACCTGTATGTACAGGAAGATATGCTTATTGCTGCAATGATCGTCACGATAACAGACAGCACCATTCTATTTGATCTCATGGCTTTAAGTCGTTTTGTACTATTATAAAACGATTTTCACCATTTATTAGTGCCTGCAAGTGACCTCGCAGAGAAGTAAGGGGAAGCTTTGAAACAGTTATCCACACGATATGGATAACCTAAATGGCAGGTAAGGCACTGTAAATGCAGAATTTATAAGTTTGTTAACAAGTTATCCACAGGGTCGGTGTGGATAACTTGTTAACAAACATTTGCAATTATGCTTCCACGTCATAGATCAATACACGCTCCCAGAGATGCGCGCATTCGTCTACGAATTTCTTATGCAAAGGATGAACCTGATATACGTCATGCGCTGCCTCATCAGCAAAAACCAGGATTTCAGCGAAGTCGTAAGTCGCGTCAATCACCGGGCGGCGCGTAGCGGCAGGAGGGCCAATGAATACAGAGTCGATAGATTCAATGGCTTCCAGGGATTTAATGCCGGCAAGAAGTGCCTGCCTCGCTTCCTCGTTATCTTTTTCTTTCAGCCAAAAAAATACGTTGTGAACAAACATGGGTAATCGTTTATAAGTTAAAAATATATTAAGGATTCGCTTGTGTAGCAGCCGCTTCCGGAATGCTTTCAGAGGCGGGACTAATGTATGCCTTTTCGAGCTTAAATGAAAAAGTGGTTCCTTTCTCAGGTTTGGACATGACTGCAATTTTGGTGTCATGCGCATTCAGGATGTGCTTTACAATTGCCAAACCTAGCCCTGTTCCGCCGATTTCTTTGCTGCGACTCTTGTCAATTCTATAAAAGCGCTCAAAAATGCGGTTCAAATGCTCGTGCGGAATTCCGGGGCCGTTATCCCGGACGGCAATCTCTACAAATTTTTTCCCCTCACTGAAATGCACGATAACTTTTCCGCCTTCATTGCCATATTTCACAGCATTCTCGATCAGGTTCAGCATCACCTGCTCCATGCGGTCCGCATCCGCCAGCACCCATACTTCGGCCAGCTCATCGGGCTTTACCTTGAATGTCACATCTTTATCTTTCGCGATATTTTCGAGCCTGCTGAAAATGTTCAGCGCCAGCAACCGAATGTCGATAGGCGCAATGTTCATCTTAATATCGCCCGTTTCCATTTGTGAAAGCACCAGCAGATCTTTCACAAGCACATCCAGGCTGTCCAGGTTTTTTGCAGCTTTGATCAGAAACCGCTCTCTCACATTCTCATCATCCATCGCGCCGTCGAGCAATGTGTGGATAAAGCCCTGTGCAGCGAAAATCGGTGTTTTGAACTCATGGGAAACATCTGCGAGAAATTCCCGGCGAAACAATTCCAGCTTTTTCAGCTCATCGATCTCCTTTTGTTTTTTGGTTACATAAACAAAAATCTCATCGTTTATGGTTTTGAGCGGATTGGATTCCGTGATGAGTTTCTTCCTTGGAGCGAGGTTGAAATCCTTCATTTTAAGCTTGTGAATTGTCCTGTACATTTTGTTCACTTCCCGGAAAACCAGAATGTCAACGGCATACAAAACCAGAAAAAACGAGGAAATAAAGGCCGATATAGCCGAAACGAACATCATTCCCCTCGAAACTCCTTCCACAAAAGCCAGAAAAGAAGTGGTAATCAGGGAAATCAGGAATGCCAGTATAAAAGCAATAAAGCGGGGACTTAGAGACATGATCTTGGTGTAAAAAGCGTTGGCATTCAGCCGTTCGCCGTCTTAGTTTCGACCTTAAAGTTAACATTCTGTTTGCAAGAAAACTCTATTGCATAAGTGGGCTTGTGGTTTAATAATATTTCCTTAATGTTACCAAGCGGATTAAAATGCAAAAAGGCAGTTCTCTGTGAAGAAAACTGCCTTTTGTCAGATGGACTAAAATTAAAATCCTCCGCGGAATTTATAAGTGCTGCTCACTTTGTCAATGGCAACAATGTAGGCAGCGATCCGCAGCGACACTTTGTATTTCAATGACGTTTCGTACACCTTATCGAACGAATCCTGCATGATCCGGTCTGTCCGGCGGTTAATGCGTTCCAGCGTCCATTTATAACCGATCCGGTTCTGCACCCATTCGAAATAGGAAACCGTTACGCCGCCAGCATTGGCCAGAATGTCCGGCACAACCATGATTCCTTTTTCATTTATAATGTCGTCTGCTTTGAACGAAGTAGGGCCATTTGCACCCTCTACGATCATTTTCGCCTGAATTCCGGCGACATTTTTTCTTGTTATAACATCCTCTTTTGCAGCAGGCACGAGCACGTCAACGGGCAATGTCAGCAAATCGTCGCCGGGAATAGGCTCTGCTCCCGAAAAACCTTCCAGTGAGCCTTTATTTGCATCCCGATACGCCACTGCTGCCGCGATGTCGATACCTTTATCATTATAATAAGCACCGGAAATATCGCTGATCGCGTGGATGGCAACACCTCTTTCGCGTAAAAGTAAAGCGGCATGTGAACCCACATTACCAAAGCCCTGAACCACAGCTGTTGCGCGATACGGGTTAATGCGCAGTTTCTCCATCCCGGCCAATGCCGAAACCATTACGCCGCGTCCTGTCGCCTCTGTACGGCCCAGAGAGCCGCCCAGTACCAAAGGTTTGCCCGTAACTACGGCCGGGATCGTCATGCCTTTTGATTTGGAATATTCGTCCATAAGCCATGCCATTTCTCTTGGGCCCGTTCCCATATCCGGCGCAGGAATATCCTGATCCGGCCCCAAAACGTCCAAAAGCGCAGTTGTATAAGCACGCATCAAACGTTCGATTTCTCCCGCCGACATTTCGCGCGGGTTACACGCAACGCCTCCTTTGGCGCCACCATAAGGAATATCCACCACCGCACATTTCCAGGTCATCCACGCAGCCAGCGCACGCACTTCATCCAGGTTTACATCCGGATCAAAGCGGATGCCGCCTTTGCTGGGACCAAGGATTGTCGAATGTATAACGCGGTAACCTTCAAAGGTTTTAATTTGCCCTGAATCCATCATAACAGGCAGTCCTACAATGACTTGCTTGCGAGGCACTTTCAAAATATGGTACATCTCCTCTGAGATTCCCAAAAGATCAACGGCCTTATCAAACCGCTGCATCATTGATTCCAATGGATTTTCTTTGTCCTTAATTGGAGCCGGTTCTATATATGACATTTTTAATTATTTAAAGTATTGATATTAAGTATGTTAATGAAAATTTTGTCTTGGTCAATACAAACATAATTGATTATATTTTATAAAAATAAAAAACCAATTAATCTTGAAATAGTATAAAAAATGCAAATAAGTAGAATGTTTTATGCGCAATGCGATCCTTGAAATTATGGCCTTGGTTTCTCCGATTATCCCAAATTTCCTGCAAGGGTTTCTCCGAAATCTGAATTCGTAAAAAATAAAAAAGGAGGCATAAAATTTATGCCTCCTTTCAGTATAATGCTAAATCGCTGTTACGCCATTTCCATTTTTCCGGAATTACGTTTACGATCGTTTTCTTCCAGATATATTTTACGCATACGCATGCTTTGCGGTGTAACTTCCAGATATTCATCTTTCTGGATATATTCCATCGATTCTTCAAGAGAGAAGTTGATTTTTGGAGCGATCCTCAAACCATCATCTGTTCCGGAAGCACGCATGTTGGTCAATTTCTTCGCTTCTTGCAAGTTTACAACAATGTCGTTCGGACGATTGTGCTCTCCAATAACCTGACCACCGTAGATTTCATCACCTGGCTCCACGAAGAAACGTCCGCGATCCTGCAATTTATCAATCGTATACCCTGTCGCAGGTCCTGTATTTTTCGAAATAATCGAACCGCTGATACGTCCTGGAATCGGTCCACGGAATGTTCCGAATTCTTTAAAACGGTGCGTCATTACAGCTTCACCTTGTGTTGCAGTCAATACATTTGAACGCAATCCGATCAAACCTCTTGAAGGAATCTCGAATTCAAGGTGTTGCAAATCTCCTTTTGGTTCCATGATCAACAACTCACCTTTACGCTGTGTTGCCAATTCGATCACTTTTCCAGCAGTTGCTTCCGGCACGTCCACAACCAATGTTTCGATTGGTTCAAGGCGTTCGCCCTTTTCGTCTTCTTTAAAAAGAACCTGAGGCTGACCTAGTTGCAATTCATAACCTTCACGACGCATTGTTTCGATCAACACAGACAAGTGAAGGATACCACGTCCGAAAACAAGGAATTTATCTTCTGTATCTGTTGCTTCAACGCGCAATGCAAGGTTCTTTTCAGTTTCTTTCATCAAACGGTCACGAAGGTGACGTGATGTTACAAACTTGCCTTCTTTACCGAAGAATGGAGAATTATTGATTGTGAAGAGCATGTTCATCGTGGGCTCATCCACAGCGATACGTGGAAGTGGTTCTGGATTTTCAGCGTCAGCAAGTGTATCGCCAATTTCAAAATCTTCGATTCCAGTCACTGCGCAGATATCACCAGCCGTAACTTCGGAAACCTTCACACGACCCAGTCCTTCAAATATTTGCAATTCTTTAATTTTCACTTTCTTGAAAACGCCGTCAGCTTTGCAAAGCATCATGTTAGCGCCTTCTTTCAGCACACCACGTTTCACACGACCGATCGCGATACGGCCTACGAATGCGTTGTAGTCAAGAGAAGTGATTTGCATTTGTGCATTTCCTTCGTCAATAACCGGTGCAGGGATTGATTCGATAATGGTATCCAGCAGGAATGTAATGTTATCCGTTGGTGTTTTCCAATCCGGGCCCATCCATCCTTGTTTCGACGAACCGTAAACGGTAACGAAATCAAGCTGATCTTCGGTAGCGCCAAGGTTGAACATCAGGTCGAATACATTTTCCTGAACTTCTTCCGGGCGGCAGTTTTCTTTATCTACTTTATTTACAACCACGATTGGTTTCAAGCCAAGGCCGATTGCCTTGCCTAGTACGAAACGTGTTTGTGGCATAGGGCCTTCGAATGCATCAACAAGCAACAAAACGCCATCAGACATTTTAAGTACGCGTTCCACTTCACCACCAAAGTCTGCGTGACCTGGTGTATCAATTACATTGATTTTTACGTCTTTGTAACGCACCGATACGTTCTTAGAAGTGATGGTGATACCACGCTCCCTTTCAAGATCATTATTATCAAGGATTAGGTCATCAAACTCCTGGTTATCGCGAAATAACTTTGAAGCGTGAATGATTTTGTCAACCAATGTAGTTTTACCGTGGTCAACGTGCGCAATGATTGCGATGTTACGAATGGCTTGCATTGTTTTATAGATCAATTGTTTACGGTTGTTCTTTCGGCGGCTTAAAACCGGCAGTAAACCGTTTTGCTTTTAGTTTGACTGATTTTTTGTCAAATAGGGTGCAAATGTACAGACTTTTTCTGCTGAATAACAGTATTTTACAATTAATTTATTGTTACCAGCCGAAAAATGCGGTTTGCAATGAGAGAAGTGCAATAAAACAAGAAAAGAGACGCCGATATCAGCGCCTCCTTTTACTTCAACACACCTAATGAAACACCTGCATTAGTCTTATTTCCGTTTCAGAAATATCTTGTCAATCCCTTCAACATCCAGCACAATGGAGTCGCAGGTGTTGGTCAATGCTGAAAAAGCATAGACAGCGGAAGTGTTATTTTTAAACTTACCAGAGATTACGAGAGAATCTTTTTCAGCTATCCAAGTCATAACAGGTTCATTTTGCTTGCCAAATAAGATTCCTCCCGTTTCCTTAAATTTTCCATCTTCCAAAAATGTCACTTCATCCGATTCTTTTGGGCTGGACTCTAATGACCCTGTCCAATTCCCAATAATGTTCTTTGCAAAAGCCGGAGGAACACAAGGCTTATCTTTGTCCTTATCGCAGGATGAAACGATAAAGATTGCCATGCAAAAAATCAGGATTCGCTTTATCATGTTAATCCAGTTTACAAATGTAGATATCTCATCTAATCTCTGTTTGTAAGAGATTTTTAAAAGGCCAAACTCGACTTATTATAAAGCTATCGAGTCTGGCCAATGTAAACAACAGCCGTTGACTACTAGTTGTTTACCACGATCTTATGAGTGGTCTCTGAACCATTTGTATTAGTCAAACGCACCAGATAAACACCATTAAGCAAATTCTTCACCTTAACATTTGGCGATGGCTTTCCGGAAGAATGATAAACGACTTTACCATTTGAGCCAACGATCTCCACTTTTGTAATCTTGCTCCAATCGGCTGCTTTGATTGTAAGTTCTTCAGATACAGGATTTGGATACATATAAGTAACACCTCCTTCAAACTTCACAGTGCGAATCCGGCTGTAAGCGCTGGTTCCATCCTTGTCGATCATATGCAGGCGATAAAAGTTATTTCCGTTAATGGGATCATTGTCCACTGCTACATACTCAACTTGCTGCTTACTCTCACCTTTTGCAGTAATAGTGGTTATCGTATTCCATTCCTTACCATTGGAGCTACGCTGCACATCAAAGCGATCGCTGTTAGTTTCCTCCGTTGTTGCCCAGTTTAGGTTGATCACTGCGCCTTCTTTTGTCGCGTCAAACGAAAGCAATTTGATAGGCAATGCAAAGTTTTCGGCCATGGAGAACGGACGTCTTAATCCTAATTGATTTCCAGAAGCAGGATCGTTAGCTGCGTTAGTCCAAGAACTTCCGGAAGCAATAGCATTCGGACGAGGTGTTGCAGGATTACCTTGATCAACCGGGCCGGAGAAATTAATGGTATATGTAGCCAGTTTTACAAAGGTAAATGTGTTAAGGTCTGTCTGATTTCCACGAGACAGAGTTAAACCTAGCTCTTTTTGGCCGAATGGAGGATCGCCAAATACTGTCGTTTGAACACCCAAGGAGCCAGTCGTATAGTTGGGATCAGCTACCCCGGTTCCACCAAGAATATCTACACCATCAGGAAGATCCAAGTCTAATCTAATATTGTAAGCCTTCCAATTATTGTTGTTTGGTCCGGCGTATCCAACGTCTCCTTTTGCTTCCAAGTCAAACGTCCAACTTAAGCCGTCCGCGCTAACCTTTCTGTTTGTGAAATCAAGGATAATGTTGACATTCTGCGACTTTGCAATTTGAGACATTGATATTAGCAAAAGGGCAGAAAAGAAATATTTTAGATGTTTTTTCATTTTTTTGAATTTAATAATTAATTAATGTTGAAAAGAAGCCTGAGTTAAAACTGAAGTCGAAGAATGAATAATCCACGTTGTCCACTAATCCGTCAAGATTTAAATCCTGGTTAGAATATGTACCAAAGTCACCGTTATTAAATGAGTTGTCGAAAATCGCGTAGTCAACATTGTCAACTGCATAATCTTGCTGAACATCGCCCATAGGCATGCACCAAACTCCGCTTGTCAAAACCATCTGAGCAGGCGCACCTACATTATAAGCCTTAGATAAGCTCGTGGAAAAGTCATAATTAACAGTCCCAGCACTGAACGACACTATACCAAGTCCAAGGACAGCAAGGTGATTCCTATGCTTAACCGCTATGCGAACACCTCCAAACTGCGGATTGAACTTCGGAGCAAAGCCATCTTTATCCACCACACTTCCATCCGATCTAAGCAGAAGACTCTTCGATTCAAGAATTGCTGACGGATTTTGCATGCTACGAATCTCCACTCTCACCCAGTCGACAATTTTGTCTTCGAAAAGAGTGCTATTAATATCTGCAAACACTTCCCCTCCGCCATAAGGATCTTGGGTAGGAAGCAACCCGTAAGTTGAAACGCTAGTTGGAAATTTCTGCAAATCATTCCGCATCGTCGCCACGCCGTTTTCTTGTGTTGTTGCGCCTTGAAGAAAGACTTTCAAGTTGAGATTGACTTTGGTCTCGCATGCATTGATCGATACCGTTAATTTTGAGGTCGAAAGATCCGTGTTGAAGCAACCTGTTACATTATCCTTGTAGAAAGCATAATAACTACCGGCACCCGCTTTCGTGGGGTCAGCCACTGCAACTGTATGCGAAGCGTCTTTAAACCAGACAAGTGATGCGCCTTGAGGTTGATTGTTAACGGTTGAATTGTTCAAGTTGACCGTTGTCGCAGGGCAACTATTGAAAGCTGTAGATGTCATCAAAGCAACCTGAGCAGTTCCCGCAGCGCAGCAGGCTTTAATTGTTACGGTTACTTTTGCCGTGGAAAGGTCAGTTGAGTAGCAGTTTTCGACAAAATTATAATAGAAAGCAAAGTAGTCACCGGATGAAGTGGCTTGATTTGCATCCACTGGCACACCTTGATGATTGTTATTTTTAAACCATCGAATTTGCTCCTTATACGGATCTACAACACTAAGTTGGGTAGCCAAGGGCACCAAGTCAACAAAGCTTTCTGGGCAAGTATTAGATATAGAAGACTGAGTTAAAGGGACTTGAGTTTCAACTTTGGTAACCATCAGTGAAGCAGTAGAGGTCTGCGTGTTATAACACTTCATATCTGCTGCGTAAAAGAAAGCGTAATATGGATTAACACTCGCTTTTCCAGTGGTTAAGTTAGCGCCACCAGTACTAGGAGTTGACGACTTCTGCCAAACTGGCTCAGCCTTAGGCGGCGTTATGCTAGCAATAATTGTATTTAACGGAACGGATTCGCAGGCGTATCGAGTTGTTATAACATTTCTTTTTAGCACAACCTGATCTGTTGGCAGAATGCAATTGAAGGCATATTTATCAATATCAAAGCCGACATAGCCGCTATTCCCATTCGCTGTTGCACTGCTGAATGTAAATACTAGTGTTGTTGAGACAGCTGTGAAATACACTGTTTCATAAACCCAGTCCTTATTTACTAAACCATTTAAACTTGTGGTTTTTGATCCAAAAACTGATCCGCCAGTTGAAGACACTGTAACCGTTGCAGACGCTCCGTAAGCGGAAAGAAGTGTCCTTAAAGGCAGCATCGCATAATTGAATCCATACTTTTGCCCTTGAACAAATCCAGTGACGATTACTTGTACCTTATCATTACTAGCATTCCCATTTTTGAGACACATGAAACTCTTCTGTTGAACAGGAGGCAAGCTCATGTTTGTTTGAGAAGTTGGCGGATTCGGAATTGCATCGTACCAGGGGTTCTGTGCGTTCCCTCCCACTCCAGTTGGATTAGATATTGTAGGAGCTCCGGATACTATCTCATATGAAGCAGGCACACAGTTCGTACATGGAGTACCATATGTAGGGAAGAAGGTTTGCGCATGCACGCCCGCTATGCACGCAATCAAAAATATTAGTGTGTAAAAAATTATTCTTTTCATAATTATCCTTTTTAGTGTGTCAGGTTTGTAGCCTGGAAAAATTTTTTGTTATCATGTTGTCAATAAATTGGGAGGTAGATGTTTAGGCGTTGTGATTTGTTTGACGCGGTGCCGTTCTTTTGGGGCGAGCGTCGGGAGTTGGATTGTTTTCATATGCGTATTGTCATATATGGAGTGATGGTTAAAGTGATAAAAATGTTAAGTCTGAATCCTGTGATTCGAATCGAGGCTTAAAATTGTGGGATGGAGTTGGAGAATCTGAAATGCGTTGATTGTTGGGCGGGAATGGGTGAATTAACGGTAATTTTTACGCTTTTTGCTTCTTGGTTGGGCGTTAGGGGTTGATATTGTTTGAGTTATCTTGTAGGATTATATTTAAGTCGGTAGCAGCAATTACAAAGACGGTCAATTAGAATTATTCAATGTTTGGAATTTTGGTGAAGTGGCAATTCGCGCTGGAAAAGGCGATTTGCGGTGAGAACATGTCCTTTAAAGAACTTATCCTAACCGTTTAATAAACGGAAAATAGTTTTCCCGAGAAAAAAATGAACTTAGGTTTTATTCTGATCGGGGAATCGAAATGCTATATAAGATTTGTCTGTTTTTATGTCTTTTACCGGGACTGGTCAGCGGCCAGTTCATCTTCCAGAACTTGCGTACAAATGATGGGCTGAGCAGCAAGGTGATAAGGAGCCTATATAAGGATAAGGAGGGCTTTCTATGGATTGGAACAGCTAAGGGACTGAGTCGATATGATGGGGCAGTGATAAAGCAGTATAACAGTGAAGTGGGATTTAAAGACATTTTTATAAACGCCATTCAACCTTTTGAAAAAGAAGATATAATTATCGGAACGAGTACCGGTGTCCTGATTTTTGAAAAACTAACAGGGTCATTCAGACGAGATTCACGATTTGCCAAAGTGGATGGAGAGGAAATTGTTACTATTAAGCTAGATGGTCACGCGCGCCTATGGATTATGACCACGTCTGAGGTTTACATATATGCAAACAATCATCTCTTTTCAGTGGAAGAGGAGATCCCGGGAGCCGGAATCTTACACCATGGAGAGTATAAAATGTCCATCTTAATTTGGGATTTTAAACGGAAGGGGTTTTGGATGGGGGGATTAAAGACCTATTTTATAGACTGCAGCAACAAAGCCATTTACCATAAACTCAACAATCCTTTTAACTTACCCATTCTAAAAGAATCCAAAGTATTTGCCATTGCGATTGATAGGAACGCTAATTTGTGGTATGGGTGTAACACGAACAAATCGTTAAATTTCTGGGATCGGCATACTGGTTCGTTAAAAACATATTTTGAACTAGAGGCACATAAGCCTTTTGACGGTGCTAATTATTTGTTTGTTGATTCGAAGGATCGGCTATGGATTTCGACCTGGGCGTTTGCAGCATATCTAAAGGAACCAGAGAAAAGGATAAAGAAGATACCGTATAGCCAAGACCGTAGGTATTCTGTGGGATATGGGTTTTTCAATGATATAATTGAAGATAATGAGGGTAATGTGTGGTTAGGGACTATAAATGGTATTAGCAAAGCGCAGGCTAATGAACCTGTGCAAGCCATATATCAACTACCAAGTTTTGAATATTTCCTGCAGACCGGTTTTGCGCATTCTAACACGATAGTTATTAATGATAACAAAATAATGGCTTCGAAAGAAGATGGGATCATAGCTTACGATATGGATAGATTAACGTATAACCGATATAGCCTTACAAACAAGACCTATGATCTTGGTAAGAATAGATTTACAATGTCGCAAAAGTTTGGTGAAGACTGGTGGTGCGCTGGTATTGACGGGATATTCATATTGAGAAAGGGAAGCAAAAAACTCGAAGCGTTCACTGGTATTAAATATAGAGGAAATAAGAAGTATGCTAATTTCATCTTTGCGGACGCGGAGGGTAAAATATGGTTTCATATTTGGGACGATGCAATGTATCGCTACGACCCGGTATCAAAGAAAATGAATCGTTTTGATGGAACAGATCAGCTTTTTGGGGAATTTAAATATGCTAATTGCCAAACATTTTTAACAAAACGTAACGGGAATATTCTGTTCTCAATTAATGATACCGGGTTTTTAGAGTTTGATGCTACTCTGCAAAGATTTATCACAATACCGGAAAAAAAGCCTGAGAACTTTAAAGCATACAGATTAGTTGAGGATAACCTTCGAAATGTTTGGGCTGTTGTTTGGGGACGAGGAGTTCTTAAACTTGATAATCATAATAAGCTTGTAGACAGCCTGAACACGAGCAATGGCTTTCCTTATGACCATCTGAGCAGCATTGCCTTTGACCATTTAGGTAATATCTGGGTTGGCGGAAGTGAAGGCCTGCTGTTCTTTAATCCCATTTCTAAAGATATCACACAGGTATATGTAGATCTCGGGCAAAACCTGCAGGATTATTGGAATGACTTGTACGTAGCAAACAACAAAATTTATGCTGCAATGCTCGATCACGTCGTGGTTCTTGACCCGTCCAAGTTTGCCGCCTTGAAAGTGAGAGAACCGCCGCATATTACGTCGGTGAAAATTTTTGGCAAGGAAAAAGAGGATTTTCGGAAAAATCCACAACTGGATTTAGCACATGACGAAGATTATCTCACATTTCAATTTGCGTCGCTGGTGCACCGGGACGTCCCAACATTGCGATACAGTTATATGCTCGAGGGTTTTGATCAGACGTGGATCAATTCAGGCCGCTCCTTAGTAGCATCTTATAAAAATCTTCCCTGGGGAAAGTACAAGTTTAAGGTAAGGAGCACTGATGAACGGGGAAATTGGATGAGTGTTGAAAAGACATTAATCATTAACATTCGACCTCCGTGGTGGCGTGAATCATGGTTCCTCGGCGCTATAACAATCTTATTTTTCGCGCTGCTAATTAATTTATACTACGTGTATCTTAAAAGAAAGCGGAAACGCATAATGGATGCGAGCATTGACTACTTCGCCAATGCTGTTTACCCTGAAAATTCTGTAAAAGAAATTTGCTGGGACATTGCCTACAATTGCGTACTGCATTTACATCTCCAAGACTGCGTGGTGTACCTGATGGATCATAAAAGGAATGTGCTTGTGCAGAAAGCCGCTTATACTTACAATAGCCCGAAAACGTATGAACAGGACAGCCCAACAGAAATCCCGGTTGGCAAAGGCATCATTGGGACGGTTGCGAAGACAGGCAAGCACTTAGTCATACGGAATACTTCCAGGGATCCAAGATATGTAGTGATCGAGCAAAGACGGTTTTCTGAGCTATCCGTTCCTATTCTGCATGATGGAAAAGTGATAGGTGTGGTGGATTCGGAGCATTATAAGAAGAATTATTTCAAAAGTGAGCATCTGAAAGCAATGTCAATTATTGCATCTATATGTTCGGGCAAAATTGCGGAGGCAATTGCTCAGGCCGCAGCCAAAGAAAAGGAAATAGAGCTGCTTGAAATCAGTAAGGCACTTGCTGAAAGCCAGCTAATGGCTTTGCGCGCACAAATGAACCCGCATTTTGTTTTCAATTGCCTGAATAGTATTCAGGAATGCATAGTTTCTGAGAAATTTAAAGAGGCCAGCAAGTATCTGAACCTATTCGCCAAGCTATTTCGCAATCTGTTAAATAACTCCGGCAGAAGCTTGATAACGATTGACGAGGAGCGGGATATTCTGGAATTTTATCTCCAACTGGAAGAAATGCGGTTTTCAAACAGCTTTTCGTATGAAATCCGTTTCGATGAGGAGCTTGAAGATGAAGGGATTATGATTCCTTCCCTGCTGGTCCAGCCGTATGTGGAAAATGCCCTTTGGCATGGGCTAATGCACTCCGAACTGGAACGAAAACTGCTGGTGGAATTTAAAAAGATCAATGAGGATATCTTTGAATGCAGAATCGATGATAATGGAATTGGTAGGAAAAAATCCTTTGAATTAAGGGCCATCAACGAAAAAAACAGATATCATGAGTCCAAAGGGCTTGGTATTTCCAGCGACCGTCTGTCTGTGCTTAACAGGCAGGGACATCATGCGGAGGTCGAGTTTGTTGATAAGGTGCACGATAATGGCGACGCGGCAGGAACATTGGTGATCGTGAGGCTGTCCACTTACTTGAGATAGAGAAAGGCGTACGGATTCTTAATTTATTCATTTAATACACGCACAGTGATGGGGTTTGGGATTTACTTTTTTACTTTTTCAGCACTTCTGTATGTCTATTCAAATTTTTATGCAAGATGTAAACGGAACAGGGGAAGGCATATAAAACGCTTTGGGATAGAGACAGAAGCAACGATACTTTTTATTGACATACCCGAAAAACCTCAATCAAGACAAGCTGCGAAAGTCCAGGTTCAGATAGAGCCGGTCCAAGGTAGAAATTTTGTAGCAACATTGACTGATGTTCCCCGCACGCTAGTAAATTCATTTAAAGTTGGGGATAAAGTACGGGTCAAATATCTTGCTAAAAACCAAAAGGAAGTGGCTTTCGTGAAGTTGACGAATCTGAATTGAGGCCGCATATCACCGATAAATAATTCAACCATTGCCGTTAGTTCAATGGGGCGATAAGGAGTGATGGAACATTTGGTGCGCTGATATATTATTGCGGTTGAAACATGATTCAACATCAAAACATCAGTTTATGAAACGCATTTCTCTTCAACTCTCAACGCTGCTCGCAGCACTTTTTCTTTTCGCCTTTTCCTGTCAGGATCACTACGTGCCAGAGGAGCCTGATGTGGTATAGCGACTATGCAATCACATAATGTATTCGGTTCCAATCCGTCTCCCATTATCATGGAAATACTGACCATTGGTAATGTCCCTATTGAAGAATTTGAAATTGTTTATTCGTTTAGAAAGGATCGACTCACCAAGCCAATAAATAGTAACCCAACAATCTTAGACTCAAAAATTATTTCTAACGAACCTAAATCAGTGGGTGAGCACTTAGTTGTGCAAGACTTCCAGTCATCTAACTATGCAGATGTCTATTCTCGCGCTTATCTGAAACACTCCAATGGTGCGATAGTTTATTGAGAGGTTAAATATTATGTAAAATAGAATTTATTAGGTCATTTCTATGCAACAAGAAGAAATTCAAATAGGAGATGTGGTCTGGTTGAAATCAGGGAGTCCGGCTATGGTGGTGGATGGGTTTCACCAGACTTCGAAAAATTTTTATCGATGCTTTTGGTTTAACGAGGAGGCTAATGCAGTTTCTGAATATTTTAATCAGTTGAGCTTAACCACGACAAAGACTGAGCTGCAATTAGTCATTAAGGATAAGCCCAAAGAGCAATAATAAGTAGCGTGATTCTGTGAGAAGAAGTCCCGGACTACCTGACTTTACAAAGAAAGTAAGTCGGAGAGAGTTCGGGGCTTTTTTGTGCTTGAATGTTTTGGAGGATATGCTAATGTGTTCTGGCGTCGCAGTAATCTGCGATGTGTAGGGTTTGATGAAATTTTGCATTGGCCGGGGCGTTTAGTTTCTTTGTGAGAATTGACTTTTTAACGCTTTATATGAATAAGAATTTGCTGGCAGGAATGCTCCTGTCCATATCAACCCTCACTTTTGCGCAGGATGATGCTGCGAAATATGCAGAGAGCATTACGCCCGATGACTTGAAAAAACATTTGGTAATCATTGCCTCAGACAGTCTTGAAGGACGGGATACGGGTTCGCCAGGCCAAAAAAAGGCCGCAGAATATGTTTCAAGCTACTACAAACAGTATGGTTTGACGCCGGCTGCCACAGCTGCGGACGGCTCGAAAAGTTATTTGCAAAAATATAATCTCCATAAAAGAAGCTGGGGTGAGGTTTATGTGAAAGCGGGCAGTAAAAAATATGCGTTTAATAAAGAATTCTATCTCAATGGAATTCTGAATGTTCCGCAGGAGACAAGCTCTGAGGTAATCTTAGTGGGCTATGGCATTGATGATCCGGCTTACACCGACTATAATAACCTGGATATCAAAGGTAAGGCTGTCGTTGTTTTTGAAGGTGAGCCGAAAAGTGCAGATGGGAAATACCTGGTTAGCGGCACGGGTGAGAAAACGAAGTGGAGCGGACCTGTTTCCTGGCAGGCCAAGGCAAGGGTTGCGTTGGACAGAGGGGCAACCTATGTGTTCATCGTTACTGATAAAACGGGCGACGATCTGGACAAGGAAATCCGTCAGCGGGCGGTTATGGCGAGGCGTTTCAGCGCTCCTACATTAAAACCTGTGGTAGAAGCGCCAAACAGCCTGGCTGCCTTTGCGGTTCCGGCAAGCATTGCTGCGCAGATTCTAAACACGTCTACCAGCAAACTTCTGAAAGAAAAAGCTTCGATCGATAAATCTGGTAAGCCGCTTTCAAAACAAATGTCGGGCAATGTAGCAGTGAAAGCCGAGCGCGTGAGCGAGACGATTGAAACCGAGAATGTTGCTGCCTTTATGGAGGGATCTGACAAAAAAGACGAAGTCTTGGTCATTAGCGCACATTTGGATCATATCGGGATCTCTGATAATGGGGAGATTAACAATGGAGCAGATGATGACGGGTCGGGAACAGTTTCGTTGCTCGAACTTGCGGAGGCATTCAGCAAAGCGAAAGCGGAAGGCAAAGGGCCGCGCAGGAGCATATTGTTCCTGAATGTTACAGGTGAGGAAAAAGGGCTTTTCGGTTCGGAATATTATTCTGAAAATCCGCTATTCCCGCTTAAAAATACGATTGCTGATTTGAACATTGACATGATCGGTCGCGTGGATAAGGCACATGAGAATGATCATAAATACGTTTACCTGATCGGTTCTGACAAGCTTTCTTCCAAGTTGCACGCGATCAGTGAAGAAGCGAATAAGAAGTACATCAATTACAATCTGGATTACACATTCAATGATCCGAAAGATCCAAACCGGTTCTATTACCGCTCAGACCATTACAATTTCGCTAAAATGGGCGTTCCGGTTATTTTTTATTTTACCGGGGTTCATGAAGATTATCACAAGCCAGGCGATGATGTTGAAAAAATCCTTTTCGACAAACAAGCACCCATCGTGAAATTGGTTTTCCATACGGCATGGGAGTTGGTTAACAGGGAAGAACGCATTGAGGTTGATAGCAATAAGGAATAATTAGCCAAGCCATGAAAAGATCGCTTTTGAGTATTTTTCTGTTCGCCACCAGCTTGTTTGCCAGCGCACAGGCGCCGACAGAAAATTCCCTTCTTTGGGAAATCACATCGCCCGGACAGGCAAAGCCTTCCTATTTGTTTGGAACGATCCATTTGATCTGTCCGGCCGATTTCTCATTAAGTGACTCATTAAAAGCAACATTAGCCAGAACACAACAGGTTGCCCTGGAAATTGATATGGACGATCCCGGCATGATGGCAGGCATGATGAAATCGATGAACATGACCGATGGTAACGAGTTGAAAAAACTGGTTACCGAGCAGGAATATGCAAGACTGGCGAAGTTTTACAAGGATTCAGTTGGTGTGGGGATTGCAATGTTTGAGAAAGCTAAACCATTTATATTGATGGGGCCGCTTTTCAATGCAGTCCTCGCATGCCAGCCTCAGTCCTACGAAATGTCATTGGTGGAGTTGGCAGCTAATCAGAAATCCGAGGTCATCGGGATTGAGACGCTGGATGAACAAATGGCAATTTTTGATACAATCCCTTACAAAGAACAGGTGAAGACGATCATCAGCATGATAGACAGTCTTCCGCAGGCGCGTAAAGAGTTCAGTAATTTGGTAGCATTATACAAGTCTCAGAAAATCAACGACCTGTATAATCTAATGATGGCCAGTAATTATGGGATGGATGGGAATGAAGAAGTAATGCTGTTTTCGAGAAACCTGAAATGGGTGCCTAGAATCCGTAAAATCGCAACGGAAAAGCCAACTTTCTTTGCAGTAGGCGCCGGTCACCTGGGTGGTGATCGCGGCATTATTTCGTTATTACGGAAGGACGGATTTACAGTCCGGGCGATAAATTGACCCTAAAAAGCAGATATCCATCTGGTAAGCAGGCCGGGATTGAAAAATAGCAGGAGGATCGTAACGACAAGAAGTCCTGCAATAAATTTGCCGGTTATACTTTGGTTTGCAGGAGCTTTTTTCTGCGCCAATGCTTTAAAGAACAATAAATACGGGATTCGCAGATAGTAAGCGAGGGATATCGCTGCATTAAGGATTCCTCCGATCAGCAACCACAGCATCCAGGGGAAATGTTGCTGATGATAACTTTCCCAAAGCGCGGAAAATACAAGCAACTTCGAAGTAAATCCGGCAGTTGGCGGTAATCCTGCCAAGGCAATCATGGCAGTCGTCAGAATGCTGGAAATCCACATATTTCTGCGTCCTAAGCCTTCAAAGCACGTAAGATTCGTGTTTGACACGGGTTGCAAAAGATCAATTAAAAAGAAAACAGCAAGATTGATAATCAGGTAAGCGGCCGTATAAAAAACGGCTGACTCAAACCCAAACCTGCTGTAAGCGGCTATTCCAACCAGTAAGTAACCTGCCTGCGCAATAGAGGAATAGGCTAGTAATCGTCTTGCATTGGTTTGCAGCAACGCTGCTACATTACCAATGGTCATGCTTATCAATGCGATCCCGCCCAAAACCGGGAAATATTGAGCCGGTAATATTCCGGCAAGACGCATAAGCACAAGCACCACAGCAGCCTTCGGTGCAACAGACAAAAATGAAACAAGCGGAGTAGGGGCCGCTTCGTAAACATCAGGTGTCCAAACATGAAACGGCACCAATGAAAGCTTAAAAAGGAGCCCGGCGAGGGTCAGTACAATGGTTACCGTTATCACCAGGGGAGAATTATTCATCAATCCCGCGGTCATAGCTTCGCTGGTAATATCCATGGTTCCGGTGATGCCATAAATGAGTGAAATCCCGTAAAGCATTACTGCTGAGCTGGCTGCGCCGAAAAGCAAGTATTTAATCCCTCCTTCGGCCGCTTTTTTGTACGGCGACATGGCAACCAGCAGATAGGAGCTAACGGAAATCAGCTCCAATGAAAGGTATATAGTCAGCAAATGTGTCGACATTGTCAGCAGATTCATGCCGGCAACGGCTGCAATGAGCAATGCATTAAACTCTGGCGGGAAGTCGTATTTTAATACACGGACGTGGATTAGGGTGAAAATCCAGGCAAGCGTAATCATGATTTTGAAAAAAACAGCCTGTCGGTCGAGGAATAATAGGGGTTGAAAACGAAAGGAAGGTTCGGTATTCCACTGGCCCAAAATCAGTAAAAGTGTAATAATACTGCCTGCGAGGGCTATATTTTGCAGGTAAGAAGCAATTTTCTCTTTTTTAAGCCAACGCAAAAACACAAGTTCCGCAAACAGGAAAAAGCAAAAGAGCAGTGCCAGAAAAATCTCAGGAGTGATTCCTGCTAGGCTTCGGCGTATATGTATAAGCTGTTCGTTAATATCCAATTTGAGCGGGTACAATTTTTTTGGCAAAAGTACAGAAAGATGCCAGCAATCTAAATTCTGGCATGTTCAGACTTCGAACTTATCAAATTAACCAACTTTATCATGAAATATGTACTAAGATTTTTTTTGCTCTCCTCTTTTCTTTGGACGAATGCTGCCGTAGCACAGGATTCCACAGGATTATCGGGAACACCTTATCAGGAAACCGCTGCTGATGGAGAGAATTCACCATATCTGTTTAAAGAATGGTACTCCGGAACGGTCCGCACGAGCGACGACCGGGTGCATGATGGGGTAAAAATCCGGTATGATCTCAAAAAAGATGAAGTAGAATATAAGGCTGATTCGGGGTTATTCCGGGTGTCGTCCGGCGTAAAGGAATTCACAATCCCGACAGGCACTGATCTTTACATTTTCAAGAATGGCTATCCTGCCGTTGGAGAACAGACAGACAAAAGCTTTTACAGGGTTCTTTATGATGGCAATACGAAGCTGTTAAAAAAATATGTTAAGCCTATTAAAGTGGAGAAAGCAAGCGCGACGCGAACATTGGAACCGAATGCTAAGCTGTATATCCTGAAAAATGACAAGCTTAATCCTGTGCAGCTCAGCAACAGAAACAGCTTTTTGAAACTGCTTAGCGAAGAAAAAAACAAAATGAACTACATCATCCGGGAGTCACAGCTGGACTTTGCGGCAGAGGATGACTTAATGACTTTGCTTGAAGAGTTTGACTCTTACAAAGCAGGGCGCGGCGGGAACTAGTGCCGCGTTAAAACATTAAAAAAAGCCGGAATTGATATTTTTAGGTATCATTTCCGGCTTTTTTATTAGTATACAAGTAATTTTTATGGGACTAAAGGCGCTTCGGGAGCCACTTCTTCTTTTTTTCGTTTACCAAAAACATAAACCAGTCCGAAATGACTTTTTAAAACACCGCTGTCAAATTTATCTTTAACATAAGGATTTAACTCCAATGCAACCTGGAACCGCCTGTTCTGCTTCAACGGCGAAATGCGAACACCTACATTTAAAGAGTAACCGTCAATTGTGATCAGATCTGCGTCGGCATCAGCAATGCGGTAAAGTGGGTTTAATCTTAATCCTCCACCCAGATACCATTGCACCACTTCGCCTCTTTTCAGATTGATCATTGGCAGCAAATCCACACTCAGACTGCTGAACAGCGAGTTGGTTTGAAATCTTGTATCCAGCCAGATTGCCTTTTTTGAATTGGTGCTGATGGTTAGCAAGCTGCTCCATGGATAATAACCCACCGAAGCCTGCGCCCGAAGTTTTTGCTGATTAAGAAATAAAATCAACGTGAGTACAAAAATAATGCGTTTCATGAACGAAGGATGAGTAAGTGGCACTTGCAATGTTGAGACTAGCGTCGCAGTGCCTTGCCCAGCTTGCCAGCCGCTTGCATGGTGTTCATTTTCTTCATCATCTTGCGCATTTCATCAAATTGCTTGATCAGGTTGTTAACCTGCAAAATGGATGTTCCGCTTCCGGCTGCAATGCGTTTTTTGCGGCTGCCGTCGATCATATCGGGATTTTCACGCTCCTTTTTGGTCATCGACTGAATGATTGCTTCAATAGGCTTAAAGGACTCATTATCAATGTCCATGTCTTTCATCGCATTGCCCATTCCGGGAATCATGCCAATCAGATCTTTAACATTACCCATCTTTTTGATCTGCTGCAACTGACCCAAAAAGTCGTCAAAATCGAATTTGTTCTGACGCATTTTGGCATTGATGCGTTTGGCTTCGTCTTCGTCAAAAGCCTGCTGCGCACGCTCCACGAGGGAAATAACGTCACCCATGCCCAGGATCCTGCTCGCCATACGATCGGGGTAAAAGGAGTCAAGTGCCTCCATTTTTTCACCCGTACTGATATATTTGATAGGCTTGTCAACGATCTGACGAATCGAAAGGGCCGCTCCACCACGCGCGTCACCGTCTAATTTGGTCAGCACGACACCGTCAAAATTCAGGCGTTCGTTAAAGGTTTTGGCCGTGTTGACCGCGTCTTGTCCTGTCATGGAATCCACAACAAACAGGATTTCAGAAGGCTTAACCGCTGATTTAATGTCCTCAACCTCCTGCATCATGACCTCATCCACAGCCAGACGCCCGGCTGTATCGACAATCACGATTTTCTTTCCTATTTTTCTTGCATGCGCCACTGCATTACGCGCAATGTCAACTGCATTTTTATTGTCAGGCTCCGAATAAACTTCCACACCAACCTGCTCTCCAAGCACTTTCAACTGCTCAATCGCAGCCGGACGATACACGTCGCAGGCTGTAAGCAGAACCTGACGACCTTGCTTTTTAAGCAATGTGGCCAGTTTTCCGGAGAAAGTCGTCTTACCCGAACCTTGCAAACCGGCAATCAGAATAACCGCGGGATCGCCCTTAATATTGATTCCTTCTGCCTGGCCGCCCATGAGCTCGGTAAGCTCTTCCTGAACGATTTTGACAAACATTTGGCCCGGTTCAACAGAGATTAATATCTTTCTGTCGAGTGCTTTTTCACGGATCCGATCTGTAATTTCCTTGGCAACTTTAAAGTTAACGTCGGCATCGACCAATGCTTTGCGGACTTCCTTTGTGGTTGCGGCAACATTTATATCTGATATCCTGTCCTTTCCTTTTAGTGTGCGAAAGGCGTTATTTAGCTTGTCCTGTAAGTTTTCAAACATGGAATGATATGTATGATTCTAAACTTGAATTGAAATAAAACACAAAGGTATAAATAAAATAAGGAGTACAGGAAGGTTAATTCCGGCACTCCTCGAATATTTGGTGCGAAGCCTAAGCTGCTGAAATGACTGTTATTTGCTGAATTTTGCTTTGATCCAACGGAACATTTTCTTTTCTTTTTCCCAAAAAAACGAAAACTGGCCCAACAGGAAGCCGTACATCAGTAAAAGCGTCTGGTAAGTCGGAAAAATAAAAAGAATGTAAGTAATCGTTTTAAGCCACATCGGGGTCAGCTCGTCGTAACCCAGCAGGAAGAAAAGCCCTTTTCTAAGCCAAACTACGGAAGAGCCTGCTAAGCTAAAAACTGCTAAAACCAAAAGAACTTGTCTGGTTGTCTCCAATCCCCACTTTTCCTGCATTTTTCCCAACCAGGGTTGTGCGCTTTTTTCTCCGCCTTGCATATTTATTGAATTAAAATTTTTACAAAGTAACAACCCATCGGGCAATTTTCCTCTATTTTAATGGATGTTTAATCCTGGTTAAAGACATGATCAGGATCATTTTTACTGTTGAAAAAAATGCAATCATAATCACAGAGACGTTCCTATGCCCGGGTCGGAAAAGCGCTTGTCGTTGATAAATTGCTCATCATTTAATGTCTTCAAAAAAGCAATGATCGCTTGCTTATCCGTGGCAGAAAGCTTAATTCCCCGTTTTTGTCCCGCAACCTGCAACAACGGATCGAGCGAAGGCGAGACGAAAATGCTGTCCTTACTGCCGCTCTGATCATCGGCATAATGATCTAAAACCGCTTCCAGACTCGTGAAACGCCCGTCATGCATGTAAGGCGCGGTCAGGCCCACATTGCGCAGGCTCGGAACCTTGAATTTTAACCTGTCGGCTTCGTTTAATGTGATGGCATATCTTCCCTGATCATTGATTTTAGCAGGAATCAAACCATTATTTCTGAAACTGTGGTCTGTAAAAAGCTCACTGCTGTGGCAGGAAGCGCAATTTTGTTTGAAAAGGGTCATTCCCTGTTTTTCCAATGCCGTTAAAGCGGACGCATCGCCTTGTAAAAAATAATCGTAACGGGAAGTGGCAGAAACGAGGGTCATCATAAACTGCGATAATGCCTTCATCATCCGGTCCCCATTGATTTCATTGGTTCCAAATGCTGCTTCGAACATTTTGGGATAATTAACCTGCTTCTTAGCTCCTGCCACCGGCGTTTTGCGGAGCTTTTCAATGACATTTCCCACGCGCTCACCCATTTCTACTTTATTCTGGATTGGGACGGGCGGAACCAGATCCATATCGTGCACGCCTCCATCCCAGAAGAATGTCGGGCTAAAAGCCATATTCTGAATGGAAGGCGAGTTGCGGGTGCCCAATAGATCATCGACGCCGTGGCTCAGATCGTGTCCGTGATGGGTGAATGCGGCTTGTTGCTGATGACAGGTTCCGCAGCCAATGTTATCCGTCCGCGACAGAATGCCGTCGTAAAAAAGGAAGCGTCCCAATTCAACACCTTCGGGGGTTAATGGGTTTTTGGACAGATCATAAACGGGGTCAGGAAAATAAGCAGGTTTTTTCCATTCCAAAGGAAGCGGATCAGTGGGTGGTGGATCAGTAATGACAGGAGGCTTTGGATCAGGCGTTTCTGACGCTTTATCACAGGAAATCATTCCCTGAAATAAGAGTAAAAGCACACCAAAAAGCAAAACCGCTTTTTTCATATTAACCCAACTTCCTTATTTGTTAGTGATCTGGTCGAGACTGAACATAGTCGCGTAATTATCTGCAATATTTTTTGAAAAAGGAATGAACATTACGCTCCCGTTTTCCTTAATGCGCACTTTGGTGGGGCCGTTGAAGACTTTGAGTATATCTGCTTTCAGGTTAATCTGCGTCGCTGCACTTTCCGAAACAGCCGCCCGCTGATCGCCAAAATCTATTTTCGCCACCCGAATGTTGTTCAATGTCTTGGTGGTAAGCCCGCCGAACCCGCCAATATGATAGTAAAATTTGCTGTTCGACGATGTTGCAGAGTCCGAACTGCCTTCCAGTTTCAGGAAAATATAACCCGGATTCCAATCCCAATACATTGCTTCCTGGTTGGTAGGGCCCGAATCTTTGTCCAGAATCCCTTTGCGTTTTGAAATATCGGATACACTTCTCAGGCTGTCAATCCCTATGACGAATTCGATGCCCGTATAGTTGCGTGCCGGAACATTATTAATAGTAATTACCTGAGAATCAACATTGCCCTCGCGAATCAGGAAGTAACTGGAATCCTGAGGAACGGTGTAATTGTTGCCGCCCGCGGCGATAAACTTAATGTTGGATATGTAATAATTGAGCGCGCTAACCGTAAATTCCTCCCCGGCAGCATTAACATAAGTCTCTGAATTGAATTTCAAATCTTTGGAGCCAACCACATTATCGAATTTCACGCTGATACTGCCCTTCGGAAGCGGAACGGGGTCGTCGGTACAGGAAGAAATAAGGGAAGCACTGAAAATAATTGCCGTAACAGACAGCAACAGATATGAAAATGTCCTTTTCATGCCGTTCAGGTTAGAGAGAATGAGAGTCTATATCATCTACTAAACAGAAAAACAGTCGGATTTATGCGAAATCAGCTCATCGGACGGTGAAAAATATTCTTTATTGACAGAATCCTGCCGGGATTGGTTTTCCGTGGAATCGCGAAGAGTAATTTTCCTATATTTGCCCTTTAAACAATAAGGGGGCACTAAGGCCGTTTATGTTCAAAGCTGTTTTTTGACCGGATTGACCTCTTTTTCATTAGCTTAACATTCACTTTTATAACCAATATGATGCTTCTACAAGCACTTGCTGATTCTACTTTGGCCGCACCCGTTGCCACAGAGGGGCTTTCTATTATTGATCTTCTTGCAAAAGGAGGCTGGGTCATGTTACCACTCGGACTACTTTTCCTGGCTACGCTTTTTCTTATTATAGAGCGTTTTCTTGGCATTGGAGCCAATGGAAAGATTGATCCGGGCGTGATCGACAACGTAAAAGACTTTATTCAGCAAGGAAACCTGAAATCAGCCGAATCGCTTTGCCGCAACCAGCGCAATGCTTCCGGGCGGATTCTGGAAAGAGCCATCGGCCGCATTGGTTACCCTATTAAGGACATTGAAACGACGATTGAAAATGCAAGCCAGATCGAGATCCAGAGAATGGAGGGAAATCTTCCTTATCTGGGGGTTATCGCGGGTATCGCACCTATGCTTGGTTTCGTCGGAACGATTTCAGGGATTATCCGGATTTTCTACGATATTTCTATTTCTAACGACTTCAATATCAGCACCATTGCCGGTGGTATGTATGAAAAAATGATTACTTCCGGTTCCGGTCTGATCATTGGTTTGATTGCCTATGCAGGTTATCACTTGCTGAATATGAAAATTGACCGTTTTGCTTTGCGTTTGCAAATGGCCGCTTCCGATTTCCTTGACGTTTTGCAGAAGCCTGTTGCTGCAAAGAACTAATATCATTTCCAAAATATGAAAATACGTCGTAAGAGTCGTTTTGCGCCAGAAGTGTTCACGCACTCACTGAACGATATTATGTTTTTCCTTTTGCTGTTCTTTTTGATCATCTCCACGATGTCTAATCCGAACGTGATCAAGCTGATGCTGCCCAAAGCATCTGCTACGCAGCAAATGTATAAGAAGCAGATTACGCTTTCTATTGATGAAAATAAAGGTTATTTTATTGATAAAGAGCCTATTCCGTTCGATCGCTTAGAGACTGAACTGCAAAATATTTTCGCTAATGTGGAAGACAAGACCATTGTTTTGAGAGTTGATAAAAATCTTGCTGTTCAGGACCTGGTGGATGTGCTGGAACTTGGCGCGAAAAATGAGATTAAAATGGTGATGGCTACTGCAAAGTAAGCCGTCACCTTTCTGCACTTTTATAAATTGCTTCCACTATTCTTTGTAAAACAGCACCCTGTGCCGCATTACAAATGTTACTAGGCTTTCCATCACAAGCATCCAGGAACGCGATCGTATTTTTAAGCTGAATGTCGGTTTCTTCCAAATGCGGAAATTCCATATCAACCAGCTCTCCTTCCACTTCGCTGTATAAAGAAAACGGGTTCAGCATTGCGCCGGCCTTTGTTCCAAAAACTTCCAGATTTACGTTTTTCGGTATTTTTGTATTCAATGCAAATGATGTAGATAACGTAATGCTTCCATTATCGGGAAACGATAAGTGAGCAAAACAAGCATCCTCAACCTCAAACTTTTCTGCGTCCCAACCTCCCATGAGGCCTTTTCCACCTGCTTTTCCAATGTAATCATACGTGTTTGCAATGATGCGGTCGGGCTCGCTGTAACCGAGAAGTCCTAACGCAAGGTCCAGCACATGAACACCCAGGTCCATCAACGCACCGCCACCTTGAATGGATTTATTTGTGAAATTTCCCCAACCCGGAATGCCGCGTCGACGCAGAAAATTAGCCTTAATGTGGTAAACTTCACCCAGACGCCCATTGTCCAGAGCGCGTTTCAGTAAACTGTATTCCGGCGTTTGCCTGAGTTGAAAATTATAGGCAAGCACTTTTCCATTTTTCTGTGCCAAATCCGCCATTTCACCAGCCTGAGCCGCATGGATCGCCGGTGGCTTTTCACAAAGCACGTGGCAATTGTTTTCCAGAGCCTGCATGGTAAATGGATGATGCAGATGATTGGCCGTGCAGTTAATGATCAGATCGGGTCTGTTGTCGCTTTTAAACATTTCAGCGGCATTGTCATAAGCCAGCGGAATATCATGCTTATCCGCCAATGCGCGTGCCTTGTGAATGTCACGACTGCAAATAGCAACAAGCTCAACACGCTCATGAAGTGCCTTCAGTGCTGGAATGTGGTTCTGATCGGCAATATGGCCGCCGCCAATGATGGCTGCTTTAAGGATTGGCATAAATAAGGGTTCGGAATGAATGCTAGGAAGGCAAAAGTATCAAATCGTTCCGAAATGTCTAACAAAAATGCCCGGAACGGGCCGGGCATTGGTATTACGTATAAGCTAAATGTCAGCCTTGCTTACTTTTTTGTATTGATAATGATAACGCCATCTTTCCCTTCGTTTCCATAAATATCGATCGCACTTTGATTTTTAAGCACATTGATAGACTCGATCTGTTCGGGCTTAATGTGATGATGCCCCATCGACCCACGCTGCTCCTGCTTAACGCCGTCAACAATGATCAATGCATTACTTCCCGGACCATTGTAACCTCTGATGCTTATCGTCCCACCGACTTTTGGAAACGAGTCCATTTTTGCGATAGGCCCAATGTTGGCTGCGTAACGATAATTCGAGAATGTTGCTGCTTTTGCAGGTGATTGCGGGAGCGTATCCTCGATTTGAGATGTATAAAAAGTTGTGGAAAAGTTTACATTGGCCTTTTTCGAAACCTTACTTTTTTTCGATTTTGGTGCTGCTATTTCAGCTACGGGCTGTTCCATTGGCGTGTCAACTGCTTTGAGGTCATCCAGTTTGGCATGCTCAACAATCATTTGACCAATAACAGCTGGTGTCATTTTCTCAATGGATGTTACAACTCTTTCCCGTGCTGCCGTTGTTACCAGCACGATGCAGATCAGCGGCACCACGATGAGATATTTACTTCGCAGCCATTCTCCATTCCGATTTTTATAGATCATCTTAATCCGGCTTTTTAACAACGGACCATTGAAAAAATGATTAGTTAAAGCCGCAGCAGGTGCATTGAAAGCGTAAGCAACCAGAAACCGCGCATATCCATCCCGGTCCGGGGCATGCTCATCGGCCAGATATTCATGGACTTCCTGCAAAGAGCGCTTGTAAAACCAGAGCACGGGATTAAACCAAAATACAATTTTCAAAAGCTCAATAAAAACAATGTCCAAACTATGCATCTGATGAATGTGGACAGATTCGTGTCTCAGGATCGGTTCAAAGTTCTCTTCATAATCTTTCCGGTTCATAACCAGCCATTTGAAAAATGAAAATGAACCAACTTCATTATGCGAAAGCAACACCAGTTTCACATCATTTAAATCCATTACATCATCCTGCCTGATCATCACAAAAACGTCCCGGACTGACCTGACAAAGCCGGAAAGCAGATACAATGAACCCGCCGCACACAAAGCGAACAAGATAGGGCTCCATGTAGCAAGCCAGGAAACCGGCTCGGGCGACTCCATGTAAGGAAGGCTTGCAGCCGCATATATCGCAGGTTTTGACGTAACAACTGCCTCAGGAAAGCTTACCAGCGGCAACAGAAATGCGATGAGCAGCGAGCCAACCAGGTAAATCCGGTTCCAGATAAAGAAGGTATGGTTGCGCAATAACAGTCTGTAAGTGAGGTAAAAAAGCACCCAAAACAAATTGACCTTTGCGAGGTACAGCAGTGTTTCCATTTTTGTACTTGAATGTTAATGTGAACTCAGCGTTGGTATTTTTATCTTGGAACTAATGCGATACTGGGCCATAAGGGACAACCGTCGCCGCGGATTTCGCCGCTTCTTTGTGACTGCTTGACGTTTTCTCGTCGCTTTCTTCCAGTTGGAAGTTTACCGGCAAATGGTATTTTACATTAACCGGTTCCCCATTTTGCCGGCCCGGCTTCCATTTCGGAAACAGTGCAAGCACTCTTGCAGCCTCCTCGTCACAGCCTGACCCAATGCCTTTTAAGACCTTAATGTCTCGAACATCGCCGCTGGTAGTAACGATAAATTGTAAAAAGACCCGTCCCTGAACATTGTTCTTTGCCGCGGCAGTCGGGTATTTTATTTTTCTTCCAAGGAACTGAAACATAGCCTGTTGCCCACCTGGGAATTCGGGCTGTTCTTCAACGACGGTGAAGACTTTTTCATTTGCAAGTGCATCGTTAGCTGCCTTTTCTGAATTTCTAAAGGCCAATTCTGCTTCATTCTGCTCGGTTTGTTCACAACCTGCAACAAATAACGCCGTGCTTCCTATAACCGTCAGGGCCAGCATATAGGTGCTGAGCATCCATTTCGACGTTCTGTTTTTGTAAATCATACGAATGCGATTTTTGATTTGCGATGGTTTAAAAAAATGATTCGTTAAAGAAGTGATAGGCGCTTTTAATGCGTAGGCGACCAGGAAACGGGCATAATGGTCACGGTTAGGCGCCTGGGCGTCTGCAAGAAATTCGTGGATCTCCTGCATGGAGCGCTTGTAAAGCAAAAGAAATGGGTTGAACCAGAACAGGACTTTCAAAATCTCGATAAACAGAATGTCCAAACTGTGCATTTGCTGCGTATGGACCATTTCATGTCTCAAAATGGCATCGAAATGATGCTCGTAATCATTGCGATTAATCACAATCCATTTCAAAAACGAGAACGAGCCAGTGTTATTAGAATCGATTAAAACCACTGTGCAGTCATCGAGCTTGATGATTTCACCGGCTTTTAAAAACTTCCGTAACTGAATGATATGCTTTAAAAACTGAAATGCGGCAATGATCAATCCAATGGCATAAACAGCCCAGATTACCTCCGTTTTGCTCAATACTGGCGCCTCTTCATAGTTTGCTGAAATGGAAAAAGCGGCAGCATTAATCTGATATACAACCGGAATTACAGGCGCATTTTCAGGGTAGATCAGCAGTGGAAGGAGAAACGCCAGGCACAATGATCCGAGCAGGTAATAGCGGTTCCACTTAAAGAATGTATGGTTCCGCAGCATGAGCAGATAACACGCAATGAGCAAGATCCAATACAGGTTAACCTTTCCAATGTACAATAGCGTTTCCATGGCTAACGGATTTATTCTTCGCTTTTATGATCATTAATCAGCTTCATAATTTCATCCAGATCCTTGGTTTTGAGATCATTATCCTTTACAAAAAAGGAAACCAGGTTAGGGAGCGAGTTGTCAAAATAATTGACCATCAGCTGCTGCATTTCATGGCGCTTGTATTCTTCCTCGCTGATCAGCGGAAAATACTCGTGCGTTTTGCCATAAGCCGTGTAACCCACAACTTCCTTCTTCTCCAAAATCCGGATGATTGTAGAAACCGTGTTATAAGCAGGCTTGGGTTCAGGCATTTCGGCCAAAATGTCTTTTACAAAAGCCTTTTTCAATTGCCACAAGATCCGCATGATCTCTTCTTCGGCCCGAGTTAATGTGCGTATTTCCATGATGTTATTTTGTCTTACCAGTATTTCGAACTACTAGTTCAAAGTTAATACTATTTACTTAGTTTCAAAACTATTTTATTAGTTATACGAGGAAAAATAAAAGCGAAGTGTTTTGCTTCGCTTTCTGAATGTGTTTAAATGGAGCTAAATGGTTTACGAATCAAGCTTTTACCAGATGCTGCCTCTGGCTTTCAACAGTTCATGCAAACTCCGAGCCTTTGTCTTTTAGATATTGACCAACATTGCAAGTAATCCCGTCTAGTATCTCCACATCACAATTCCAGTCAAACGACTGCCATCCATCATCGTGCGTTGCAACCATGACCTTTTTTGATTCTGTCAGAAACCAAATGACTTTTTCCGTGCCAAAATCCAATAATTTTCTGGTTTTCAGATTGATGTAGTTGTGAGCAGTTAAGTCTTCCAGCGCAATGTCAATGTCCACTTCAATTGATATAAGCGGTGGAACACTCGCGTAGTTTTTATTGATCTTATCAATGGTCAGTTTACTGCTGTCAAAAATTAACAAATCTCCCGCCAAATTATTCTTTCGATCTAGGTGCAATCCTGCTTCGTTTGTCAGAATATGATATTTGTGCTCATCGATTTGCTTGCCAATCCAAATTGTTAAATACGTGATCAGGAAAGCCTGCAAAGAACTCGAACCCATAATGTCTTCAACCGTTTTCGTTTTGGCCAGTACGTCGCGGTAACCTTTGCGATACAAGGGTATGCCGTCAATTATTTCATGGATCAGAACGTCAGGTATATTTTTCGCAGAGATCGTCTTTGGTAAAACCCTCTGCGGATTGGAAGAAGCTATCATATGTCCTATTGATTTGCTCATAAGTAAATATAATGATTTTTGCTTTCGGGCGGAAGAGCATTGTCCCACCGGTTTACTGCCATTTTTCTAACGGTAATCTGCCGTATAAAGCAAAAGCAGCAAGAGTTGCCTCCTGCTGCTTTCTGATAAGAATTCCTTCTATTTATTCTACAACGCTCAATTTTACAGTATTCGTCTTGCGCTGTCTTGAAACCGGGATGCTAAGCGTGTTGATGAAAACATCGCCTTTTTGCAATTCACCTTTTTCAACTAAAAACTGCTTGATATCCTCAATCAGATCGTCCGTAGAAGCATCTTGGTCGCGGTCGTAATAGTATACTTTTGTTCCCCAATACAATGCTAGTTGGTTCATTAACACTTTATTGGAAGTGAAAATCAGCAAGCCAGCCTTTGGGCGGTGATGCGAAAGACGGAATGAAGTGTATCCCGAACGTGTGATACCAATGATCGCTTTGGCTTGCGTGTCACGTGCCAGACGGCAAGCGCTCATCACCACGTAATCATTCAGTTTGTTAATGCTTGTGCTTTCGCTAACAGCAGCGTGGTGTTTGAAATAAATGCTGTTTGTAGACGATTCAACTCTTTCAATCGTTCTCGTCATGCTTTCAACAGCCAGCAACGGATACTTTCCTGATGCAGTTTCGGCGCTAAGCATTACCGCGTCAGCACCATCAAGAACAGAGTTAGCAACATCATTAAGCTCCGCACGTGTTGCACGCGGGCTATCAATCATGCTTTCAAGCATTTGCGTAGCAACGATAACCGGTTTGCCGGCCTTGTTACATTTGTCAACGATCATTTTCTGGATCATTGGCACTTCTTCCGCAGGAAGCTCAACGCCCAAGTCGCCGCGGGCAACCATAATAGCGTCTGTGGCTTCGATGATCTCGTCGATGTTCAGGATAGCTTCTGGCTTCTCGATTTTCGCAACCAAACGCGCCGTTTTGCCTTTGCTGGCAATATATTCTTTTACTTTAATCAATTCTGAGGCTGTGCGAACGAATGATAATGCTACCCATTCCACATTATTTTCAAGACCAAAATCAAGATCTTCGTAGTCTTTTGCTGTTACGGAAGGCATTGAAACCTTCGTATTTGGCAGGTTTACACCTTTTTTGGATTTCAGATAACCACCATAAATTACTTCGGTTACTACGTCTGTTCCATCCATTCCGGTTACCAGCACTTCCAGTTTACCGTCGTCCATCAGGATGCGGTCGCCGATCTTAACATCATTATACATGCCGTCGTATGGCGTGCTCACTTTTTCAGCAGTTCCCAGCACTTCTGTGTTGGAAAGTATCAATTTATTACCTGCTTCGATCAAAACGCCATCTTTTTCGGCAACCATGCCGATACGGATTTTTGGTCCCTGTAAATCTTGCAGAATAGCGAGGTTTAAACCATGCTCTTCGTTGATTTCCCGAATGGTGGTTAATCTTTGGAGGTGATCAGCGTGAGAGCCGTGAGAGAAGTTAAGGCGAAAAACGTTTACCCCGGCTTTTGCCAATGCATACAATGTTTCTTTTGTTTCGGAGGCCGGACCTACGGTAGCAACAATTCTGGTTTTTTTGGAAGACATAGATTAATATGCAGTAAAAATGATTTTTATAAACAATCCACGTCAATCACGACCTGGATGCTTTTGAGCGTCTTATCGGTTAAAATATCAATAACCTTTTCTTGTATAAATGACTTTGCCGCCTTAAAATTAATCTTTTCTCGTTCAAGTTTAATGAGAATGTCGAACAAAAACTGATTTCTTACTCTTTCCACCAGCGGCGGTTGCGGTCCGAGAACCCGGCTGGCTCCCAGGTTGGCCGTCAGTTTGTCTGCCAGGATCTTGGCAGCCTTGCTGGAAGTGGCTTCGTCGACGTGCTTAACCGTCACTTTTATAAGCCTTGTAAAAGGCGGATAGTGGAATTTTTCACGCTCCTCGATTTCATCAGCATACATGCCTTCGTAATCGTTGTTAATGATCTTTTCCAGCAGCTTTTGACTAGGGTTACTCGTTTGAATAAGCACTTTTCCAGGCTTTTCAGCACGCCTTCCCGCTCGGCCGCTGACTTGTGTAAGCATTTGGAACGCCCGTTCGGAAGCACGAAATTCAGGGAAATGGATCATCCGGTCGGCATCAAAAATCCCGACAATGCTAACATTGTCAAAATCAAGGCCTTTGCTCACCATTTGTGTGCCGACCAAAATGTCGATTCCTCCTTCCTCAAACTCTGAAATGATCTGTTGATAAGCGTTTTTTGCCCTAGTCGTATCCAGGTCCATGCGTTGCACCCGCGCTTCAGGAAACATCGAATGGATCTCATCTTCAATCTTTTCCGTCCCGTAACCCATCGTTTTTACCTGCGTTGAACCGCATTGCGGGCAAGTTCTTGGGACTTCTTCTTTATGACCGCAGTAATGGCAGCGCACTTCGCCGGCTTTCATATGATAAGTCAGGCTCACGTCACAATTCGCACATTCCGGGATCCAGTTGCAGATTTCACATTGCAGATATGGCGAGTAACCGCGGCGGTTCTGGAAAAGAATGGTCTGTTCTTTATTTTGAAGATTTAATTTTAAATGGTCAATCAGCACAGATGAAAACTCATTTTTCATCTTCTTCGACTTCTTCTCCTTTTTTGTATTAATTAATTCAAAGGTCGGCAACGCTGCATTTCCAAATCGCTGCTTCATTTCTACAAACCCATATCTGCCTGTTTGAGCGTGATAGTAGCTTTCTAATGAAGGCGTTGCGGATCCAAGCAGCGTTTTGCCCTTGTGCATATAGGACATGATCACAGCCACATCGCGCGCATTGTAGCGCGGCGCCGGATCATGTTGCTTGTACGAAGTTTCGTGTTCCTCGTCAACGATGATTAAACCAAGATTATCAAAAGGAAGGAAAACGGCAGAACGAACGCCGACAACAAACTGAAACTTTCCATCCAAAATGCCTTTCCAAACTTCAACGCGCTCATTATCAGAAAACTTGGAATGATAAATGCCCATTGTGTCACCAAAAACCTTCCGCAGCCGCACAACGATTTGTGTAGTCAGGGCAATTTCGGGTAACAAAAACAGAACCTGCAGGCCACTTTCAAGGACTTGTTTGATCAGTTCAATGTAAACTTCGGTTTTGCCGCTGCCGGTTATGCCGTGCAAGAGCACAACTTCCTTTTCTGTAAAGAGTTCGTGGATTTGTTGAGAGGCTATTTTTTGCGTTTCCGTCAATGTAATGACCGCATTGCTGGCTGGAATGTCGTCAAATCTGGAAATGAAAATTTCAAATTGTTCGAAGATTCCCTTTTTAATTAACGTGTTCAGCGAGGCATCCGAAACATTGTCATCCTGGCTAAAAATGGATTTGTCAAGCCCTTTTTGATTTAGATCAGGATTGTTATAAACTGGAATGTAACTTAAATATTTTAAGAGAATTTCCTGCTGCTTCGGCGTTTTATCCAGCGAGCCTGCCAATTTGGAAAGTGCATCATTGGAAGTGTAAGCAGCATTCAACCTGATTTTTCGAACAACTTTCGGCTTATATCGTTCTTTAACCTCTTCAAAGAGGATAACGGCACGTTTGCCGACCATCGATTTGATGATTGCCGTTATGTTGGAACGCTGCAAAAGCCGCTCAACTTCCTCATAGGAAAGGGTTTGGTGCTTTTTGATCTCATCAACCACAATCCGCTCCTGATCCGTCAGCAGGTCATCATGATCAAATTCAGGATTGATCTGGATCCGTGACTGACTTGTGATTTTTAGTCCCGCCGGAAGCGCAATGTTAAGCACATCTCCAATATTGCATAAATAATATTCCGAAACCCAATTAAACAATTCAAGCTGCCGCCTTGTGACAATAGGTTCATCATCAAGCAGTTCAAGAATGTATTTCGCTTGGTATTTGGAAGGCGGATTCGAATGTATGTGAGCTACAACCGCCGTGGTTACCCTTTTTTGTCCAAACTGCACAATCACCCGCGCCCCCACCTTAATCATCCCGCTCATTTCCCTGGGAACCCTGTAAGTAAACAAAGAAGGGATCGGAACCGGCAATATCAGATCGGCAAAAAAAGTAGTTTCTTCCTCAAAAAGGGAGGCCATTGGCTGTTGGGAACGTAGTTTTAATTATTGGTAAAGAAGGGTAAAAAGTCACTAGGATGTATTTTTCGTACATCTATAAAAATATCATGCAGGTGATCAAAGTCGGAATCAGTTGTTACTAATGTCAAGTTTATTAGCGCGGCATAAGACGAAATCCATAGATCATTTTTACCCATATTTCTGGGCGTTTTGAAAGGATAGTTTTTAAAACCTGGATTTCTAAGCTGGGAAAAAGAGTCAATTTGGGAATATGTATTTATTGCAATATTTGTGATATCGGTGACGATCATCTCGTCTAAAAGACGCTCCAAAATACGGATTTTATTAAGTCCCCACTTATTTTGCAAAGCAAGGCATTTGATTTCTCCTTCCGAAACAATGGAAATATATACCTGCCTACTGTTCGGATTTAAAAAACGAATAAGATCTGGATGATTCGCTGCTCTAACAATTGCTACTAAAATATTTGTGTCAAAAAGAAGCCCCATTACTTAGTAGCCTCAAGTTGGCGTAACAAATCAGTCCACTCTTCGTCGCTAAAAGGTTCGATAGCAGGTCCTTCTTGCAGTGCTTTAATTAGTTTTTCAGTGCTTTTTCCCAATTTTTTGCCAAATGCATCTGCCCCGCCAGCAGCTAAGATTTCTTCGGCAGAATAGGACTTATGCGTGCGAAACATGCTAGAACTCGCGTTTGGCAATGTGATATCGACTTTCATAGTGTATATATTTGTTTAATCAAATATACGATTTTATTTGCAGAAGGAAAACCAACAAGATTGGCTCAAACAATGCAATCCATCCCCAACTCCACTGCATTTTCCCAGCCAATCATCGCATTGAACAACCTGATCTTACTAAAATAGGCAAGATCATCTTCGCTAATCCTTTCCTCTTTAATAACCCCCGATTCTAGTAAAAACGCTCGTTGCGTGCCTGGTAACAGCGGTGAATTGGGGGTAACCCAGGTAATTCCATTGTAAAAAGCAACATTGCCGTAAAGGGAATCGGTCACCAGGCCGTTTTTGATGATCAGGATTTCGTCGGCGTCATTTTGTTGGGCGAAAAGGGTGTTAAGTTCTTCGCGGTCTTCGTATTTGTAACGGTAATCGATGGCGTCGTGATATACGCGCCGGATTTTGCGGATGTTCCTATATGCGTATGGCTCCCATTTGATGACTTCTATTTCCTGGCTGTATGAAACGCGGCATTTATACAGCGTATTTTCAACATTGTCGGGGATTATGAGGAGTTCGGACAGGTTCCAGTAGTCGGAATAACCCCAAAGTTCGTGGCGCGTTCTGTTGAGCCGGGCTTCGTGGTAAGCAAGGTTTTTCAATTCACGATTCTCACAGCAGATCGTTTCAAAACATAACTTGCGGGACATGGGCGAAGGGGAGGTAAACTTTGTCGATTAATTCCTGATACTCTTTTTCTGCATTGCTTTGCGCGGTGATCCCGCCACCGCTTTTGAAAACCAGCTTTCCATCCTGATTTTCGATAAACCGGATCATGACCGCACTCTCAAAATTTTCTCCGTCGAAATATCCCATAACCCCCGTATAATAACCGCGGTCATAATTTTCTGCTTCCTCAATGATCTTTAATGTGCTCGGTTTCGGCGCTCCGGTGATGGAGCCGGCGGGAAGCATTTGAACCAATAAATCACCAAATTTCCCATCGAAATCATCAGGCAGAATCCCTGCGATTTCCGAGCTTACCTGCAATAATGTCTTATCATTTGTCTGAATGCGGTCGATATAGCGGTATTTTTCGACCCAAACTTTTTCTGCAACCATACTCAGGTCATTGCGGATCAGATCGACGATGGTGGCGTGTTCGGCGGCTTCTTTGGCGTCGGATAAAATTACATGCGCTGCATTCTGAACCGATGCGTCAATGGTGCCTTTCATCGGAAATGATGCAATCCGGTTGCCGTTGATCCGGACAAAAATTTCAGGAGAAAAGCAGACGAACTCATTTTTATACAAAAACCGGTAAGGCGCCTCACTATGAATAAAGATCTCTTCCAAAGTAAGGTCCGTAGTGATGTTTGTTGGAACCGAAAGATTGACCAAAAACGAATTGCCGGCCTTTAAATTAGCAACCACCCGATCAAATTTGACAACATAATCGGAAAAAGAAATGGGTTTTTTATGAAATGCGAAGTCGGAAAGGGGAGATTGCTTTTCATCTTTGCCGACGTTACCAAAACCATTCAGATCGAAGCTAATGTTGGTCAGTGCATTGTTGTCCAATGTCCAGGCTAGCGGCTTTTCGATGCGGTAATCTACAAGAAAAAGGAAGGGAGTTTTTGATTTTCCCCACTCGTTCAGCCTTTCCGCAAAGTCCCTGGCCTGGTCTTCCAAATCTTGATTCTAACTAAATAATGAACATTTTGAACAGCCAGCTAATTTACAAAGTTCAGAAACCAATATCTAAATTAACGGGTTTATTGAAGTAGGAGAGCACAATCGAATTAAGATTATCGCAATGCATATATATGATGTAATCGTTATTGGCGGCGGGCCATGCGGGCTGGCAATGGGTGTGGAATTGGCGAAAAGCGGCCTGGATTATCTGATTCTGGAAAAAGGAAATCTTACGGAATCAATTCGCAGATATCCACGGCGCATGAAGTTCTTTTCAACCGCTGAAAACATTGAGATCGGCGGAATTCCTTTCGCTATATCCGAAGTGAAGGCCAACCGGAACGAAGCACTACAATATTATAGAAAGGTTGCGGGCTATTACCACCTGAATTTTAAGCTCTTTATCGATGTGGACCGCGCGGAAAAGCAGCCCGACGGCACATTCCTGACTTATGCCAATGATGGTCAGGTCTTTCAATCTAAAAATGTGGTTCTGGCCACAGGCTATTTTGATGTTCCCCGGCTATTGAATGTGCCCGGCGAAGACCTGCCGCATGTATCGCATTACTATGATGAGCCTTTCAAATATTCTTTCACCAATGTGGTGCTCGTCGGCGGGTCCAATTCATCGGTGGAAGCTGCTTTGGAGCTTTACAGGCACGATGCACATGTGACGATCGTGCATAAGGAGGCCGATTTCCGTACAAAAGTGAAATATTGGCTTGTGCCTGATGTGAAAAACCGGGTTAAGGAAGGCAAAATTCACACGCGTTTTAACGCTGTTACTAAAAGAATCGAGCAGGGTAGGATTGAAATTGAAAATCTTGAAACTGGCGAAACAGAATGGCTTCCGGCGGACTTTGTATTCTTGCTCGTAGGATACCTTCCCGATGAACATTTGCTCGCAAGATGTGGCGTAGCGCTGGATGAAGTGACCAAGGTTCCGTCTTTTGACAAAGAAACCTTTGAAACGAATGTGCCCGGACTTTATCTCTGCGGAACAGTTATGGCGGGTGTTTTTACAGAAAAAGTCTTTATAGAAAACGGTCGTGATCATGCAGCCGCGATTGCAGATCATTTGTCTGGAAGGGAAGTCAGGGTGGTTAAAGAACTGATAGACAGGATCTGATTTACTGATCTACAAAAACCAGTTTCCTTTTTTTCTTTTTGGTCGAGAACTTTTCAATTTTCCCGATCAAGCCGTTGGCTCCGACAGCATAGCCTACATTCCCTGCAAAACTCATGGCGTGAAATCCTTCTTTGCCCAATTCCTGCCATGTTTTGCCCCAATCTGCCGAAAAGCTGCTGCCGGAAGGGCCGCTTGCGATTAATGCGTAATCATCGGATCTGAGCTCCGATTCGCCCGTCCAAACTGCATCCGTTTTATGATATAGTGCAACGCTTTCCTTCAAACCGCCAGGCTTGGTCATGCCCGTTAGTTTCCAGGTAATGCCGCCATCGCGTGTAATGAGCACATTCTGCGTTGAATCAGTCGTTTTCTTATAATCACCACCTACTGCAATGCCACTGCTTTTCGACCAGAACCGTAATCCAAAAATGCCGCTCGTTGGCCCGGCAGGCAACGGCGTTGCCGATACTTCCCAGGAACGGCCATAGTCATCTGAGCGGAAAACACGCGCCATTTTGCCTCCCCCGGTGCCTATGAAAACCTTTTCCTTCCCTGCAACAAGGATGGAGGTGCCACTGGCAGCAAAACATGCTTCACCTGGTTCAGCAACCGGCCGCTTCTCAACCGGCAATTCCTGCCAGCTTTTTCCGCCGTCTTCCGTAGTTAAAATGAATAACCTTCCATCGATCGGATCGCCCAGACAGATGCCTTTATTTTTATCCCAAAAGTCGATTCCATCCAGAAAAACCCCATTTTGTGTAGTTTGGTACACAAGCGACCAAGTCATTCCGCCGTCTTCTGTGCGGTAAATTTTGGCCTTATCGTGCTGTGCCTCACCCGCACTCATGGCCACTGCGACATCCTTATTGAAAGCATGAATGTCTCTGAAATCAAGCGAATCTGCACCCGAAATTTTTGAGGTTAGCCATTTCTTACCCCCGTTCACCGTTTTCAAAACAGTTCCTCCTGAACCGCCAATCCAGCACGTGGTTGGCGAAACGGCGTGCACTGCGCGCATGTGGATTTTCGCTTTTATATCAATGACCCTCCATTGCGCTGTTACCCATTGTGGCGTGAGAAATACGGTAATTAATGCAAGCGACTTAAAAATGGTTGGGCTTAGTGGCACAGTATTTTTATTATTTTACAGTTCAAACTTATTATTCTCACAAAATAAGAAATTCATATGAACAAGAATCAAAAATTTCTGATAGGCTCAATAGGTGCACTTTTGACAGGTATTGCGATTGGCCTTTTAGTTGCTCCTAAGGACGGGAAAGACACTCGTAAATTGATCAAAAATAAAGCAAATGATCTTGGCGGCAATGCAAAAGACAAATACGAAAAAAGCCTTGAAGAACTGTCTGTTTTAGCTGACAGACTGAAAGATGGCTTCTTGAAAAACGTTGGCAATGCAAAAGACAAAGCTGGATCTGTTGCTGACAATGTGAATGAAAGAGTACGTGGAGTAGTAAACAACGGATAAGCATCTGACATCGACCATATTGCGAGGGCTGTTTCTTCAATGAAGCAGCCCTCTTATTTTGGGATTTGGTCAACTATTTTTTTGATAGCCTGATTAATATCCTCAGTAAAATTGCTGCTCTTTTCAGGAATAATGCCTTCCGCACCTCCCTGCCACACCATCTTGTTGGTCGAAGAATCTACCAAGTCGATCATGATTGTGCCTTCGCGGTATTTGCCGACAACTACTTCCTCGCTTTTCCAGGTATAGCGCCTTTGACCCATATAACGCGGAAGCCCGTCCGTACGAAAATCTGTTTGCCGTGTTTGTGATTTTTCTTCAACATTCAATGCAATGTTAATTTTCAGATTGGCATCCCGGGCTTCGTCAAGGCCCCTTGCTTGCAGATTTTGCGCAATCGCCGTTTTAATGAAGCCTATGTTTTTCTCAAAGTTTTGAGAAATCGTATCCCCTCTGGCTTCAATGTCATAAAATCCAAAAGTGTCGTAATTTGACAATTTGAAGTCGTCCTCTTGTCTGGAATTAAGGATCTTATAAGAAGAGTTACACCCTGAAATGACAACAGCAGCAAAGAAAAACAAGATTGAAATACAAAAAGTCTTCATAACATTAGCTTCTAAGTTGACCATTTATCCAATTACGCTACCCAACTCTTTTGCAGCTGCCATGCTAATGCCCTTATAATACATGAATTCACTCATCACGGCGGTTTGCTCTTCCTCCGTTTTGGCATGAACCGCTTGCTGCAAGCACACCTTCATTTTTTCCTCAATAAATGCCTTTTTAAGCCTCAGAATGTTTATAAAGGCTGTTTTGTCTAAAACGTCAGTTTCAAAAGGAACAAAAATCTCATATTTTTCGGACCATAATTCGCTTAACTCATATTTGTTGGCAAGCCAGTCAATGGTCAGGTTTCTGATCTCCGGTTCGTGATGGTTTAAAAAATAATCCGTAGGCAGTACGTGATTCCGGTTGAAATTTTCCCGGAAGAGCACAAGCAAATGGTGGAAAACCGTGTCCTTGAAATCAATTCCTTCGATCTCGCTTAATACATACTGACAAACGGTTATAGACGGTTCCAGCTCACGCGCGCCATAAACCACCAATAACCGGATAAATGCTTCTTCCTGGTAGTATAACTTGCTGCGCTGCGGAGCCTCTGTATGGGAAGTTTGTGGCGCAAAAAAGTCAGAAGGAGGTTCGTTCTGTCCGGTTTGGGAGTCGCCGGAGAACAATGCATCAAGATCTGCCGGACTCTCAGGTGCCTGATAACCTTGGCGGGGCACCCTTTCCTGCGGCTTTTGTGTATGGAGCTTGCGCAGGATTTTATTACCTTCCGTGATCAGCATCTGCTCATCCACCTTCATCATTTCGGATGTCCGATGGAAAAAAACCTGCCGCTTAATCGCGTCCGGGATCTTCACAATGCTATTAACGACTTCCCCGATCACTGCTGCCAGTCGAAAAGGATCATTTCCAGCGTCCTGCAACAACATTTCTGTTTTGAAGGTGATAAAATCCTTCGCGTTGTTTTTCAGGTAAGCTTTAAAAGCCTCCGCACCGACCTTCCGGACGTAGCTATCCGGATCGTCGCCGTCCGGGAAGAGGACAATGCTGACATTAAGGCCTTCTTCCAGAACAAGGTCCAGACCGCGCAATGCAGCTTTAATTCCGGCAATATCGCCATCATAGAGGATCGTGACATTTGGAGTAAACCGGCCAATGAGCCGGATCTGCTCCACGGTCAGCGAGGTTCCGGACGAAGCCACAACATTCTCGATTCCTCCCTGATTCAGCGAGATCACATCCGTATAACCCTCAACCAAATAACAATGGTCAAGCTGTCGGATCGCATTTTTCGCCTGGAAAATGCCGTATAGGACATCACTTTTGTGATAAACTTCGGTTTCCGGCGAGTTAAGATATTTGGGCTGATTAGCCGCTTTACTTTTGTCGGATTTAAGGATCCGCGCGCCAAAGGCAATGACTTTTCCGGCCACGTTATGGATCGGGAAAATGACCCGGCCGCGAAAACGGTCGTAACCGGCAGTCTGGCTGCCTTCTTTATGAATCAGTAAGCCGGCCTTTTCGAGTAATTGGGTAGAATAACCTTTTGCAAGGGCCACCTTTGAAAAAGCGTCCCACGTATCCAGGCTGTAACCAAGTTCAAATTTCTTGCGAATTTCACCTGTAAAACCCCTTTCCTTGAAATAGCTAAGCCCCACAGCCTGCCCTTCATCACTTTCATGAAGCTGCTGGACATAAAAGTTTTTAGCAAAATTAAGAATGATATAAAGGCTCTCCCGCTCATTCTGCCGAAGCGCTTCCTCATCCGTAACTTCCTCTTGTTCAATCTCAATGTTGTATTTGTCGGCCAGATAGCGCAATGCTTCGCCATAACCGACGCCGTCGATGTCCATAACGAACTTAATGGAGTCTCCTGCTGCTCCGCAGCCGAAGCATTTATAAATCTGCCGGACAGGGTTAACGTTGAATGATGGCGTCTTTTCGTTGTGAAACGGGCAACAGGCCGAGTAATTCGCCCCTTTCTTTTTTAACGACACAAAATCCCCCACCACTTCCACAATGTCAGCGGTTTGTTTGATCCTTTCAACAGTTTCAGGGTTTATGCGCATATGAGTATTTTGAGCGGCTTTTGCAATATTATCGTTCTATCTGCCGCTTTGGAAGTCCGAAGCAGCGCGTAATCTTTAACAAAAAAGATAGTGCTTAAATTTTGAACACCGGCGATTATTTACAAATTAATAAGGTAAAGACACATTGAGCAATAATTAGGCAATATTTCCGTAGATTTGATGACAGCCGTTTAATCAGTCAGAATTTTTAGAGAAATGTCTACGTTTTTCTCAGTTTAGCTAAGAAAATCACAATAGAAAGCTTTTTTCTAATTACTTTAATTTGTTATTTTGCGGTGTTGAAAGTTATCGGAGAAATTATCAGATGTTTATATAGATAATAAAAATATAGTGTGTGTATAGTGTGAAACAGGGCATGGAAATTTTTCTATGCCTTTGTTTTTTTTACAACCACCTCGTTTTCAATTATATATATTGCTGATAAAGGTCGATTAACTTACTTACTGCGTTCGTTTCCTCCGTTTCGCATTCGTTTTGCAAGCGAATTCTCCCTCTCTTAAGTTCCGCGACCAGGTTAATGGTTGCAATGTCCTCATACACAACACAAAAGCGAGCTCTGGAAACGGTATTGGAAGCCAGCACCACTACATTACAAGCATGTGCTTCGTATATGGAGAGCGAAACCCCGTCCGTGGTTGTGTTCCTGATAAATGCGTCTGAAACGCGCAAAATATTCATGAAATCATGCGGACCGTCAATGAATAGTACATTTTCTGGAACGATCCCGAAGGATTTTTCGATGAAAGGTCGATAGTTACCGGAAGGATCGGAGATGACCAGGCCACCAGAATTTACATTACGGATACTGTTAATGATCTGCGAAATTCCGTAAGTTTCCTTTGCGTTTTTGTCAAAAGCCAGATTCCATGCATTTGTACAAAACAAAAATTCAAAGCGTTTACGGAAGTCGCTTAGCTGCTGCGCACATTGTGGGTCCAGTGGAATGATGCGGGCAGCCGGGATGAATGTGAAGATGAGCAGCGCGTTGGGATTGCAACATTTGGCTTTTGTCAAACTTTCATCGTTCTGGACAATCGGCACTGCGCAGAGGAAGGCGGACACGCGAACTGCCCAATTCCCCGCAAAACGATATCGTCCCCAGTTTCCATGATAAGTCAGAAGCAGCCGCTTCCTTATCAGGACACATAGCATGGCAAACAGCAACTGAAAATAGGGGTTGGATGCATGCAGGTGAATGGTTCGATACCTTATGATTTTCCTGATAATGTTCGCCCATTTATCAGTTTTGAAATCACAAAAGGTGAAACAGTCGAATCCATTTCGTGGTAAATGTTCAATTAACCGGCTTACATGCATGGTTACCCCTCCAATCGGTGGCGGAAGCCGCCCAATGATCAGCACCTTATTCATCTGCTAATCCAATATGCGCTTTTTGAACATGTTGAGAATAGAAATAAATGCACATTAACAGGATAGGAGCCAGGCAATTGATCGTCACGCTCTTTGCTGGCAGGATCACGAAAACACTGCCAACTGTGTGATTGTAAATCAGATAAAAGGCGAAACTGACCAACAACAAGCCCAGCTTTCTATCCATTTTGCATACGGAAATAAGCTGGATCAGCAGGCGAACAAACAAGCCGTAAAAATAAACCAGACCAAGCATTCCATTTTCGGCGAGTAATGTATAAAACATCGAATGCGCTTCGCGGTAACCTGGGCCCAGCGTTTCAAAACTCCCGGTTCCGTGGCCGGTTAGCGGTTTCAGAAGAAATAAATGATAGGCTATTTCATAAATTTCAGCCCGTCCGCTGATCTCCTGCAGCTTGTCAAAAAGAGAATCTGTCGCCAGCGAATCGCCAAATCTTAATGTCCAGAAATATGCCATATCGGAGTCCTGGTATTGAGAAAGAAGATCCGGGACAAAACCGATTATCCCGAAAGCCAAGAGCAAAAAGTGCCAGAACCGAAAATGATTTCCGGCCAGTATTGACGTCAGTATTATATAGGGAATGATCAACAGGACGGCACCGCGGGAGAATGAGAATACGACCACACTGAGCAGGATTGCAGAAAGCGCCAGTCTGACCAAGCTATTTAATGCACGCCGGGAAGCATAAAGCAATACAAATGGCCAAAGAAGAATGAAGTACGCCATTGTGACATTCGTATCGGTAATGTTCCGGGTCGCCAGTAAGTTATCTGAGCCCATGTAGCTGGCTCCGGCAACGACTAACCCGAAAGTCCCGATGCCAAGAATAATATATAAGGCGCAAAGATAAAGTTCCAGATTTTCAGCAAAGTCAATAGCTGTGCTTACTTGTTTCAGGTAAATGAAAAAGAATGGTAGCACTATCAAATAGAACAAAAATCCACCAGCAACAATGTTTGCGAAATTCGGTGAAATCAGGAGAAAGAATGCCTGAATATTGATCCAGGAAAACAGAAACAGCTTTTCACCCTGAGTCAGAGAAACGGGTTTTCGAAGGAAGAAATAAGCGAAATAGCAGCTCAGGATTCCAAAGGGCACTAACCGCCAAAATGAATTGGCACCTGCAGTAAATGCATATTTTTGAAATAAATGTAGAAACTGCGTGAAAACCGGAATGGCAAGCACGTGGAAAAGCTTGTGTTTGGAGGAGGAAAGCAGACTGATAATGCAGTAAATGTAGAATGCGAGGACCAGAGCGGTTTGCATTTCATCCTCACCCAAAAGCAAAACTTGCTCAAACAACTTTCCTAAAGTCAACACGAGCATGCATGCCGCCAGCCAGTACATTGCTGCTTGAATTCCTAGTCGAGCCATTCGGCAATGATTTTAGCAGTGAAATCCACCGATTCACATTGCGTAAAATGTGTGAATGGCGCAATGGCTGCAAGCTTTTCTTGGTGATCTGTGTCTTGCAAGCTGGTTTTTAATGCATTATATAATTGCTGTCGGTTTGTCACGACTTTGTCTATTTGCAAAGCATTCAGCGGAACCTGATGCGCATAATCGTAAAGCCTTTGTACGGATTGGTGATAGGGAAGTGGGATTTTGCCATCATAAGCAATGCTGATAACAGGTTTTTTGCAAGCCGCAGCATCCAGTTTCATCGTGGAAGCAAATTGAACGCACACATCACAAATCCGCAGCATTTGAGCTAGCGAATGCAGAAAGTCCAGCTCAGGAAACCAATTATAAAACAATTCACGGTTCTTCGCAGGCAGGTTTTTAGGATGCCATAATGTGACAAATTGCTCACGGGCTATGTGCGCATAAGCATTTGCACCATCCCCCGGATGGCATCGAATGATGACATGCACGTTGTTTTCGCCTCTTGCAAATTGTAGCACGTCTTCTATGATTTCCAGTTGATTAGGAAAATGCCGATTGGCACTCGTAGCGATCAGGATTATAAATTTGCCGCTTTTTACATTGAAAAGTCTTCTAGCGCGCTCATAGTATGCTTCGGACCGATGCTGGAAATAGCAGTCAAATCGCGGAATGCCGGTAGCGACAACTTTTGGCTGCTTCAACTTAAAAATGGAATAGAAATGCAGAAACTCGTTTTTCATGAAATCATTCCAGACCAATGTGCAATTATGGTCAGCGTTAATAAGGCCTTTGGAGGTCAGGTTATCCCAACTAATGATCATTGCCAGTGACTTGACATGATGTCTTCCAAGAAAGTTTACGACCTGATTTTCTCTCAAATCCAACGGCGACGAGGAAATTACGCCTTTGAAATGATAGGAGAGGAGAGGTTTTAACCTGATTGAGAAAGATGTGAGAGTGATAATAAGCCGTCTTAATGTACATAAGGCAGTTTTAGTAATGTGCAACAGGCTCAGAATCCAAAGCAACTTTCGAATCAGCAATGCTTTCCATTTCTCTTCATTTTGGTACTTAATAGTCTGAGTGATAATGTTGAAATGATAAGCAAAAAGTGCCTTTTCTACTTTTCTCAGATAGCAAAGCCAGGCCGATTCACGTGGAAAATCTACATGAATTAGCTTCACGTGAAGATTGAAATGCTTGTTAATCTCGGCTAGTTCAGCAGTAAGGATCATCGTTGACATGATATAAACGTCATATTTAATTCCCAATCTTTTAATCAAACCGCTGTGAATGATATTCATAGCCGCAAAACTGTTGGTTACGAGAATTAAGAGACGTTGCTTTGTTGCTTCCTCCATATTTTAAAAAAGATTTCAGCGAGCTCCCAGTCCTCCGGTGTATTAATGTTGATATCGGGTAAACTTTTATCCTCATAGCCAACCATTTTCCCGCCCATCAGCAGATCCTTGGCGAGCAGGGTGGTTTTTAGGAGGTAAATCTTTCCATCCCGACAAAAAATGTCAGGCAACTCCTGTCGTCGCGTGGGCATATCTTCATGCTGCACAACCCGTTGCAATGCGTTGCCGGTTACACCAAGTGCCCAAAGTGGATGGTACTTCTCCGGGATTTTTCTAATGGTTACCAGGCTATCCGCATCCGTTTCCAGCATGTGCGCAAAGGCTTGATCGATCAAATCCCAGGTCCGACATGGCGAGGTGGGCTGCAACAGGCATATGTAGTCAAACTCCGTTTGTTGTTCTTTGTAATAGTTCACGGCGTGTTTTACCACTTCCAACGATGGCGTGTCGTCAGCCGCCAGTTCAGAGGGCCTCACAAACGGCGCTTCCACGCCTTCCCAACTTTTTGCAAAAGCAATGGTTTCCACACAATCACTCGATACGACAATCCTGGTAAGAAGTTCGGATGCCAATGCAGATTCGATCGAATATTGGATAAGGGGCTTGCCGGCAAGCAGTCTCATGTTTTTCCCCGGGATTTCCTTGGAACCTTTCCTGGCGGGAATGATGGCTAGTATTGATTTAGAATCCATTAATAGGTGATTTGTTTGTGTGTGTTTAAATCCGCTGTGGCCAGCAAATCGGCAATTTGTAGCCCCGCATTTCCATTGCCGTATATGAATGAGCTTTTGTAAGGACCGTTTGCAACCTGTTTCTGCACTACTTCTATGATTGCTTCGGGATCAAAATTCACGTCAATTACATTGCAGGATCTTTCCCGGCCGCTTTGCCTGCTGCCAATGTTCACAACCGGAATGCCCAGCAATGATCCCTCCCTGATGCCTGTGCTGGAATTTCCGACGAGGCATGCACAATGTGTAATAAGCTTTAAAAATGTTTCTGGATTTAAGTTTCGCAGAAAATGGATCTTGTGATTCTTCGTTGTTTCGCTATATCGCTGGATTTCTTTCATAATGCAGTCGGCTCCGTAATCTGCATTGGGAGTAAACCAGAATGTTGGAATTTGCAGCGCCTCAACGGCCGTAAGCAAACCCTTAAACTGATCCTTAATCAACCCGCCCTCATTCGTCACCGGATGCTGCATAACCACCAGATATTTGCTCGCGGGAAATTTTAAATGGCCACATTCATAGTCGAATTGCGGGGAGGCATCACTCTTCGCCTGTATCGCAAGGTCGATGGACGGGCAGCCCGTATGCCATACTTTGTCTGGATTTTCGCCCATAGCAATCAGGCGCGCGCGGGCAGACGCCGTTGCTACGAAATGCATATCCGCGAGCTTGGAAACTGCATGCCGCACACGCTCGTCAATGTTGCCGGTCACTTCGCCACCTTGTACGTGCGCCAGGGGAATGTTCATAAAGGAAGCGGCTATCGCAGCAGACATTGTTTCGTATCTGTCGGCAATGGTTACCACGATATCTGGCCGTATATTTTCCAATACAGAAGCCAATTCAATGATTCCCAGCCCGGTTGTCTTTGCAGCAGCCGTGGTATTTTCGTTTTCGAGCAGGTTGGAAACCTTTATAATGTTCCTGAAACCGTCCCGTGCGAGGAGGTTTTGCATTCCGCCATACTTATCCAGCAGACCGCTTCCGGTAAGTACGAGTTGCAGCCGGAGTAACGGATGCGCTTTTATAGCAATTAGAAGTGTTTTGATCCTGCTATAACTGGCTCTTGCTGTGATTACTACGCAAATTTTTCGTTTCATAGCAAATCACTGAAATTCAGGAATGACCACTTAGGAAGATCGCGCTGCAACTGCCTGCCAACGACCGTTTCAAAATGCGCAGCCGACACACCATATCCCGCTGGTTTCTTCGCTTCCAGGTCGTACAACGTCAAAATGTGACCTGTGTCCAAGTCATTATTGACTGCCAGTGACTTACCAAAAGTCGTCTTCAACATTGCATACTCTGAACTATCAGCTTTATCAACCGGATATTTCATTGCCGTTTCAATCTGCCGGACGCCCTTTACAAGCTGCTTGACCTGATCAATATTTATGGAAGACGTGGAGTCAGGGCCAAACATTCTCTGATCAAAGGTGACGTGAAATTCCAGAATCTCGGCGCCCGTGGCAGCCGCTGCAAGACAAGCATAGATGTCTCCCGAATGATCAGAAAACCCAATCGGGATCTGGAAACGATCTTTCAGAAGAGGGATCACATTCAATCCCCACTGATGCGGGCCGGTAGGATAGGACGATGTGCATTGCAATAGTGAAAGCTTGCATTTGCCCCTCACCGCCGCTAGCGCGCTGTCCAGCTCGGCAAGGGAGCTCATTCCGGAGGAAAGCGTCATTTCGGTTGCCAGCTTTGCAGCGGAGGAAAGTAGCAGAAGATTACTCATTTCCCCGGATCCGATCTTGATCCTGCTAACGCCAATTCTTTCCAACAATCCAACTGCGCTGATGGAAAACGGGCTCGCCACGAAATCCAGATTTTTCTGCTCGCAATGTGCCTTTAAGCCTGCCCATTCTTCTTCGGAAAACTCCATCCTTTTCCAATAATCCATCCGGGAAAGGTCGTTATAGGAAAAATTTGTCCGGAACGGCTCGTGAATGCTGCTTTCCGCCTCCGCAATGTGAACCTGAAATTTGATAGCGTCAACGCCGCTCGATGCCAGCGCGTCAATATAGGAGTGTGCCAGCCCCAAGCTCCCTTCATGCGCCTGGCCGATCTCCGCCATCATGTAAATGTTGTTTTGCATAGTGTGATCGATGATTTGATATAATGATAGGTTATGATTTTCGCCTTATAGCGTTGAACAAATGACGTTTCTCTTGTTTGTAATAACCGTAACTGTATCCAGGCATTTCCTTCGTGTCATTCAATATCAAATGCAGGCTGGGCAACTGTTTGGCATCCTGGATATCCTTGATAATTTCCAACTGGCTTTTGAATGTAAATTGCTGTCGAACGACATATAAGGACATGTCGGCCAAATGGCTCAGCAAGCGGGCATCTGTCACCAATCCTATTGGAGGCGTGTCCAAAACGACATAGTCGTATCGCGTTTTTAGTGAACTAATCAGTTGATCCACTTTTGGTAAGCCTAGTAATTCCGCGGGATTGGGTGGAACGCTGCCCGCTGTGATGAACGCAAACGGATGTTTTGAAGACGGTTGCTGGATGTATTCCTGGAAATTTACATCAGACAAAATGTAATTTGTGAAACCCTCTTCTTTCAGCATGAGGTCCTTCGCCAGCCGCGGCCTGCGCAGGTCGAGTTCCAGAAGCAAGACCTTCTTATTTGTGAGTGCAAGCGAACCGCATAGGTTAACGGCAATAAAAGATTTCCCTTCACCGCCCATGCTGGATGTTAACAGAATAACCTGATTTTGTTGAGGCGCCGAAAGAAATTGTACATTGGTTCTTAAAACCCGAAACTGCTCGGCAATACGACTCTGCGAATTTGAGTAAACACTTGTTTCTAAGCTATAATTATGAGATATCTCGGCTAGCAAGCTGATATTAAGAAGATCAGCAAAATCATGTCTGCCTGTGACTTTGGTGTTGAGAATGTGCCTTAAATGAATAATTGCCAGCGGTAAACCAATGCCGATAAAGCCGGACATCAGCATAACCAATTGCTTATTCGGTTTAACAGGCTCGGGACCAGCTTTGGGTTTGTCGATAATTCGTGCGTTGGCAAACGTGGACGATCTTGAAATGGAAGTTTCTACGCCTTTTTTCAGCAACAAAATGTAGAGCTCCTGCTTAATTTGCTGCTGCCTCCTCGCTTCAAATAAGAGCCGTTCAATTGCAGGAATACGCTTTAACTCTTGTTGAACCTCATCATTATAGCTGCTCATAGCCAGCATTCCTATCCGCAAATCACCATGTTGGGCATTTAGATTGGCAATCAAATCTTGTCTCAGGCGGTTGAGCTGCGCTTTCAAACCCAGGACATTCGGATGCGATTCATGCATTGTTACCAGATCATTCGTAAAGGCCAATTGAGTTGCATTGTATTTTTCGACAATGGATAGGAAGCCTTGGTCCTGAATTAAAAGCTGAGTGGGAATGATATGTTGCGGACTGGCATGAAGAAATTGGAGCAAGGAATCGACCGTTCTCGCCTGAACTTCATACTTGCTTTTATCGCGCCCGTATTCAGCCGATTGATTTAGAAGCTGCCGGACGTTTTCACTCAAATCAGTGATATGATGTAAACTTTGAAACCGCTCAATCGCTTTCTCACTATCCGTCAGCTCGACTGAAACTTGATTGAGGTTTTGATTAATAAATGCAATGGTGCTGTCAGCAACACGATTTTTATCATGAATACTGGCTTTGAAATAATTCCGTAACAGCCTGTCCAGAATGGCTTCTCCCTTTGCAGGAATTGCGTCAGTAAGCGAAAGGTTTACGGTACTGACAAATTTGTTGGTAGCCGCAATGATGAGCGCTTTTCTGTAATGATCAACCAGGATCTGCGGGTCCTGAATCACGATCGAATGCTGATCTTGGGTATCTAGCAGGTGAGAAGTGCGGTATACTATGCAGTGGCCATGGGGAAGGGCTATGCTATCTCCAAAAATACCAGTAAATGTCTGCGAACCAAGTTGAAGCTTATAATGACCCCTCTCTCCAATCGTCACAACATAGGTGCCTGGTGGACTTTTGGAATGCTGTGCTTGGCTTACAAATCTTAATCTGAAAGGCGAATTCTTGAACAGTTCAGTGGTTTTTACGCGTCCGGTGGAGTAGTATCGGACATTTAGTTGCAGATCCTCCACGACGCTCTCCATAAGCGTCCTGCTTTTCAGTATTTCAATCTCATTGTCCACGCTACTTTGCATGGACGACAACCCCATACTTTCCAGGAATGCTGCATCTCCAAATTCTGAGCCCTTCGCATCATCACGAACCAGAATTGATGCTTTTACCAGAAATTGAGGCGTATTATAGCGAAGATAAAGGAGTCCGAAAGCTACACTGAATACGAGCGAAACGGTTACCCAATGCCAGTAGTCCCTGACATCGTTTAGTAATGTCAGCGCTTTTTTGACATTTGCCGAGTCTCCTTTGTTGATGTTCGTAATGTGTTCCAATCGCTTCTCCTGCATATGGTCTAATTTTCAGTTTAGACGTAGGAGCAAGATATCGGTCACTCGAAAACGAATATTTTTTTCGAAAAAAGGCAAAATAAAAATCCCTGACCCGCTATATATCAGCAGATCAGGGATTTAAGTGTTAAATTTTTTCTTAGTCGAAATGCACTTTCACCTTTTTTAATGCTGATCCTACAACCTGGTGCATGTCATAGTAACGATACTCGGCCAAACGACCACCGAAAATTACGTTAGGCTCCTGTTCTGCAAGCGCTTTATATTGGCTAAAAATGGCGGAGTTTTTATCATCATTTACCGGATAATATGGCTCAGAACCTTTTTCCCACTCCTGTGGAAATTCATGAGTTATCACCGTTTTAGGCTGTGTTCCGAATTCGAAGTGCTTGTGTTCAATAATCCTTGTGAAAGGTGTTTCGCCATCAGTATAATTAACCACCGCATTGCCCTGGTAGTTTTCCTGATCTAGCAGCTGGTTTTCAAATCGCAAGCTTCTGTATTCAAGCTGCCCGAATTGGAAGCCGAAATATTCATCAATCGGGCCTGTGTAAACAACCGTTTCCGCAAGTGCTGTCAGCGCTTCGCGCTCTTTGAAAAAGTCAACGCCTGTTCTAACTTCGATGCCTTCCAGTAAACCTTCGGTGAGTTTGTTATAACCGCCGATAGGAATGCCCTGGTAGCGATCATTGAAGTAGTTATTGTCAAAAGTAAACCGGACAGGCAGGCGCTTAATGATGAAGGCAGGCAACTCAGTGGCTTTTCTGCCCCATTGCTTTTCTGTATATGCTTTAATCAGCTTGTGGTAGATATCTGTTCCTACCAACGAAATGGCTTGCTCTTCCAGGTTTTGCGGGTCTTTTATACCAGCTTCTTCCACCTGCTGCTTAATTTTTTCCTTCGCTTCTTCCGGCGTTTTCACTTTCCACAATTGGTAAAAAGTGTTCATATTAAATGGGAGGTTATACAGCTCTCCATTAAAATTGGCTACCGGCGAATTGGTGTAGCGGTTGAATTCCACAAATGAATTCACATAGTCCCAAATGTCTCTATCATTCGTATGGAAAATATGCGCACCGTATTTGTGAACATTAATTCCTTCTACATTTTCACAAAAAATATTTCCTCCTGTGTGATTCCTGCGGTCGATAACCAGGCACTTCTTTCCTCTCTTAGTTGCTTCGTGTGCGAAAATAGAACCCCATAGCCCTGCGCCAACGATCAGATAATCGTATTGTTTCATTGTTTGTATGCCCTAATTAATAGTTGAGATGAATTTTTAAGGTGTTATCAAAAGAGAAAGGCTCCCATCAGGAGCCTTTCTCTTTTCAATTTATCGTTAACTTCTATGGAAGAAGTTTAAGTTCTACACGACGGTTTTTCAATAGACCTTCACGTTTCGCGCTGTCAGCTATTGGTTTGAATGAACCGAAGTAGTCAACAATCACTTTGCTAGGATCTGTCAAACCAGCTTCGTTGATCAGGAAGTTCTTCACTGCATCTACACGACGTTTCGAAAGAGCAATGTTGTAACGATCTGTCGCACGACGGTCTGTGTGACCTGCAAGTTGCAGACGGCATCCGTTCAAGTTCATCAAACGAGCTACGTTTTTAAGCATTTCTTGCGCCTCAGGCTTGATCGTATTTTTATCTGTATCGAACATTACGTTAGCAAAGATCTCTGCGCAAGCTGCACCATTTTTAAGTGCATTTTTAACGTAAGCGTCGAAGTCAAGAACGCGACCACCACCGTCAACAATGCTTCCAGCTGGTGAATTAGGCTCTTTATCGAAGAAGTCAGAAACACCGTCACCATCTGTATCAAGCAACAATCTTGGGTCGATATCCTTAGGACGGTTTGCCTTAGCAACTGAGTCCATTTCTTCAAGTGTAAGAATTTTTGGTGGCTTGATCAACACTTTAGGATCTGTGTAACGCAAGTGGTAGTAACCGCCTTCTTCTGGCTTGTAATCCCATTTGCCGTCAACTTTCGCAACTTTCAATGGATTTTTACCCAATTTGTAAGTTACCTGAACCGATCCGTATCCGTAGCTGTCAAGCTCAGAATTTCCTTTGCGGGAAGTTTTTTGATCTGCGATATCAAAGCTGCCTGGGGTTCTGTCATAGTCACCACCGTAAGTTGCATCGATATAGTCAGAGTTTGTATGGTTCAAACGGAAGTCAAGACCGATGTCAATTCTCTTAGTTACTTCGTAGTTCACATTAAGACCTGTAGGAATGATCCAGTCGTTCATGTTTCCTGTTTCGCGAAGTTTAACACCGCCTGTCAGGTCATATGCAGTTGCGTCGTAGAATACTTGACCAACACCCACATATGCGTCAACTTTCCATCTTTTCATCTTATTTGGTCCCATTAAAAGACCTTTAAGATTAACTGTTCCTGCAAGAGAAACATCGAAATAGTTGCCTTCAAAGTAACGGTTGTAATTGCGGCGTTTCATACCTCTCAAATTACCGATAGAAGCATCAAGTCTTGCACCGAATAAATATGAAAGTTGTTTGTTTAATGTCAAGCCTCCTTGAATAGTACCGGATTCTTTGTGGCTGTCCGAAGTTGTTTTCGTTACAGGCCAGAAATCATATTCTCTCAAATCGCCGAAGAACATAGAAGGGCCAATGTGTGCAGAAATTGACCATGTGTTCAATTTGTAGGGGCCATCATAGGTTGCTTTGGGATTGTAATCCGGAGAATTCGGCTGCTCTAGTGGTTGTGCCAATGAAGGCAGCGCCATCATTGCCGCCAGGGCAAACGAACAAATCAACTGGGATACTTTTTTCATACTATTCAAGTTAGCGTTATTAAGATTAACTAGGATTGATCTATAGTCAATTATGAGTAAAAGATGTATTTATTCATGGCCAAACTTACTTTAACCAAATGCCTAGTGGGCACAAAAATAGGTTAACAATATCATTTAATCAACCGAACTAGATACAATTGAAAAACTTTCCTGCTTTTCAATCAAATTTTACCCGAAAGAAACTTCCTTTTATGAACTTTCAAAGCCGTTGATTTATTTTTTTTTCTATTTCCGCCTTCCAGGGAAGGAAATCACCAGCTATAATCCGCTCTCTCGCACTGTTGACCAGCCACAGGTAAAAAGTAAGATTGTGTACACTGGCAATTTGCGCGCCAAGCATTTCATCCGACTTAACAAGGTGGCGGAGATAAGCTTTGCTGTAAAACGAACTTACATAACCTCCAAGTCCTGCGTCTAACGGTGACAAATCATCCTTCCACTTTTCATTGCGAATATTGATTACACCCTCTGTCGTAAAAATCATGCCATTACGCGCGTTCCTGGTAGGCATTACACAATCAAACATATCCACGCCCAGGGCAATGCATTCCAGTATATTCGCCGGCGTTCCGACACCCATCAGATATCTCGGTTTATCCTTCGGCAAGATGTCACAAACGACCTCTGTCAGTTCGTACATGATTTCGGCCGGCTCGCCTACCGAAAGGCCGCCAATTGCATTTCCTTCACGTCCGTATGAAGCAATTGTTTCTGCAGATTGTGTTCTAAGATCTTTATAAACACTTCCTTGCACAATCGGAAAAAGCGTTTGGCTGTGGCCGTACAAGTCGTTTGTACTGTCAAACCTTGTGCAGCAGCGTCCCAGCCAGCGGTGCGTCATCTCCATGGATTTGCGTGCATATTCATAATCGCAGGGGTAAGGCGTGCATTCATCGAAAGCCATGATAATGTCTGCCCCGATGATCCGTTGAATGTCCATTACATACTCTGGGGTGAATGTGTGTACGCCACCGTCAATGTGTGACTTAAATACCACACCTTCCTCATTGATCTTTCTGCCCGTGCCCGCAAGTGAATAAACCTGGTAACCGCCACTATCAGTAAGAATAGGTCTGTCCCAGCCATTGAAGCCATGTAGTCCCCCTGCTTTTTGCAGAATGTCCAGGCCCGGACGCAGGTATAAATGATAGGTGTTTCCTAATATGATTTGTGCCTTTATGTCTTCTTTCAGTTCGCGCTGATGAACAGCTTTCACAGTCCCCGCAGTGCCGACGGGCATGAATATGGGTGTTTGAATAGTCCCGTGATCTGTTTCAATAAATCCCGCCCTGGCTTTCGACGCGGGATCTTCAACTTGTAATGTAAACTTCATTAAAAGGTTTTAAATTGTGGTGTGCAAAAATAGGGTTAAGGTCTCGAACATTGCTGACAATGACCTTATATTTGTATGAATATGATTAAATTTTACAACTCTCTTCCATTGTGGCCGATTCTTTACTCTTTGCGCTCGGAGCATTTGTGTTCGTTCAGTTATGTTATTATTTCTACTTTTTTACAAGACTTGCATTTTACAGTAAAGGCGCCAATTATGACAATGAATTACCAGGAGTTACAGTGCTTGTCTGCGCCTGGAACGAACGCGATAACCTCACCGAACTGATCCCGCTCCTCGACGCCCAGGAATATCCCGAATATGAAGTAATCCTGCTGGATGATCGTTCCGACGATGGAAGTGAAGAATTTATCAGACAAAATATCTTTCAGTGGAAACACATTCGCTACATCAGGATCAATGATCAGTTTGACCACGTAACGCCCAAGAAATACGCGCTTACTGTGGGCATGAAACAGGCTAAATATCCAATTGCGCTGATGACCGACGCAGATTGCCGTCCATCTTCCAATCACTGGATTACCGCGATGACTTCTCGCGTAAGCCATGACAAGGACATTGTGCTCGGCTTTTCACCTTATATAAAGCAGCCCGGATTACTGAACTGGTTTATCCGCTGCGAAACGTTTTATACAGCTGTTCAATATCTTTCGTTCGCGCTTGCGGGCTTTACCTATATGGGTGTAGGTCGCAACATTCTTTACAAACGTTCCGTTTTTTTTGCCAACAAAGGTTTTTATACACATAAACATGTGTTCGGCGGCGATGATGATATCTTCCTGAATGAAGTGTCAACAAGCTCCAATACAACGATATCTATAGAAGAAGATTCTTTCGTATACTCTGTTCCGAAAACCACCTGGAAAACCTGGTATAAACAGAAGCAGCGGCATATGTCTGTAAGTATGTTTTACAAAATGCGTAACAAGATCTTGCTCGGGCTGCTCTCCGGCGCGCACGTCGCGGTATGGATGGCGGGCATTACTATATTGTTGGTTGGATTGCTTACAAAAGACATTTATCTGTTGCAGGGGCTCGGGATTGTTTTTGCTGCAAGATGGTTTATCCAGTGGTTTTTGCTGATCGTTATCAATCTCAAATTAGACAAGACCGTAGAGTGGTTCAGCTTTTTATTCATGGACTTTGCACTCTTTGTGTATTATGTCGTCTTTGGATTTCTGACCTTTACAAAAAGAAAACTTCGTAAATCGTGGAATTAATCAATAAATACTTCCCGGATCTGACTGCTGATCAGCGTGATAAGTTCGGACAGATGGAGGATTTGTACCAATTTTGGAATGCCAAGGTGAATGTGATTTCCAGGCAGGACATTGATACATTATATGAAAGACATGTGCTGCATTCATTGGGGATTGCCAAAGTGCAGGAATTTAAGTCCGGAACAAGCATTTTGGATGTAGGAACGGGAGGTGGCTTTCCCGGGATCCCGCTTGCCATTCTGTTCCCGAAAGCGCAGTTTCATCTTGTCGACAGCATTGGTAAGAAAATTCGTGTTGTACAAGAAATCGCCGACGCCTTGAAGCTCGACAATGTGAAAGCCGAGCAAATCCGGGCTGAGCGGCTGGATGATTCCTACGAATTCGTCGTTAGCCGGGCTGTTACCAGAATTACACCTTTTGTTGGTTGGGTCAAAAAGAACATCAGCAAAAACTCATTTCATTCCCTGAGGAACGGAATTTTATATTTGAAAGGAGGAGACCTGACTGAGGAATTGTCTGAATTGAATCAAAAGTCTCGCACTTACGAGCTTTCAGGCTATTTCGAGGAAGAATTTTTCCAGACCAAAAAAGTCGTCTACGTACCATTATAACTTAATATTTAACCTAAAAACAATGAACGAACGATATAGCGCCAGCGGGCTGATGAACCCATTTTTTCCAGATTCGGTATCATTTGGCGATAAAGGAGTGACTTTCACAGTAAAGAAGCTTTTCAAGAGCAACGACAATTTTGTTTTTTACTCCGATATTTCGGGCGTTGAGATCGAGAGCGGGATGTTTTTTTCCACCATTAGAGTGATTCCGCGGATGCGTCCGGAAATTATTATCAATAATTTTACGAAATCAGATGCTAAGAGGGTCAAGGAGTTAATCCTTCAGCAAGTGCAAGGTTGACATTTTTTTTAAAATTATCCTTGCGCTGTATAATTCAAATTCTTAGATTTGCACCAGAATTCAGATAGTTAATCGGATTTGAAATTCCTGAATAGCTCAGCCGGTTAGAGCATCTGACTGTTAATCAGAGGGTCGTTGGTTCGAGCCCAACTTCGGGAGCCCTAGACTTGAAGCACCTAGCATTAATTTGCTAGGTGCTTTTTTTGTTGCAATAAACTTGCAATAACTACCAAATGTATAGAAAGTGGTTGGTGCCTGTAAAGCGGATCAAAATGGATTCAATATGAAATGCAGGATAGTACAGGATGGGCATTGTTAAATAAAACAATACAATTGGTAGTATAAATATGATAATTCAAATAGTGGTTTATGGGAAAGCCCACACCGATACCAGTAGATGAATTGCATCTGGCTGATCTATGGAACCGATTTCGTCAGCATGATGAGCAGGCTTTTGACGAGTTGGCTAACCGCCGTTACCGCCTGCTGTTTAATTACGCTACCAAATTCACCAAAGACACCGAGCTGATCAAGGACTGCATTCAGGACCTTTTTTTGGAGCTCTGGTATCGCCGCACGCGCCTGACGGACACTTCCTATGTCACAGTTTACCTCATTTGCGCACTCAGGAACAACCTTTTGCGAAAATTGAAACTGAACAACCGCTTGGATGATTCGGCCGATATTACTGTAAGCTGCGAAGCATTCACGGACAACCTCACAGTGGAAACCATGCTGATCAGCTCCGAGTCCATGTCGCAAAAAGAGCGCGAGATCCGCAGCGCGATCAATCGGCTGCCTGCACGCCAGCAAGAGGTGATTTTCCTGAAATTTTATGAAGGCTTATCCAATGATGAGATCGCCAAAGTGATGGAGATCGAACGTCAAACCGTTTCCAACTTCATTTACAGGGCAATAAGTCAGCTCAAAAATGACCTTCCTTCCTTCTCGAATGTCATCCCGCAGATTATTTTAATATTTTTTCTAAAATTTTTATCATAAACAGGGTATGCTGTTCTGCGGCCGTACTATTTCATTGTATACAGTCCAATGAATACGGAAAATGCAGGATTACGCACGATACGACATTAAAGATTTCCTGGCCGATGAGGCTTTTTGCAGGTGGGTGCTTCATGAAAAGCCTGCCGACAATGCTTTTTGGGAGAACTGGATCCGCAATAACCCGGATCGCGCCAGCATTGTAAAGCATGCAAAAGAACTCATCGCCGAAATCCATCATGCGCAAAACTATCTGAGCGAAGAAGAACTGCAACACGAACTGCACCGGCTGACCGCCGCAAGAAAGTCGGCAACCGAAGCGCAGGAATATGCGGAACAGACTAATGATGAATATGAAACAAACTGGTTTGGGCCGAATTGGGCAAATCGTATGTCTGTGATTCTGGTTGCCTTAACCTGCTTCGTTGTCCTGTTTTATTTTTATTCCAAATCGAGCAAACCGCAGATCAGCCAGCAAACATTGCAGGATAAGCAAGATGAAAAATGGGTTGAAGTGCGCAATGATCAGACCGCAATCAAAGTCGTTTCATTGCCCGACGGCAGCTCGGTGAAGCTTTCGCCCCAAAGCAAAATTAATTATCCCGCCGTTTTTGTAAAAAATGAAAGGAAAGTCTTGCTGAATGGCGAGGCCTTTTTTGAAGTTGTGAAAAATCCGGAAAGTCCGTTTAAAGTCTATACTAACGATGTCGTAACCACGGTTTTGGGCACCAGTTTTACGGTTAAGGCTTTTGATCAGGATAAAGATGTGCGGGTTGTGGTCAAAACGGGGCGCGTAACGGTCGCCGCCAATCCACCGCAAAACAAAACGCCGCAACCCGAAAAAAATGAGCTCGTGCTGTTACCCAATCAGCAGGTCGTTTACCACCGCGACGATCAGAAAATGAAACGGTCACTCATCGAGAACCCTGCGCAGATCGGCCCGGCAGACATTACCAGCCAGAACTTGATTTTTGACAATGCGCCCGTCGCCAAAGTCTTCGAGTCGCTTCAAAAAAGATACGAAGTCCAGATCATTTACGACGCCGATCTCATGGCCGGTTGCGAGCTCACCGCCGAGCTTGGTCAGGAGCCACTATTTGAAAAGTTAGGCATGATCTGCAAGGCAATCCAGGCACGTTATGAAGTGATCGACGGCCAGATCGTCATTCACGGAAGCGCTTGCAAATAAATTTAAAATTCAAATCCTAAACCCTTTAAGCAAACATTCATGATCCGTTCCAGCCACCCACCCTGAGTTAAAAACAAGCAAGCCGAAGATGCTGTAACATCCCCGGCTTGTCTTTTCCCCTTTCTTAATTCCCATTAATAATCCGGTTCGCTAAAACCGGAACAGGGGAGTTTTGTATCTCATTTTTCCAAAAAAGCATACATACAAATCTATGAAAATTAGTACGAAACCGATCAGGATTTTACTCAAAATCATGCGCATTTCAATATATCAGCTGATCCTGTCTGCCCTATGCACGTCGTTGGTCCTGGCCCATGACAGCCGGGCGCAGGAGTTACTGAACCGTCGTATTTCCCTGGATCTGGACGAACAGAAAATAAGTGTAGCGCTCCGGCAGATCAGCCGTCAGGCGGCGGTGCGGTTTATGTACAGTCCGCAGGTGATCCCTGTTGAAAACAAAGTGACGTTACATGTTCGCAATGAGCCGCTTAATGTGGTTCTGGAATCACTTTTCAAGCCATTGAACATTGGTTACGAAGTTTCGGGCAACCAGCTGGTGCTTAGCATCGTGGCGGATCTGAAACCGCTTGATCCCAAGCCCGCGGAAGAGCAAAAACCGGTGGACAGGAACATTAAGGGCTCTGTAAAAGATGAAAAAGGAGCACCACTGCCCGGCGTAAGCATTGTTGTAAAAGGCACGCAACGCGGTTCATTGAGCGATACGGACGGCAACTTCGACGTCAGCATTCCCGACGGCGAACACACGATCATCTTCTCTTTTGTGGGTTACCTGAGCCAGGAAATTCCGGTGGGCAATCAGAGCACGATGGGTATTGTACTGAAAGACGACCTCAAAGCATTGCAGGAAGTGGTTGTGGTGGGTTATGGAACGCAGAAAAAGGTCAATCTGACCGGTTCGGTGGCTTCTGTGGAAGGTGAAGAATTGCTGAAAACACCAGCGACCAACATTACCAATTCGCTCGTCGGCAGGCTTCCGGGCCTAATCGCTGTCAATGGAAACGGAAAGCCCGGTGCAGGATCGTCCATCTCGATCCGCGGCGCCAGCACGTTCGGCGACAACAGCGCATTGATTGTCGTGGATGGCATTATCCGGACTTTCGATCAGATAGACCCCAACGAAGTAGAAAGTATTTCCATTTTAAAAGACGCCTCGGCAACTGCGGTTTATGGTTCCCGAGCGGCCAATGGCGTTATATTGGTCACCACCAAACGCGGCGCAACGGGCAAGCCAACATTTAATTACAACGGCTTCGCCGGCTTCCAACAACCTACCCAATATCCCAAAGTGATGAATGCGTACGAGTATGCAACGACCAAAAACAAGGCGGTGCAAAATCTGGGCAAACCCATCCAATACTCCGATCAGCAACTGGAAGACATTCGCACGGGCGTGCTGCCGGAATACGACTGGTATGGCAACACATTGAAAAAACGATCTTTCCAAACGCAGCAAAACCTGAGCGTGAGTGGCGGATCGGATGCAGTCCGCTATTTTCTGTCGCTTGGTTATCTCGATCAGGACGGAATGTACGACCGCATCAATTTCCAGCGCTATTCCATCCGCACCAATGTTGATGCGAAAATCAACAAGAACTTGACCATTTCGGCGGACATTGATGCCAGCGCCAGAAACACCAACCAAAGTGCGTACGCACCTGAATCCATTTTCGACGACATTGTGGCCGCTTACCCGCTCGATAAGGCTTATAACCCCGACGGGACCATTTTTTACACCCGTGAACAGCACCCGGTGGAAGAGATCAAAACCGGCTACAACCGCATGCGGAACAACATTCTGCAAGCCACATTGACCGTGAAACATGAGCTGCCGTTCATTAAGGGCCTTTCTGTTTTGGGGCGGGCGTCTTTCGGCAGGGAATATGCCAATAACAAACATTATAATGTGCCTATTTTCATGAACCGCCAGGATGCAGACGGGAATACGCTGGAAATTTATCCTTATGGCGGCTGGAATGGCAAAACCGCATTGACCCAATCATTCAGTGAATACAACACAACCACATTGAATGCTTCGCTAAACTATTCACGCACCTTCGGCGCACACGAATTTGGCGGTTTGCTCCTCTTCGAACAGTTGGATGCAAAAGGCAACAACTTCTATGGTTTTCGCACCAATTTCCCAGCTCAGGGATTGGACGAGTTTTTCTATGGAGGTGAAAGTCAGAAAGACGCCAATGGCGGCTCCTTCACAGATGGTCGCCGCGGTGCGATTGCACGCTTGAATTATAGTTTTCAGCAGCGTTATTTGTTTGAAGCGTCATTCAGAAGGGACGGTTCCGTGGCTTTTCCGGCATCCAAAAAATACGGTTTTTTTCCGGCCGTGTCAGCAGGATGGCGGATCATTGAAGAGCCATTTCTTAAAAACAGCACGGCACTTTCGTTCCTTGATAACCTGAAATTACGCGCTTCCTATGGCGTGGTCGGGAACGACCGCAATGTATACACGGGCTATCTTTTGAGAAATCCAACATTCCAGTATTCACAGGTTTACAACCCGTCGGGAACCATCGTATCGGGCACAGAAGGGCTTTCTACCATTGCTCCGGGCATTTTGCCCAATCCGGATGTGACCTGGGAAACGGCTTCGGTTTCTGACGTTGGATTGGAAGGCTCGTTGTGGAAAGGAAAGTTTCAGTTTGAAATAGATGTTTTTTACAAAAGAACTTCCAACATTCTGCGCACACGGATCCGCTCCATTCCGGGCACGTTGGGCGCACAGCTGCCGGCAGAAAATTATGCCAAAGTGGACAACAAAGGCATCGAGTTCATGCTGAGCCACCAGAACAGTTTTCAGGCTTTGAAATATTTTGTAAAACTCAACGGGAGCTTCTCGCAAAGCAAGGTGATCACACTCGACGAACCGGCTAACACGCCTGATTATCTGTTGCAGACAGGCAGGCCGCTGGGCTTCATTACAGGTTATAAAGCATTGGGCTTCTTCCAGACAGATGAAGAAGTGGCTGCCTATTTACCCCAATTCAACGGCGGACAAAAAGCAGGTGATGTGAAATATGCAGACATCAACGGCGACGGAAAAGTAGACGCCAATGACCTGACTATCATTTCAATGGACAATAACATCCCGAAAGTGATCGGTGGATTATCATTCGGAGGTTCATTGAAAGGTTTTGATTTAAATGTCCTTTTTCAGGCGGCGGGACGGGTTCGGCAAGTGCTTTACGGTGCTGCGCGTGACTTTTTCCAGGGCGGATCAAGAAACACCTATGTGGATTTGCTCGATCATTGGTCACCTGAGAATCCGAATGCATTGTATCCACGGCCATGGGAAGGACCTAATCCAAATAACTCGCTCACTTCCAGTCTGTATCTAAGAAATTCAAGCTATATCCGGTTGAGGTCAATTGATTTTGGTTACACATTGCCTTCGGATCTGATCAAGAAAATTGGCGTTCGTAATGTGCGGGTTTATTTCTCGGGAGCTAATCTTTTTGTATGGTCCAAGATGAAAATATTTGACCCCGAAATTGAGAACACGACGGGCACTTACTATCCGCAGCAGCGCACACTGAACCTCGGCCTGAACCTTACTTTTTAATCAGTTAATGTTTACTGTCATGACAAAAATATTTGCCAAAACACTGCTGGTTGTAATGATCCTTATGACCACCGCCTGCAACGAAGAATTCCTCGAACGCCAGGCCACCGATTCAATTCCTGAGGAAAATATCTTCGCGGATCCTGCGCTGATCCAGCTTTTTGTAAACAATATGTATCTGGATGTACCCGGGTTCGATCACAGCTTGTATGATAACATTACCGACGAATCGCGCAGTTACTGGGGCGGAGGACCGCGGAATGTGGTTCAGGGCCAGTGGTTTCCGGACAATAATCCGATGGAATACTGGGCTTATGGCCCGGTAAGGAAGACCAACATGTTCCTGAGCAAGATAGACGCGGCTGATGTGGATGAAGAGCAAAAAACAAATTTTAAGGGACAGGTAAAGTTCCTGCGCGCCATGCTCTATTTCAATATGATCAAGCGCTACGGCGGCGTGCCCATTATCACTGAGCCACAAGGACTTGACGACGATCTTTTTGTAGCCAGACAAACGACGGACGAAAGCTTTGCCTTTGTCATAAAAGAACTCGAAGAAGCCATTCCACTTTTGCCCGAAACGCACGGAACGCGTGCCGTGGATGTGGGAAAAGCCAACAGGCATTCTGCAAAGGCATTTTTGGGGCGTGTGCTGACTTATTATGCAAGTGCTTTATTCAATCCGGCGGGGGATGTTTCGCGCTGGCAAAAAGCGGCATTGGTAAACAAGGAAGTAATGGATGCAGGCAATTACAAGCTGCACCCCAACTTCCGCAACATTATGCTCGATAAAAACAATGAGGAAGAGATTTTCAGCGTGCAATATCAAAAGCCGTTCCGCGAACACGGCTGGGATTCATGGGGGCAGCCCGATTCGCAATCCAAGCAGGACGCAGTGGAGCGCAGTCCTGTGCAGGAATTTGTGGATGCATTTGAAATGAAAAACGGAAAAGCGATCAACGAAACGGGGTCAGGTTACGACCCTGCCAATCCTTATAAAAACCGTGATCCAAGATTCGACGCAACAGTGCTTTACAATGGAGCTACATTTTTCGGCGCAACCATTTATATGTACGAAGGTGCGCCCATTGACGGCATCAATCTTCCCTATGCGACCATTACCGGTTATTTAATCCGAAAAGGCATGAATGAAAGCAATAAGGACTATTACGGCAGTTCCGGCAGCGATCAGAACTGGATCGAGCTGCGTTACGCCGAAGTGCTTTTGAATTATGCGGAAGCCAAAAACGAAGCATTAACCACGCCTGACGCCTCGGTTTACGCAGCTATTGAGGCCGTTCGCCAGCGTGCTGGATTGGCTCCCTACCAGCTTGCGGCCGGACTTTCCAAGGTGCAAATGCGTGAAAAGATCCGCCACGAGCGGTTGATCGAGCTGAGCTTTGAAGGAAAACGCTATTGGGATTTGCGACGCTGGAAAATCGCAGAACAGGTGTTGAACGGCAAGCAGTTCAACGCGATGTACATTACTAAAAACACGAATGGTACTTACACGTATAAAGCCAAACCGGTGGACGGTGTGCCTTATGTTTTCCAGGAAAAAATGTATTTCATGCCCATTCCGCAGCGCGAGATCGAGAAAAATCCGAACCTGAAACAAAATACCGGCTGGTAATCCAGCCCTTTTATTGACTTATCTTATTGACTATGAAGTCCAAATTTCAGCATATCCTTCTGGCCATCGTTTTCTTTTCGGTCACATTTGCGAACGCGCAGGCGCCTAACCCCGGTTTTGCCCCTAAAAATGGCGACCATATCATCCTGCTCGGCAACACATTTGCCGACCGGATGCGGCATTACGGCTACTTTGAAACATTACTTCAGAAAAACTTCCCCGGCAAGCAACTAACCCTGCGCAATATGGGATGGAGCGCGGATGAAGTGGGTTTGCAACCTCGGCCGCTGAATTTCCCGGGTTTTGGAGAAAAAACAAAAAGGCTTACCGAAGGCCAGAAGGAGGTGAAATTTCAGGGTTTCACGCATGAAGGCGAGCGCATTGTCATGCCCGTCGCGCTCAATTTCGAAGGTTTGAACCAGGATCTTTATGACCAGAAAGCGGACATGATTTTCCTGTGTTTTGGCATGAATGAAGCATTTAAAGGTCCCGCAGGATTGCCGCAATTTGAAAAAGACCTCAACACATTCATTCAAAACCTGCAAAAGAATCAATACAATGGCCGTTCAGCGCCTTCACTCGTGCTCGTTTCTCCCATAGCGCATGAAGGATTAGGAGTTAATTTTCCAAATCCGGCGGAACACAATAAAAACCTGGATCTTTATTCCAAGGCCATGCAGAAAACGGCAGCTGCGAAAGGGATTTATTTTATTGATCTTTTCACGCCATCACTGGCTAAGATGAAACAAAAAGGCCAGGAAAAACTAACCATTAATGGCATTCACCTCACCGGAAATGGTTACAGGCAGGCGGCGGAATGGATGGCGCAATCGCTGGGTTTTGGCAAAATGCCCGATCTCAACTCGGAAAACAGTAAGAAGCTCTTGGCGGTGATCAAGATGAAAGACGATCATTTTTTTTACCGCTGGCGCGCGGTGAATGGCGAATACATTTATGGCCGCAGAAGAGAGCCTTTCGGTGTGATCGCATTTCCGCCGGAGCTGAAAAAACTCAATCAAATGACGGCTTCTCTGGATTCGGTGATTTGGGAAATGGGGAAAAGTAACAATGCAGAGGCTAATAAAAAGGCCATTGAAATCGTGGACCGGCGAGGAAAACCGGTTGATCCAATGCTAACCCCCGACATTCCGATGACCGGACGGCAAGGAGAAGCCGCGAAAGCAGCCGCGCACGCGCATCATGAGAAAACGTGGCCCGCAACGACCGAAGGATTCAAGCTGCCGGAGGGTTATGAGATCAATCTTTTTGCTTCGGAAAAGGATTTCCCCATTGAAAAACCGGTTGCCATGAACTTCGATGCGCGCGGCCGGCTTTGGGTAGCGACGATGCCGACTTATCCGCAATATTTTCCCGGCATTCCCGTGCACGACAAAATCGTGATCCTGGAAGATACGGATGCCGATGGAAAAGCCGATAAGCACACTGTTTTTGCGGATGATCTTTACCTGCCACTGGGTTTCGAGTTTGGTGATGGTGGAGTTTATGTCTCGCAGGAGCCGGATATTGTGTTTTTGAAAGATACAAACGGCGACGACAAAGCCGATTTCAGGGAAGTTATTTTGACTGGTTTTGGTTCCGAAGACAGCCACCACGCCACGCACGCTTTCACATTCGGGCAGGACGGCGCATTGTATTTCAATGAAGGCACATTCCTGAATTCGCAAGTAGAAACGCCTTACGGCCCCATCCGTTCCTATGCCGGCGCGACGTATCGTTATGAACCGCGCACGGCGAAACTCACGCATTACATTTCCTATCCTTACTACAATCCGTGGGGAAGTGTTTTTGATAAATGGGGCATGCATTTGATCGGTGATGCCTCCGACGGTTCCAATTATTTTGCGCCACCCATGACGGGCAATGTTACTTATCCCGACAAACATCCACGCATTGAAATGTTCACAGAAACGCGCGTAAGACCCACTGCGGGCATCGAAATCGTTTCCAGCAGACAGTTTCCGGATGAGGTTCAGGGTGATTTTCTTGTCAATAACAACATTGGTTTTCAGGGTACGAAGCAGCACCGGATCATTCCGCGCGGTTCAGGAATTGGCAGCAAGGAAGTAGAGGCGATCCTCCAATCCCAGGATCCGAATTTCCGTCCGATCGACATTGAATTCGGCCCGGATGGCGGCTTATACATTGTGGACTGGTACAATCCGCTGATCTCACACGGAGAAAATCCGCCGCGTGATCCGGCCCGCGACAAATCGCACGGCCGCGTTTGGCGGATCACTTACAAAGGCAAGCCGGTGCTGAAAGTAACCGACGTTTCCAAACAAAGCATTGCTCAGTTACTGGATAATTTGAAAGTGCACGAAGACCGTTTCCGCTATCGTTCGCGGGCGCAGATCCGTGAAAAGAAAGCCGAAGAAGTGTTGCCTGAACTTAAAAAGTGGGTATCTGCATTGGAGAAAAACGATCCGCAATACGAGCATAATCTGCTCGAAGGATTGTGGCTTTATCAGGATTTCAATATCGTTGAACCAACAATTTTAAAAACGTTACTCAATGCAAAAGAGCCTCAGGCACGCGCTGCGGCCACAAAATTGCTCCTTTACTGGCACGACCGCATTCCCGGCTCGCTGGAACTGATGCGCGCCCGGATCAATGACGAGTCACCGCGCGTGCGAATTGAAGCGGTTGTGGCATTGAGTTATTTTAATTCGGACCAGGCTGTTACTGCCGCCGCGGACATTTTCAAATATCCCACCGATTACTACATGGATTATGCCGTGCATGAAACATTCCGGTTTTTGAAACCGATCTGGCTGGCAGGAATGAAGCAGGGAAAAAGTTTTGGAGGAAATAAAGGCGACCGCTATTTGCTAAAACTGGCAAATGCGCAGGAATTGGCTACATTACCCCAATCTCCCGACGTGCTCAATGCCATGTTAACAAGGCCGGATATTGATGCGACAAAAAAACAGCAAGCGGTGAGCAGTCTTGCCAAAACAAAGAAAACGGGAAAGGTGAATGTGCTGTTAAGTGCAATCCGGGAGGAAGAAAAAGGCAGCCAATCCAATCCTGCGCAACAGGAACTTATCAAGCTTTTGCTCGCATCTGAGCCTTCGGAGCTGAAACAAAATAAGGCTGAGCTTACAAAGCTGATCAATGCGGATACAAGTCAGGTGATGCAGGCAATCGGCTTAGCAGCAATGATAACCGCAGGGCAGTCTGATCAGACTTTACAAAAAGTAATGCAGGAGAAACAAGAGGTGTTTTTGTCAGCGATTTCAATGTTGACCAATGCGGATTTACGTGCTTCTTTTTATAATAAGATAAAAGAAATCGCTCCGAACATGCCGACGGCCGGCTATCCTTTATTAATGAGAATAACCATTGAAAATGCGGCCAAAACGCAGTCAACAAAGGATCTGATCGCCTCATTGGGCAGTACGCCGGAATCCATTCAAAACTCTCAGACATTTGCTGACGCTGTTGCAATCATGAAAAATATGTTGGTTTACATGCCGGAGAAGGACAGAAAGGACGTGCTATCAATGCTGGAAAACTTGGGAACCATTGAAATAAAACTTGTGGCAATTGAAGCAAAAATGGCTTTTGACAAGAAAGCATTAAGCGTTCCCGCAGGCAGGGCCGTAACATTGGTTTTCGAAAACCCGGATCTCATGCCGCATAATGTGGTAATTGTCAAGCCCGGCGCGGCTGAAAAAGTCGGTGAAGCTGCGGATGCAATGGCGAGTCTGAAAGATGGCTTTGAAAAGAATTTCGTTCCTTCGACGCCGGATGTTCTGTTTGCAACACCGCTCGTTAACTCCGGGAAATCATTCCGGTTGGAATTTAAAGCCCCAAGCCAGCCAGGCGAATATCCGTTCATCTGTTCGTTTCCGGGACATTGGCGGGTAATGCAAGGAATTTTGACGGTTACGGACTCCAAAGTACCCTGACATGCTCATAATAAAATTGATTTTCCTGGCTGCATTAACTTCCTTTTTTAGCCTCAAAAGCATTGCGCAAACCCACATAAACCTCTATCCAGGAACGGTCCCGAATTCAATTTCGGGGCCGGACCAGGAAACCCACACAGCAAATGCATTAGTCGATTCCCTTACTTCCAAAGTTTCCATTCCGGGACTTACCCTCTTTTTGCCAGCCAGAGCAAAGGCCACGGGAATGGCGGTGATCATCTGCCCGGGTGGCGGCTACGGCACATTATTAACGAAACGCGAAGGGAGCGATGTTGCCCGTGCGTTCAACAAACTCGGTATAGCCGCATTTGTCGTAAAGTACAGATTACCAGATCCGAGGATCATGAAGGATCAATCCATCGGGCCTATCCAGGATGCACAGCAAGCCATTAAAATCGTTCGCGAACGCGCCATGGAATTCGGAATTGACCCAAATAAAATCGGGATCATGGGGTTTTCAGCGGGCGGCCACCTCGCCTCCACCGCCGGAACACATTTCAAAACGCGCTACATTGATCAAGCAGGGAAAACCAGCCTTCGACCGGACTTTATGATATTGATCAATCCCGTCGTAAGCTTCAATGACAGCACAGGACATATGGGTTCTCGGGAAAATTTGTTGGGCAAAAATGCAAGTGCTGAAAAGATTCGTTTGTTCTCGAACGAATTGCAGGTTACCAAAGAAACGCCGCCTGCATTCCTGGTCCATTCCGGTGCGGATGTGGTCGTTCCGGTCGCGAACAGCATTGAGTTTTACAAGGCATTGAATCAGAATGGGATTCCGGCCGCCATGCACATTTACTCCAAAGGGGAGCACGGGTTTTTGACATATCCGACCTTTGAGGAATGGTTTGGCAGGGTTGCGGGATGGATGGAAACTTTAAACAAGTAGCCGAAATGCCCGATTGTTTCCACAGAAAAATAACGTTTTGCGAATAAAGTCATTATTTTATATTTGTGTAATCCTATTCAAAATGAACAGTTTACCATTTAAAAAAAGAAACGATGAAAGTAAAACTATTTGTCTCGCTTATTCTGCTGACCATTTGTTTCACCGCTTTTGCACAGGAAAAGCAAAGCACGGCTGTGGCAGAGAAAGGCTTGACCAAAGTATGCGTGATGTATCCTTTTGCGGAAGGTAAAACCTTTGATATGGCCTATTATGAAACCAAGCATATGCCGATGGTGGCAGGGTTTTTGGGGTCAAATTTGGTAAAATACACCATTGAAAAAGGCATCGCGAGCGGCATTCCCAACCAGCTATTGCCTTTCATGGCCATCGGTACATTTTATGTAAAAAGCCTGAGCGACTACCAGGCGGCGATTGGTCCGAATAGAGACGCCATTCGTGCGGATTTTCCAAAATATACCAATATCAGCCCGGTCATTCTGGTCAGCGAGGTGGTTAAATAGTTTAAGCGCATGCAGCTTCATTGATAATGTATAAATTTGAAGCATTACTGTGTTCAAGTCCTTATGTTTTCAATAAAAAAGCTGATTTCAAAATTTCGGGGAGCCGATCAGCGTCCGCAGGTTCATCAATATGATTTGTCCCTTTGTTGTATCGTTAAGGACGAAAACAACTATCTGGAAGAGTGGATCGGGTATCATCGCAAAATCGGTGTCCAGCATTTTTACATTTACGATAATGGTAGTAAGGTGCCGATTCGTACTGCATTAGCAGCCATTAATTCTCCCGCTGATCTTACGGTGATTGATATGCCGGGAAAAAACAAACATGTTAAGGCATACCAGCATTGTCTGGACGGATTCGGCGGTTCTTCCACCTGGATCGGCTTCATTGATATTGACGAATTTATAGTCCCAAAAACAGCAAGTTCAAACCTGCCGGAATTTTTGAAAGACTATGAAAATTACGGTGGGTTAGGGGTTTCCTGGCTTATTTTCGGCTCCAATGGACATGTTCAAAAGCCGGGCGGACCACAGCTGGAAAATTTTACAAAACGCTCGGATGTTGCTTTCCCGCCCAACAGGCATATTAAAAGCATTGTGCAGCCCCGATTTGTGAAATCCGCCTATAAATCGCACTGCTTTCATTATAAACCCGGATATTTTTGTGTTAATGAGCACAACATTGCCATTGACGGCGCGACTGCGGATGTAAGCGTGGATAAAATCCAGCTCAACCATTACTACTGCCGCTCATTGGAGGAATATCATGAAAAGGTTGAAAGAGGAATCAGCGATACCAAGCGTAAGCGGAAACTGGAAGAATTTCACAACCACGATATCCAGGCCAATGTAATTGAGGACACTACGATACTGGAAGTCCTGGAAAAATTAAATAACAGCGTGAATTGATGAGCCCTATTTTTTGGGTGGGACCTTGTTCCCGATGACCAGGACTTCTTGCAAAGTAGAGTCATTAAGGATCATTTGCAACCTTTTCGGATCCGGGTAAGGGATTTGAAAACCCGGCTTATTTATTGTAGAAAAATCCTTTGTAGCCAGATAGTTTCGGACATTCTCTGTTTGCGTCAATCGCCTTGCGCGTTCTTCCTTCAACACCCTGAAATCCAATACGGACCGTTGAATGTAGCTGAAAAATACGGCTACGAAAAACACTGCTGCAACACCCCAAACGGCCTTTCTGACCACGGGCTTGCCCTTAATACTCGTAAGTCTTACCACAAACCAGCTGTTCGCCGCCAGACCCAGCAAGAGGACTTCGGCATAGCGTGGCGGCATATGTATGGAATCGTGCCCGCGGCCGTAAGCGAGTGCGACGATTTGCATGGCGGTCCATGCGAGGCAGCCAAACATTAACAAATCGGTTTTGCCTATCTGTTTGCGCAGGAAAAGCATGCGGGAGACAAAAAATAAGCCCGGCAGCCACATGACACCAATAAACAATTTGCTGCCGCGCAAAGGCCAGCCCATAAGGCGAAGCATCGTGGATATGAACTCTGAAAACGTGGTGGCATGTAAAATATAATGTCCTTCAACACGGGGCATCGTGAAATAAGCCGAAACTGCCATTGCAAACAGAATGATCATTAATAAGGCTGTCTTTGCACTTAATAAGCGTTGAAGGTAAGCCCGTGCGAGATAAACAGCGATTACAGCAAGCGGCGTTAACAGGCCCGAGGCCAATGTTAAAATGCTGATCAGGCTGAAGAATAAAATCACCCATACGGACCAGCTTCTATTGTGAAAATGGGCGGCAATAATCAGTGATGCGAGTGTAAATAGGTTAACAAAGTAAAACTGGCTCTGAAAACCAATCAAAAAGTTTTCCCACGAGAAAGGAAGTGATCCGCCTGCAATGATAACGGCAATAATCAGCCATTTTAATCCGGTTATTTTTTCGGTCCGGGCCAGGGTCCAGATAAAAAGTAAGGGCGTTGACGCACCAAACAGAATATTAAAACGTGCTTCGACAATGTTATTCCAGTATCCTGTCAGCCAGAAAGTGAACAAGGTCATGATGCGCGTAGGCAGGATGCGATGTTCATTGTGTGCAATGAAGAGGTCCTGAAATTGTAATTTTCCCTCGATCCACGGTTTCAGTAAGCCAAGCCATTCAGCATCCCATTGATCCCAAAATGGCAATGAAACAGCAAACCGTTCCACATAATACAAGCGAGGGATGATTAGAGCTAGGGTAGAAAATCCTATTAGAAGACTATTCTTGCTATACTTATTCACAATTGACTGGCTAACATTTAGCAAATATACGTCGTGCCTGGTAAACTAAAAAAAAGCCGAATGCCGGGATCCCCAACATTCGGACTGAACACCTAAACCGTTTAATTAGTCATCAAAACTGCCTGAATATAGGAACGAACCAGTAGCGATGAAAAACCAACCAGCCTCCGGTGGGAATGAAAAAATTAACGGTCAGGAAGCCGCATTAATCCACTTCAAAAACAATAGTGGAGAATAAAGGCGCTTCACCTTATCTGAGTTTCAATAATCTGACTACTTCCACTTTCTTCCTGCGGGATATTTCCACCTCGGTGCCATCGCTTACCACAATGTATCCGTGGTCATGACTCATCTGGGAAATGTGTCTCGGATTTACCAAATGTGATTTGTGGGTGCGGATAAAACCGAATTCGTCGAGCATTTCATCAAAGTATTTCAGTGTTTTGCTGGTAACGATGGGCTTTTTGTGGGTGGTGTGGATAAATGTATAATTACCATCTCCCTGCATGCGTATGATTTGTTCCAATGTCAGAAACAGCACGCCGTCCTTTGATGGAATAGCAAGCCGGAAATCTTTGGTTTCACTTTTACCAATATTCTGAACGAGGTTATCATATAAGATCAGGTTGCTTTTGGCATCGGGCATCTGCATTTTCAGATATCTGTCTACGGCATACCTGAGTTCGTCCGGGTCTATGGGTTTGAGCAGATAATCCAGCGCACTGAACCGGATCGCCTGAACCGCATACTGATTGTAAGCAGTTGTGAAAATCACCTCGAATGACGGGTTTACCAGCGCACGCAAAAAATCAAAACCGTTACGCTTGGGCATTTCCACATCCAGAAATACGATCCCGGGAGTGAAATACCGAAGGATTTCGAGTGCCTGGTCCACGGACTCCGCCTGCCTGACTTCCGTAATCTCCCCAACAAAACTTTCAATATAATATTTAAGCACAGTGCGTGCTTTGGGTTCGTCGTCAATAATCAGCGCTTTAATCATTTTCTTGATTATACATTGTTGAGATACGTTGATAGTTCTATTTCCACCAGTGTGCCGGTGGCTTCGCCGTTTTCGTCGTAAAGGTCTTCGATGTTAAGCACCGCATGGTTTCCCTGTTTGTTGATCAGGTCGATGCGGTCTTGCGTGATGCTTAACCCCTGCGAATCGTGACTTTTGTATTTGATACTCTGTGATTTTAATTCAAATGATTTCTTTCTTCCAATGCCGTTGTCCTGTATCCTGCAAATAAAAACGTCCTCGTTAACCAGCCTGAATTCAATGAGCAGCTTGCGGTCGTCGTCTTTATGCAGCAGGCCATGCCAGAGCGCATTTTCCACATAAGGCTGTAAGAGCATCGAGGGTAGCGCAACGTCCTCCTCTTCCAACTCGGGGTCCATAATGATCTCGTAGGTGAAATTTCCTTCAAAACGCATCAATTCCAGTTCAAGATAGAGTTCCAGGACCTGGCGCTCTTGTGTAATAGGAATAAGATCTTTCCCCGAGTTTCGCAAAACCATCCTGAACAGCTTGGAAAACTTATTGAGATAAGTGCTTGCCTGTGGATATTTCCCGGTCACAATGCATTCCTGAATGCTGTTGAGGCAGTTGAAGATAAAATGCGGGTTCATTTGTGCCCTTAACGCCATCAGCTGGCTTTCGGCAAGCATCTTGCTGATTTTTAGCAACATTAATTCTTTTTGCTCACTCTGGACTTTTTGCTTCTTACGCTGACTGTAAGCCTGATAGACAAAAAACAGTGTTACAGCCGCCAGGATCAGGCATATCGTTCTGAACCACCAGGTTTGCCACCAGTTGGGTCGTACAACCACTTGCAGCTTCTGGATTTTTGTCATCCATCTGCCGAATTCATCCGTACTCCGGACTTTGAACACATATTTCCCCGGCAAAAGATTGGTGTACGTAGCCGTAATCGCCCTGCCTGCGTTCACCCAGTTTCCGTCAATGCCTTCCAGCTGGTAACTGTATTGCAGGGCCGGGATATCCCGGTGACTCAATGAAGCATATTGAAACGTAATAAAATCCTCATCCGGGGCCAGTTTCAGGACACCCCCTTTTTCAAATCCCAGTTTTTCCTGACCAAAAACCTTGATGGAAGTGATAAAAGGTGGCTGTTTTACCGGCACGCCGGCAAAGCTGAAAGGGTCTATTAACAGGATATGGTCCAGCATTACCGCATAGATTTTACCGTTCGCGAATGTGAGGTTGTTATAATAATCCTGCAACGTTTTACCAAGGTCGATCTCAACTTTCGTTACAGCGCGCGTATCCGGGTTGAAAAACATAAGTCCCTCCCTGCTGGATCCCCAAACCGCGCCGCGCGAATCAATGGCAATGCTGGATAAATAATCATAGAACAGTCCGGTTCTGCTGTCGATGCTGTCCAGCGGTGTGCCGTCACGACTTATCTTCACCAGCCCTCTGCCACTCACGGCAGTCCATATGTTGCCTTTTTTATCTTCGGCAAGTTTCAGGACCTGTGCATTAGCTAGTTCTTTATTGGGTAAAATAGAAAAGAATTCTTTCTCGTAATTGAATTTCAGAAGTCCGCTTCCGGGCAGTGAAAACAAGATATCGGTGTTGCTCAGCTGCAAAGAACTCGGGCAACTTTTAAATGCAAATAACCCAAAACGACTATCAGTTCCGTCATAGCGCGTTGTTTTCTTAGTTACCGGATCGTGGCGGTAAATGGCGTCTTCCAGGATCTGGAACCAGATATTTCCTTTATGATCAGTAAAAACGAAGTTTGCGTAGCGGTGGTGCGTGCCTTTTTTTATATCTGTAAACTTCACCAGTTTATCGCTCCCGTTATGCAGCACGTGCACGCCGTCGTCTCCTACAAACCACCAGGCATCTTTCGCTTTGGTGCACATCACAAAACGGTTTCTTCGCAAGTCTCCGTCCGTAACGGTGTAGCGCTGATAAGTGCGGTTATCGGTGTGATAAGCAATAGCCCCATCCTCCTTGCATGCCATCACCAGGTTTTTGTCAACCGTAATGGAGTTGGCATGGGCAAAACCGGTTTCCAGGAAAAATTTGAAATTAGGCAGCTGGTATATCGCCTGCAACGGATATTGTGATTGACTTTTACTTACACCATTGATCGTTCCCAGCCACACATTACCTTCCTTATCCGTAATTGCGTCCCGGAAATGCCCATAACCGATGCAATAAGGAAGGTTTTGGTCATACTCAATCTTCTTGATCGGCTGTCCGCGTTCCTTGATATAGGCCGCAAACAACCATGTCGAGATCCATAGCCGGTCCTTATGGTCTATAAATAAATGGTTGATCCCATCGCTGATCTTATTGCCGTCGAGCACAGGGAAGCTTTGCACTGAGCCTTTTCTGACATTCCAGTAATTGAGGGTCAGGTTGTCGTCGCATCCGTACCAAATGTCGCCTTTGCTGTCAACAGCGAGCGCATTTACATATTTCAGGTCGAATATGGGTGAATGCAGAACATTGTTTTGCTTATGGTAAATCGCTTTTTTTCTGATATCGATAAAATAAGGCTTGCTGCCTACAATCCAGAAGCCGTTTCTGATCGTGTCCCACACCATGCCGGAAAGAAAATAGTCTGGTATGCCAAACATGGTTGCTGCCGAGGGCACAATGGCCGCGAGAGGAAGTAATTTCCCTTTTTCATAAACGTAGATCCTGTTGGAAGTGCCAATCCAAAGGCGCCCGACATTATCCGTCTTAATGGTTACAATTGATTCCTGATCCAGGGCGGAGAACCGGCTGTCTTTGGAAAACGAGCCTGAGCTCATATTAAACAGCATCACACCGTTCAGTAATCCGAGGATGAGCGTATCTCCCTTGCCGAGCGGTTGTATGGCATTGACAAGAAGATTTTTCTGTTTCGGGCCGTGCTTGTATTGCTTTACAACGGCCCCGTCGTAGCGGTTAAGGCCATTGTTGGTTCCGATCCAGAGAAATCCTGTATCGTCCTTATAAAGGCACCGCACTTGTTTCGCACTAAGACCGTCCTGCCACTTGATATTCTGAAAAATCGTCTGCCCGAAAAGCAGTATTGGACTCAGACAAAAAGCAAGTAAAAAGATAAATCTCTGACGCATGCTCCTACCGGATTATTTCTTTGAAATAAGATTGTATTAATGTGAAGTAGCTGATTAACGGCGGCTCATATACTAACCGTTCACCGTTAAATAGCCAGAAGCGACCGTTCCCTCTTTGGTTTTGAAATTTGCTGCCGGGTAAGCCAACTTTATTCCGCAATAAAGCGATTAGCCGTGAAAAATGATGGAATTATCCAAATCAACGTTCGTTATGATCAACATGAATGCCCTGACTTCCCGCCTTACCAACCATGGAAAATTTGCAAGTGTGTTTTTCAATGAGCCGGGATATCATATCAGAAAAAACGCTGTTTATTACTTCGGAAGTCAATTGACTCCCAGGCTGAACCTGGTGGCAGGCGCTGATGTAAAATCGTTTCAAATTTTAGATAACACTTTCTCAAAATTGCCATCGATCAGACATTATGCCGTCGATGAAAAGTTTGTTTACTATAAAGGAAAAGCAATCCCTGGTGCTGATCCTTCCTCATTTGTTGTGCTCGGATACGCTTCGGGCAAAGATTGCAATCACATTTACACAGCTTACAAAATCGTTTCCGACGATCCCGATCACTTTGTCAAAATAGATAGGCATTTGTCAAAAGACAGCAGATGTATCTACTATGCTGATCGGGTTATTTCTCATTACGCATCTCATTTTCAGTTGATTGCGAAAGTGGATGGCTTTACTTATTTCCGGGACAAGCACAGCATTTTTGTCAATGGCGTGCGGTTGGATGATCCCGATGTAAATTCCTTCGAGGCGTTGAGGCATGGTTATGCACGAGATGCGGCCCACGTTTATTTAATGAGTTCTGCATCTCTTAAAATCATTGAGGGCGCAGATCCGGGAAGTTTTCAGGTGATCAACCAGTATTACAGCCTGGATTATAAGCATGTTTACTGGCGTGGCTCACAGCTAACAGAATGTGAGCCATCCACTTACGAGGCTTTGAACTTTTAATCTCTGATAATCTTTTTCAGTTACCCAACTATACACATAAGGCGCAGCGATGCGCCTTTCTTTTTTGCCCGTTAAGCGCAAAGTTTCAAATCTTTTGAAGTAATATTTTGCCCTTATTGTCTTGTATATGAATATAATTCAGATCTAAACTCTTAACAAATGTTGGCTTGCACACATGCAAAGAACGCCGGACGCGTTGCCGTGTTCCTGTGTTCCCTGCTGTTTCTATTCTCTCCTTATTTTACCAATGCCCAGGACATTGACCTCCTGCTGAAAGGCGGGCACGTTATTGATCCCAAAAACAACATTGATGCGGCAATGGATGTCGCTGTTTCGGGCGGCAAAATCGTCCGGGTAGCCAGTAACATTCCAGCTTCGGAAGCAAAAAAGACGGTTGATGTAAAAGGTTTTTATGTAACGCCGGGGCTGATCGATATGCACGCGCACGTTTTTGCCGGAACTGTGCCCGATGCCTACATTGCCAATGCCTCCACCAGCCTGCCGCCCGACGGCTTCACTTTTCGCGCCGGGATCACAACGGTTGTAGATGCAGGCTCATCCGGCTGGCGCAACTTCCGGACTTTCAAAGCACAGACGATCGATAAAGCGCAGACGCGCGTCCTGGCATTGCTCAACATTGTCGGCACGGGCATGGCCAGCCGTTATGAAGAGCAGGATGTTACGGATATGAACCCCGTTATGGCCGCCAATATGATCCAAAGGCTTTTTCCGAAGATCATTGTAGGTGTAAAAGCAGCACATTACTGGGGCGACTACGCGCAGGTGAAAGCCGCGGTTGAGGCCGGAAAACTGGCCAATGTGCCGGTTATGGTTGATTTCGGGGAGCATAAGCCGCCCTTATCCATTGAAAAACTATTCAAAGAATATCTTCGTCCGGGCGACATTTTTACGCACACATTTTCGCATGGGCCGGAAAACCGCGAAACGGTTGTAGACGAAAAAGGAAAAGTAAAACCATTCGTTTTCGAAGCACAAAAGAACGGGCTGATTTTCGATGTCGGGCATGGCGGTGGTGCATTTGCGTGGCGGCAGGCGATTCCGGCCATGCAGCAGGGATTTAAGCCTAATGTGATCAGCACAGACTTGCATACCGATAGCATGAACGGCGCTATGAAAGGCCTGGACAATGTAATTTCTAAATTTCTCAACATGGGAATGACGCTTCCGGATGCCATTCTGCGAGCAACATGGAATCCCGCACAAGTTATCAATCGCCCCGATCTGGGAACATTATCCGTTGGTTCTGAGGCAGATATTGCTGTGTTTAATTTAAGAAAAGGAGATTTTGGCTTTTTAGACACCCGAAAATTGAAACTCAAAGGTGATAAAAAACTGGAAGCCGAGCTGACCATCCGCGCAGGTAAAATCGTCTGGGACCTGAACGGGATCAGCGCGGCGGGTTGGGAATCTGAAACATTGGCTAAATAACTGGTGGTGATGCACTTAATAAGATCCGATAGGGCCACAAATGTTATCAAAAGCAACTTTTGGGTGCTGTTTTTGCTTGTTTTTTACAGCAATGGCTTTGGCCAGACCTATGATCTGATCGTCAAAGGCGGCCATGTTATTGATCCTGCAAATAACATTGATAAAGTGATGGATGTGGCTGTCAGTAAGGGTGTTATCGTAAAAGTGTCAGATAAAATTAACGAGCCTGCTGAGAGAACGATTGATGCAAAAGGCTTATTTGTAACGCCCGGTTTTATTGATATGCATACGCACGTTTTTGTGGGTCCGCATGCAGGTCTTTTTGCTAATGGCGTAAACAGCGTTTCTCCTGATGATTTCACATTCCGGTCCGGTGTAACGACGGTTGTAGATGCAGGAACTTCGGGTTGGCGGAGTTTTCCTTTGTTTAAGAAACAGGTTATCGATCAGTCCAAAACGCGGATTCTGGCTTTTATCAACATTGCCGGGGACGGAATGACCGGCGCTGAACATGAGCAGAACATCGCCGATATGGTCCCGGACTCTGCTTTAATGGTCATCAACCAACATGCTGACCTGATTGTGGGCGTGAAGATCGGGCATTATAACGGAGCCGACTGGACACCTTATGATAATGCGATAAAACTCGCCCGACAGGTCGAGAAGCCGCTCTTTGTGGAATGTCATTTACCTCAATATTCATTACAGGATCAGCTTGCCAGGCTCAGTGCGGGGGATATGATTACGCATACTTTTGAAAACATTAAGGAGCGGATGCCGATCATTGGCGAAGATGGAAAGGTGCGGCCATTTGTGCTGGAAGCAAAAAAGCGCGGAGTACTATTTGATCTGGGTCACGGCGGCGCGGGTTTCTGGTTTGATCAGGCCGCACCGGCGATTAAGCAAGGTTTTGCACCAAATTCTTTCGGCACTGATCTGCACCGGTTCAGCATGAATTCGGCTATGAAAGACATGGCGAATGTTATGTCAAAATTCATGGCCCTGGGTTTATCCTTGCATGATGTGGTGCAAATCGCAACCTGGAATGCTGCACAGGCTATTAAGCACGAAGAATTGGGTAATATGAAAGCAGGCAATGTGGCTGATCTCGCCATTTTCAGGGTTCGTGACGGTCAGTTCGGTTTTACAGATTCCGGTGGGAAAAGTATAGCAGGATCCAAGAAACTGGAAATCGAGATGACGATCAGGGATGGGAAAATTGTGTGGGATTTGAATGGGTTAGGCGCTAAAAAATAGATAATTGAAATAATGGGATCTGATTTTTATAAACAAAAAAAGAGGCTTGTGCAGCGATATTTCAGCTTCGGCCTGATAGTAATGCTTCTCATCGGCGCGCAAAGGCCGGATTTACTGCCAAAAGGTGATCCGGACAATGGCGGCCTGGCAACGCCGGCAGGTTTTGAAGCACTCGTAGTCGCCGACAGCACCGGACTGGCGCGGCACATTACGGTAAATGATAACGGCGATATTTATGTAAAACTGCGCTATTTCGGAAAGGGCCAGCGGGGCGGAACTGTGGCACTCAGGGACACAAACCGGGATGGGAAAGCCGACATTATTAAAAATTTCGGCAATTACCCCGATCAGAGCAGCCTCGCCAACGGCATCACGATCCGCAACGGATATTTGTATTACAGTTCTTCACTGTTTGTATACCGCAGTAAACTGATCCCGGGGCAGCTGCTGCCGGACAGCACCGTAGAGGTGATTTTAAAAGATGACCATGAGCATGGCACACATTGGCACATTACCAAACCCATGGCTTTTGATGACAAAGGGAACATGTACGTGCCTTTCGGAGCGCCTTCGGATGCATGCCAGGATGTTGCCAATTCACCGGGCGGTAAACCTGGAACTATTGGCCTTAATCCTTGCCCGGACCTGGAAAAGCATGGTGGAATCTGGAAGTTCAGTGCTGATAAGCTGAATCAGACGCAGGCCGACGGCAGCTTGTATGCAACGGGTTTGAGGAGCATTGTGGGCATGAGATGGAATAATGCGGATCAAAATTTATATGCCGTTGTTCACGGACGCGACAATCTGCGCCGCTTGTTTCCTGACATTTATTCCTCATGGCAAAGCGCCGTTTTACCAGCCGAAGAATTCGTAAAAGTGACCCAGGGAACAAACCTGGGCTGGCCATACTATTATTTTGACCAGATGAAAGGCAAGAAGATCCTGAACCCGGAATACGGCGGTGATGGCAAAAAAGAGGGTGAAGGAGCTAAATATCAAAGCCCGATCATTGGATTCCCCGGACATTGGGCACCCAACGACATTCTGTTTTACACCGGAAATCAGTTCCCGGAACGTTACAGGAATGGCGCATTCATCGCCTTTCACGGCTCCACAAACCGTGCTCCTTATCCGCAGGCGGGCTTTTTCGTTTGTTTTGTGCCTTGGGTAAATGGTAAATTTTCGGAAAAATGGGAAGTTTTTGCAGATGGCTTTGCAGGCATGGATCCGATCATCAATGTAAGCGATGCCAAAGCCCGGCCTATGGGCCTGGCACAAGGGCCGGACGGCTCCCTTTACATTACAGATTCGAAAAAAGGCAAGATCTGGCGGATTATGTTCAAGGGTAACAAGCAGTCATTCGGAGCGCCGCAACTGGCTGCTATGGAGAAGCATAAGTTGGCAGGAAACATCCGAACGCCGGATCCGGTAAAGGACAACCTGGATAAGGATACAAAGCTCGCCGGCGAAAAAATTTACAGCACTTATTGTACGCCATGCCACCAGTCCAACGGCCTTGGCGACGGCAGCCGTTTTCCGCCTTTGGTAAATTCCGAATGGGTTACTGAGGATAAAAGAAAGCTGATCCAGGCCGTAGCAAATGGTTTGGAAGGGCCGATAGAGGTGCTGGGTAAGCCCTACAATGATCTGATGCCCAAACACGATTTTATCCCGCCGGCAGAAATGGCCCAGCTGCTCACCTACGTAAGGCAGCAATTCGGCAACATGCCCGACCGCATTTCGGTGGACGACGTGAACCGGGTTTTGAAAAAATAGCCTTAATAATTATATTGAAAAGCGAAAGCCATTATTGTTACACAGGCTTATGGATTACACGGATTTCCTGGTTATTAAAGCCAATGTTCAGTGTTTGCTGATCATTGAAATTCAGCACATGCCCATCCCGCCTCACTTCATCAATTTTAGAAAAATCCAGCTCCTGTACGAGCCAGCCTTCTTTTTGTGGGATTTCGGCAGCGATAATGCCTTCCTCGGGTAAACCCTTGTCAGGCGTGGAATAATAGGCAGAATAGCCATAGTTAATGTCCACTGCCGGTGACCAGGTTGCGTTGCCGACGGTCTGAGAAACAACTGTATAAGCCTGATTTTCCAGGGCGCGAGCCCGCGCGCCTACATGTACTCGTGTAGCGCCACGGATGGTTTCCGTGCAGCTTGGAACGAGGATCAATGATGCCCCCGCGCTGCACAATAATTGGGATCCTAACCCAAATTCAATGTCATAACAGATCTGAATGCCGAATTTGCCCCAAGCCGCTTCAAACACCGTCAGCACTTTGGGAGCGCTTTGAATGCCCCATTCTTCATTTTCAAACCGGGTCATGAAAAACTTATCCTGGTAACCGACAAGGCCTTTGTTTGAAAAAACAAAAACACGGTTATGGTGCTTTCCATAATCAATAACAGGCAAGCTCGGCGCAACAATCACCACATTATATCGGCGCGCCAGGTCTGCAAAGATCTTGCAGAACGATTCCACAAAGCCATCCATCGCCGCGACTTGCAGGAAGATATCTTGCTGAATGTCAAGGGATAATATGCTAACCAATTCCATGGCGCCGTACTCAGGAAACAGTAATAATCCGGCTCCGCTCGCAGCTGCATCGGCTACCCAGTTTTGAATGTGTCTTTGCCAGCCCGCAAGGTCGACATGTTGGGAGATCGGATATTGAGCTGAGGCAACGATTACAGACATAGGCATTTAGTGATCGAGTGGTTTGATCCAGAAAATCATTTGTTTTGGGGAGGAAGCCGTTTCGCCAATATCGGGCCATTCCATGGTACTTTGCAACGCAGGTTCCTTTACATATCCGCGTTTGATCCAGAATGCGTCATTGGGACGATAATCGGCGGGTTTGGCGGGGTGGTTCTCGCCCCGATCGACGGAGCAAAAACAGCATAAATTGTAATGTCCGAAGCTTCTGGCATGCGCCTCGCGTTCATCAAAAAAACGATGTCCAAGCCCTAAGCCGCGATATTCGGGAAGTAATATGCTTTCGCCAAAGTAAAAAATAGTGCTAATATCGAATCCCCCATCTTCGAACGGTTTCCGGACTTCCGCAGCTTCGTCGGTTAACGGAATGCACGTTGTTGCGCCCACCATTTTTCCTTTATCAAAGACAGCGAACAAAAAGGCGCGTTCGGACTGAACGTAAATTTGCAGATAGTCTTTTTCGTAATCCAGCGCCCCCTCATACAAATAGGGATAATCATGGAAAACTGCGATGCGCAATGCGCCCAATGCTTCCACCGCGGATGCTATTTCAACGCCCTTATAAGATGCAAAAGTCAGTTGCTCAGTCATTTTTCGGGTTTGAAACCAGCTCTATCCAATGCGGCAGATTGTAATAAGTGGTTACGCGGCAGATTTTTTCATTTTTTAATTCCAAAAAAGCGGCTGCCGGAAGTTTGTAAGCCTGTCCGTAAGCCTCAGGGAAGCCCTCTTCGCCTTTTTTGTAAATTCCTCTCACTGTGAATTCAACCGCCACCCGGGAGTCGTCTGCGGTTGTGAAAAAGACCATGTCGGTCAGGGTTTCTTCATAGGATTCGTCCATTTGACCAAGAAACTCAGTGAATTTTTCGATGCCGATGCGCACCTCGCCCTGGTTGGGCTCGTGCCTTACCTCCGGGTGCAGCAAGGCGAGCATGCCGTCCCAGTTTTTATGATTAAAGCTTGAATAATATGCTTGTACGATGTCCAGAGAAGCCATGTCAGTTCATTAATGTTATTTAATAATAAGAAAATAGAGCAGTAACTAGTTCACCGGAACATATATAAAAGTGAGGAAGCCGTTAATTCGCGGCCAGTTTGATTGCCGCAACCAATTCAGCAATAGTGAAGTATTTTGCATTTTTTTGTTGCCATTCCATTTGCCAGGTTGTACCAGCTGCATCCCGATCGCAACGGACTTTGAATGTTGCATTCATGTCGTCAGTCAAACCAAAACCTTCTCGTTGCAAGGCCCGTCTGGTCCAGAAAGCCAAGACAGGATCACCCGCAATGCTTATTGAATGTGTGCAAACGTCCTGGTAAATGTTAAATGTGCCGCTAGATTTATCAAAAAAGAATCCATTCTTTTCAAACGCTGCTTCAAATGCCCCGTTCAAAACAAGATCTTCGGGGACACCGGCTACCAGCTCGCCGCTTTGCTGCATAAGCCAGAGAATATCAGCAGTTTGTAATGCAAGGTCTAGTTCGTGTGTGCTTAGTAAGATGGCTTTTCCGGTTTGTCTGGCCAAATTATGCAGCAAGCGCATCATTTCCACGCGGTTGGGCAGATCCAGATGCGCGGTAGGCTCGTCGAGCAGAATGAGTTCTGTGTCTTGTGCAAGCGCGCGTGCCAGCATGACCTTTTGCCGTTCGCCATCGCTCAGCTGATGGATTTTCCTGTTTACCAAATTTTCAACATTGGCCAGTAAAATAGCTTCTTCGATCTTTTTATGGTCGATTTCGCTTAATGCGCCAAGCCAGCCGGTGTAGGGCGTGCGTCCTAATTTAATCACTTCCAGCGCGGTAAGATTTCCAGCCTCGATGCGCTCGGTCAAAACGAGGCTCAATGTTTGTGCGAGCTGAGCCGATTTTAACTCGGAAAGAAGCTGCTGTCCAATGTAAACAGTGCCTTCCAAAGCGGGTTGGAGGCCTGCAATTGTCCGCATTAATGTCGATTTTCCTGAGCCATTGGAGCCAAGCAGGCACACAAGCTGCCCCGGTAGGAGGGTTAGGTTCAGGTGTTTTGAAATAATGCGTTCGGTACGCTTGGTCTTATATCCAATAGACAAATCCTTCGTTTCCAGAAATGGTTTTACATCACTCATGAGAAAGAAGAACGGAGGTTATTGCGGCTGATAATGATCCAGATAACCACCGGTGCGCCAAGTAGCGAGGTGACAACATTCACCGGAATGACGGTTTGCATGCCCGGCAACTGGGCAATGATGTCACATAAAAGCAGCAGTACCATGCCGGTGAGGCAGCAGCCGGGAATGAGCACCCGGTGGTCGGACGTGCCAAACAGCGAGCGCGTTATATGCGGAACAGCGATGCCGACAAATCCGATCGGACCGCAAAATGCGGTAATGCTGCCGGTTAACAAGCTGGTGCTGAGCATGATGATCAGTCGTGTTTTTCCAATGGTAAGGCCCATGCTTTTGGCGTAATTTTCCCCCAACAATAATGCATTAAGCGATTTGGAAGATATAAAAGCGAGTAACAGCCCAAATGCAACCACACCCGAAAGCGCGTAAAGGTGATACTGCGTAACGCCTCCCAGCGACCCGAATGTCCACATAATGTATTCCTGCAATTGTTCGGGCTGACTGAAATATTGCCAAATGCTGACAATGGAAAGCGTTATCGTTCCTATCATCACCCCGACGATCAGCAATATTACATTGTCCCGGATCCTTCCTGCAATCAGTAATATCAGCGAAAGCACCAGTGCAGATCCCAGCGAAGCCATCACAATGATGAGCCAACTGCCCGAAACGCCAAGTTTGCTGATCGCATACATGCTCGCGCTGCTTCCACCTGCAAGCATCACCGCCGCCACGCCCAGTCCGGCGCCTGCTGTGATACCCAGCTCCGACGGCCCCGCCAAAGGATTTCGGAATAAGGTTTGCATTTGTAATCCACTGACGGATAGTCCGCAACCGACCAGCATTGCGGTTATCGCTTTTGGGATGCGGATTTTTTCAATGATAAAAAGCCAGGCAGTATTTTCGGAGTCTTGTAAAAAAATGATTCTAAAAACTTCTTTAAGCGGAATTTGCACGGAGCCCAGCATTACATCCAGCACAAAAAACACAATTGCCAGCGTTGCCAGTCCCGAAAAAGTGAGCCGGTGCGCATTCAGGGGCGTTTTAAGCAATGGTGCTTTGTTGAGGGATCCGACCATTATTTGAGCTGCTTATAGTAGACCAAATTGTGATTTGGCAGGAGTTCGGGATGCAATATTTTGATCAGATCAGACAGGACAATGTGTGGGTTTACAGTTCCGGATTCAAAAAAATCATTCGCGCCCTGCTCATTAACACGTCCATTGTAACTGAACATTTGCCCCGATTTATAAGCCTTAAAATCGCTGTAACGTGAATCCTGCGCCAGAATGTTGGCTTTCGTATCACTTTTATCGAACCCAACATTCAGCCATGCGTCGGCTTGTAGAGCAATTGGATATACAGATTCGAAGTTCAAAGGCAAACTGCCTGTCGCCTTCATATTGCTCCAATGATAATCCCCTCCCGCATCCCTGAAAAACTGCGACATATAGCTGTCCCCATTCGGTAAAAACCAGGCATCTTTGGTATTCAAGCCCGAAATAACGGATGGCTTGATTTTCACCTCCTTAGCAAGCTGAGCCAACCGAAGATATTCATTTTCGATCTTGCCAAACTTTTCATTGACCAGCTCTTCCTTATTTAATAATGCGGCAATAAGCTTAACCCACTCGGCACGGGCCAGCGGCGTTTTTTCGATCCATTCCGAATTAATCAAAATGGGAATTCCTGCCTGCGTTAAAATGCTGTATTGGTCCACTTTCGCGCCCGGCCCGCCCATGGCCATCAGCACATCCGGGTGCATTTCCACGAGTTTTTCATTATTCAATCCCTGATCCCGTCCAATGTTAGCCACTTTGCCAGCTTCAATGCGCGATTGAATTTTAGGCGAATAAATGTATTGCGGGTTGCTAAGGCCAGTGATAATGTTCTCCGAATCCAGAAATTCCAGTAATGCAGCATGCATGGAGGAAGTAGCCACAATGCTTGTAACCGGAATGCTAATTACCTGCGCATTCTCGAAACCTTTCGGTCGTGGTGTTCCTTTTTCGAGTAAAATGTATTTTGAAGTATCCGTTGCCGTTTCAAAAGGGCTCAGGATGCTTACGATTTTGTAATTATTGTGATACGAAATGGTAAATCCTTGCGCGTGGTTGATTTTGGTTTGGGCATTGTAATTAACCGATTTCGAAGTTATGTTCTCCTCCCTTTTCGATGAATTTTCGGGATTACAGCTAAGGATTGTTAGATAAAGAAAACACGAAAGGCAGAGGTTTTTGATCATTAGACGATATAAGGAGCGTTGAGCAGAATAAAAATGTAGAAAGAAAGAATCAGATATAAGATAGCATTTGCTTCACATTTGCCAAACCGTTCTGGATGACCTCAGCTGATTCTGTTCCTTGATAGTAACCGATAAGATGTAATTCGCTGTAAGCATTGATCGTATGTTTCAGCAATTTTTTGTCATATTTTCTTAATCTCCCCTTGTAATCCTCAATGCTTTGCGGCTTTACAAAATGAATACCTTCTTTTTGTTTCAGATATTCATCAAGAATTAGCAGCGCCGCTGAATAAGCAGTGCCCGCGGCCATTCTTACATATTTAATGTCCGAATACAATCCATCCTTTTTGCCTGCTTTTTCAGTCAGTATTTGTCTGGCATTTTCAAGATATCTTGCTGCTTCCGCACTTGGAGATAAAGGGTTTTCCATACTTTTCTTAGACATAGTTGTGTATTTGATAAGGATATTTGTTTAGACGCAGGCCAAAGAAATTGGTCACTCAAAAATAGCACTTATTTTTCAAAGGCGTCAGAGGCCTGGGTCCGCAATTGGCACACTTTTAATATTTTTCAAGCCATGCCAGCACAATCTCTTTTACAGTTTACAGGGAAAAGTATATACTGCGCCGTTGCAGATGCGCACATTGATCCATGGATCCCCGTTGACCGGGCGATCATCACGCATGCGCACAGCGACCACGCGCGCTGGGGGAGCAAACATTATCTGGCCCACAAGGATAGCGAACCCATTTTACGGCTGCGATTAGGGCAGGATATCTCTTTACAAACTGTTGAGTACTACGAGAAATTTGTGATCAATGGTGTCACATTCTCATTGCATCCTGCGGGTCATATCATTGGTTCTGCGCAGGTCCGGGTGGAATATAAGGGGGAGGTCTGGGTTGCGAGCGGAGACTACAAGCTTGAAAATGACAACTTTGCAACGCCTTATGAGCCAGTCAAGTGCAATGTTTTTATTACCGAATCAACCTTCGGTTTGCCTATTTACAAATGGCAGCCTCAGCATGAGGTGATGAGCGAAATTGACAACTGGTGGCGGCAGAATAAAAGTGAAGATAAAGCCAGTGTGCTGATGGGCTATTCATTGGGAAAAATGCAGCGGATATTGAAAAATATTGAATTACAGGACAAAATAATCTACGCACACGGCGCTATTTATACATTAAACGAGAGGTTAAGGCAGGCCGGTTTTGATTTGCCCGAATTGACATTGGTCACCAAAGAAACCGACCGGAAGCTATTTCGGGGATCATTGGTGTTAGCCCCGCCCTCGGTCGACAGCAGCACGTGGATCAAAAAGTTCGCCCCTTATTCGCTGGGCTATTGCTCAGGATGGATGGCCCTTCGCGGCGCCAAAAATCGCCGCGCCGTGGACCAGGGCTTTGTATTGAGCGATCACGTGGACTGGCCGGACCTGAACACTGCTGTAAAAGAATCGGGAGCCGAAAAAGTATACGTAACGCACGGATATACAAGCATTTACGCGAGATATTTGAATGAAAATGGCATAGAAGCAGGTGAAGTCCATACCATGTACGGCAACGAAGACGAAAACGAGGAAGAAGAAGTTGTACAAGACATCAGCGCCGGAACCGACGCCTATGAAAAGCACAAAGAATTACTAGATGGCGAATTCATCACTGATACAAAGGCGTCAACAAAAAAGTCCCCTTTAGGGAATTTAGCGGAAGGGGAAGGAGGCATCACACTATGAAACAATTCGCAGAACTTTTCATGAACCTGGACCGCACCAACAAAACCAATGCAAAGGTGGAGTTGATGAAGCAATATTTTCTGACTGCATCCGACGAGGACAAACTCTGGGCATTAACGCTTTTTACCGGTCGCCGGCCTTCGTTTAAGGTGAACAGGACGATGGTAAAAGAATGGGCCGCACAAGAAGCGGGTATTCCGATGTGGCTTTTCCAGGAAAGTTACCATAGTGTAGGCGATTTGGGTGAAACCATTTCATTGCTTTTGCCTAAAAGTAAGGTCGACGGATCGGACAAATCGCTTACCGAATGGTTCTATTATCTGGGACTTTTGCCAGGTATGACGGACGAAGAAAAACGTGACCATATCCTGCAAGCCTGGATGCAACTGTCTCAGCACGAGACTTTTGTTTTTAATAAATTATTGATGGGCAGTTTCCGGATCGGGGTTTCGCAGACATTGGTGGTGCGTGCATTGGCGGAAGCCACCGAAACCGATTCTAATGTGATCGCACACCGGGTCATGGGTCAGTGGGAGCCGTCGGGGACAACCTTTGAGCAGTTGATATTGGATAAAGGGGAAAATGACAACGCATCGCGCCCATATCCGTTTTTCCTGGCTTATCCTATCGAAGGCGACGTTTCTGGTTTGGGAAACCCCGAAGATTGGTTTGCCGAATGGAAGTGGGACGGCATTCGCTCACAAATTATTTATCGCAACAATGAGCTTTTTATCTGGACTCGCGGTGAAGAGTTATCGACCGAAAAATTCCCTGAACTGCATTTTTTAAGTGAAGTTTTGCCAAACGGAACGGTCCTCGACGGAGAGATCGTAAGTTATATGGATGATAAACCCATGCCGTTTAATGTGCTGCAAACGCGTATCGGCAGGAAAAACCTATCCAAAAAAGTGCTGGAAGAAGCACCAGTCGCATTTTTGGCTTATGATATTTTGGAAGTCAATGGCGTGGATATCAGGAACCTTACCCAGCAACAACGCCGGACCGAGCTGGAACTCATTCATCAGAAAGCGCCTGATCAATTTGTGTTTAATCTTTCGCCGCTCATTGATTTTAAAGAATGGGCAGTTTTGCGGGAGTTGCACACACTTTCCCGGCAGCATATTGCGGAAGGTTTTATGATCAAAAGGAAAGAAAGCACTTACCAGGTTGGCCGTAAAAAAGGCGATTGGTGGAAATGGAAAATTGATCCGTTAAGTGTTGACGCCGTGCTCATTTACGCCCAGAAAGGCTCCGGCAGGCGCGCTGAATTATTCACCGACTATACATTCGCCGTCTGGGGCGAAGACGGGAAGCTGGTTCCATTCGCAAAAGCCTACTCTGGATTAACAGACGTAGAAATCGGCCAGGTCGATTATTTCATCAAACGAAACGTCCTGGAAAAATTTGGTCCGGTAAGGACCGTAAAGCCCGAATTGGTTTTCGAAATAGGCTTCGAAGGCATCAACGAATCATCCAGGCATAAATCCGGAATCGCAGTAAGGTTTCCCAGGATTCTGCGCTGGCGGAAGGATAAGAAAGCAGAGGAAGCAGATACGCTGGAAGCGTTGAAGGGGATTTTGGAGATGTATAAGTGAGGGATTCGTTTAATGTATCGACCTGCGTTCACACAGTTCAAACGATCCCGAAACATTTGCTATTTTTGTAATTAAATGAAAAGGGATACAATGGAAAACTATCTTGATAGAATTACGATAGATGAGGCAGTTTGTAATGGCAAACCAACGATAAGAGGTTATCGGATAACGGTTAAAACGATTCTTGAATATTTGGCAGCCGGAGAAAGCTATGATGGTATTTTAGAAGCATATTCATTTTTGGAAGAAGCGGATATCAAAGCTTGTATCCAATTTGCCGCTAGAACAATGGACAGCGAGCACCATTCCTTAATTGCAGCTTAATGGCGCCCAATCGCTTTCTTATCGACGTAAATCTTCCGAAGTTTTTTAGTTTCTTCAATTCGAATGCGTTTGAGTTTGTCATTGATATCAATGGTAAGTGGCCTGATAAAGACATTTGGGAATACGCAAGAGAACACGATCTGGTGATCGTTACGAAGGACACAGACTTCTACTATCGATGTCTATTGGATAATGAGCCAGTCAGAGTAATTTATTTAAAGCTTGGTAACCTGCTGATCCGGGATTTGCATCTGTTTTTTCACCAAAATTGGAACACAATTGTCACGCATCTTCCCAACGCAAGGATGATCATTGCTACACCAACCGGAATTGATATTATTGGAATTTAATTCTGCAAAATCCGTGGGTACAATATTTATGTTACATTATTAAAATGTAATCGTTTATCCCTTTGACCAAATCCCCCGGACATACAATCGTTGAACATTGGTTTAAGGCCAAGAAGTGGAAGTGGGCGGCGTTTCAGAAGGAGGCGGCGGAGGCTTATCTGAATGGTAAAAGCGGCCTGGTGAATGCGCCGACGGGGAGTGGAAAGACTTATTCGCTCTGGCTTCCGATATTAATCCGGCATATTAATGAAAAGGCGAATAAGGAACTCAAACCAAAACGAGGTTTGCAAGTTCTGTGGATCACGCCTTTGCGCGCTTTGTCCAAGGACTTATTCCGGAATATGGAAAGCGCTGCGCTGGAAATGAACCTGACCTGGCGCGTAGGCATTCGCACCGGCGATACTAATTCCAAAGAAAAAAGCGATCAGAAAAAGCAAATGCCCGATGCGCTGATCATTACGCCGGAAAGCCTGCATATTCTTTTTGCACAAAAAAACAGCACAGAAATATTTAAAAACCTGCACACCATCGTCGTCGATGAATGGCACGAGCTTATGGGCAGCAAGCGCGGAACACAAACGGAACTGGCGCTGGCAAGGCTCAGAAGCATCAGGCCGGATCTCCAAACCTGGGGCATTTCGGCAACCATCGGCAACCTCGACGAGGCGAAACATGTGCTGCTCGGCATGAAGTTCCCGGTTGCCAAGTCCACGGTGATCAAGGCAAATACAGATAAAAAAATCCTGGTCGAAAGCATTATTCCTGAACGCGTGCAGACGTTGCCGTGGTCGGGATATATGGGGACGAGCCTGGTTGACCAGGTGGTAAAAATCGTCAATGAGAGTAATACGACGCTGCTTTTTACCAACACGCGTTCCGGAACCGAAATCTGGTATCGCACCATTATTGATAAATATCCTGAATTTGCGGGCATTATGGCGTTACACCATGCATCGCTGGACCGGGAAATAAGGGACTGGGTGGAGGAAGCACTGCACGACGAGCGGCTCAAACTGGTGATATGCACGGCCAGCCTCGATCTAGGGGTCGATTTTCGGCCCGTTGATACGGTCATTCAGGTTGGTAGTCCGAAGAGCATTGCGCGGTTTATTCAACGTGCGGGCAGGAGTGGTCACAGACCGGGTGTGGATAGTAAAATTTATTTCTGTCCTACCAATGCTTTGGAGCTGATTGAGGCTGTTTCGCTTCGGGAAGGCGTCGCCAAAAATATGCTGGAAGACCGTCCGCCCGTGGCTCATGCATTCGATGTGTTGGCGCAGTGGATGATGACTTTGGCAGTGGGCGAAGGTTTTGATGAGGCTCAATTGTTTGATGAAGTTTGTGACGCTTATGGTTATCAATATCTGAACCGGCAGGAGTGGGAGTGGCTTTTGGGATACATTACCACCGGAAGCTCTTCGCTTCATGTATATGATGAGTACAAGAAAGTAGAGCGTGTCGATGGCCTGTATAAGGTGACGAGCCGACGCGTCGCATTGCGTCACAGGCTGAGTATGGGAACGATTGTCTCGGAAACAGGCATTAAGGTGAAGCTGCAAAGCGGGAAATATCTGGGAACGGTTGAGGAATCGTTTGTTACCTGGATGAAACCGGGGGACGTTTTTACTTTCGCGGGCATGACCGTTGAGTTCTTGCGGATCCATGAGATGACGGTTAGTGTCAAAAAAGCAGAGGGTAAAAAAGGCTTTCTGGTGCGCTGGGCTGGCGGAAGAATGCCGCTGTCGTCTCAGTTGTCCACATTCATCCGCGAGCGATTGGCCGATGCCCTTGAAAATCCGCATAAAGAGCTCGAACTTGCCAAAATGCAGCCATTATTGGAATTGCAGGCAAGCCGGTCTATGATTCCAAAGACCGACGAACTGCTTATAGAGCAATGTGAAACCCGGGAAGGTCATCATATTTTCATATTCCCATTTGAAGGCCGTTTGGTGCATGAAGGGATGTCCATTATACTGGCCTATCGCCTGAGTCAACTTAAACCCATTACATTCTCAGTGGCTATGAATGATTATGGTTTTGAATTATTGAGCGATCAATATGTTGATTTTGAGCAGGTAATGAAGGAAGTTGATCTTTTTTCAACGAAGCATTTGGTCGATGACATTTATCAAAGTGTGAATGCAACCGAAATGGCCAAACGGAAATTCAGGGAAATTGCCGCAATTTCGGGATTAATGTTTCAGGGTTATCCGGGCAAAAATGTCAAAACACGGCAGTTACAGGCTTCCAGCTCGCTGCTGTTTACGGTAATGACCAAATATGAAGACAACAATTTGCTGATCAAGCAGGCTTACCAGGAAGTTTTGACTTACCAATTGCAGGAAGTGCGGATGCGGGAGGCGCTTGACCGGATCGCAACTCAGAAAATAATTGTAAAACAAACCCGCAAACCAACGCCTTTTTCGTTCCCTATTATGGTAGACCGGCTACGCGAGCAACTTACATCAGAAAAGCTGGATGACCGGATCCAGAAAATGATCAAACAGTATAGTAATGCAGATTGAAATCAAAGAAAACCATTTTATTTTACTCACACAAAGAGCTATTTTTTGGCAGGAAACGCAGACATTACTAATCGGAGACCTTCATTTAGGCAAGATCACCCATTTCAGAAAAGAGGGAATTGCGGTGCCGCCTAATGCCATTGAAAACAATTTCGAAAGATTAAACGAGCTGGTTCAAAACACTGGTGCCACCCGCATCATTTTCCTAGGAGACCTGTTTCATGCACAATACAACGCTGAATGGGAGCTTTTTAAGAACTGGCGCACGGCACATCATTACATTGAAATGCTGATCGTTATCGGCAATCACGACATTTTGCCGGTAAGTATGTTCCTGGAATGCAACCTGGAAGTGCATTTAAACGATTATGAAGAAGGCAATTTCATTTTCACCCACCACCCAAAAGTCGATGCAGTTTCAGGAAAATTCATCTTTGCAGGCCACGTTCACCCCGTTTTCACAACCTACGGAAAAGGCCGCCAAAGCGTGCGTCTGCCGTGTTTCGTAATCGATAACCATCAAGCCATCGTCCCAAGCTTCGGCGTTTTCACAGGCGGTTTTCAAATGGACCTGGCCAAGGACAGGAAGATTTATATTACGACGGAGACCAAGGTTTTTTCGGTTTGTTAATGCGGTTTTCCTTGATTTGGCTATGTTTCAGACATATAATGTGTTCTTATAACCATCCCCGAGTTTCGCAATCAAAGTTGCCACACGGAGCTGGTTCACGATATGTTCCCGCATTTCTGGTGTTACCTGGCTCAGGTTTTCTGTAAATAAAAAGGTTTCTATCATTGCGTGCAGCGACCCAATCATTTCGCTTCCTTTATCTGTTTGAAAAAACTCTTTTACGATCTCAAATTGCTGCCTTAACGCGGCTTCGTTACCGATAATTTTTTCATTCCCGCCGTTCATTTCTTTGTTTGTTGAATTTTGTAGTGTGTACATATTTTTGATGAAGTTTGATTGTGAACTTGATTGAACCGAACCCGGATGCCATTGTTCTGTGGCAATGCTCCGGGTTTTTTTGCAGACCTGATTTGCGGAGAACTCCATAAAATTCAGGTAAATAAAAAGCCTTGTTAAGGCTTGTATTTGACCAATGTTTCGATCTCAAAATGACCATATTCGAGCAAAATTTGTTTCATTCGTTTTTCGGATATTCCTTTTCCGTATATGTAATCCTGCATTGCCTGCACCGCTTTCCCTCTTTTCATCTCCGGCGTCAATGTAGGATATAAATTCTTTACCCACCACTCAAAAGCTTCTTCTACGGAGCTGAATGTTTTCATTTTTCAAAGATAGTTGTTTTACGGAGAAATCCATAATGTTGGTATTGCCTTTAAATTTTTCATTCCTGCCGTTTATTTTTTTTGTGAGATTATAGTTGAGTCGTATTTATATATTCGTATGGGTCAAGATGCATCTAACACTATGAGATTTATATCAAATACAGTTTCCAAAGCCGTTATTGGCAAAGAAGCTAAAAAGCTTATAAAAGCGGTCCGAGAGAACAGGCATGTTGCTAATGAGCAGGCAATGGAGACTATTAAGCGCATTGTGGAGCGCAGATCTATTAATTGCGAGTAATGTTTGGATTCATGATTGTCAATCCCGAAGAAAAGCTTCTGCCTCTCGCTTATCCTCCGGCAATTCTCTCTGATTATCCGCGGTTTTCATAAACTCCAAAATCTCCCCATATCTACCATTCCAGGGATTGAAAAATTGAGTGATCATGGGAATGTGTTTTTTGCCTTTTTGAATGTGGTAGGGTGTTTCTGGTGCGTAGGTTTTTAGGGCTTTGATGAATTTTTCGTTGCTTGCCAGGATGGAAGGATAGGTTTTTCCGCCCCGGTATATAAGCATGGGAGGCATGTTGCTGTGCAGGTGATACAGTGGTGTGGCTTTTTTCCAGGTGTCGGGGTTGTTGGAAAATGTGTTGAGATAGGTGTTGCCTTTTTCGAATTTTTCTTCTTGCAAATATCCGTACATATCCAGCCCGGCGGCGTCGATGAGGATCACCCCTGCAAGTGGATTTTCCAGGCCGATGTTTTTGAAATAATGTTCATCCGTGGCAACCAATGTCGCAAGATGGCCGCCTGCGGAATGTCCGGACAGGAAGATTCTGTCAGGATTTCCACCATACTGACTGATATTTTTCTTCACCCAATCAACAGATTTGGCAACGGAAATGGCCATGTCATCATAGCCCGCAGAGGGGCTCAGTGGGTAGTCCACAAGCACGGTTACCACCCCTTTTTTGGCCCAATGTCCTCCAATAATGTTGTATTGCGACTTCTTGCCGGAATTCCAGTTGCCGCCATGAACAAAAATCAGGACATCACTGGCCTCGGAATGCTTCTTTGGCGCAAACACATTGAGTTGCTGTTCTGCGGAAGTTTTATCTGCTTTTTGGTATACAATATTCTTCGACTTCGTTATCCTTTTAAAAGAACAACCTGATAATGTGAGCATAAATGCGCCCAATAAAATCATTAAAAGTATTAGTGTGATCCGTGCCTGCGCTTTCATAAATCTTTCAGAATATGGTAACACATACGAGAGAAGCATCTTAAAAGATTTAAAAGCAAGTAGTTAAATCATGGCGGCGGCTTAATTTTATTATTCTGGTGGAAAAAATAGAGGGCAATATGGCTGAGGTGATTAACATTAAAGTGAACGGCAAAACCCACCGCGTTACTGCGGACCCGGAAATGCCGCTGCTTTATCTTTTACGAAATAACCTGCAACTGAATGGCCCGAAATATGGCTGTGGCATAGAACGTTGCGGCAGTTGCATGGTGCTCTTGAATGGCAAAGCGCAACCTTCTTGCGTAATTCCGGGCTCGGCTGCGGCAGTTTATGAAGTGACAACATTGGAAGGACTTTCCAATAATAATGTGCTTGATCCGATCCAAGAGGCATTTATTGAAGAGCAGGCTGCGCAATGTGGCTATTGCACTAGCGGGATGATCATTTCTGCTAAGGCACTTTTAACAGAAAACAAAAATCCAACTGACCAGCAAATACGGCAGGCTTTGCAACGGAATTTGTGCCGATGCGGAACGCACACGCGCATTATTAGTGCTGTAAAAAAGGCGGCTGCTAAATTGAATAAATGATGGACGAATTGAATGATATAAGGTCTGGCAGACGTGGTTTTCTCCGGAGTTCGGGTTATCTGCTGATGGGTTTTACGCTCATGCCCGGACTTGGATTTTCTATGCAGCCGGATGAATGTTACTCGCCGGAACAAACGTTGATCGCAGATCGTGAGGCAATTGATTCGTGGATCAGATTTGATGATACGGGCATTCTGACGGTGTTAACAGGTAAAATGGAGCTTGGGCAGGGAATACGGACGGCATTAATGCAAATGGCAGCTGAGGAACTGGACATTGAGATGAAGCAAGTTCGTATCATCATCGCGGACACCGGGCAAACGCAGGACGAGCGCTATACGGCCGGAAGCGGGTCCATTGAAGGAAGCGGAAATGCGATCAGAAATGCTGCTGCTGAGGCTCGGAAGTATCTTTTGACACTGGCAGCAAAGGAATTAGGATCAAATGTGAATGAACTTTCGGTTCAAAATGGAATTGTTAAATCAGCCAAAAATCAGAAAACAATTGCCTATACAGATCTTGTAAAAGGAAAACGTCTGGAAGCAGAAGTCACTGGAAAGGCTGATCTGAAAAAGCCTGGTAATTACAAGCTTGTCGGTAAGCCTATCAAAAGGACTGACATTCAAGAGATAGCGGTGGCGAAAACGCATTTTATCCAGGATCTGAGGTTCCCGGATATGTTGCATGCGCGGGTGATGAGGCCATCGGTTTATAATGCCAAATTGATTTCGCTTCCAACGGAACAAATCCAAAAATCCCCTGGCGTTTTGAAAATCGTAACTAACGGAAGTTTCGTTGCTGTGATTGCTTCGCAGGAATACGAGAGCATGAAGGCGTTGGGTAAAATGAAGGAGCTGGCCAAATGGGAAACCACGCCGATAACGCCTTTGCCAGGTCAGTTGTACGCTGATATGATCAAAAATGGCAGTGCCGGCGAAATTGTGGAAGGAGATAAAAGTGCAAATAGTAAGGTTTGGGAGAACGGAACAACACTCGAAGCGGAATACAAACGGCCTTATCAAATGCATGGCTCCATAGGCCCGTCTTGCGCGATCGGTCTCTGGAAGGATGATCAGCTGACGATCTGGTCACATACGCAGGGCGTGTATCCTTTGCGAAGCACAATCAGCGATTTGGTGGGTCTGCCTCTGGAAAAAATCAGGGTCATAGGCATGCCGGGCGCGGGTTGCTATGGACATAATGGCGCGGATGATGTGGGAGGTGATGCTGCGTTACTGTCTCTGCAAATGCCTGGAAAGCCGGTTCGCGTGCAATGGATGCGGGAAGATGAGCACAAATGGGAGCCTTATGGGTCTGCTATGGTGCTGAAAATTAAAGCTGCATTGACTGCTGATGGCAAAGTAACTGCCTGGGAAACAGATATATGGTCGGACACACATAGTTCACGGCCAGGTGGAAAGGCGGGGCATTTAATTGCAGGACAGCATTTGGAAAAGCCATTTGCTTTTGAAGGCGGTGGATTTGCAGGAGGCACGCATCGGAATTCGCTTCCGTTGTATGATTTTGAATTCAAAAATGCCTCTGTTCACAGTTATAAAGGCCCTTTACGGACTTCTGCTTTGCGAAGTTTGGGTGCCTATGGCAACATTTTCGCATTGGAATCTTTCATGGATGAGCTGGCGGTGAAAGCCGGGAAAGATCCCGTTCAATTCCGTTTGGATCATTTAAACGATGATAGGGCCAAAGAAGTGACTACGACTTTGGTGAAAAAAGCAGGTTGGGATTTGAAAAAAGAGCCCGGATTAGGAAAGGGTTTTGCTTTTGCTCAATATAAAAATAATGCTTCCTACTTCGCTGTAAAGGCCGAAATCAAGCTGGATAGGGCGGCAAAAACCTACCGTCTGGTAAAATTGACAGGCGTAATTGATGCAGGGCAAGCCATTAATCCGGACGGGATTGTCAATCAGACTTCCGGCGGGATGATCCAGGCCGCGAGCTGGACCATGTTGGAGCAAGTTCAGTATGGTGCAAATGGTGTGGAAAGCAGTTCGTGGGAAACTTATCCGATTTTCCGTTTTGAAGATGTGCCTCACACAGAAGTGTTTGTGATTGACCGGCCGGAACTAGAACCGCTGGGTGCGGGAGAAGCGGCACAAGGGCCCGTGTCAGCTGCGATTGCAAATGCTATTTTTGATGCGACAGGAAGCCGTTTGCGAGAGCTTCCGTTGACTCCTGATAAAATCGATTGGACGAAAATCAGCTGACCGGGACAGGTCGGGCAGCATTACTAAATGCAAGATGCCTTGCGATAACACGGATCAGCTCGTCCGCCTTGAATGGTTTGGTCACAAAATCATTGAAATGGCAGGATTCAAGTTCCGGGGCGTTTTCAGCGAAAGTGTCTGCTGTAAAGGCGATTACGGGAACATGCGTATATTTCGGATACTGGCTCCGGATGGTTTTCATGGCCGTAATGCCATCCATAACCGGCATCTGAATGTCCATTAAAATAAGGTCATAACCATCGTTTCCGTCGAGGCTGGTCAGCACTTCCCGGCCGTTCCCGCAAATGGTAAATTCTGCTTCCCATCTTTTGAGTAAATGTTTGAGTAGCATCTGGTTAGCAGGAACATCGTCCGCTGCCAGGATCCTGAAACCTTTCAGCGACAGGTTTTCGGGCGCGCTGGCTTTTTCTTCTTCTAACGAAAGTCCGCCTTTTCCAAAATTGAGCACAACACTGAAAGTCGCACCTTCGCCAAGCTTGCTTTTGGCGGAAATGGTGCCGTTCATCAGTTCTGTGATTTTACGGGTAATGCTTAAACCGAGGCCGGTTCCACCGAAATATCTGGTGGCATTGTTGTGGTGCGCCTGTGAAAAGCTTTCGAAAATGTCGTTTAACTTGTCTTCGGAAATGCCTATGCCTGAGTCAGATACATCAATCCTGAGATCCACATTCCTGCCATGGTCTTTTTCCAGCTGAACGGCAATTTTGACAAAACCGTTTTCTGTAAACTTAATGGCATTGCCAACCAGATTATTGAGAATTTGATTCAGACGGTATGCGTCGCCCATGAGGATCTTAGGAACGTCATCGGCACATTCAAACAGCAGGTCAATGGATTTTTCCCTTGCCCGCACATCAAATGTCCGGATCAGCACATCCAGCTTTTCTTTTAAGTCAAACTGAAAACTTTCCAGCCCGAATTTTCCAGCTTCAATTTTAGAAAAATCAAGAATGTCGTTCAGGATAACGAGCAGGTTATCAGCCGAACTTTTGATCATTTTCAAATATTCCTTGTCCTGTCCCTGGAAATCGCTGTTTAAGAGAATATCGGTAAAACCAATAATCCCGTTCATAGGCGTGCGGATCTCATGGCTCATTGTGGACAGGAAGTCAGACTTGATGCGCGTTGCTTCTTCGGCGTCGCGCTTCGCTTGTATGAGTTCCTGTTCCGCCTGTTTCCGGCTGGTAATGTCTATTGCTGTGCCAAGCACTTCCTGCACAGTTCCTGCTTCATTGCGCTTAAACGGCACTTCACGAGTGATAATCCAGACTTCCGAACCATCTTTGTGTTTGAGCCTGAACTCCTTTTCAATCACATCTTCATCCTTCACATAATGCCGCATATAATGATAATGCCGCCGGAAAGTAAGCTGATCCTGATTATTAATAATCTGTTTCAGCCCGTTCTTAGAGTCGGTAGCAATGTCATCTTCGGAGTAGCCCAGTATCTTCCAGATTTGTTTATTATGAAAAATGTTGGTCCATTTCTCAATGTCGATCACATAGATAATGTTAGGTGACAGGAGGGCGATTTTATTTATAAATTCCTCTTTCTCAGCCAATTCATGCCTTGCGTCTTCCCGGTCTTTTTCCACTTCGAGCATTTGCCCGAGTGTGTGAAAAGCCTTGGTCAGCTTTTCGGCCGTGATCTCGGATTTGGGATAATAATCCGTTGCACCCGCTTTCATCATTTCCACGGCAATCCGCTCGTCGCCCTGGGAAGTGAGCACGATAACGGGCAGCTGCGGCGCCCTTTCTTTGATCTTTTTCAGCAATTCCAGTCCGCTCGTTTTGGGCAGCTGGTAATCCAGGAATACGCAGCCCGGCACCCAGGAATCGAGGGTTAGCAGCGCATCTTCGGCATATTTGCAGATTTTAACCTCTCCAATCTCCACCTGAGACTTCCTGATCGCCCGCAATAAGTTCATTGCGTCGATCTCATCATCTTCAACCAGAAGAATACTGATAGGGGCCATAGAATGGAGAATATGCGTTGTTTGGATTATCCGGGATATTCGCAGAGTGTCCAGTAACTGTTGAGCGTGGAAACGGCCGAAATGAAGCGGTCCATTGAAAGCGGTTTTAGAATATAACCCGCTACATTCAGGTTGAAAGCCTCAATTTTGTCGCTGTCTTCATTGGAAGTTGTCATTACAAAAACCGACAAAGAGCTCAGTTCAGGATCCTGGCGGATCTCTTTCAAAAACTCAATTCCACCCATTCTAGGCATATTGAGGTCTAATAACACAATTCTTGGCTTTGGGCTGTCGGATGAACCGGAGCGTAGCACTTCGAGCGCTTCAATGCCATTTGAAGCCACGATAAGCGGGTTGGAAATATTGTTCTTTTTAAATGCGCGCTTCACATTCATTACATCTACTTCATCGTCTTCAACCAATAATATGGTCATGGGGACTGGGGTTAAGGGGAACATTTTTGTGAAATTCTAGTTACGGAAAGGGTTATGTTTAGAGGGAAATTTCTGCTTCTTTGGCTTCGCTTTTAGGCCAGGTGAATATAAATTTAGTGCCTTCCTTCATGGTAGATTCGATACGGATCAAGCCGCCTTTTTCGTCAAGGATCTTTTTAACAATGGCTAGTCCTACGCCTGTGCTCTCTATCTCGTCGCGTGCCTGCAAGGTTTGGAAAATGACAAAAATGCGATCGTGAAATTCGGGGCTTATGCCCGGGCCATTGTCACGAACGTAAAATTCGTACTTGGTGTCTTCCTCCGTCCAGCCCACCGTGATTTCTATTTCAGGCTTGTCATTGTACTTAATGCCGTTGGAAATCAGGTTTTGAAGGATTTGGGTCAATGTGATTTTTTCCGTTTCGAGCTCCATGGACATATTTCCATCGAAAACGAAACTGACGGGCTTTTTGCTGTTGAATGTTTCGTGCAGATCTTCCAAAAGAGAACTGATCACAAACCGCTCTTTCACCGTCTTCATCCGGCCCGCCCTTGAATAGGATAAAATACCATTAATAAGGCTTTCCATACGGTGAACGCGCCCGCGGAGCAGTTTGAACTGGTCCAGCGTATCGCCTTCGAGCAAATGGCTGATATCTTCTTCAATCCACTCGGAAAGGTTATTGATAGCGCGCAGAGGCGCTTTCAAATCGTGACTTACGACATATGCAAACTGGTCCAGCTCAGCATTGATGCGTTCCAGGTCACGCATGTAGGATTTTAATTTCTTTTCTGCCGAAACGCGCTCCGTAACGTCCGAAAATGTGCCAATGTAGCCAGTTAGCGCATGATCATGGAATTGTTTTGTAAGCGAAACGCCTATCCAGATCTCTTTTTTCTGTGCCGTGAAAACCTTGATGGTTGCATTGATCGTCGATTCCCCGGAACTCAGCATTTCACTGATCTCCTCTTGCGAATCGGAGAAGAAATCCATCCAATTGCGGTTAAGACATTCACTTACCGTGTAGCCTGTGATGGTTTCCCAGGCCTTATTCATGTAAATGATGTTGCCATTCCGATCAAGCTGCACCAAAACTTCGGTAATACTGCTCACCACTTCTTCCAATCGCTTGTTGGTCAGTTCGGCTTCTTCGGTTTTCTCTGCGGCAATGCGGCTCAGTTCGCGGTTGGCCTTGAAAAGTTCGCCGGAGCTTTGTTCCAGAATAAGCTCTACGCGGCCAAGGTCGTCCTGATATTCAGTATATGCTTGATTTACAGATAACAAAAAGTCCTGCAGATCGGGATGTTCGGCAAGTTCGGGCGGCAGCGATTTCCGGATCTGACGTTTCAGTAACCGGTGATAATTGACGTCCGTAAGTTCGGGCATGTTCATTTTAATATTCTCTGAAAGTTGTAACGGTCATTGTCTGGTTGTGCAGCTCGCACAGCGAATTGCGGTTGAACGGCGCAAGCTCTCCATACGAATAAAAGCCTGTGATCACCGGACTATCCAGCACATCGGATACGCTTTCAACTTCTTCTTCAACCATTTGTTTGAGCACCAGCTTTCTGCCCACACAACTTACCAGAATGGCAAACTCAGGGCTGTTTTTAAGACCTTCCGAAGCGGCCTGAGCGGCTTCTTCGGCGCCGTTAATAAGCCTGTCGTTATTTGCTTTCATCAAACGAACAAATGAGCCCTCGGGAATATCGCCTGCAAAAGTGAGGCTTTTTTCATCTTCATTAATACCCAGGATCGTCCGCACAACCGGTGCACGATCTTCGCTGTCACGCATGCTAAGCGGGAAAAGTAACCCGGAAGCAGGCAGTTCTTTGGCCTTGTCGCCCAGGAACGATTTGTACAGATCGAGCGCAGGCTCGCCGTCAATTTCAAACAATATATTCTCTTTTGATCTCGTCACACGCCTGTCCAGCCCGAAGCTGTCCCATCCGCCCCGCGAACCAAAGCCGATCGTCAGGTTTTCACCATAAAAGCCGATGGCCGCCACCGTCTCACTGGCAATGTTTCCGTCTGGTTCAACAATCACAGTTCTTGCAAAATGCGATCCGTCGCCGGCGAGTCCGCCTGTAAGCGAAACTTCGGAACCCAGCCCTTCAGCCATGCCTTTTACGAGGTCGGTGCCATTTACTTTCAGTCCGTCTGAGACTACAAAAACGTGTTTCAGGCCCTCTTTCGGAAGTTGTGAAACAAGGTTTTTACCGGCTTCAATGCTGCTGAAATGAATGTCTTCCAGCGCAACTTTGGAGCTTTTGACGATTGTATCATCAAATCGGATCGCAGTAATGATGATGGTATTGTCTTTTACCGAAACGTTAGAGATTTCGCCTGCTGTGGAGCAACCGGAAAAAAGAGCTTCGGGATAAAGTGCTGCCAGCTGGGCAATTACATCGCTTTTTTCGAGGAGTTCCCGGTTTCCGAATACAAAAAAGAGTTGGGGTGAAAAGGAAAAGGTGACGTTCGAGGAGGCATTGGTGTACACCAATTGTTTGATTTCCATAAAAGATTGATCGGGCTCATGAATTTGATCAACAATTTACAGAAAACTTTTGACTGGCGAATTAATTTTACGCTGAACCAAAAATTTATACTGGTGAAACGAACATTAAGAGAGTGAGGGAAATGAAATTCCCTTGATTTTCCTGAATAATTCAACCGCATACAAGTCTGTCATCCCCGAAACGAAGTCCAGAACAGTCTGGATTTTCGCATATTCGTCCGTTTTTGAAGTTATAAACTGCTTGGGAATCAGATCCACCAGCTTGCGTGAATAATGTGAATTGTTATTGAGATAAGCAGGGACAAATTCTTCCAGCAAGCCGCCCATCACCTTGTAACCAGCCACTTCGATCTGGACGACGGAGGAATAGTTGTAAATTTTATTGACTGAAATCTTCGCAATGTCCTTCATAACAGAGCGGTAAGGCTCCTGGATTGCGTCGATAAGGCCCGAGTTGAAGTCGCCGCTGAGGATAGCATCCTGTTCATTGTAAAACAACTCGGAACATTGGAAAATCAATGTGCTGATGGATTTGGCCCGTAACAAGCTGATTTTGGCATCTTCATCATCAATTTCCAAAAGGCGGGCTGGCATTTTAGGATCGTTGCAAAGGCGTAGCAACAATGTTTCCACCTCGCTATACGACAATATTTTCAGCCTGTGGGCGTCTTCGAGATCGATAATGTTGTAGCAAATGTCATCCGCAGCTTCAACCAGGTAAACCAGTGGATGGCGCTTGTACACCAATGGTGATTCCGTAACCATATCCAGTTCCAAATCTGCTGCAATCTTTTGAAAACCAGTCTGCTCCGACTGAAAGAAGCCGTATTTTTTTGTGTAAATGTTCGATTTATTATGTCCTGCAATGGACTCGCAGGGATATTTGGCAATGGCTGCAAGCGTAGAGTAAGTGAGTGCAAAACTGCCGTAACCTTTGCCCGCATAAGGGTGCGTGAGAATGCGGAATGCGTTGGCGTTGCCCTCAAAATGCGTCAGATCAGCCCATTGTGATTCGGTAACCTTGTCGCGATATTGTAAACCGGCATCATTGGTAAAATAATGTGAGATCGCCGCCTCGCCTGAATGCCCGAATGCAGGATTACCCAAGTCGTGCGCCAGGCAGGCGGCCGACACAATGTTCCCTATTTCACTGATCAGCGGCAATTTATCATCAATGTTCGGATCGTCCTTTTTGAGTTTATTATAGAAAATCCTTCCTAAGGACTTGCCGACACTGGCCACTTCCAAGCTGTGTGTAAGCCGGTTATGGACAAATACGCTGCCCGGGAGCGGGAAAACCTGTGTTTTGTTTTGCAGTCTTCGGAATGGGGAAGAAAAAATCAGTCGGTCGTAATCACGCTGGAATTCCGATCGTGCCTCAGCCGGATCGGCATTGTATTTGTCTTCACTGCCCCACCGTTTCGCCGAAAGTAATTTCTCCCACTTCATTATTCAAGAATTTTAATTGTCGGCAAAACTAATCCCTTTCCGGTAATTAAGGAATAACAGGCGCTGTGGATTGCAATGGGCCGACAACTGGCATTGGTAGTTTCGCAAGTCGGGGCGCTTTTGATTTCTACACGGATTCCATTTGAAGATCTAAATTCAAGATATATGAAAAGGCTTTTAATTATAATCGCATTCGTAGCCAATGCGCTCATCATAAGCACTTCCGGAACATTGTCGGCTGCAACTGGCCACGATTTGGAAGGTCATACAAAGGACGAGAAACTGGCCAAAGAAATGGTGACCGTTGTCACGGCATTTCTCGAATCACTTTCTGCCGACCAGCTTTCAGAAACAAAGCTTCCTTACGACGATCCTGCCCGTTTCGACTGGAATTTTACGCCCCGGAAGCGAAAAGGGATTACTTTCAAAACCATGAGTGAATCGCAGCGGAAGTCGGCCATGGATATGATCAGGCTTGTTTTGAGCCAGGAAGGTTATACCAAAGCCGAGCAGATCATTGACCTGGAAAATGTGCTCAGGGTTGTTGAAACACGCCCTGCTAACGACACTTACCGCGATCCCGAAAACTTTGCATTCCTCGTTTTTGGCGAGCCGGGAAGCGATCCCTGGGGTTGGCGGGTGGAAGGCCATCATTTATCGCTGCACTTCTCATCCATCAAAGGTGAAATTGCTTACACACCGAGTTTTATGGGCAGTAATCCGGGTAACGTCATGGCCAATGTTCCTCAAAAGGGCCTGCGGATCCTGAAAAATGAAGAAGATTCAGCATTTGAACTATTACACTTATTGAATGAAAAGCAGCTCGAAAAAGCGGTTATAGGAAACCCTGCACCCAACGAAATGTTCACTTCCAATTCCAGGAAGGCATCTTTGGAAAAAATGCAAGGCATCCCGATGGGAGAAATGACCGCCGCGCAGAAAGCAGCATTCAAAAAACTCATCATGTCATATTTGCAGCGTTACCACGTAACATTAAAAAACCAGCAATGGGCCGAGCTGGAAAAAACCGGCCTCGACAAAATACATTTCGCCTGGATGGGCGACCAGAAAAACATCATCGGTTCAGGCCAGGGCCACTATTACCGCATCCACGGCCCCACCTTCCTCATCGAATTCGACAATACCCAAAACGGAGGCAACCACATTCATTCGGTGGTAAGGGATTTGGTAAATGATTTTGGGGAAGATATGTTGCGGAGGCATTATGAGAAGGCGCATTAACTTTGTGTATGATAACAACCCACACCCACCACCATTACTACATTATCAACAAGCCGCCCAACATGGTTTCACAGTTTGTGAGTCCGGATGATGTGGGGTTGCTGGGGGATCTGGCGTTTGAATTTCCGGAAGGGATTCATGCGATTGGACGGTTGGATGGACATTCTGAGGGGCTTTTGATCCTTACCACGAATAAGAGAGTAACCAATCTGCTGTTTCAGGGAGAGGTTCCGCATAAGCGCACTTACTGGGTGAATGTGGGACATCACGTCAGTGAGGAAACGCTGCATAAACTCAGGACGGGCATTGCCATACGAATAAAAGGAGACGTTGAATATGTGACGTCACCGTGCGAAGTTGAGATCATTCCCAGGCCTGAAATATTAGCGCCACATGCCAGTGAAAGCTGGGAAGGCGTGCCCAACACCTGGCTCAAAATCACATTGACAGAAGGAAAATATCATCAGATCCGTAAAATGGTGCGGACCGCTGGTCACCGCTGCAAACGACTTATCCGGGTCAGTATAGAGGATCTGGAATTGGGAGACCTTGTTGCCGGTGGTGTAAAAGAGATTGAGGAAAGCGAATTTTTTAGGTTATTGAAGATCGATAACTGGAAATAACGAAAACAACCCCGACATGAACTTAATAGGCAACATTATCTGGCTCATCTTTGGCGGATTCATCGTCTTTCTGGAATATATGATTGCCGGCCTGGCGCTCTGCCTGACCATCATCGGCATTCCGTTTGGTATTCAATGCTTTAAAATAGGTCTTCTGACGCTATTTCCTTTCGGGCAGCAGGTTAGGGAGGTTCCGGGGAACACCGGCTGTTTATCCACGATATTTAACATTCTCTGGATTGTGCTGGGCGGCATCTGGATTGCGCTTACGCATCTTATTTTTGGTGTGATCCTCGCCATAACGATTATAGGACTGCCCTTTGCGCGCCAACATTTTAAGCTGATGAGCTTGTCCTTCACGCCGTTTGGCAAAGAAATTTACTAGTCATTATTTCATTTGACTGTAAAAAACATGAAAGCCATTATAATCTCGCAGCCCGGCGGCCCGGAAGTGCTTCAAACAGAGGAGCGGCCAATGCCTCAACCGGCTGCTAACCAAGTCCTGATTAAGGTTTATGCGGCAGGGATCAACCGTCCCGACGTGTTTCAGCGCAAGGGAAATTATCCGCCGCCGACATGGGCGCCACAGGATATTCCGGGTCTGGAAGTTGCAGGAATTATTGAGCAGGTTGGGCATGATGTTGCTGATTGGAAAAAAGGCGATGCCGTTTGTGCATTGCTGCCAGGAGGCGGTTATGCGGATTATGCGGTTGCGCAAGCAGGCCACTGTCTGCCTGTTCCCGGCGGCTTCGATTTCGTGCAGGCGGCTTCCCTTCCGGAAACGGTTTTTACGGTTTGGCACAATGCATTTCAAAGAGGCGGTTTAAAAAGCGGCGACAATTTCCTGGTTCATGGTGGCACAAGCGGAATCGGGATTACGGCCATTCAGCTTGCAAAAGCATGGGGAGCAAAGGTTTTCGCAACGGCTGGCTCGGAGGAAAAATGCAGTGCTTGCGTTACGCTGGGTGCGGATATTTGTATTAACTACAAAACCGATGATTTCGAAGAAAAGCTTAAAAATGAAGGCATAGACGTCATTCTGGATATGGTAGGCGGTGATTATATTCCTAAAAATATCCGGTTGCTGCGGGAAGATGGGCGGCTGGTTTTTATCAACACCATGAAAGGCAGCAAGCTCGAAGGCACCGAAGTAGATTTCGGCATGATCATGAAAAAGCGCCTGACAATCACCGGCAGCACGCTGCGCAATAGAAGCGATGAATTCAAAACGGCACTTGCGAAGGAAATACGGGCGAATGTTTGGCCGATTATAGAAAGCGGAGACTTCAAAACCGTCATAGCAGCTCAATTTCCATTAAACGAAGCCTCAAAAGCACAGGCATTAATGGAAACGAGCGGGCATATCGGGAAAATTGTCCTGGTTAATGATTGGGAGTCGTAACCCAGTTGTCGCTTAATTTCTTATTCAAAATATCTGAAATCTGTTTTGCCTGCGCGTATACCATCAAATGTCCGGCGCCATCGATTGACACATCGGGTTTCACCATTTTTATCGGGATCAATTTATCGGCGGTGCCGTGAATGTGATACAGGTTTTCCAGATTGTCCTGTCTTTTCCAGCTGCCCATTCTTACCAAAGCCCATTTTAAAAAACGGCTGTCGGTGTCGTGTAAAATGGATTTCAGCAGCGATTTCAGCTCGGGTGTATCCGCACCGAAAAATTTATAGGTAAATGTATTGGTTGATTTCAAAAACGGAGCTGCGAATGGGCTTAGTAACAAAAATTTGGTTAACCCCTGATAAAATTTTGAAACCGGGACGCCGGTTGGTGTGCTAGAAATGATGACAATCTGCTCTGGATGAACGATATGTGCAAGTTCTGAGGCGACAATCCCCCCAAATGATAAGCCTACCAACTGAAATGGCCGGGTCGTGTCAATTTGTGAAACGAGCCTGCCCGCATAATCTGTGATACTTTCCTTTTTTAATGGTTCTATCCAATCTATATAATGTACCGCAAAACGGTCGTCCAGTTCCAATTTGCTAAAAACACGTTTATCAGCGCCTAAGCCGCTCAAAAAGTAGAGATTCATTTTGTCGTTGTCCGGCGCTGTTGGTCGTTGGTGCGTATTCGCCGTTCCAGCCGATAAAGTATGCTCATTTCCTAAATTTGCTACAAACGATTTTTCTAACGGTCGGTTCGCACCATTTAACGTAGCTTGACCGAAAATTTCGGCGCTCCGAACCGTTAGATAAATGGTCAGGCAGATGTGGGAAATGTTGATATTCGAAAGCATAATCGATCTTAAAAGTCAATCGAATATACGTAACGGGCCACGAAAAAGATTGCGCTACTTCGCGAAATTGAACCTGAGTCCGGCCATAGCCCATCGTCCCGGCATTTTAGAACCCAACAAGTCGCTGTACTGAACGTCGAATGCATTATCGGCCTGCACAAATACGGCCAGACTGCGCTTCAGGAAAGCATATTCAGCCTTGGCGTTGAGTAAAAAATAATCTTTCGAAATGTTCGCCTCGATAGCCGAAGCCGCCCGTTCGGCCCTGTTTTTATACAAACCATTCACACTGAACGAAAATGCGGAAATCTGGTAAATCGCAGAAAAATTACCCAGGAACTTGGCGTGTGACGAAACGTAGAATGAAGGCTGCGCATTGCTGCTTTCGCTGTTCAGCCAGGTTAACCCTGCATTGAAAATGACTTTTTGATTGGCAGAAATTGTATTGACTGTTTGAAAATCAAGTTCAAAGCCGGTTGTGTTCACTTCCGCAATGTTCAATGCAAGGCCAAAAGTCCCGGTGGGCGAAAGGTTTTCTTTGCGCGGCATTTGGGCATACGGCGTTGAAACATAATCGATCAGGTCGTTTTGCAGCCTTTGGAAAAATGTGCCTGAAATTTTCAGCTGATTGGTGCTGCTATTAGTCAAAAACCAGTCGGCGCCCGCTTCATAACTGAATGATCTTTCCGCTTTCAATGCAGGATTGCCCACATTTCCGCCCGTTACCAATGCTTTTTGAAAGTTATTAAACCGCTCTGTAAAATCGGCATCCCGGATCGTTTTGCCCGCGCTTCCGCGTAATTGCCAGTTTTCTTTTTTGTAAGATAAATTAATCTGAGGCACCACTTCCGAACCGATGCTTTCCCGCCAATCCAATCTGACAGAAGGCGTTACAGTGAAATCGGAACCGATATTTTGTACCAAAGAAATAAATGGTGCGAGCTGGCTCAGCGAATGATCGCCACGGTCATTGGAGGCAATGTTGCGGTTCTGGTAATTAAGCCCGGCGATCAGGTTCGTGCTTTGGGTGAAGGTTTGCTGCCAGGTCAGCAAGCCCTGCCATAGTTGTGATTTGCTGTCATTCGCAATGGAATGCGGGTTAAACATATACTGGTCCCTCACAAATTTATAGCCACCATCGAGCGTGATGGCCGTTTTAGCTTTCCTATAACTAATTTTAACCTGATTCCAGGAAGTTTTTACCTTCTCGCTGGCCGTGTCGGATTTTAAAGCTGTGTAGAAATTCTGAGCAGCGAAATCCCGGTGATCATAAGAACTTCTCACGGCCACATTCAAGTTCGGGGAAAGTGCGTAGTTCAGGGATAGGGATGCGGTGTTGTTATGAAAGTATCCTTTTATGCCACGCTGCTGAACGCCTGAGGCATTATTTGATAAAAAACCACCTGAAACTGCTAGTTTATTTCTCTGAACGAATGCGCCTGCATTTGCATTTCTTAACCCATATTCTCCACCTGTCAATGCTGCATTAATGCTCGTTTTTGTTGTTTCGGCAGCATTTTCAGCATCATTACCCGACTGTAACCGCGCAGCAAATGTTTTGGAAATAACATGGATCACACCGCCCACTGCATCGGAGCCATAAATAGCCGAAGATGCGCCTTTCAAAACTTCAATCCGTTCAATTTCAGCAGGTGAAATGGGGATATAAGCATTGAAATGCCCTGTGTTGGGATCATTCAATCGTAAACCATCCAGAATGATCAGGACGTGCTGAAACGTTCCACCGCGTAGCACAATGTCACTCTGCGAACCCATCGGCCCGCGCGCCTGAATTTCCACGCCCGGCACATAACGCAGCAGATCATCGATGCTGTGCACGGGCAGGTTTTGGAAATACTCGCCTTTAATAACAGCAATGTTACGGCCAGTTTCGGATGCGCGTTTTTCCACAAGAGAGGAAGTGACAGTAACCGGATCAAGCGAAATATCCTGTGCATAAAGCGGATGCAAAAGGCCTAATAAACTAATAAGTCCAAGGCTTGTAAAAACAAAAACTGCCGGGCCTTTCAAGACCCGGATCAGAAAAGAAAGGAAAGTTGTCATCATGGCTGAGATATCAGAATCAAATATATTTTCTACAAACTTACTATCTTGCCGGACTGTTAACATGCTCCGGTTTTAAGTTTATGAGTAGTCCGGTTGAGATTCCATTCCAAAGTATTGTATCCATCGACCGGCAAAATGAGACGCCGGTTTACCTGCAAATTTCGCGTCAGATGATCAATGCGATCCAGCGCGGCGTGCTTTATACAGGCGCCAGATTGCCCGGAACACGCTCACTGGCTGAGATTTTATCGGTTCATAGAAAAACCGTGGTGGCCGCTTATAATGAACTCGATGCGCAGGGGTGGATCGAACTTCGGCCGAACAAGGGAACATTCGTCACCCAAAAATCACCTGCAATTGCTGATAGTCCGGCGTCTTTTAATGCTGATTATCTTGTCAAATATCCTCAAAAAGCGGGTTTTGCATTTGAAGAAAGCATGCTGCTGGACAGGCCGGTTTCCGTTTCCAAAGCTGAACTGGAATTCACCGACGGTCTTCCCGACGTGCGCCTGGCACCCATGGACAAGCTGGCAAAAGCCTATTCCAGCGTTTTGAGACGAAATAATAACCGCAAATTGCTCAGTTACTCGCATGTGGAAGGCAATGCGTTTTTCAGGACGAAACTGGCTGACTACCTGAATAATACGCGCGGCTTGCATATTGGCAAAGAGAACATTATCACCACGCGCGGCATTCAAATGGGCATTTACCTGGCCTCCATGCTGCTCCTCAAAAAAGGCGATCACGTGGTGGTGGGTAACCTGAGTTACTATACGGCGAATATGATTTTCCAACAGGCCGGGGCCAACATTATTTCGGTTCTGGTGGATGAGCAGGGCATATCGGTGGAAGCAGTGCGGAAGTTGTGCGAAACAAAACGGATACGGATGCTTTACATCACACCGCATCATCATTATCCCACAACGGTGACGCTGAGCGCGGAGCGGCGCATGGAATTGCTTAATCTTTCGGTGCAATATGGCTTCATTATCCTGGAAGACGACCATGATTATGATTTTCACTATAATAGCAGTCCGGTTTTGCCGCTTGCAAGCGCCGATCCGGCGGGAATGGTGGTTTATATCGGCTCATTCTGCAAAGCGCTGGCGCCCGGACTGCGCTCCGGCTACATTGTGGCGCCGCAAAACCTGATTACGGAACTGGGGAAATTTCGGAGGATCATCGACCGCCAGGGAGATCTGATGATGGAGCAGGCATTGGGTGAACTTTTGGATGAAGGAGAAATTCAGCGGCATATCAAGAAAGCACAGAAGGTTTATCATCAGCGACGCGATCTTTTGGGAACATTACTGCAAGCAGATTTCCAGGAATATCTCCATTTTAAAACACCTCCCGGCGGCCTGGCGATCTGGACAGAATGGCGGAAGGACGTTAATCTAATGCGCCTTAGCAAGAACTGTTTGAAACAAAACCTGCATTTACCACAGACATTACTCTTCCAAACCGGCCAGCTGAGTGCTATGCGGCTTGGATTTGGGAATCTGGATGAAGGAGAAATCCGGACGGCGGTTGAAATCCTGAATTATTCAATTAATTTGTGATTTAATCATATCCTTCTGGTTTTCACTTTGCTTTCTTCCCAACATATGAATAAGAGAACCTTTATTAAACTTTCATCCGCATTAATGACAGCTCCATTATTTACACCATTAACCGGCTGGACAAACACCGATAAATTGAAAAACTGGGCAGGGAATTTAGAATACAGCACGCAAAAGCTGGATCAGGCGAAGAATCTGGCACAGGTTCAGGACATTGTGAAGAAATATCCAAAGCTTAAAGTGCTTGGAACCAAGCATTGCTTCAATAACATTGCGGACACCAAAGATCAGTTTATTTCCTTGGTAAATGCGGAGGAGCAGATGGTTTTGGATGAAAAAAACAAAACTGTAACCGTGAATTCCGGCATGAAATACGGACAATTGAGTCCATATCTGCATCAAAAAGGGTTTGCGCTGCATAATCTGGCATCCTTGCCGCACATTTCGGTTGCGGGTGCCTGCGCTACGGCCACGCACGGTTCAGGGGATAAAAATGGTAACCTGGCGACTGCGGTTTCGGGAATGGAGATTGTTACGGCGGCGGGTGATGTGATGCAACTGAGCCGTAAAAAGGATGGGGAGAAATTCAATGCGGCCGTTGTAAATCTGGGCGCTTTGGGCGTGGTAACGAAAGTAACACTGGATATTGTGCCGACATTCATGATGGGGCAGTTTGTGTATGAAAACCTGCCTCTGAATCAACTGAAGGATAATTTTGAAAAAATAGAATCGAGCGGATACAGCGTGAGCTTGTTCACAAACTGGCAAAGTAACGACATTACGGAGGTTTGGGTTAAGCAAAAAATAGAAGACGGAAAGCCGTTGAAAGCAGAAAAAGAATTCTTCGGCGCGAAACTGGCGACTAAAAACCTGCACCCGATCCCAGAACTGTCTGCCGAAAACTGCACCGAGCAAATGGGCGTTTCCGGTCCCTGGTATGAGCGCATGCCGCATTTCAAAATGGGCTTTACTCCCAGCAGCGGTGTGGAGCTGCAATCAGAATTTTTTGTGCCCAGAAAAAACGCGGTGGATGCGATTATGGCCATTTCCAAGCTGGGAAGCCAGGTCGGGCCGCATTTGCTAACTTCTGAAATACGAACTATCGCGGCGGACAATTTCTGGATGAGCCCTTGTTATAAGCAGGATTCTGTGGCGATTCATTTTACGTGGAAGCAGGAATGGGACGCCGTGAGCAAGCTGCTGCCAGTCATTGAGCGTGAGCTTGCGCCCTACAATGTGCGTCCGCATTGGGGAAAGCTGTTTTCGGTTTCGCCGGATCTGCTTGCAAAGCGTTATGTGAAAATGGAAGAATTCAAGGCGCTGGCCAAGGAAATGGATCCGAAAGGGAAGTTCAGGAATGACTTTCTGAACCTCAATATTTTCAGAGTTTGAAAAATTAATAGGCCTTTCGGTGAATGATTACGGCCCTTTATTTTGTTCTCTAATAGTCCGCTATGAATATTTTATGCTGACCAACATTCGTTGTGTAAGCGTGGATCAACACCTTGTAAACCAAATAAAATAATGGCAGCAAAATTGAGGGAACTTCCGAATGCAGGGGAGCCGAATATGGCCGAGCCGGCAGCAGCACGGGAAATTACATCCGATAAGATCATTGAATTATATATGCACGATTGCCTGGAACAGAATAAAAAGCCGGAGTCGGTTTACCTGTTCTGCAAGCGGCATGGCATCGTCGAGAAGGAATTTTACAAACATTTCTCTTCAATCGAAGCAATTGAAAAAAGCGTTTTTGTGAGCTTTCACAGACTGGCCGTTAACCTCATGAGACAAAGTGGCGATATGCCGTCGCTGGGTTTTCGGGATAAGCTTTTGACTTACTATTTTACTTATTTTGAGATACTTACAGCAAACAGAAGTTATGTTGTATTTGATCTCAAAAGTGAAAAGAACCGTTTGGCTGGGCTTATGAAGTTGAAAGATTTCCGGAGCCGGTTTAAATCGTTCGTTAATGAAATCAGCGAGGGTTATTTGAAATCCAAAAGCGAGCGGATCCGCAAGGCGCAACAGGATGCACTGGAAGAAGGTGCGTGGATACAGTTTATGGTAACCCTCAAATTCTGGTTGGATGACGAGTCTATCGGCTTTGAAAAAACAGACCTTTTCATCGAAAAATCAATCCGCGCAACATTCGATCTGATCGACATTACGCCGCTGGAAAGCGTCATCGATTTTGGTAAATTTCTCATCAAAGAAAAGTTAAAGTAGGAATGGAAACAATTGACAGCATCCCTACTTCGAAAATTCAGCGCGCAACCAGATTGATTTCGACCGGTGTAAAAATCGGGGGTAACTATTTAAAATATTACGGTGAGAAAATCACCAATCCTGAATCGGCGCGGGATAACTTGAATACTAACAACGCTGAGGATATTTACGACGGACTTAAGAACCTGAAAGGCAGTGCCCTAAAAGTGGCGCAAATGCTGAGTATGGAGAAAAATTTCCTTCCGCAGGCTTATGTGGAGAAATTTTCTTTGTCCCAATTCTCCGTTCCGCCGTTGTCGGCGCCGCTGGTTGTGAAGACATTCAGAAAGTATTTCGGCAAATCGCCGCTTGATCTTTTTGATTCCTTTGACGCCAATGCGATCAATGCTGCGAGCATTGGCCAGGTGCATAAAGCGACTAAAGACGGCAAGGATCTGGCTGTGAAAATCCAGTATCCGGGTGTTGCTGAAAGCATTTCTTCGGACCTGGCGATGGTGAAACCGATTGCGATGAGCATGTTCAACATTCAGGCAAAGGATTCGGATAAATATTTCAAGGAGGTTGAAACCAAGTTGACGGAGGAAACCAATTATTATCTCGAAATAGCTCAGAGCACGGAAATTGCCGAGGCCTGTGCACACATTCCTAACCTGCGTTTCCCGAAATATTATCCGGAATTATCCTGCGAAAGGGTAATTTCAATGGATTGGATGACGGGCAAGCATTTGTCGGAATTTACGAAAACGAATACGGACCAGAATCTGGCCAACAAGATCGGGCAGGCGCTTTGGGATTTTTATATGTTCCAGGTGCATCAGTTGCGAAAAGTGCATGCCGATCCCCATCCGGGCAATTTTCTGGTAGACGATGCCGGGAACCTGATCGCCATTGATTTTGGGTGCATTAAAGAGATTCCGGAGTCGTTTTACACGCCTTATTTTGAGCTGGCAGAGCCGGATAAGTTGAATGATCCTGAGATTTTCTATTCAAGAATGGAAGCGCTGGAAATTCTTTCGAGCAAGGACACGCCTCAGGAAACGGTTTATTTTTCGAAGCTTTTTAAAGAGATTTTATCGTTGCTAACCCAGCCGTTCCAGTCGGATACATTTGATTTTTCGGATGAAACTTTCTTTGGAAAACTGGCAGAATTGGGTGAGAAATATGCAAATGATAAAGAGCTGCGCAAAATGAATGTCAACCGCGGTTCCAAACATTTTATTTACATCAACCGCACATTCTTCGGGCTTTTCAGCTTGTTGCATGATTTGAAAGCGACCGTGGAAACGAAGCAACTGGTGGTGTAAAACATTGATTATCAAATTGTTCAAACCGGCGAAAGACTAAGCATCTTCGTCGGTTTTCTTTTTAGGCTTGCGCTTGTTCACAAGCCTGAACAGATTGTTATTCGCCTGTTCCGGCGTTTGATCTCCCAGTAAAATTCCCCAAGGTTTCAATCCATCAATCCGGTCAAAGACCACTTTCATCATTGCAATAGCGGGAATGGATAGGAACATTCCGGACAATCCGGCCAAGGCGCCACCCACCAGCACGCCCACAATCGAAACCAACGCATTGATCTTGACCTTGGAACCAACAATGAGCGGCACCAGGAAATTGTTGTCAATAAACTGAACAGCAATAAATACGCCCACAACGCCCAGCAATGTATGCGCATCGGGATGGCTGATAAACGTCACCATAACCGCCAGCGCTGTTGCCACAAGTCCGCCGATGTAAGGGACAAGATTCAAAATCGCGGCCATGATGCCCAAAAGCATCGCATACTGAACATTCAATAGCAGCAGCCCCACCGAATTCAGCACCGCAACAACAGCCGTTTCCAGCAGCAAACCCACCATATAGCTTTGAATAATGGCTTTGATCTCGCCCAGCACTTCCAGCACGCGCGGCTTATGCTTCTCTGCAAACAGGACGACCATAAAATGCAGCAGCATCGTACGGTAATAAAGAAGCAAGAATGCGTATATAGGGATAAGGATCAATGTTGCGAGCGGTCCCGTAACCACGCCGAGCGTCTCGGCACCCTGGAAATTTTCCAGCGTTTTTGTCTGGGCATTTTTGAGATATTCGGCCTGTTTGCTATAACTGACGCTATATTCCCGCCGGATCCAGCGCCGCGCATCCCTGTAAAACTCATTAATGTTCCGCTTCAATTTCGGCCATTCATCCGAGAAGTCTGAAAGTTGCATTGATAGCAAGATCGCGACGCCGGACACAAGCACGACCGCCAGCAGCACGGCCAGGGTGATCGCCAGCACCTTATGCATCCCCAGCCGAGTAAGCCAAGCCTCCACCGGCCTGAGCAAAACCGCAATCAACCCCGCTAATGCCAAAGGAACGATAATATCCTGGCCCAGATAGATTCCTAGCATGATGAGGCCTATGGCCAGGAGGGAGTAGGTGAGCTTTTCGTGGAAGGGGGCGGGGGTAGTGGTTAAGGACAATGGATTTAGTTTAGATTTTCTAAATAATTTTTGAAAATATTAATTTTCTTGTATGTTTGGTTACTCACACACTATTAATATTATGGTTATACTTAGCTATAAAGCTATAAGAGAATTTGGGAAAAAGCATCAGGATTCGCAAGAAGCCTTGAAGAGCTGGTTCAAGATCGTCGAGCAATCTGATTGGGCTCATTTTCATCATGTAAAGCAAGTCTTTAATTCCGTAGATTCAGTTGGCAATGACCGCTACGTTTTTAACATTAGAGGAAATAAATACAGGCTGGTAGCACTCATCAACTTCAATGTTAGGACCCTTTATATTCTCTTTATTGGTACGCACGCTGAATATGATCTGATCGACGCATCGCTTATCAAATTTAAATAGAAGTTATATGGAATTTGAAGAGATAAAAAGTGAACGAGAATATGACCGTATCATGGAAGAGATACTGGACATCATGAACAAAGGTGAAGCAAACATTTCACCTGATGAGTCAGAAAAGCTCCGAGTAATGGCTCTTGCTGCTCAGGCTTATGAAAAGAAACATTACTATGTGGAGCCACCGCGGACTTTCCAGGGAATGATTGAGTTGCGAATGTATGAGCTGAAATTGAAGCAGAAAGATCTGGCGACGAAACTAGGTGTTAGTAATGCTAAGCTGTCACTGATCATGAGTGGAAAGCAGCGGCCCGATGTTCCCTTTATCAAAGCTGTGCACACTGAGCTGGACATTCCTGCCGATTTTATCTTGCATCATATTTAATGCTAACACATTTAAACCAACCGCTTCACCATAAACACACTATGCCCAATCGCTTCATTCTGCCCGGGTTTTTCGGCGTTGGTGTAGCCTAGTTTGTGATACATGGCGATGGCTTGGGGTTGGCCGGTGCCGGTTTCCAGGACGGCGTTTTGGAAGCCTAGTTCGATGGCCCATTGTTCCAGTTCGCGGACCATGGTGGAGGCGATGCCTTTGCCACGGAAGGCCGGGGTTACGTACATGCGCTTTAATTCGATCGTTTCTTCATCATAGATTTTAAAGCAGCCGCAGCCGATGGCGACATTGTCGGCATAGGCTAGCATGACGGTTGGTAGATTGCTAATGCGGTTATAGTCTTCGTAATCAGCCTTATTTGTATTGTAAATGGAGCAAAGCTCGTCGTCCAGCTGGTCGGTTAGCTTTTTAAAATCGGGGTTTTCGCTGTTTGTTCTGATCATTGGTCACGTGTCGGAAAATGGATCGCGAAATTAGAGGATTAATAGCAGATTATTGTTTGTCCAATTTGGTCAGGAAATCATTAGCGTGCTGCAAATGTGCTTTTCGCTTTCCTTCTTCCATGTTGTCGAATGTGCGGATGAGCATGCCTAAGCGTGGGTTTTTCAGGAAGAATTTTCTGTTTTTATCCATAAACCGCCAGAAAAGTCCGTCCCAGGTTTGCTGCCAGTCGCCTTTGGGGAAGTCGCTCATTTTCATCAGATAATTACTGCCGCTAATGTAGGGTTTGGTTGCTAGTAATCCACCGTCTGCGAATTGGCTCATTCCGTAGACATTAGGGACCATTACCCAGTCGTATGCGTCGATAAAAAGCTCCATAAACCAGCGATAAACGTCATCAGGGTCGAATTCGCATAACAGCATGAAGTTTCCCAGCACCATTAAGCGCTCAATGTGATGGCAGTAACCGATATCGAGGACTTTCCTGATAACAATATCAATCGGCTCGATGCCCGTTGTGCCAGTCCAGAACGTTTCAGGGATTTTGCGTGTATAGCCCCAATAATTTCGCGTCCGCTCAATGCTGCCTTTGTATTCGTAAACCCCATGCATAAATTCCCGCCAGCCAATGATCTGCCGGATAAAGCCTTCCAGTGAGTTGAGCGGAATGTCATGTTTTCGCGCATACTTTATGGTTGCATTAATGACTTTCTTAGGCGTTAGTAAGCCTGTATTGAGCATGGGCGTCAACACGCTATGATGGAGAAAATGTTCTGCGACAACCATGGCATCCTCGTATTTGCCAAATTCCTCAAAACGCTTCTCCATAAACTGATCCAGCCAGGCCTCGCTTTCTTCGGTGGTGATCGGGAAGCGGATTTCGTCGGGAATGTTTCCGTAATTGTCCTTATAATGTTGCCCGACGTAACGTTTCGCTTCGTCATAATGCTCATTTGAAGCCGGGAAATGAATAGTTGGCGGCATTTGTTTTTTGGGGAATTTTAATCGGTTTTCCGTATCAAAACTCCATTTGCCACCTTCCGGGTCACCGTCTTCGTCCAGCAGGATCTTGTATTTTTTGCGCTGAGCACTGTAAAAATCTGCCTGGAAATATCTTTTCTTGTTCATGAAATACATTTCCAGATCTTCTTTGGAATTCACGAACATCGGCGTTTCAAACTCGATCAGCTCGATATTGTTCATCTTTGCAGACGTTGAAAGTCGTTTTTGGAGCCAGTTATCGGTAACATCCACATAGAAAATTTCTTCAACACCCTTTTTTTTAAGCATAGGAACCAGTTTCCGGACATCAGCCAGGGGATCCTGCGCGTCAATGTAATGCACATTTAATTTCTGGCTTTCTAAATGCAGCTTGTAAGCCTGCATGGAAGCGCGGTGGAAAAATAATTTATGCTTGTGAAATGAAAATTGGTTGAAATAAAGATCCTCTTCCACCAGAAAAACGTCTCTTCCCGCTGCAACAGCCGGATGCGGATGAAACAACTGATGCGGAAAAATTAGCGTAATTGCCTTCATTTGCTATTCATTATCGATACATGCCGACCAACTTCCTTACTAAAACCATGCGAATCCTTGCATTCTTGTTCTTAACCTGTTTTGTTTCCGTTTGTTCTGCTCAAAACAGCTTCCGCGTCGTTCCGCTGGGGGTTAGGGGAGGCGGGGACGATGGAAACCTGTCGGCTTACATGGTCGCACCGGTAAATTCCAATGCTTATGTTTGCCTGGATGCGGGGACTGTGACGAATGGGATTTCCAAAGCATTGACAAACAAGGCGTTCTCAGTTGCCGCGGATGTTGTTTTGAGAAAATATATCAAGGCTTATTTGATTTCCCATCCACATTTGGATCACGTTTCGGGCATGGTGATCAATTCGGTGGAAGACACGGCGAAGAACATTTACGGCACAGAATATTGCATTGAAACGCTAAAAAGCCATTATTTCAATTGGAAAAGCTGGCCTAACCTGACGAACGAAGGTGCGAGTCCGGCTTTGAAAAAGTATAGTTATAAAATGCTTGGTGAGGATCAGGAAGTGAATATTGAGCAGACGGAAATGTCCGTGAAAATATTTAAACTAAGTCATTCCAATCCCTACGAAAGCACTGCATTTCTGATCCGGAAAGGCGAAAAATATGTCTTGTATTTTGGTGATACAGGTCCTGACGAAATTGAGAAGTCTGATAAAATGCAGCAGGTCTGGAAGGCGGTTGCGCCGCTGGTGAAGGCAAAACAGCTGGCGGGAGTATTTTTAGAAGTGTCTTATCCTAACAAGCAGCCGGACAGACAATTATACGGCCATTTGACGCCAAAATGGCTGATGAAAGAATTGAATGTGCTGTCAGAAATCTCAGGCGCAGGAAGCTTGAAGGGCCTGAATGTAATTATCACACATATGAAGCCGACGGCAGATAATGAGTCGCAGATTAAGGCGGAACTGGCGAGTGATAATGCGCTTGGATTAAACCTTATTTTCCCGGAACAGGGCAAAGCATTTGAATTGAAATAACAACTTCCGGGCCGAAATAACATCCGCCCGGAAGTTGCAAGCATTATTTTTTAGCAGGAACCGGCGTCGGATGCACAGGCACTTTGAGCTCCATTCCCAGCTTTTCGTTGAATTTTTCTATCAGGTAAGCGGAAAGCAACGGAGAAGCCTCTTCATGATTCTGGTGGACAAAAAAGTAAATGTTCTCAATTCCTTCTTCCACCCACAATTTCAATCGCTCAAACCAGTCATCCAGCCTCGTATAATCCGAATCCACATTGGCACCATTATAACGCACAAATGCAGTCGGCGTGGTCAGGCGCATGTGCAGTAAGTCGCGGCGACCGGCGGAGTCTGTGACAATGTGGGTAATGTTATTTTTTTCCAAAACCTCGTAAAGCTCGTCGCTGTTGAATGAGCCGTCGTACCAGCCTGTATGGCGAAGTTCCAATGCAAGCGGGAAGCCGGAAGGCCATACTTCGAGGTATGCTTTCAAAACGTCCCAGTTTTTCGGGCCGAAATTGTCGGGCATCTGGAGGAAGAGCATGCCCAGTTTTTCCTGCAAATGTGCGATGCCATCCAGATACACTTCTGTGGGCTCTTTCGCATCTTTCAGGCGTTTCCAATGGCTAATGCCCTGGTGCAGTTTTGGGAAAAACCGAAATTCAGCAGGCGTTTTGTTATACCAGCTTTCGATCGTTTCCACGGGAAAATTGTTATAAAAAGTCGCATTCAGTTCAATGCTGTTAAATTGAGTTGCATAGTAACCGAGCTCATCCTTTGTTCCTTTTGGATAAAAACTTTTTAAGTCTGCCTTGTTCCATTTAGCACAACCAATGTAAATATTCGGCTTGCCTTTCTTTGCGTCGTTCAACAATTGCTTGTTAGCAGCCGCATCGTCCGGCAACTTAAAATCAACATCTTCTGGATTATCAACTTTCCCGAATTTCATGGTCTAATGTCTAAAATGGATCAATAATATATATAAAGAAGAATTTCCGTCGGTTTAAACCGACGGGAAAATTTTCTTTTTTATCGGCCGAAATCGTCTTGTACGCGGACGATATCGTCTTCATCGGATGGATTTGCGGCATCTGTATGTTTCCAGATTTCTGCCACAAAACCCCATTCATCAACCCCTACCAGGCGATGACGCTCTCCTTTTTGCAGTTCCACAACTGTCCCGATCGGCAATTGGCGCAATGGTGTTTCTTCGTCTGTATCGCTGATCACAATGCCCGCATTGCCGCCAATTACCTTCCAAATTTCAGCGCGACGGTGATGATACTGCCAGGAAAGACGTTTATTAGGCGCTACAACCAATATTTTAGGGCTCAGTTTTTCGTAACCTGCAAAATCTTCAAGCGACAAATGAGGGAAGAATGTGGATATGAATTTCGGTGCCTCCGTTTCTTCCAAAACAAAAAAACCGCCCCACGGCCGCGAATGATCCTTGCTGACAACTGTGAAACCCTGTTCGTCGATAAACTGCTGAACTTTGGCAAATACAACATCCTTATCGGCTGTCGCGGTGAAAGATTGTATCATAAATTGTGATGTTGGTAAAATCAGTGATGATTTCAAAATTAGGATAAAAAACAAAAAGATGCCCCAAAATATTCAGGGCACCTTTTGAATTATATCTACTAACTTATATTATTTGTCCCACCAAACTTTGGTAGTGAAGTCGTCAGGTAATGTTGCCCCGGTTTGGTAATTCGGGTTTCCTGCCACTTCGTTGGTTGGGTAGCGAAGTCTTACCGGGATTGTTCCGCCTGTTACATTGCCTGGATAGTTGGTTGGTGTTAATTTAGGGAATCCCGTTCTTCTCCAGTCGGACCATGCTTCCCACCAGTTGAAGAATTTGTTCACCCACATTTGCTCACCGATCATTTCAAGGGCTGGTTTTGTTACGCCATAAGGATAGGTCGTCAGATATTTGGCAGCCGCTGCGTCGGACACCGTCAGGGACGCGTCGAATGGCGTGTACATTTGCATAGAAGCCTTCACGCCAGCCTCATAATGTGATTTCGCTGTGCCCGCAATGCCGGTTCCGATCTTTCTCTCAATCGCCTCAGCAAGCAGGAGCTCCACTTCGCCATAATTCATGATCTGGTAAGGATCAGAATCCTGCAACATTTTTGAATTAATTCTTGAATAGGTTGTAGAGACATCGATCGGCTTCTTGTTTTCCAATTTTTCAAGCATCGCCAGATCATATCCGTTGGGCATTCCTTTTTGCTTCACCGGGTCCGTAATCACCGTCCCGCTGCCGATTCCACCGCTAATGATCATCAAACGCGGATCATCGTCTGTGGCAACAGCCGGGTTCGCACCTTTCAGGAAATTAACCAACGTCGCACTCAAATAAGTAGGCTGACCGCCATCACCCGCATCAAACGCACGCGAAATACCGTTCTGATTCACCCACTCGCTCGGGCCATCGGCCATTTTCACCCACACATTGTCTGCGTTGCTTGTGAAAACACCTCCCGCAGCTGCTTTGGTTACATAAGTTGCCGCTTTGGCCGCATCCACATTTGAAATACGCATTGCCAGGCGAAGCATTAAAGAATAACCCCATTTCTTCCATCTGGCAATGTCACCATTGTAGATGAAATCCGCTGCTTTGAACCCCTCATCCGGATTGGAAGTGCTTAATGCTGCTGTTGCCTCATCGAGCTCTTTCAGCAAGTCGGCGTAAATAACATCCTGGGTATCATATTTCGGGAAAAATATACCTTCAATGCCTTTATTTGCTTCGGAATAAGGGATATTTCCATATAAATCTGTCAGACGGGCAAAGCTGAATGCACGGAGGATCCTGGAAGCTTCGCGCGTGTTTTTGTACTTGCCTTCCGCAAAACCGCCCGGTCCGGACTGTTTCAGAATCTCAGCAATGTTTTTGAGCTGATCATTGTAAGTAAATTCAAATGGCGCAGCGTTTGTTTCCGCATTAACGGTGTATTTATCGCCAGGCGCAATGCCTCCGCCTGAGTTGGCCAGGTGCTGAATGGCATAGGAGAACATGCCGATGTTAGTCCGCCAGTCGATATAGCGGTTGTCGCCCGTTGTACCATTGGAGGCAATGCCCAGTTCAGCCGACGTAAAAATGAAGTTCAGATTTACTTCATTCAGGGCCTGCGGGTTAATGTTCAGATCGTGCAATTGCTTGGTATCACATCCTGTCACCAACGCCACTGCCAATCCGTATTTAATATATTTTTTCAAATTTTTCATCTTTGGTAAATTAGAATGTTGCTCTCAAATTGAAACCGTAGCTGCGTGTCGAAGGAAACCCGAAGTAGTCGAACCCTTGGGAGTTACCGTTCGCATAATTGGATTCAGGATCAATGTTCGGCGTGTTCTTGAACAGAATAGCCAGGTTACGACCCACGAATGAAAGTGTCAGGTTTTGCAAAGGCGTTTTGCCAAGCAGCTTTTTAGGAAAAGAATAACCTACCGTAAGCTGTCTCAATTTGATGAATGACGCATCGTAGAGATACATTGTGGTCACAGCATTATCGCCTTCACCACCCACGGCTCCCCAGTAATTGTATGCTTCCAGAGGCGTTAATGTTTTCGTAAATGGCTTGTATTCGGTGCCTTCTTGGGTAACACCGGTCACTGTAAGTGGCTCTTCTCCTTCACGGCCTTTCAGGGAATTTTTGCTTAGTCCCCATTGATCCAGTCTCATGTTCGTTCCGGAAAGAATGTCGCCGCCCACTTTGAAGTCAACCAGGAAAGAAAGGTCGAATCCTTTGTAATTGAAAGAGTTGGTTACGCCGCCTGTCATTTTCGCAATACCATTTCCAATCACCTTATATCCAGCTTCACTCACCGGACGACCGTCTTTATCGAATACCGGCTGGCCATCAGGCGACATTTTTTGCACACGTCCCGTGATCATTCCAAACGGTTGGCCAACAACGTTTTTGATAAAAGCATTCCGGGTTCTTGGTTCGTCCATTACCAATTCGGTTGTTCCTTCGATCAGCGATTTAACCTTACTATTGTTTTTTGCAAGGTTTACAGTCAAATCCCAAACCAGATTGTTGCTTTTGAGTGGCGTTGCGGATAACAAAAGCTCCAAACCGCGGTTCTGTAATTTACCCAAATTCACAGAAGTGCTTCCGAAGCCAGATGCCCGTGAAATCGTAGCATTCAGGATATCGTCCGTGGTTTGCTGATCGTAGTACGTGAAGTCGATGCCCAGTTTGTTGTTAAACACCCTGAAATCGATTCCAACTTCCGTCTCTGTAACTGTCAGCGGTTTAAGTGCGGGGTTAGGAATGTTTCCGCCGTTACCCATCGCCTGCGAGAATGATGCCATCGGAATGCCCAGATGCGGGTTTCCGTTCAGGGAGTAAGTCAGGTTGTTTTGATAAGCATCAATGGTAACATTGCCCACCTGCGCCCACGACGCCCTTACCTTACCATAAGACAACCAGGATGGAAGTCCTTTGAAAGCATCAGAAAATACAAAGCTACCACCAACAGAAGGATACAAAATGCTGTTTGTTTCAGGGTTAAGCACTGAGAACCAGTCGTTTCTTGCCGTTGCCGTAAGGAACAAATAACCGCCATACGAAACTTCGGCAGATCCTAACAACGAATTAATGCCGCTTTCCTTAGGGTCATAAGTGAAAGATCTGTCTTTTACGTTGTTCAAAGCCGGGAAAAACTGAACATTAAAGCCGTTTCCGTAAACGTTTGTGTATTCATATTTTCTTCTCATCCGGTTTCCACCTGCAAATGCAGTGAAACCGAATTTGCCAAACTCCTTGCTCGCACCGATTGTATACTCTGCATTAAGCTCCGAAACATTCCAGTTTCCAAGGTTTCTGGCGCCACCACGCTGGTAACCGGTTCCTTCGGGTGTGAGGGACTCTGCGCGCCTGCTGTACTTGTCCAAACCAACCCGTCCCTGGATGAAAAGCCAGTCGGTGATCTGATATTTCAACTGACCGGAAGTAATAATCCTGTTTTTTTGATCCGATTTAATGAACTGATAAGCAACCCAGTAGGGATTTTGACCCCAGTTATTGCTGGCTTGCTGCATTTCTTCTCCTACTGCTCTCGACTCGGATACACCCCAGATGGCCAGGCTGGCTGGGTCAGTGCCTGCTGGAATTGCACCCGGCTTGGCAGGATCTCCGTAATAATCAAGCACATTCTGGTCGCCCGGAATCCGCCAGATTGATTGGATCGCATTACCAGGGGAATCGGAAACATTTGGTCTGTTTTTCGCCTTTTCCTCTGAATAAAGCACTTTGGCATCGAAAGAAAGTCTTTTGCCAAATTTCGATTGCGTTGAAAGTGAAAGGTTAATCCGGTCGAAACCTGAATTAGGGATGATGGTCGTGCTTTTCAGGTTGGTAACAGATGCCCGGAAATTCTGTGTTTCATTTCCGCCTGAAAATGCCAGGTTATTGGTGAAAGCATGCCCTGTTTTCAGGTAACGCGAGAAATTGTCGCCAGCGTAGGAATATGGGTGCATTTTACCATCGAAACCGATTGCTTCGCTGTTGTCAAATTTTGGTCCCCACGAATCGTCACCCCAGTCATAAGCCTGCGCCTGGTTGGATGGCTTGCTTGCAACACCATTTACGTAACCCCCAGCTCCATACGAATGTTGCAGATCAGAAAGGTCATTCAGTTTTTCAAAAACATAGTTTGAGCCGAACTCAATGCCGACGCCTTTTCTTTTTGTGCCGCGTTTTGTGGTGACGTTAATAACACCATTGGCTGCACGCGAACCGTAAAGCGCCGCTGCATTGGCGCCTTTTAACACCGTAATGGACTCAATGTCATCAGGGTTAATACTCGAAAGACCATCTCCTTCATCAGAACCGCCCCAAAGGCCCGCTTGTCCGAAGTTGCTGTTATCCATGGGGATACCATCAATTACATAAAGCGGTTGATTATTGCCTTGCAGCGATTTATTACCACGAATGATCACACGGGAAGATCCGGCCGGGCCAGATGCCACTTTGCTCACATTCACACCTGCAACACGTCCTGCCAAGGAATTTCCAAGGTTAGCTTCACGGGCAGCCGTCAGGTTGTTGCCACTCACTTCTGTAATGGAGTAGGCCAATGCACGCTTATCACGACTGATACCAAGCGCCGTAACCACAACTTCATTCAGGGCAGTGGCTTCTGCTGCAAGATTCACATCAAGCACACTCGCATTGACAACAATTTCTTTCGAAACATAACCAATATAGCTGAATGTCAATGTTTTTCCCTTTTCGACTGAGATGGAATATTCTCCCTTGTCGTTCGTAGTAGTTCCCCGGGTTGTTCCCTTTACCACCACGTTTACACCGGCGATTTCTCCGCCGGATGCATCATTTACTTTCCCGGATACTGTCATATCCTGTGCATTGCCCTGGAGGGCGAGCATGGAGAGCAGTACCAACACAATGTTCAGTACAAGTTTTTTCATACGCTTTCTTTTTCTGGAAAATAGGTTAATCAAATCATAACATTGGATCTTGAACAATCCGGCTCAAATATACCACTTCGAAGAGCATACCGTTATAGTTCTTTTTTATCTAAAAATAACACATTTTTGACAGTTGTTCAAGATATCAGGGCTATTTTTTTGCGGTAATATCTGCTCTAATGCCTTGTTTATCAGCATTAACCTTTAAGAAAAATTGTAAAGGCAAATTTTCCTTGCTGACACTATTTTCGAGAGTGTCGCTTTGTTATATACGTTCAAGTATTGTTTAGCAGTTTTAGGGGTAATTTCCTTGTGGCAGTCAGGTTTTTATGATTTAATGATCGGGTAACTGCTTGTACCAGGTTTTCCAGAGGATCAATGCTGAAACGGCCAGTATGGCTGCTGCGATGGCAGTTTGTTCGGGCATGAGCAGCACCAGAAATACAGGTAACGCGGTGATGGAAGTCTGCGCCGTAATGCCCACCACAACATTAAACATATCCCATTTGAAACGACGGTTGGGCTCAAATGATGGATCTTCCGATTTTACGGCAATGGCCACAGGTTCCCAAAATCCCCACGGCCGGACCGTTTTGTAAAATTTTTTCAATGTATCAAAATCCATTGCGGGCGTCAGTAATGAGCCGGTTACTGCGCCCATTGTTGAAATGAGCAGGATTATTGGAAAATAAAAAAGCGGGACCGTTCCCGGAAAAATGGATGGCGCTGCCAGAGCGCAAAGTATGCCGGAGAGCATTCCCCAGAAAAAACCACTGCTATTAAACCGCCACCAATGCCATTTCAAAACATTGGAAGCAATATAACCACCAAAAAGCGCGGAAACGATCCATTGCAGAATGCTGTTGACGTCTTTCGCCAAAAAACCCAGCAAGATGCTGATCGTTACCACGGCAAGGCCCAGCAGGTAATTCATCCTGGAAATCTGCTTGTTGGTCGCTTTTGGATTAAAGGATTTTAGATAAATATCATTAACAAGGTAAGCCTGCGCAGCATTGAATGTCCCCGCAAATGTCCCCATAAAAGCGCCCATCAGCCCAACCAACACCAATCCAAGCAAGCCTGAAGGAATATAGGTGTTGAGCACAGCAGGCAGGATCCGCTCAAAATCCGTTTTGTCGGCGATTGAAATGCTGAGATCTTTATAAAATAACAATCCGAGAACGGTAACGCTGGTAATGAGCAGGTAACGCGTAGGAAGCAGCACCACATTCACGATCATACTCATAAGGGCAGCCTCGCGCGGTGTTTTTGCCGACAGGACTTTTTGCATATCATAACTGGGAACAGGCCCGGCCAGACTCGCCAAAATGCCTTTGGCCGTCATCAACGCAAAGAAATAACCAAAAGGTGAGAAGCCATTGGCCTTGATTTTTTCATTCACCTCAGGAATATGCGTGCTCCAATCCATATCCAGTTCTTTGCCAAAAAACAGATTATTCCAACCCATCGGCACAGGCAGCGATCGGGCATCGTGTAACGCGGTCATAGCAATGACAGCGATGGCGACAGATACGACAACCATGATCGCATAATGGATCAGATCGGCCCAGACGATACTTTTCATGCCACCTAGAAGTGAATAAAAAACCGTAAACAATGTAAAAATGACGCCATAAACATGCGCCGCATATGCTGCACTGATTGTAAAAGGTAAATATGGCTGGACAAAATGCCAGGGAATAAAAATTTCGATAAACTTGCCCAATCCGATAAATCCGTAGGCCATAAAACCCAGACAGCTCAGGAGCGCGAAGGCAATAATCGTCTTATGTGATGGCAACGCATCTTTTTTATCCCCAAACCGTGTGAGCATCCATTCAGCGCCCGTTGAAACATTGGATCGCCGCAACCAGATGGAAAGATAAACCATCATGAATATCTGATTAAAAACCGGCCATAACCACGGCAGCCAAATGCTTTTTACACCGTAAACAAACATGATGGAAACCATCCAGACGGTTCCGGAGATATCAAACATTCCCGACGCATTGGAAACGCCCAACATCCAGAACGGCATGGATCTCCCGCCAAGCATGTAATCATTTTTGCTCTTTTGCGCCTGTTTTTTGAGTATGATTCCAATCACCGTTACCAGCAGCAGATAGGCAATGATGACAAGGAAATCAATCAGTTTTATTTTCATGAAGAAGGTCCGGCGTCCATGGTATTTTTATCACAGTGAATTTAGAATACTAATGACAGATTTCAATATGTAACGTCAATTCTTCCCCTTGCCCGTCGATGAATATTATCACGAAATCATTATATTTAGCACATTCTGTAACCAAGATCTGTATGAGTGAAATTTACCGTGAAATTACCCCATTGACTCAGTATGACTGCTTTACAATCTTTGCCAGGAAAAAAACCGTTTTCGATTTCCCTTTACACAGCCACGATGAATTTGAGCTGAACCTTGTGCTGTCGGGTAAGGGCGTGAAGCGGATCGTGGGGGACCATACCGAGGTGATTGACGATGCGGAGCTGGTGTTGGTTGGAAATAATTTGCCGCATGGGTGGTTAACAAATGCGTATAAATGGCAGGAAGGCGTTCCCGAAGTGCAGGAGATCACCGTGCAGTTTCATCGCGACTTGTTTGACGACAAATTCCTGAAACGCAACCAGCTGTTTTTCGTCCGCTCACTGCTTGAGAAATCGTCGAAGGGAATCGCATTTTCCAGAGAAACCATTGAACGGATTACGCCCAGGCTCACGGCCCTTGTTCAAAAGAGTGGTTTTGATTCTATTCTTGAATTGATGTCTATCCTGCACGATCTGTCCGTTTCCAGAAACATGCGAACGCTTTCAAACAGCACATTTACAGGCGAAAACGTTAATTATAACAGCAGAAGAATCGAAAAAGTGTTTGCCTATATGCGCGATAATTACGACAAAGAGATCAATCTGGAAGGCATTTCCAAGCTGGCCGGCATGTCGGAAGTTTCGTTTAGTAGATTTATTAAAAAACGGACAGGGAAGACATTCATCGAAAGCCTGAATGAGATAAGACTTGGCCATGCATCGCGCTCTCTGATTAATACGACGAACACGATTTCGGAGATTGCTTACAAATGCGGGTTCAATAATTTGTCCTATTTCAACCGGATTTTCAAGAATAAAAATGGCTGCACGCCAAAGGAATTCCGGGACAATTATTCGGGGACGAGGACATTTATATAAAACAGAAAACCCGGTTATGTTTATACAAAAGGCCCGGTTAAAATCGCTTAACCGGGCCTTTTGTATAAAATATCAGAACTATACTTTCAGCATCCAGCCAAATGTATCTTCCTCTTTGCCAGTGCGTAAATCCGTCAGGTAACGCTTTACTTTATTGACAAATGAATCTTCTTTGATTTCAGGAAGAGGATAATCCACGCCTTCGTAGGCAATGCTCGCGAATGGAGAGATCACAACCGCCGTTCCAGCACCAAATGCAGCTTCCAGACTTCCGTCTTTCAGGCCGTCAATGATTTCTTTCACACTTACCCGGCGCTCTTCCACCGGAATGCCCCAGTGCTGTGCAATGGCAACGATGCTTTTACGCGTAATGCCATCCAATGTGGTTTCCGAAACGTATGGCGTAACGAGCTTGCCGTCCAGGATAAACATAATGTTCATCGTTCCGGATTCTTCAATGTACGCATGCTCGCGGGCGTCGGTCCAGATCAATTGATCATAACCTTCTTGCTGTGCAAGTTTGGCAGGATATAATGAACCTGCGTAGTTTCCGGCACATTTTGTTGCCCCCACGCCACCCTCTGCAGCACGGATGAAATGCGTTTCCACTTTTACCCGCGGAGGCTTCGCATAATACGTGCCAACCGGGCTTGTGAATATGATAAAGTAGTAAGAATCAGATGGTTTTACACCAATATAGGGGTCCGTTGCGAACATATAAGGGCGAATGTATAGCGAGCAACCGTCTTGTGAAGGCACCCAGTCCGCATCCTGACGAAGCAATTCTGTAAGCCCGCTCATGAAGATTTCTTCCGGGATTGTGGGCATGCAAAGGCGTTCGGCGGATTTATTCAGTCGTTTCCAGTTGTCAATCGCGCGGAATAGAAGCACTTCTCCTTCGGCACTTTTATAGGCTTTCATGCCTTCAAAAATAGCCTGACCATAATGCAATGCGGCAGTAGCAGGGCTTAGCGAAAGGTCACCATAAGGGACAATGCGCAGGTCTTGCCATTGGCCTTCGCGATATTCGGCGATAAACATGTGGTCGGAGATATTCCGGCCAAAAACGAGATTGTTGAAATCAACCTCTTGCAAACGTGAATTTGTTGTCTGCTGAACCTCTATTTGCAACGTGTCGGCTGTCATAATGCCAAAAATTTAGATTGCGGATATTGTTTTTTGAGGAAGTTTTGCGGCTTTCCTAAGTCCCGCAATTTAAAAAAATAAATCTATAAACAACAGATATTTAGTATAACAATTATTTTTTTGGAGCGACCCTCGGTTTCCACGTAACTTCCTCAATTTCCAGCTCATAAGTCATGGCGCGGCAGAGCATAAATAAATAATCCGAAAGCCTGTTCAGGTAACGAACGACGATATCCTCGACCTCTTCTCCCTGCTGCAAATGGATCACTGCCCGCTCAGCCCGCCGGCAGACGGTGCGCGCAATGTGCCCAAACGAAACAGATTGATGCCCACCCGGCAAGACAAATGCCCTTAACGGCGGAATTTGCGAATCAATCACATCCATTTCCGTTTCCAGCAAGGTCACGTCCGTATCCAGCAAATCCGGCAAAACCCGCTTCACCTGATCCGATTCGGAGGCCAGATGCGAGCCAATTGTAAAAAGCCGGTCCTGAATCTCTTTCAAAAGATCCCGCCGCTGCTCATTCACCGGCTGGTCGCGGAGCATGCCGATATAACTATTCAGCTCATCCACAGTGCCATAAGCATCAATCCGCACATGCGCCTTACTCAACCGCGTCCCGCCAATCAGCGACGTGGTTCCTCTGTCACCTGTTTTGGTGTATATTTTCATTTTTACTCATTTCAAATATTTCCTGAAGCGTATATGTTTTCGCGGTTGGGTCTAAAAAAACCTTTTCAAGTTCCCGCATTTCCGCCTTTGTGTGCTGGTTTTTAATTACCGCAATCTTCTTAGTTTTTGGCTCTTTCATAATAGTGTCGTTTAGTTTGTGTACTTGCAGGCCAACTACTTATTGGTCGGATTCTTTCTTCCCTTATTGTAAAAATAACAACCCTGATCCTTGCTAAGTTGCTTAATCCAATAGCGATATATCGTTGCTCTGTTGTAGTTCGCTCCGACATTCGATACTCCATAAACGGATCGTTGAAGATACTTTCAACTTCACTTTTTGTATTCTCTCTTTTAGGATAGTCCTCTAAGATATGTTTTCGGTTATGGTCATCCCATTCAAATTCAATCATTAAATATATGTATAGTGTGTTATGAGAATGTCAACTTTCAAAGTTAACATTTATAATCATTAACGTTCCCAATTAGGTTTTAGAAACTCCCCACCCTAATTTTGCAGCCAAATTTACTATGGCGATAAAACCTCCCGGAGGTTACTGATTCATGAAAGTTACAACATTTGTTATAAAAGTATGGCGCTGGATGTCGTTGATCCTGGTGATCGGGGCGCTGGTATGGACGTATTCGGTTTTTCCGCAGACGGTTGCAGTTGATTTCTCAGACAATGGTCTGGCTGAAAAATATCTTGAAAAAGAGCACATTTTTTACATTGTCATGGCCCTGTTTCTGCTTAATAATGTGCTTATAACGGGCCTTGCTCGGCATATTCCCAAAGTGGACCCTATGCATTTGCCTATTCTGAACAAAAAAGTCTGGGCACAGCACCGCGAAGCATTGAACGAGCATTTGATCAACTGGCTTTATTGTCTCGTAGCGGTCATCAACACGATCATTGGCATGAGCCTTTTCGCACTCGCGACCGTCAATAGTCAGCAGTATAAGCTCGACGTTTTCGATTTTTCCTGGCTGTATTATGTTGGTTTGGGGTTAATGATTATCGTTTTCCTTTTGCCATTAAGATTGCTGTGGACGCCGGCTCCTGAGGATAAATTGTAGAAAAAGGAATGGAAGAAGCAGAATCTCAAGGCAGCGGAAATTCAGAAAATTCCTGGCTAAAAGCAGCGGAATCCATTCATTTGGACGGTTACACCTATGACCTTCCGGACAATCGAATCGCAAAATACCCCCTCGAAAACCGAGATCAATCCAACCTTCTGATTTATAAATCCGGCGAAATCACGCACAAGCGTTTTGCCGATCTGGCCGAAAACCTGCCTGCAAAAACGCTTCTTGTCTTCAACGACACCAAAGTAATCCCGGCAAGAGCTTATTTCAAAAAGGAGACCGGAGCGGTTATCGAAATCCTGCTGCTTCATCCAGAGCTGCCGACGCGTGTGATTAATGATGCGATGTTGGTAAAGCATTCCTGCGTGTGGGAATGCATGATCGGGAATAAAAAGCGCTGGAAGTTAGCCGATAAGTTAACGACGGAAATCAACATTAATGGTCAACTTGTTGTTCTGAGCGTTAAATACGAGGATTATGACCGGAATTTGGTTCGGCTAAATTGGAATGAGGACTTCGTTTTTCTCGACATTGTAAAAGCACTTGGTGAAATCCCATTGCCACCATATCTTAATCGCAACACAGAAGCCAGCGATTCGGAAACGTACCAAACCGTCTACGCCCATCACGACGGCGCAGTCGCAGCGCCAACCGCTGGCCTGCATTTCACGCCGGAGGTTTTTGAAAAACTTCAATCAAAAGGTGTAAAGAGATCTTTTCTCACCCTTCACGTTGGCGCAGGAACATTCCAGCCAATCAAAGTAAGCTCCGTAACTGAGCACCGGATGCATTCGGAGCAGGTCGTTTTTACTAAACAACTGATCAATGATCTGCTTGAAAATCTGGAAATGGTCATTCCGGTCGGCACTACATCATTGCGGTCTTTGGAAAGTTTGTATTGGTTCGGCGTAAAGCTCTATCGCCAGGAGACGACCGATTTTTTCATAGAAAAGCTTTATCCCTATCCTTTCGAAGAAAAGGATCTTCCGTCTGCAAGCGAAGCATTGCATTCAATTTTAGCTTTCATGGAGCAACACAACACAGACCACATTGTGGGTGAAACCGAAATCTTCATCTTCCCAGGCTACAAATTCCGCCTTTGCAAGGCCTTAGTAACCAATTTTCACCAGCCAGGCTCCACGCTCATTCTCTTAGTTGCCGCCTTAACCGGCCAAGATTGGAAGCGTATTTATGCAGAGGCGTTGGAAAAGGACTATCGCTTTTTGAGTTATGGAGATTCATCGTTGTTGTGGCGGAAGGATTGAGTGCAATTTGAAAATGCTCGAATTTTGATGTAATTTGTTTTGAAAAATCAACCATTATGGGACACGCACAAATTTCAGAACAAAAATACACCGTAGCCGAATACCTAGAAATGGAGGAGAAAAGTGAAATCCGTCATGAATTTTACGATGGAGAGATTTTCGCCATGGCAGGAACGACTATGAATCACAATGATATTGTAGACAACGTTCGGTCACTGTTGAAAAGCGTTTTTGTGCCAAAGGGTTGCAGAGTTTTCTCAGAAAATATCAAGGTTGAGGCTGTCCCAAATTTTTTCTATCCTTATCCTGACGTGATTGTCACTTGTGCAAAAGATGACGTGAACGGAAAATATATCGTCAAGCATCCGAGCATTCTGGTTGAAATTCTTTCTAGAACTTCTGCGACCTATGACCGCGGCTTTAAGCTGAGAATGTACAAAGGAATCCCCTCACTGCAATATTACATGCTAGTGTCTCAAAACGAATTTTATGTCGAGCTTTTCACTCGAACTGAGCAGAAAGATATTTGGACGTATCAGACATTTGATCAGCCAAGCGACATTATCAATTTTGAATTGCTAAATTTCAATATTACACTTTCAGGCATTTACGAAAACATTATTTTCATCCCCGACGAAGAGATTATTTAAATCACTTCACCCCAACAACCTCACTCATCTTCGAAACGTCATTCTCATTAAAAGCCTCAATGGCAAAGTAATAGGGCACACCGACATTTAAAGCTCTCAGCTCAAATGCATTAGGCTCGTCATTCCAGAACTGATAAGTCTGATACAATTTATCCGGCGCGATTCCCCAAAGCACATTATAGCCAATCACTCCCGGCACCTTTTCCCATTTCAAATCTGCATTTCTGGTGTCTTTTTGGCGAATCACTGAGAAGTTTGCAGGCGTTTCAGGCGCTTTTCCAAATCCATTTCCAAAAACACGGAATTCGCTGATCGCCAGATTGGGTGAAGCAACATATATATGCTCATAGCGAACATAACGCGCTTTTACGGATTTTGCCAGCTCAGTGTAGGCGCATGGCCGGTCGCGTTTTGGCTCCTGCGTTAGATCGCTTACGATGTCCCATTTTTTGCCATCAGTAGAAGTCAAAATTTTGAATTGCGTGTAAACGACTTCCGGTTTGTTATCGAAAATGTCTGATTTGTAATCTGAATAATTTACTTGGACAGCTTTAATTTCCTGTTCTTTTTGTAAATCAATGGTCAACGTTTCACCGGGTTTGTTTTGTTTGGCGACCCAGAAAGTTCTGGGGTTTTCGTCGGTGATTTTTGCGGCGGACATGGTGTCCATAACGGACGATGCCGTGACAGGTTTTTTGTAGGAAAGCAGCATCCAGCCTGTGAAAAGTTCATCGCCTTTGCCTTCCCACTTTTTGGTTGTCATTTTGTGCGGAAAGTCACCGAACCGGGTGTTGGCGAACATTTGGCCGTCTTTGTCGAAACCAGCTGCATATCTCACGATCCTTCTTTCCATTCCCCAATTGTAGCCGATCCAGGAGGTTCCGGTGTTCCAGTAATTGCCAAAATTATCTTGAAATGTATTGCCGTGCCCGGCACCGGTCGCGAAGCCACCTGGCTTGTAGGAAACCGGATTGTAAGGCGCATAAGTGAATGGCCCGAGCGGGTCATCGCCGACGTAAGTGCCATTGGCGTAAACATTGTATTCCGTGCCAGGAGCGCCGTATTGCAGATAATATTTGCCATTATGCTTGGTCATCCAGGCGCCTTCGGTGAACGGTTTGAATGGATCGGAATGGTTCGGGCCGAAGCGTTCCCAGCCATGCTCGTATTGATTTAACCAAAACATTGCCTTATACTGATCTTTGAAAGCCAGCTTTTTGCTATGATCCAGCTCGGCGCCGAAAATCGGATATACATTCGACGAACCCCAATACATGAACCATCTGTCGGTGTCTGGATCGTGGTAAATCGCCGGATCCCACGGCCCAATGTCCTTCGGCAAGCGCGGCGTCCAGCGGTTATAAAACTCCCAAATGCCTTTTTCCGGCGCAACGGAATAGAGGATAGGACGGGATTCGAATGTGGATTGAAACAAAAAAAGCGTGTCACGGACTGAAACAGCCGCCGGAGCGCACATATCTTCAAAAGGCCAGCGGTTGGCAGTCAGATATTTCCAGTTGATCATATCTTTGGAATGCCAGTAACCGCCCTGAATGGTCACAAACATGTAATAATCACTTCCTTTTCCGGAAACTTTGTGGTTAATGATCACCGGATCCGCGCCGGAACGGTAACTTATTTTCTCATTCAACTGCTCAAAATTGTATTTGTAATCAATGTCCATCGGATTGCAATAGGTCGTTTGTGCAACCGCAGACTGGAAAATGAGGACATTAAAGGTGTAGGAAATAACTTGTAAAATGTTTCTGATCATTAGTATGTGAGGTTTGAATGCAGGAAAATCTTTTAATCATGCTAAAATAGGCACTTTCCCGGTAAACCGATAACGTTTACCTTTGCGCTTCGATTTTGAAATAAGAAACACGATTTATAATGACGATTGATTTTGTTGAAGAACTGCGCTGGCGCGGAATGCTTCATGATATGATGCCCGGAACGCATGAGCAACTGAAAAAAGAAATGACGGCTGGCTACATCGGTTTCGACCCAACGGCCTCGTCGTTGCACATCGGTAACCTGGCTACGATCATGCTTTTGGTCCACTTTCAACGTGCTGGTCATAAGCCATTTGCATTGATCGGTGGCGCAACGGGAATGATCGGCGATCCGTCATTTAAAGCATCGGAACGGTCGTTTTTGGATGAAGATACATTGCGCGTTAATCAAGATGGCATTCGCAAGCAATTGGAACAATTCCTTGATTTTGACTGCGGAGAGAATTCAGCTGAAATGGTTAATAATTATGATTGGTTCAAGGACATTGGCTTTTTGCAATTTTTGCGTGAAGCTGGCAAGTTTCTGAGCGTCAATTATATGATGTCGAAGGACTCGGTTAAAAAGCGTTTGGAAACGGGAATCTCATTCACAGAGTTTTCTTACCAATTGCTGCAAGGCTACGATTTTTATCATTTATACAAAAACAAGAATATCCGTTTGCAAATGGGCGGCTCCGATCAATGGGGCAACATTACAACCGGGACTGAAATCATCCGTCGCAAGGAAGGCGACGAAGAAGGTTATTTCAAAGCATACGCATTAACAACGCCACTTTTAACCAAATCCGACGGTTCGAAATTCGGCAAAAGCGAAGGCGGGAACATCTGGCTGGATGCTGAAAAAACGTCTCCATATGAGTTTTACCAATTCTGGCTCAACCAGGCCGATGAGGATTTGCCGCGTTATCTGCGGGTTTTTTCTTTCAAAAACAGAGAAGAAATTAAAGCATTAGAAACGAGCCATGCCGCCGAGCCACATTTGCGCATCATGCAAAAAGCATTGGCATCCGAACTAACGATCCGAATCCACTCAGAACGTGCATATCAAACCGTTTTGAAAGCATCAGAAGTGTTATTCGGCAAAGCAACATTGGAAACATTACAAAGTATCGAAGCCGACGAGTTCGACACCATCTTCGCAGGCGTGCCCCAAACGGACATCACAAAGGTCGAGTGGAGCGAAACGGCAAACATTACGGATTTGATTTCAACCGTTACCAAATCCGAAATTTATGCTTCAAAAGGAGAGGCAAGACGAGCGATTCAGCAAAATGCGGTAAGTGTTAATAAGGTAAAAGTAACCTCTGCTGAGCAAGCTTTGAGTGATTTTAGTTTGCTGCAAGATCGGTTTTTGTTGATTTCGAAAGGGAAGAAGAATCATTTGGTTCGGGTTGTTTAGTTGCCCATCCGTTTCGCTGGTGACGAGACTTTCTAAGTTTTCAAAACTTGGAAAGTCTTAGTTGCATTAACCAATCTCCTTATAACAACGCTCCAACTTGGATAGCAACGTTGCAACTCGTAGCTGGTTCGCAATATGCACGCGCATTTCAGGCGTGATCGAGTCAATGCTTTCAGTAAAGAGGATGCTCTCAATATTCTTGTTCAGCGATTCAATGATTTCACTTCCTTTGTCGGTCTGGAAGAATTGTTGGAGGATTGCTAGGTGATCCGGCAATGTTGCATAATGTGTTTGAGAAGTGTTCATCATGGTCAATTTGTGTTTATAAGTCTGTTGTATTTTACGACAAGATGTGGTCAAAAAAAATCAGTTTGGCTTGTAGTTAACAATAGTCTTAACTTCTATATCGCCAAATTCCTCTAAGATTTCTCTCATCCGTTTTTCAGTAATGCTTCCTCCATGCGTATAATCTCGCCAGGCATATGTTAATCGCCCCTTTTTCTGCTCAGGAGGAAGATTTTTGTAAACGTTTTCAAGAAACCACTTAAAAGCTTCGTCAATTGACGAAAATGATTTCATATTTCAAATGTAAACGAACTTGTCGCAAAATACAACAAGCTTTTTTTGCTCTGGCTTTTAGGAGGCTCCGCTGGAGCCAAAAAATTTGAATGACATTGTGTTGCTATAAACAGGGAATCCCTCTGGGATTTTGGTTAGCAAATGTTCCGGAGGAACTTTCTGTTTCTAGAAATCGCGTTGATATTATAAGTATGGCTCCGGTTGCAGCCTCCTTAATTGCTTGACGGCACATTCCGTCAAATTCAAACCTGGCTTTGCCATAGCGGCTCTTTCTCCCAATTGTCTGGAAATCCCATCGCCTTCACATCTACATTTGGATACTTGCTTAGTAATTGAGTGAACTTAATAGTAAATCGAGATTTGGGATTAACCGTTTGCAAAAGATATTTTGTCATCGATAAGGCAAAGTATGCTTTATCCGTGCGCACGTTACGATTATTCAGCCAAACCTTTCTTGGTGAATGCGGCGATTGTGGTTTTATGCTCAAACCGCGATTCCATAATCTGGAATGGTGTGCACAAACATTTCGTAGATACACAATGCTATGAAGCCAGGTGCCAAAAACAGAGTCGGGTAAACCAAAATATTGAGCAATGTCTCGTTTTTCCTTTCCAGGAGCAAGCTGCGAATACAATTTAGATAGTGTGCCAAATGATACAATTTCCATGATCATCCAGGAAGGAGGGAATGGGTTAGAGTATTTATCTCGAAAGGCTTTGATGAATTCTTCATCACTTCGTTCATATTCTTCTTTCAATTTACCTAATATCTGACCTTTGAATTTATCCGGATCTTTAAACAATGTTAAGTTTTCGAACCAAAACCCACCATATTTTTGTGACAAAACATAGATCATCTTCGCCCTAACAGCAACTTCAATCTTTTCTAATTCTGAACTGATGAGTAGCCTTAGTTCGCGATCAAAACAATAAAGCTGGAATGCAGTTTCAAATGAGGAGCCTTCTTTGAAAGTATGCAACTGCTTATCGGCGAGCAATGGATACCAATAACCACTGATGCGATAGTAGCTGACATTTTCAAGTAAATGCAATGCTTTCTGAGGGTCTTCAACAATCAAACCGCGGTCAATAAGTTGTTGAAGTTGACTGGCAAATGTTAAGAGGGCTTTGAATAAGGAATTTTATCCATTCGCTATAAAAAGTTCACCCTAAGCGCCCTGTTCTAATGGGAAGGGGGGTGAACGTGTTGACGCAAAGGTATGAAAATTCTTTAAGATCTTGTCTTTTGAGATTGAAGTATTAAATTTTGGGAGCAAAGTATCACTATTTGACTTCTAACTCTTCCCAGTAAAACTATTCAAAACTGGCGCAGCCGTCGGGTTATACTGATACGACTGCCACGTGCTATCCTCATAAATCTCTACAATCCGGTAACCTTTATAAGTCGTTCCCCAATTTCCTCCGAAGTGGCCGTCGAAGAAATAGGGTTTCTTTCCGTAGATTTTCGTGCTGTCTTGGTCGTGGTCGTGACCGTTAAAGATGGCTTTGATGTTGGGGGTGTTTTCGAAGAGGTCGATGACTTCCTTGCATTCGATTCCGTTCACGGTCCATTTGGCGGGGGTGATGTGCAGGAATACGAAAATGCCCTTTTTGTCCTTGTGTTTGGCGATTTCGTTTTTTAGCCAAGTTGCATCCGGGCACACGTATTCGCCTTTTTCGTTGGAAGTGTCGCCGATGATGAATGCGTATTCACCTTTTGCAAAACTGTGGTTTGTGGGGTAACCCCACGTGCTTTGCCACACGTCCAGGCCAACTTTATCGTGATTGCCGCGACTTACGTAAAACGGCACGCTGAGGTTGCTGATCGTGTTTTTGAAATCATATAACAATGTCGGATCGTCGTGGATGAGGTCGCCGTTGAAGAATAGGAAGTCAACGCCTTTCTGCATTTTCTCGCGATTCACCCAGCTGATCAAATCCGTGTGGAATTGTTTGAAATCGGTGTTTGGCTGGCCATAATGTCCGTCGGAGGCAACGATGAACCGCATGGAAATTCTTGCGGGAACATTGTTTTCTGCTGGTTTTGATATGAATGAAAGGCCTGGCAATGCGGGTAAAAGTTTGAGAAAAGAGCGGCGTTTGAATGTCATCGAATCGTTTAGGTTTGGGGCGTTCGGGGTGTTTTTATTATTCCAAAAATAGTTATTCGCGAATGATATTTTCTTTATTCTTGCACCTTGTTAAAAATATTTAATATAAAAATCAATTCATGGATCGCCTAATCCTGCAAAAAGCTGCTTCCTATTGTGCTTACCAGGAAAGAACGCAAGATGAAGTGCGCCAACGCCTGAAAAAGTGGAATGTGTGGGGCGAAGAGGCCGACGAGCTCATCGCTGAGCTGATTTCCATGAATTATCTGAGTGAAGAACGCTTCGCGAAAACTTATGCTGGTGGAAAATTCAGGATTAAAAATTGGGGCCGGATGAAGATCAGGCAGGAGCTCAACCGGCGTGGGCTGAGTCAATATAGCATTGAAAAGGGAATGGGGGAGATTGAGGATAAGGCATATGTGGAGGGGCTTAGAACGCTTTTGGAGAAGAAGAGGAATTTGCTTTTGAAAACAGAGAATGATCCTTTTAAGCTGAAACAGAAATTGGTGAGGTTTGCTCTGGGGAAGGGTTATGAGAGTGAGTTGGTTTGGAGGCTGGTTGAGGAATTGCTTGCCTGAAAGCTTGTCAGCCTGATTTCTATGATAAAACCAAGTGATCTTGATAGGTTGCTTGGTTTTTTATTAGGGCAAAGATGATGTGGACGATTTTGTTTCTGACTGCATTGAGAACGGACATTTTATTTTTGCCTT